>NZ_JBIAIE010000021.1:0-139395 GCF_042871185.1 Streptomyces sp. NPDC006012
CAGCGGCGGGCCGACTCCACGGGCAGCTCGGCCATCAGCTCGCCGAGCACCTCCAGGTCCATGACCAGGTTCCACACCGTCTCGTCGAAGACGGCGAGGTCCATGCGGGTCAGCGTGTACTGCGGCTCGGTGCCCGCGGTCTCCTTGTCGCCGAGCTGTGTGGGCAGGAAGGGGTGGTAGTCGAGGATGACGGGGTTGGAGGCGGCCTCGACGTGCAGCCGTACCTCCTCGCCGCCCGCGACGGGCGCCCCGATGCGGACCCACTGGTTGCGCGGGTTGAGGCCCTTCACCGGGGTGCCGTCCGGCCGGTAGACCAGGCCCTCGCACTGGAAGCCGGGCATGTTCTCGTCGAAGCCGAGGTCGAGCAGGGCCTCGACGGTGCGCCCGGCCCAGGTCTCCGGGACGGTCCCGGTCACCCGGAACCAGCTGGTGCCCCACGGAGCACCCCAGCGCGCGCCCACCTCGATCGGCTCGGTCTCGGCGGCAAGCCCCTCCTCGACCGGCACGGGTTCGCCGGGGGCGTGCCAGACCGTGACCTTCAGGGGCACGGACTCGGGGTGGACGGCGGGACGGATGCGCTCGTCGAGGACGCGCTTGAGGCGGCCCTCGACGAGGCTTCGGTCGTCATGCATACGGGATGCTCCGTAGGTCGTACGTCAGCTGGTGGTTACCAGGTGTGGGTGGCGGTCGCGGGGGCCGACGAGGAGTACAGCTCCCCCACCGCGCGCACGTCGAATCGTGCCTCCCGTTCGCCCTGCCCGGGCTGGGGGCCGGTCACGAAGTATGCCCGCCGGGAAAGCGCCGGGTGCCGACGGGAAGAGACTCCGGTGCCGGTGGGCGGGGTGGCGGCGCGTGGGACCGGCAGGGCGGGCCGGGCGGGTGTCAGGGCCGCCGAGCGGGACGGTGCGTGTGGTGGGGTTCACCGGCGGGTGCCTCCCGGTGGGGCGGGGAGCACCTGATCGGGAGTGACGACTTCGGTGATGCCGCGCGCGGCCAGGTGGTCGCGGTCGTCCGCCCGCTCGTCCAGCACGGTGGTGGGCCGGGCCCCGTCGGCGACCAGCCGGAAGAAGGCGTCGAAGACGGGCCCGCCGGGGGCGCAGTGGGAACGCCGGGCCGGATCGGCGGGGACGACGAGGGCGGTGGCGCGGGTGGCGGGCGCCGGCCGCGGCTGCCGGGCCGCCGCCGCGAGGACGCGGGCGAGGTCCTTGGGCCGCCGGTCGTTGGTGAGCAGGCCGAGCCCGTATTCGAGTTCGGGGAAGTCGGCGAGGTCACGGGAGACGTCGTGCGAGCACCACCAGGTGATACCCCACAGACCGGGGCAGTCGAGCGCGTTCGCGACCGTGGCTTCGGTGAAGGCGGCGGCGTGCTCGGCCGGGATCAGCGGGGCGGGGGCGCCGACCTCCTGGAGCCAGACGGGGCGGTGCGGGTCGTCGGCCCATGCCTTGCTCAGCTCGACCAGGTAGGCGGCGTGGTGCTCGGTCGGCACGGAGACCCGTCCGTGGCGCTGGGCGGTGCCGTTGAACACCCAGGAGTGCACGGCGGTCAGGTCGCCGATGCGGGCCGAGTGCGCGGGGGTGAACGGCTGGTCGTCCTGGTACCAGGCGGCGTCGTACGAGGCGTGCAGGTGCAGCTTGTCCGGGGCGCCCTCGGCGCAGGCGGCGAGCAGCCGGGTCAGCCAGCGCTCCGCCTGGTCGGGGGTGATGCGGTCGGGGTCGGGGTGCGGCCCGGCGGCGAACTGGTTGACCTCGTTGCCGACGGTCATGCCGATGAAGTTCGGCCGGTCGGCGAGGGCGGCGGCCAGGGTGCGCAGGTAGTGGGCCTCGCCCTCGACCACGTCCGGGTCGGTGAAGATGTTGCGCCGGTGCCAGGTCCGGGTCCAGGCGGGCAGGAAGTCGAAGCTCGACAGATGGCCCTGGAGCCCGTCGACGTTGACGTCGAGTCCGCGTTCGGCGGCGGCGTCGGCGAGCGCCACCAGGTGCTCGATGGCGCGCGGCCTGATCAGGGTGCGGTTGGGCTGGAAGACGGGCCACAGCGGGAAGACGCGGATGTGGTCCAGGCCCAGCGCGGCGATCGAGTCGAGGTCGGCGCGTACGGAGTCCGGGTCGAAGTCGAGCCAGTGGTGGAACCACCCCTGGCTGGGGGTGTAGTTGACGCCGAAGCGCACGGCAGAGGACATGGAGTTCCCGGTTCTTCAGTGCGTACGTGGGGAGTTCGGGTGTCTCAGCCCTTCACCGCGCCCTCGCCGACGCCGCGGAAGAAGTACCGCTGCAGGCAGGCGAACAGGGCGATCAGCGGGGCGACGGCGATGACCGTGCCGGCGGCGACGAGGCGTTCGTCGTTGGCGAAGGTGCCGTGCAGATAGTTGAGTCCGACGGTGAGGGTGAACTTGGACGGGTCGCTCAGCACGATGAGCGGCCACAGGAAGTCGTCCCAGGCGCTCATGAAGGCGAAGATCGCGACGACGGCGAGGGTGCCCTTGACGGCGGGCAGGGCGATGCACAGGAAGCGCTGCCAGGCGTTGGCGCCGTCGACGAAGGCCGCCTCCTCGATCTCGTAGGGGAGGTTGCTGAAGGCGTTGCGCATCAGCAGGACGTTCAGGGCGTTGACGCAGCCGGGCAGCAGCACCCCGGTCAGCGTGTTGTTCAGGCCGAGGTCCCGCATGGTCGTGAACTGGGCGATGATGATGCCCTCCACGGGCACGAGCATCGCCAGGACGAAGACGAGGACGGCCACCCGGCGGCCCCGGTAGCGCAGCCGGGCCAGGGCATATCCGGCGAGCGCTGAACCCACGCAGTTGGTGACGACGCTGGCGGCGGCGACCTTCAGCGAGTTGAGGGCGTAGTCCCAGACGGGGATGGTGTCGGCGACCCTGGTGTAGTTGTGCAGGGTGGGGTGGCTGGGCAGGAACGTCGGCGGCGAGCTGAAGATGTCCTCGGTGGGGCCCTTGAGTGAGGTGGCCAGCTGCCACACGAACGGGCCGACGGTGACGGCCAGGACGACCAGCAGCAGGACGTAGCGCAGGACGAGTTCCCAGCCGGGGACCCGACGGCCGTGCTCGTCGGTGATCCGGGGCGGCCGGCCGGTGGCGGGCCGTGGCCCGGCCGTTGTCTTCTCGGTGACGGTCATGACTCCTCCCTCCGGTCGGCGCGCATGACCAGCAGCATCAGTGCGACGGTGACCACGAAGACGACGACGGACAGGGCGGAGGCGTAGCCGACCCGGCCGGTCAGACCGGTGCCGGTGCGCTGGACGAGCATCACGAGGGTGGTGTCCTCGCCGGCCGGGCCGCCGTTCGGGCCCGCCATCAGGTACACCTCGGAGAACACCTTGAACGCGGCGACCGAGGACAGGGCGGCGACCAGGACCATGGTGGAGCGCACGGCGGGCACGGTGACCGTGCGGAAGCGCCGCACGGCGCCCGCGCCGTCCACGGCGGCGGCCTCGTGCAGTTCGCGGGGCACGTTCGCCAGCGCGGCGAGGTAGATGATCATGTAGTAGCCGAGGCCCTTCCAGACGGTGACGGCCATGGCGCTCAGCAGGAGCAGCCACTGGTCGCTGAGGAAGCCGACCTTGCCGAGCCCGACGGTCCCCAGGAGGGAGTTGATCAGGCCGCGGTCGTCCAGCATCCACACCCAGATGAGCCCGACCACGACGATCGAGGCGACGACGGGGGTGTAGAAGGCGGACCGGAAGAAGGCGATGCCGGGGATGTTCTTCTGCACCAGCAGCGCCAGCAACAGCGGCAGGACGACCAGGGCCGGGACGACGACGGCGACGTACAGCGTGCTGTTGCGCAGCGCGGTCCAGAACGTGTCGTCGTGGAGCAGTTCGCGGAAGTTGGCGAGGCCCACGAAGCGGCCCGGGATCAGGGTGCGGCGGTCGGTGAAGGCGTTGACCAGCGTGGAGAGGAACGGGTAGAGCACGAAGGCGCCGGCGACCAGCAGCCCCGGGGCGGCGAACAGCCAGGGGCTGGTGGGCAGATGGCGCCGTACCCGGATCCGTACCGTGAGATTCGCCATGTCCGCTCAGCCCTGCTGCGTGAGGAGCTGGTCGCAGGCCTTGACGGCGTTGTCGAGAGCCGACTTGGGGCTCTCCTTGCCCTGGAGCGCCTTGGCGACCTCGTTGCCGAGCGCCGTCTTCATCTGGTCGCTGAACAGGACCGGTGTGTAGTTCACGGCGTTCTTCAGGGACTTGGCGGCGGCGACGCGCACCCGGGTGTCGTCGGTGCCGTCCTCCTTGGTGAAGTACGGGTCGTCCAGGGAGCCCGCGGTGCTCGGGAAGATGGCGACCTGCTTGGCGAACGACATCTGGTTCTGCGCGTCGGTCACGTAGTGCGCGAAGGCGACGGCGGCGGGCGTGTGCTTGGTCCGGGAGTTGACCATCACGCCCATCACGTACATGTTGACGTGGCCGGTGCTGGTGATCTGGTCGGTGATGCCGATGTTCTTGTACAGGTTCGGCGCGTTCTTCTTGAAGTTGCCGAGGTCGAGCGCGCTGCCGGGGTTCATGGCTACGGCCCCGGTGAGGAATTTCTTCCCCGAGGACTCCGGGGTCGCGGTCAGGGCTTGCGGGTCGAGGGCCTTGGCGTCGAACAACTCCTTGTATTTCGTGAGGAGTTCCACGCCCTTCGCGTCGTTGAAGGCGAAGCCGGTGCCCTGGTCGTTCATGAGCTGGGCGCCGTAGCGGCCGAAGTCCTCGATGGTGGGCACATTGGCGAGGGTGGCCACCTTGCCCTTGCTCTGCTTCGCCATCTTCAGTGCGTCCGCGAAGAGATCGTCATAGGTCTTCGGGGGCTGCTCCGGGTCGAGGCCCGCCTGCTTGAAGAGGGACTTGTTGTAGAACAGCGGTCCGGTGTTCAGGTACCAGGGGAAGGCGTACGTGCCGGTCAGCCCCGGTATCCGATTGCCGCTCCAGGCGCCGTCCAGGTACTCCTTCTTGTACTGGCCGGCGGACTTGTCGAGGTCGAGGGCGAGGCCCGCCTTGGCGAGCGGGGCGAGCAGGTCGGGAGAGACGTTGACGACGTCGGGCAGGGTGCCGCCGGCCGCGTCGGCGCTGAGCTTGTCGGGGTAGCCCTCGGCCGGCTGGTCGATCCACTTGACGTGAGTGCCCGGGTACTTCTTCTCGAAGTCCGCGATCACGCCCTCGAAGTACGACTTGAAGTTGGCGCGCAGGTTCCAGGTCTGGAAGGTGATGTCACCCTCGACCTTGCCCGAGGCATCGGTCGAACCGCCGCCGTCACCGCCCGATCCGCAGGCGCTCAGCGGCAGGACGAGAGCGGCGACAGCGGCCGTCGTGAAGGTTCTACGGGAGATACGCACAGTCCCTTGCTCCTTTGCAGTGGATGGACCGAAGTTGCCCGGCCAGACATTGCACGCCGCTCGGCGAGCAAGTCAACGGATTTCGCCAGCTAAATTCATTAGTTGCCGGATGTCCCTGGTCACATCGCTGTCGACGGTGCATCCGCCGGTACGCGAAGGGGATTGTCACGATCGCTAATGCGCTTTAGAGTGCTTGCGCTCAAGCGCATTAGTGGATCGCCGCGCGGACGCCGGCGGAGAAGGGGGCAGGGTGCCAGCCAAGCGGACACCGGCACGCCGGCCGACGATGAAGGACATCGCGCGCCGCGCCGGGGTCTCCGAGAGCGCGGTGTCCTTCGCGCTCAACGGCAGACCCGGGGTCTCCGAGACCACCCGGGCCCGAGTGCAACGGGTCGCCGAGCAACTGGGCTGGCGGCCGAACACGGCGGCCCGCGCGCTCTCCGGCGAGGGCGCGGCCACGGTGGGTTTCGTCCTGGCCCGGCCCGCGCACACGCTCGGCGTCGACTCGTTCTTCCTGCAGTTGGTCTCCGGCATCCAGGAAGTGCTGGCGGAACGCCATCTCGGGCTGCTGTTCCAGGTGGTGGAGGACATCGGCGACGAGTGCGCGGTGTACCGGCGCTGGTGGGCGGAGCACCGGGTGGACGGTGTCCTGGTGGTCGACCCGCGGGCCGAGGACCCGCGTCCCGGTCTGCTCAACGAGCTCGGCCTGCCCGCGGTGCTGATCGGCGGGGCGCCGGACGAGGGCCACCAGGGTCTGTCCACCGTGTGGGCGGACGACGCGGGCGCGATGGCCTCGGTGGTCGACGAGCTGACCGCGCTGGGCCATCGCCGGATCGTGCACATCGCGGGGCTGCCGGCCCTCGCCCATACCCGGCGCCGCATCCGCGCGCTGCGGGCCGAGGCCAAGCGGCGCGGCCTCGGCGAGGTGGAGTCGGTGACCACCGACTACTCGGACACGGAGGCCGCCGCCGTCACGCGCCGGGTCCTGGACTCCGCCGCCGCGCCGACCGCCCTCGTCTACGACAACGACGTGATGGCGGTCGCCGGCGTGGCCGCCGCGTCCGAGCTGGGTTTCTCGGTGCCGGCCGACCTGTCGGTGGTGGCCTGGGAGGACTCGGCGCTGTGCCGCATCGTCAAGCCGTGGCTGTCCGCGCTGTCGCGGGACAGCGTGGAGTTCGGGTGCACGGCGGCGCGGGAGCTGCTGGCACTGCTGGACGGCGGCCCGGCGCGGACCGTGCGGGTTCCGGTGCCACGGCTGATCGAGCGGGACAGCACGGCGGTCGTGCGGGCGGATTGAGTCCGGCCCGCCGCGGGGTGCACGCGCCGCGGCGGGCGGCGGACGGGCCGTGCGGCCCGGGGGCGGCAGGGGCCGGAGCAGGGCCGCTCGCGCCGGGCGGCGGACCGTGGCCCGGCGCACGGGTCGTCGCCCTGGGCACCACGGCGTCCTTCATGGCCGGGGAGGAGCGGTGCGGCCCCTCCCCGTGGTGCCGGGCCGGCAGCGAGGACACCACCGGCCCGCTCCACGGCCCGCGGCGCTCGGCCGTGGGCGTCCGTCCCTGCGTCAGCTGCGCCATTCCACCTTGAAGACCCATGCGTGCCGGCCCGCCTTCCGGGCGGCCGCGGGGACGTCGACGACCAGGGCGCCGTTGCTGATGTGCCAGGTCAGGGGCCGGTCATGGCCCAGCATCGTCACCTTGTCGCCGCTGCGGACGGGCACCGGCGCCTCGACGGTGAGCTTCGCGCCCGGCTCGGCCAGCGAGTGGATGTAGAAGGCGGCGCCGGGGCGGACCGTGAAGCGCAGGTCCTCGCCGAGCTGCGCCATCGACGACCAGTACGTCGTCCCGTAGATCGCCTCGCCGTTGACCCGCAGCCACTGGCCCGTCTCCCGCAGCCGGGTCTGCATGATCTCCGGGATCGTGCCGTCGGCGCGGGGGCCGATGTCGAGCAGGAAGTTGCCGTTCTTCGAGACGATGTCGACGAGGCTGTGCACGACCTCCTCGGTCGTCATGTAGGCGGAGTCCGGGGTCGCCTGGTTGTAGCCGTAGCTGCGCGGATCGAGTCCCCGGCTGGCCTCCCATTTGGCGACCACCGTGCTGTCGTACGTCGTGTACTCGGGGGTCGTGAAGTCGTGGAAGGAAATGCCCGAACGGTCGTTGACGGCGACCTCGACGGGCCGGGCGCGGTCCTTGGCGTGGTTGAAGTACTCGGCGAGGACCCGCAGGCTGTCGTTGGCGCCGCCGATGTCGCACCAGATGATCGCCGGGTCGTAGCCGTGGATCAGCTCCAGCATCTGCGCGGCCTGGTAGTCCTTCACGTAGTCCTTGCCCGCGGTGTAGCCGGTGTACGGGACGGACTGGAGGGTGTACGGGTTGCGCGGGGCGTGTCCCATCCAGGGGTTGTCGGGGTTGAACCACTCGGGCATGGAGAAGTACAGCCCGCGGTGGAGTTCGGGGGTGTAGCGCCTGGACGCCTCGAAGAGTTCCCTGACCAGGTCCCGCTTCGGGCCCATCCGCACGGAGTTGCGGTCGGAGACCTTGGTGTCCCACAGGGCGAAGCCCTCGTGGTGTTTCGAGGTGAGGACGTGGTACTGGGCGCCCGCGTCCCGGAACAGTTCCACCCAGGACCGGGGGTCGAACCTCTCGGCCGTGAAGCGCGGGATGAAGTCGTCGTAGGCGAAGTCCTCGCCGTAGGTGTCCCGGTGGTACGCGTGGACGGCGTTGCCCGGGTCCTGCATGTGGTTCCAGTACCACTCGGCGTACTGCTTGCCGACCGGCGACCAGGCGGGCACGGAGTAGACGCCCCAGTGGATGAAGATGCCGAACTTGGCGTCCTGGAACCAGTAGGGCGCCTGGTGGCCGGCGAGGGAGCCGTCGGTGGCCTGGTATTCGGCCGTGCCGAGGGTCAGCTTCCGCTGGAGCGCGGCGGCTTCGGCGCCCCGTCCCTGCACGCGGACCGTGCCGTCCTGCACGGTGCCGGGTGCGGTGCCCGCGCCGTTGCGGATGCCGACGCGGACGCGGGTCTGCTCGCCGGGGCCCAGGCGGCGGATGCGGGCGGGCTCGACGGTCCGGGCGCCCGGCACGTCGACGCGCACGGCGACGTCGTCGGCCGCGAGGACGGCGACGGTGCCGGCGTTGAGGACGGTGGCCTCGACGCTCTGGGCGCCGCTGGACTCCAGGAGGGACTGGGTGGAACGCGCGTCCCGCAGGATCAGCGCCCGTCCCTGGGCGACCGGCTGCAGGCTGAGCGCGAAGACGTGCAGGGCAGTCTTCCCCTCCGCTGCCGGGTTGGTGACCGGCAGCGTGATCGCGACCGCGTCCCGCTGCGGGTCGATCCACACGTCCGAGGTCCCGATCCCGACGCCGTGCTCGTCCTTCGTGCCGTCGGGCCGGTACCGGTAGGGCGTCGACAGCGAGCCGCCCGCCGCGTACCAGTCGGCGCCGCCGAGGCCGGCGTTGGTGGTCGTGCCGTCGGCGTAGTGCACGGTGGCCCGGCCGGAGGCGTTGCCGTAGCTGCCCGCGGTGAGGAAGACGGCGGACAGGTAGCGGCCCGCGGGCAGGTCGATGCGCTGGCCGAGGGCGACGACGTTGTTCGGGGTGCCCTCGGTCGAGGCGGGGAAGTCGAAGGGCACGCCGTCGACCTCGATCCGGCCGGCGGGCAGTTCCTCGCCCGGGAAGGTGTAGCCCGAGCCGTCGAAGTCACCGCCCGGGGCGGCCGCGCTGTCGATGCCGTCGTTGTCGAACAGGCCGGTGAGCGGCACCGTCAGCGGGTCGGGGACCGTGCCCCAGGGGGCGGGTGGTCCGTCGGTGCGGGCCTGCAGGCCGGCTGGGGCCTCGGTGGCGGCTCGGGCCTGCGGGACGGCGGTGAGCGGCAGGGCGGCCGAGGCGGCGGCCACCGCCGTGGCACCGAGAACTTGACGTCTGGGATACGTACTCATGAGCGGCTCCCCATTCATCGGATGTCTGAAGATTGAGCGGGTTCCGGATGACTGTCAATGGGTGCCGGAGTCATAGCAGTTGAGTCATTGGTCGGATGACCAGGGAGCCGACCAGCGGACGCCCGGTAGGCATCCGACAGCCGCCCGGCAGGCGACCGGCCCGTCACAGCGGCGCCGGCCGCCGGCCAGGGCGTGCAAAACCCGAGGACAGGGCAGGCGTTCGGGGTCCACGGCCTCTCGACGCGAGGCCCCGGACGGGGCACAGTTCTCTCTGCGTACTCACGAGTAGGCACCCTCCCTCACACCCCGGACCCCAGGAGCGCCCGTGACGAGTTGGGTCGGCCGCACCGCCGCCGAGATCGCCGCCGCCGTACGAGAGAAGCGGGCCGCGCCCCGCGAGGTGGTGGCCGAGCACCTGGCCAGGATCGAACGGCTGGACGGCCGGATCGGCGCGTTCCGGACCGTCCGTGCCGAGGCCGTGCTCGCGGAGGCGGAGGACCTGGCGGCCCGCTCCGATCTGACCGGACTTCCCCTCGCCGGCGTGCCGTTGGCCGTCAAGGACAACCTCGCCGTGCGCGGCGAGTCGAGCCGCAACGGCTCCGCCGCCACCCCCGACACACCCGCCGCCGCGGACCATCTCACCGTCGCCCGGCTGCGCGCGGCGGGCGCGCTGGTCGTGGGCCTCACCAATGTGCCGGAACTCTGCGTCTTCGGCACCACGGAGGGCGTGCACGGCACCGCCCGCAACCCCTGGGACGTCACACGCACGGCGGGCGGCTCGTCGGGCGGCAGCGCGGCCGCGGTCGCCGCCGCGATGGCACCGGTCGCGCTCGGCAACGACGGCATGGGTTCGCTGCGCATCCCCGCGGCCAACTGCGGGCTGGTCACGCTGAAGCCCGGGTACGGGGTGGTGCCGGCCGGGATCGGCAACGGCGACTGGTTCGGCATGGCGGAGAACGGGCCGCTGGCGACCACGGTGGGCGATCTGCGGCTGACCCTCTCGGTCCTCGCGGACGTGCCGTTCCCGCCGCCTGGCACGCCGGTGCCGCGCCGGATCGCGGTGTCGCTGCGCAGCCCGCTCGCCGGGGTCCTCGTCAGCCGGCCGTATACGAACGCGGTCCGGGCGGCGGCGGACCTGCTGGCCGGGGCGGGCCATCGGGTCCGGCGTGCCGAGCCGCCGTATCCGGCCTCGCTGGGTGTCACCGCGCTGCGGCACTGGTCGGCGGGCACCGCGAAGGACGCCGAGGGTCTCGATCCGGCGCGGCTGGCCCGCCGCACCCGGGTGCAGGCGGCGGTGGGCCGCCGGTTCGCCGGCTCGGTCCCCACCGACGGCGGGCGCGAGCGCCTGCGCGCCCGGATGACCGCGTTCTTCGCCGGGCACGACATCCTGCTCACGCCGGCGCTCGCCCGGCACTCACCGCCGGCCGGGCCGTGGCACGAGCGGGGCTGGCTGCGCAACGTCCTCGTGAACGGGCGGTACGCGCCGCTGACCGGGACCTGGAACCTGACCGGCTGGCCCGCGATGTCCGTCCCGTTCGGCACCCTGCCCTCGGGCGCACCCTGTGCCGTGCAACTGGTCGGCCGTCCCGGAACGGAGAGCGATCTGCTGGCCCTCGCCCAGCAGTTGGAGGAGATACGCCCCTGGCGGCGGACGGCGCCCGTCGGGTAGGCGCGGGACACGGAGCGACCGGCGTGAGCCCCCGGCCGGGACGGGGGCGCGGACGCCGGCCGCCCTGGTCAGTCGAGCGCCCGGTACATGATGTGCAGGCCCACTCGGCCGTGCCGGGGGTGGTCGAAGACCTCGGGCACCGTACCGAGGATTCCGAAAACCCAGGGAGGTCCACAGCGCCACGGCCGGGTTGGTCTCGACGACCGCGTTGAAGACCATCGCGCGGTAGCCCTGCGCGGCGGCCTCGGCCAGGACGTGTGCGGCGAGGGCCCGGCCGACGCCCCGGCCGGCCCGGTCGGGGTCCACCATGAAGGCCGCGCCCGCGACGTCGGCCGCGGGGCCGCCGTAGTTGGGGCCGAGGCGGGCGGAGCCGAGCACCGTGCCCGCCGGGTCCTCGGCGACGTACACCTTCTTGGCCGGATCCATCCACAGGGCGCGGGCCGTCTCCTCGGGGGTGTCCGGGTCCCAGGTGTAGGTCTCGCCTGCGGCGACGATCCGGTGCCAGAACGGCCAGATCCGCGGCCAGTCGCCGGCCGCGGCCTCTCTGATCAGCATGGGCGTGAGTCTCGCACGCACGCCCATGCGCCGGCGATCGCGCCGAAGCGGCCCTGGGTCAGTCGACGCTCGGCAGGATGTGGGGTTCGGCGAGGTCGTCCTCGTAGCCCGCAAGACGGATCGGCGCGGACCGCGCCCACACGTCGAGGCTGCCGAGCTCTCCGGGCCGGCGGCTCGCCCGCTCCGGGCGTTCCTTGGGGCGCTGATCGCAATTCGTCTTCTCCGGTGTCACCGCGCACTCCTTATGTGTCGGGTCACCCTCGGGGCGTACCGGGCAAGGTGCGGTCCGGTGCTCGACGCCCGCTCGGGCCTGAAGGGTCGGTTCGGACGCGGTGGCGCCGGTCACTCGTAGCAGAGCCGGCTGTGGTGAACCGGCCCCGGGACGGACCGTGGGTGTGGGTGGACCCGGTGGTGTGGTCCGCCATCCACCAGACTAACCAAATGAGCGGGGGTCCGCTCGATCGGGAGCGAAAACAAGCTGTAACTTCTGTGCGTCACTCCGTGCACCGTCGACACCATCTTGCTCCTGTTTGTAACGTAATGCGCCACTAAAGATCATCCGTTCGGAGCAACCATCGAACACAGGACCCCAGCGCTGTGCAGTTCAAGTGCCGTTGGCCGGGTCGCAAGCTCCCCATGATCTGCTGACGCCAGGCAACGGCTGTCTCGCAGGAGGACTGACGCATGGAGCTGCGCAGCGTCGAGGAGCTGATGGATCTGCTGTACGCCTGCCGGTACGAGCACGCGCTGCGCACCGCCGCGCTGCTGCGCCGCGCCCGCCCCGCCGACAAGGAGCTCCAGGTGGCGGGGCTGGTGCCGGGCATCGGGCAGGTGCTGTGCCCCGGTGACCCGGCGGGGCAGGCGACCCGCGCCGCGCAGGCCGTGCGTCCGCTGCTCGGCGAGCGGGTGTACGGCCTGGTGAGCGACCGCGGACCGGCCGCCGACGACGATCTCCAGCGGCTGCGCCACGCGACCGAGGAGGGCCGGACCGCCGCCTTCGACGCGGGGGTCCTGGAGGACTGGCGCACGGTCCTGGAACTGGTGGCGGCACGGCACTCCCGGCTGGGCGCCGTCGACTGACGCCACCCGCCGGCGGCCTGTGGTGGCTTCGCCCCGCCCCCGGTTCCGGGGCGCGGTCACCACTTGCCGGGTGCGTAGTCCTTGAGGAAGACGCCGTACAGGTCCTCGCCCGACTCGCCGCGCACGATCGGGTCGTAGACGCGCGCGGCGCCGTCCACCAGGTCCAGCGGGGCGTGGAACCCCGCCTCGGCGAGCCGGATCTTGTCGGGGTGCGGACGCTCGTCCGTGATCCACCCGGTGTCCACGGCCGTCATCAGGATGCGGTCCTTCTCGAACATCTCCTGGGCGCTGGTGCGGGTGAGCATGTTCAGCGCGGCCTTGGCCATGTTGGTGTGCGGGTGTCCCGCGCCCTTGTAGCCGCGGTCGAAGACGCCTTCCATGGCGGACACGTTCACGACGTAGGTCCGCCGGGCCGCCGCAGCGGCCATCGCCGGGCGCAGCCGGCTGATCAGGATGAACGGCGCCGTCGAGTTGCACAGCTGGACCTCCAGCAGCTCCACCGGCGTGACCTCGTCCACCGACTGGATCCAGCTGTTGGTGTCGTGCAGGTCGGGGACCAGCCCGCCCGCATCGATCGCCGTACCGGCCGCGATGCGCTCCAGGGACGCCGAGCCGGAGACCAGCGCCAGCGAGGTCACGTCCGCGGCGGTCAGGGCGCCGCCGGCGATCGGCAGCTCGGCGACCGCGCCGGAGCCGAAGGTGCCGATCACCTCGGCCGCCGGCAGCTCGCCGGCCGGCAGCGGGGCGGACTCGGCGGCCACCAGTTCGCCGTACGCCTGCGGGGAGCGCCGTACGGTCTGCGCCGCGTTGTTGATCAGGATGTCGAGCGGGCCCGCGGCGGCGACCGAGTCGGCCAGCGCCACCACCTGGGCGGGGTCGCGCAGATCGATGCCGACGATCTTCAGGCGGTGGATCCACTCGTCGCTGTCGGGCTGGGCCTTGAAGCGCCGGATCGCGTCGTTCGGGAACCGCGTCGTGATCGTCGTGTGCGCGCCGTCCCGCAGCAGCCGGAGCGCGATGTACATCCCGATCTTGGCCCGGCCGCCGGTGAGCAGCGCGCGCTTGCCGGTGAGGTCGGCGTGGGCGTCCCGGCGGGCCCGGTTCTCGGCGGCGCACTGCTGGCAGAGCTGGTGGTAGAAGTAGTCGACCTCGACGTAGCGCTGCTTGCAGATGTAGCAGGAGCGGGGGCGCTGCAGTATCCCCGCGATCTGGCCCTGACCGGTCGAGGAGGAAGGCAGGACGCCCTCGGTCTCGTCGTCGATGCGCTGGGCGGAACCGGTCGCGGTGGCCTCGGTGACCGCCTTGTCGTGGGCGGTCTTGGCGGCGCGGCGCTCCTGGCGGCGGCGCTGCTTGACCGTGCGGTAGAGGTGCGAGGTGGCCCGGCGCACCTGGATCGCGTCGGGGTGGTCGACCTCGATCCCGTCGAGTTCCGCCAGCACGCCGAGGCACACGGCGAGGCGTTCGGGGTCGATGCCCGGCCCGTACGCCGCCTCTTCACCGGCCTCGTAGGTCGCCTCCGGGGCCGTCGGGCCGTCCTCTGTCACCGTCATCGCACTGCCGTTCCCTGATCACCGCACGGCGCTCCGGTCGCGCCTGCCGTCGAAGGCGGAATTTTACGGAGCCCCCGGCCGCACCGCCAAACCCGTTCGGCGGATACCTGCTGCGTACGGGCCGGGCGGCGCGGCGATCAGGGCTCGCAGACCGCGATCAGGGCCTCGGTCTCGTCCGTCACCGCCCGGGCCAGCCGGTCGAGGTCGGGCACGGCCCGCGCGTCGGCGACGAGTCCGTAGTGGACCCGGCCGCGGTAGGTCGAGATCGCGACCGCCAGGGACTGGCCGGGGGCGAGCGGGGCGAAGGGGTAGACCTCGGTCAGCTGCTGCCCGCCGAGGCGCAGGCCGAGGCCGGGCAGCGGCACGCTGGTGACCAGGATGTCGAACCAGAGCCGGGCGGCCTGGCCGACGAACGGGCCGCCGAGCCGGTGCCCCAGCGCGGGCACGTGGTCGGCGAGCAGCGCCACGGCACCGGCGCCCCGGTTGGGTCCCGCGTCCTTGTTGCGGTCCATCGCGGCACGGACCGTGCCGAGGCGGCGCAGCGGGTCGGGGTCGCCCACCGGAAGCCGTATCAGGTAGCCGGAGAGCCGGTTGCCCTGCGGGTGGGCGGTGCGCGGGCGGCGCTTGGAGACGGGGATGAGCGCGCGCGGCGCGGCCCCCTCGCTGCCGTCGCCGCGCTCGTCGAGCCAGCGGCGCAGGGCGCCGGCGACCACGGCGATCAGTACGTCGTTGACGGTGCCGCCGGCGGCCTTGCGGATCCGGTGCACGTCGTCGATGTCGAGGACGGCGCCCGCGGTGCGGCGACTGCCGCTGGAGGGGGCGGACAGCGCCGGGCAGGAGCGCGCGTCCAGCGTGGACAGGGCGACGGCGGCGCCGATGTCGAGGGCGCGGCCGACGTCGGACAGGGCCCCCCGCAGCAGGCCGGGCAGTCTGCGCACGTCGGGCACCGGACGGCTCGGCGGCTCGGCGGGGCGGGCATCGCGCCCAGGGCCCAGGTCGACCGGGTCGAGCACTCCGGCGGCGAGCTTGAGCGCCCGCAGGCCGTCGGCCAGGGCATGGTGGAACTTGAACAGCACGGCGAAGCGGACCCCGTCCGCACCGGGCAGGACGTGCGCCTCCCAGGGCGGCCGGCCGCGCTCCAGCGGGCACTGCATCAGCCGGCCCGCGACGGTCTGGAAGTCCTCGGTGGGCTCGTGCAGCCGCACGTGGTCCATGGGGTCGAAGCCGGGATCGGGTTCGCGGGCCGCCCCGCCGAAGACGAGCGGGAGGGCCAGCGGGGAACTGATCGGCTGCCACACGTCCCGGATGCGCATGCGCAGCCCGGGCACGGCGGCGGCACGGGCGGCGAGCAGGTCGGCGGCGTGCGCGCCGGCCGTGGGCGAGTGCGCGGTGAAGACGCCGAGCGCGCCCAGGTGCATCGGGTGCAGATCGGATTCGATGTTCCAGAACGCCAGGTCTAGGGGGGCGAGCAGATCGGAAGTCAATGGCTTGCCTCGGATCGGCGGTGAGTGGACGAGCAGTCAACCCCGATCCACAATTACGGTCAAGTATTATCAAACTACGCATAGTTAACGACATATTAAAGTCCCACCCCGCCAAAAGGGGTGGGACTCTTGAGGCGCCTGAGGTCACGTCAGGGCAGGAGGCGCCGCCCCGGGCGAGGTGCCCCACTCAGACGGGCGCGGGCCGACCGTGAACGCGAGGGAGCGCAGACCGCGCAGCGCGGGGGTGGTCAGATACGTCCGCTGGTACGGCACCGCGTCGGTCCGGGCCGACTGGATGTAGCGGTCGGCGGCCGAGGTGCCGGGCGCGGTGACGGTCAGCCCGCCGCGCGGCCAGTGGCGCCGGTCCAGGGTGAGGTCGACGCGGTCGAAGACGGGCGTGGACAGGCCCCAGGTGCCGTATCCGGGCTGCACCGGGAAGAGGCCGATGGACGACAGCACGTGCCAGGCCGACATGGTGCCGAGGTCGTCGTTGCCGGTCACGCCGGTCGGGGTGTCGGTGAACAGGGTCAGCGCCGCGTGCACCACGTCGGTCGTCTGCCACGGCCGGCCGGTGGAGAGATACGTGTACGGGGCGATGAGGTCGGGCTCGTTCTGCGGGTTGTACTTGTCGGCGTTGTAGTACGCGTACGGATCGCCGTGCACCCACACCTCGCGGGCGGTGCCCGCCGGGTCGGCCAGCAGCCGGTCGTAGGCGAAGAAGGCGTCCAGCCGCTCGTTGGCCGCCCGGGTGCCGCCGATCAGGTCCACCATGCCGGGCAGGTCCTGCGGGACCAGCCACTGGTACTGCCAGGGCGTGCCCTCGTGGAAGCCGACGCCGCGCGCCGGGTCGGCCGGTCCGGTGAAGGCGCCGGAGGTGTCCCGGGCCCGGAAAAAGCCGGTCGAGGGGTCGAAGACGTTGCGGTAGTTGCGCGCGCGGGCCGCGTACCGTGCGGCGTCCGCGGTGTGGCCGAGGCCGCGTGCCATCTGCGCGAGCATCGCGTCCGACAGGGCGTACTCCAGCGTCACCGAGCCGCCCTGGTGGTAGTCCGAGTCGCCGAGCTTGGCCCGCGGGCGGTCCTTGTCGTACGGGGCGAAGCCGTGCGCGATGTACTCGGCGTTGGCCTCGCGGCCCGCCATCGGCACCCTGGCCGGCGGCACGCCGTCGGCGTTCTGCTTCAGCACGCGGTAGGCCCGCTCCTCGTAGCCCTTGAGCAGACCCTGCTGGTAGGCGTTGGTCAGGAACGGGGTGACCGGGTCGCCGGTCATGATGTTCGTCTCGACCGTGCCGTACCCCCACTTGGGCAGCCAGCCGCCCTCCTCGCCCACCCGGACCACCGAGACCGCCATGTCACGGGCCTCCCGCGGGGCGAGCAGGCCGAGGAGCTGGCACTGGGTGCGGTAGGTGTCCCACAGCGACCAGTTCTGGTAGTAGGTGAAGTCCCGCGCGCGGTGGGCCTTCTGGTCCCAGCCCAGGTAGCGGCCGTCGGCGTCGTTGCCGACGTTGGGGGCCAGGAAGGACCGGTACAGCGACGAGTAGAAGGTGCGCCGCTGCTGCTCCGCGCCGCCGACGACGCGGACCGTGCCCAGCCGGTCCTCCCACGCCCGCCGGGCCGCGTCGCGCACGGCGTCGAAGGAACGGCGGCCCTCCGCGCGCAGGTTGGCCGCCGCGCCCTGCGCGTCGACGTACGACAGGGCGGTGGTGGCCGTGACGGTGCGCTCCCGGGTCGTGTCGAAGCGCAGGTAGGCGCCCCCGGACCCGGTCCGCGACCCGGGGGTGACGGTTCCGCCGTCCCAGGTGCCGTACGCGGTGAACGGCCGGTCGAAGCGGGTGACCGTGTACACGGTGTAGGGCAGGGTGTCCCGGCAGAAGCCGCGGCCGGTGATCTCGGTGCGCACCGTACGGTCGTCGAGGATCTCCACCCTGCTGGAGACCGCCTTGTGCAGCGCCTGACCCGCGTTCAGCAGGACGTTGGCCTTGTCGGTGGCGGGGAAGCTGTAGCGCTGCACGCCGGTGCGCGCGGTCGCGGTCAGTTCGGCGCCGATCCCGGACGCCAGGCCGACCCGGTAGTAGCCGGGGCTCGCCCGCTCGTCGTCGTGGCGGAACGCGGCGGCGTACCGGGCGTAGTCCGTCTGTGTGACCTCGCCCGTGGTCGGCAGCGCGGGCAGGTCGCCGCCGAGGCGGCAGCCGACGCCCGAGAGATGGACCAGGGAGAAGCCGCGGATGCGGCCGTGGGAGTAGTCGTAGCCGGTCCTGTGCCCGGTGTCCGGGGACAGCTGCACCATGCCGAAGGGCACGGTGGCGCCGGGGAAGGTGTTGCCCTCGTTCTGGGTTCCGATGAACGGGTTGACCAGGTCGGTGAGGTGGCCGACGGTCGGCTCTGCGGCCCGTGCGGCGGGAGTGGCGAACAACACGGTCGCCGCCATCACCCCGGCCAGGCACAGCCGCGGTCGCCAGGTCACTCTCATCTCGGATGACCTCCGGATCTCGACATCGTTGCCTGCATCCTGAGGTCCGGGGGTCCGCAAGCCCGGGATCCCACGGGGACCGTCCGCGGCGCGTCGCCCGCACGGCGGTGCCGGACGCCGGTGCGCGACTCCGCGGCGCCCGCCGACCCGACCGGTGGTGCCTCTGTTTCTCGGTCACCTGCCCGCTCCGGGAGCGGAGCCGGTGCCGCAGGTGTCACCTCCCGGTCACCCGGAGACGGCGGGCGGGGCGGGGCGCGGCGGCCGGGTGAAACAGCAGTCGCCGCAGATCCCGCCGCCGGGGACGCGGTAGTAGAGGCAGCAACTGCGGCGCCGGAAGGCCGTACCGCTGAAGATGCCGGTGGCGCTCAGCGGCGGGTGCGCGAAGAGTTCCGCGGTGAGCGCGCGGGCCCGGTCCGCGACGTCGCCGCGGCCGCTGCCGCGCGCCCAGCGGTCCAGTTCGCGGGCCGCCCCGGCGAGCGCCGCGCCGGCGTTGCCCCACAGCAGACCCGCGGCGGTCCCGTAGCGGGCACGCAACGCCTCCCCGAGGGGCCGGAGATGGCCGTGCAGGACGGTCTCCGCGAGCACGGCGGCGGTCGCGGGCAGCGCGCGCACCTCGGTCAGCCACAGGTCGTCGGGGGCCGCCGCGTCCGGGTCCCAGCGCAGCAGGCGCGGGTCGAGATCGGGGACACCGCCGTACAGGGCGGCGCAGCCTAGCGCCACCGACCACAGCCGGGCCGCGAGCCCCTGCTGGGTGATGGACGCGCACACCCGTGGCTCGGATGCGCGCAGGCGCCGCGCGACGACCCCCACGCGGAGCGCGAGCGGACTGCCGTACGCGTCCGGCCTGGTGGCGTCCTCCGGCCTCGTTGCACCGCCCGGCCTCGTGACATCACCCGGCATCGTCACGTCGCCCGGGCTCGCCAGGTCGTAGGCGTCCGCGAGCGTCGGCAGGGGCCGGGGCGGCGCCGCGCCCGCGGGTCCGGTCGTGCGCAGGACGAAGAAGCCGCCGAGGGGACGGAGCGCGGCGAGATCGGGGTCGAGGTCCACGGACAGGAGTAGTACCAGGCCCGAAACGGCACGGTGAAACGGGGTGTACACCCCGCGTCACCCGTCCATGGGATGACCGGGGCAGGGCCGTACTCCATCCGCGGTAGGACGCATTGCCTGCTCAAGTACGACGACGGGAAGCACCGGTACCGGCAGAGTGTTGAACATGGAAGAAGATCGTTCGCCGCGCCGGGCCCCGCGCCTCGGCTTCACGCAGAGGGGCAGTTCATGAGTGCCCTCGCGTTGTCCGTGGTGCTCTCGTTCGTCTCCGCCGTCGCCTACGCCGGCGGAGCGATCGTGCAGGAGCAGATCGCGGTGTCCTCCTCCCCCGGCGAACGGTACGGGCTGCTGCGCCGCGGGAACTGGTGGACGGCGATGGCGCTGAACGGACTCGGCGGACTGCTGCACGTGGTGGCCCTGGCCTACGGCCCGCTCAGCCTGGTGCAGCCGCTGGGCGCCCTGACCATAGTGTTCGCCCTGCCCATGGCGGCGCTGTTCGTCGGCCGCAGGGCCGGGGGCACGGCCTGGCGCGGCGCGGTCATGGCCACGGTGGGCCTCGCGGGACTGCTGTCCCTGGTCGGCACGTCCGACGGGCGGTCGCTCGACGGCACCGAGCAGGTGGAGGTCGGGCTCGTCACGGGCAGTGCGGTCGTGGCGCTGATGATCGCGGGCCGGGCGGTGCGCCGGCACCGGGCGGTGCGCAGCGTGCTGCTCGCCACCGCGTCCGGCACGGCCTTCGGCATGTCCTCCGTGTTCACCAAGACCGTCGCGGTCGACTGGACGCACGGGATCGCCCTGGCGGACCTGCCGTCGCTGGCCGTGATCGGTGTGTTCGCCGTCGGCGGTGTGCTGCTGTCGCAGGCCTCGTACCGCGGCGGCGGTCTGGCCGCGCCGCTCGCCACGCTGACCGTGGTGAACCCGGTGCTGGCCGCCGCGGTCGGCATCACGCTGTTCGGCGAGACGTTCCGGCACGGCGGCGCGGGCACGGCTCTCGCCCTGGGCTGTGGCGTGCTGACGGCGGGCGGCCTGATCCTGCTGACGACCGAACGCACCAGGCCCGCGGAACCGCTCCCCGCCGAGCAGTTCCCCGTCGAGCCGCTGACCGCGGCCGGTGCCGGTGCCGGGTCGCTGCCTCTGTCCGCGCTCGCCGGGCCCGTGGCGGCCGGGGAGCCGCTCGCCGGACTGCCGCACCAGCGCGGTGCGGCGGAGCGCGCGCAACCGGGTCCCGGCCGGGCGGCCGAGCGAAGGACGACGCCGTCGGACCCTGGTC
The DNA here is from genome assembly GCF_042871185.1 of Streptomyces sp. NPDC006012. Classification (NCBI taxonomy): domain Bacteria; kingdom Bacillati; phylum Actinomycetota; class Actinomycetes; order Kitasatosporales; family Streptomycetaceae; genus Streptomyces; species Streptomyces sp. NPDC006012. Next base: position 20,374 of record NZ_JBIAIE010000021.1, read on the forward strand.
CGGCGCCCGAGCCGAGGGCCTTCGTGCCTCCGGACGGAGGGCCCGACCGCGAAGGCGGAGGGGGGACGTCGGCCACGTACGTGCTCTCCGCCTCCTACGGCCCGTTCCACAGCGGGGTCTGCCTGCCGCTGGCGTCCCCGGACCCGCACTGCGCCGAGGTCAGATCCTGACGCCGCCGGCCCGGAGGTAGGCGAGCGGGTCGATGTCCGTGCCGAAGCCGGGGCCCGTACGCACCTCGAAGTGCAGATGCGGGCCCGTGGAGTTCCCGGTGGACCCCGAACGGCCGATGCGCTGCCCGGCGGTCACCGGCCGGCCGGCCTTCACGGAGATCGCCGACAGATGGGCGTACTGGGTGTAGCGGCCGTCGGCGTGCCGGATCACCACCTGGTAGCCGAACGAGCCGCCCCACCCCGCCGAGACCACGTGCCCGGCCCCGACCGCCTTGACCGGGGTACCGGTGGGCACGGGGAAGTCGACTCCGGTGTGGTAGCCCTTCGACCAGTGACTGCCAGAGGCGTGGTACTGCGTGCCCGTTCCGGCGCTCACGGGCGCGACGCGGAAGTGGGTGCCGGACGACGAGGAGTGCGTGCTGCCGGCCGCCTTCTTCGCCCCCGAGGTGTCCTTCTTCGTATCGGGTTTCGCCTCGGGTCTCGTTGGGGGTTTCGCCTTGGATTTCGCCTCGGGAGAGGTCTTCTTCGCCTGCTGGGCGGCCTTCCGCTCCGCCTCGGCCCGCTCCGCCTTCGTGGCCTTCTTCGTGCTGGCCGGCTTCTTCGCCTCGGCCGGCTTCCTCGACTCCGGTGCGGCCTTCTCCGCCTCAGCGGGCTTCTCCGCGGGCCGGGTTCCGGTGCGGCGCCCGGTGGCCGGGACCGCCTCGGCCTGGAGGTCCAGCCGCTGTCCCGGCAGGATCAGATCGGGGTCGGCGCCGACCGTGCTCCGGTTGGCGGAGTACAGCCGCTGCCAGCCGCCCCGCACCCGGTGCTCGTAGGCGATGCCGGAGAGCGTGTCGCCCCGCACCACGGTGTACATCCGCGCCCTGCCCGCCCGGGACTGGGGCGTGGTCTGCGGCTGCACCTCGCTCATCGCGCTCTGGGCGGCCCGGGTCGCGGCGCTCTCCGTAGGGGTGCCGGAGACATCGCCCCGGGTGAGGCCCGACCGGGGCGAGCAGTCCGGCCAGGCATCGGGTCCCTGCCCGTCGAGCACCTTCCCGGCGACCGCGATCTGCTGCTCCCGGGTGGCCAGATCGGCCCGCGGGGCGTACTTCGTGCCGCCGTAGGCCGCCCAGGTGGACTGCGTGAACTGCAGCCCGCCGTCATACCCGTTGCCGGTGTTGACGCTCCAGTTGCCGCTGGACTCGCAGGCGGCGACCTTGCTCCAGGTGTCCACGTCGGCCGCGTGAGCCGTCGGGGCGCCGATCAGCGGGATCGCGATGCCGACACCGCCTGCCGTGGCGGTGAGCGAGGCGCGGTTGATCCTGTTCGGCTGGTACCGGCGATGCCGGCCGCGTACGGCCATTCAGAGCCCCCTCGACATGAGCAGGAGGGGCAAAGGTAAGGGCCGCGAACTGGCCATGACAAGACAGCAATCAGCCGCTCCAGGGGGGCAAGTGTCCGGGAATCGGCACCAATTGGAATACGTCTGCGACAGCCGGGGCTTGTAGTGCATGTCCGCGCAAGCGGTCGGAACAATCAGGACGTGCGGTCGGCCTACCGGCAAGTCAGGATGGTCAGGGGCAATACTGACGGCACGACCGGCACCACCGATGCCCAGGATCTACTAGGAGCCATCCGTATGAGCACTTCAGCCCAGATCGGCGTCACAGGTCTCGCGGTCATGGGCCGCAACCTCGCCCGCAACTTCGCGCGCAACGGATACACGGTCGCGGTGCACAACCGGACTGCGTCCCGCACCGAGGCGCTGGTGGAGGAGTTCGGCCACGAGGGAACCTTCGTGCCGGCCGAGACCGCCGAGGAGTTCGTGGCGGCGCTGGAGCGGCCGCGGCGCCTGGTCATCATGGTGAAGGCCGGCCGGCCGACCGACGCGGTGATCCAGGAGTTCGCCCCGCTCCTCGAACCCGGTGACATGATCATCGACGGCGGCAACGCCCACTTCGCGGACACCCGGCGCCGCGAGCGCGACTTGCGCGAGCAGGGCATCCACTTCGTGGGCGCGGGCATCTCCGGCGGCGAGGAGGGTGCGCTGCACGGCCCGAGCATCATGCCGGGCGGCTCCAAGGAATCGTACGGCTCCCTCGGCCCGATGCTGGAGAAGATCTCCGCGAAGGCCGCGGACGGGGCGCCCTGTGTGACCCATGTCGGTCCCGACGGCGCCGGGCACTTCGTGAAGATGGTGCACAACGGCATCGAGTACGCCGACATGCAGCTCATCGGCGAGGCCTACCAGCTGCTGCGCGATGTCGCCGGGTACTCCCCCACCCAGATCGCGGACATCTTCCGCACCTGGAACACGGGCCGGCTCGACTCGTATCTGATCGAGATCACGGCCGAGGTGCTGTCCCATGTGGACGCGGCGACGGGCAAGCCGTTCGTGGACGTGGTGGTGGACCAGGCGGAACAGAAGGGCACCGGCCGCTGGACCGTCCAGATCGCCCTTGAACTGGGCGTCCCGGTCTCCGGTATCGCCGAGGCCGTGTTCGCCCGCTCGCTGTCGGGCCACACGGCGCTGCGGGCGGCCTCGCAGGGCCTGGCCGGTCCGAAGCCGGCCGCACTCGGCGAGGCGGAGGCAGCGGCCTTCGCCGCCCGGGTGGAGCAGGCGCTGTACGCGTCGAAGATCGTGTCGTACACGCAGGGCTTCCACGAGATCGCCGCGGGCAGCGAGGAGTACGACTGGGACATCGACCTCGGCGCGATCGCCTCCATCTGGCGCGGCGGCTGCATCATCCGGGCGGCGTTCCTGGACCGCATCCGCGCGGCGTACGACGCCCGGCCGGACCTGCCGAGCCTGCTGTCCGACGAGACGTTCGCGCAGGAGATCGCGGCAGCGCAGGACGACTGGCGCGAGGTGCTGGTGGCCGCGACCCGGCAGGGCGTCGCCGCCCCCGGTTTCTCCGCTGCCCTCGCCTACTACGACGCACTGCGCGCCGAGCGCCTGCCGGCCGCGCTGATCCAAGGGCTGCGGGACTTCTTCGGGGCGCACACCTACCGGCGGGTGGACCGGGAGGGTTCGTTCCACACGCTGTGGGGTGGGGATCGGTCTGAGGTCGAGGCGTAGGCGCTCCGCTGGGTTGGGCCGGGGGGTGGGGGGCGGTTGTGGGCGGTGGGTGCGGTTGTGGGCGGACCGGCCCGCGGCCTTCCCTGCGGTCGTGGCCCGGCTCCGGGCCTTCCGGGGCGGGTCGGGTCGGTCGTCGTCCGGCTGCGGCATGAGTGTGGCTGGGCGCGCAGTTCCCCGCGCCCCCTGGCGGGGCGTCTGCCAGGGCCGGAGGTGAATCGCTCGGCACACCTCAGGACACCGACCGGGCCGGTCGACGTTCGACTGCCGCAAGAGTGCGGGTGGGCGCGCAGTTCCCCGCGCCCCTTGTGGGGGTGGTGGTCAGGTCAGGGGTGGGCCCGGTTCGGGGGTGGGGGGTGGCTCTGGGCCGGGTGGGATCGGTGAGGGTGAGGGTTCTGGGGGTGGGCCCGGGGGCCGGGGCGCGGGCGGGCCCGGTGGCGGGGGTGGTTCGGGGGCCGGGGGCGGCTCGGGGGGTGGGACCGGGGTCGGGTACGGGTCCGGGGGCCGGGGGCCCGGTCCGGGCGCGGGTTCGGGTTGCGGGTTGCTCATGACGTCCTCCGGCCAGGGGCTCGACATCGCCTCTGGGCGAGTCCACATCGCCTCTGGATAGTCCCCAGGTACCCGACACCGCCGAGGCCACTCGCCCAAGCCCGTGCCGTCCGCCGGACCTGCCCGGCGGACCTCAGGAGGGTCAGAATCGGCCGGGGTGCGCCGCCGGCCAGGCGTGTGCAGCGGACAGCAGCTCGGCGTCGGCCGCGGGTGCCTCCGCGGGGTGGCGCGCGGCCCACTTCACGACGTACGGGCACAGCGGGGCCACCTGCACGCCCTCGCGGTCTGCGACGGCGTACAGCTCGCGGGCCAGGGAGCCGGCGATGCCCTTGCCCTCGTGCGCCGGTTCCACGACGGTGTGGACAGGGACCAGCGCACGTCCCGGTGCCTCCAGGAGGAAGTATTCGATGCGGCCGACGACCTCGGCACCGGAGACGGCCTCCAGACGGCCCGCCGCCCGGTCGTCGCGGATCTCGATGTCACTCACAGCTGCGCACACCCTCCTGCTTCCGGTCAGCCGAGGGTAGCCCATGATGATCAGTGCGACGCCGGTCCGCGAGCCGGGTCCGCAGGCACCGGCCGCCGCGTTCAGCCCGCTGTCAGCTCCGCGTCCTGTCCCTCGAACTGGGTGCGGTACAGCTCGGCGTACCGTCCGTCCGCCGCGAGCAGTTCCTCGTGGGTGCCCCGTTCCACGACGTTCCCGGCCTCGACCACCAGGATCAGGTCCGCCGTCCGGACCGTGGACAGCCGGTGGGCGATCACCACCGCGGTCCGTCCCTCCAGCGCCTCCGCCAGCGCCTCCTGGACGGCCGCCTCGGAGGTGTTGTCCAGGTGGGCGGTGGCCTCGTCCAGGATGACGACGCGCTGCCGGGCCAGCAGCAGCCGGGCGATCGTCATGCGCTGGCGCTCGCCGCCGGAGAGGCGGTAGCCGCGTTCGCCGACCACCGTGCCGAGTCCGTCGGGCAGCTCCCGTACGACCTCGTCGAGGCGGGCCCGGGTCAGCGCCTCCCACAGTTCGGCGTCGTCGGCCGTGGGGCGGGCGAGCAGCAGATTGGCCCGTACGGTGTCGTGGAAGAGGTGGCCGTCCTGGGTGACCATGCCGAGGGTGGCCCTCAGCGAGGCCGCACTGACGTCGCGGACGTCGACGCCGCCGATCCTGACGGCACCCTCGTCGACGTCGTACAGACGTGGCAGCAGTTGCGCGATGGTCGACTTGCCGGCCCCCGAGGAGCCGACGAGGGCCACGGTCTGCCCGGGTTCTGCGCGGAAGGAGACGCCGTGCAGGACCTCGGAGCCGCCGCGCGTGTCCAGGGTGGCGACCTCCTCCAGGGAGGCGAGGGAGACCTTGTCGGCGGACGGGTAGCCGAAGCGGACGTCCGCGAACTCCACGGCCACCGGCCCGGCGGGCACCTCCCGCGCGTCCGGCCGCTCGGTCAGGAGCGGCTTCAGGTCCAGCACCTCGAAGACCCGCTCGAAGCTGACCAGCGCGCTCATCACCTCGACCCGGGCACCGGCGAGCGCGGTCAGCGGCGCGTACAGCCGGGTCAGCAGCAGCGCCAGCGCCACCACGGCGCCCGGTTCCAGGGTGCCGCGCAGCGCGAAGAATCCGCCGAGCCCGTAGACCAGGGCGAGGGCCAGGGAGGACACCAGGGTGAGCGCGGTGATGAACGCGGACTGGGCGGTCGCCGTGCGGATGCCGATGTCCCGCACCCGGCCGGCGCGGGCCGCGAACTCCGCCGACTCCTCCTCCGGCCGGCCGAACAGCTTCACCAGGGTCGCGCCGGGGGCGGAAAAGCGCTCGGTCATGCGGGTGCCCATCGCCGCGTTGAGCGCCGCCGCCTCACGCTGCATCCGGGCCATCCGGCTGCCCATCCGGCGGGCGGGGATCACGAACACCGGGAGCAGCACCAGCGCGAGCAGGGTGATCTGCCAGGACAGGGTGAGCATGACGGCCAGGGTCAGCAGCAGCGTGACGACGTTGCTGACCACTCCGGACAGGGTGTTGCTGAACGCCCGCTGCGCCCCGATGACGTCGTTGTTGAGCCGGCTGACGAGCGCTCCGGTGCGCGTGCGGGTGAAGAACGCGACCGGCATCCGCTGCACATGATCGAACACAGCCGTCCGCAGGTCGAGGATGAGTCCTTCCCCGAGCGTCGCCGAAAGTCGCCTGCCGAGGATGCCGAGGGCCGCCTCGGCGACCGCGATCAGGGCGATCAGCAGGGCCAGCCGGACGACGGTGGCCTGCTCGCCGTGCGAGACGATCGCGTCCACGACGCGGCCGGCGAGCACCGGGGTGGCGACGGCGAGGAGTGCCGTCGCCACCCCGAGCAGGACGAACCGGGCGATACGGCGGCGGTGGGGTCGGGCGAAAACGGCGATACGGCGCAGGGTGGCACGTGCCAGCGGGCGCCGCTCCTGCTGGGCGGTCATCACGCTGTGCAGCTGTGTCCAGGCTGTGGTCTCCATGCTCATGGAAGAGAACGTAGAACCTCAAGCGTCCTTGAGGTCAATATTTTCCGGACACCACCCGGGCCGAGCCGGACACCACCCGACCGCGCCGGAGACCCTGGCCCGAGTCCTCTGACGGCCTCCTGCCGCGGCTCGGACGGCCGCCGGGGCCCCAGGCCGGCGGCCCGAGACCACGACCCCGCGCGCCCCTCCCCCACCCGCTTCCCGCATGTAATCCGCTGTCCCCGATCCGGCTACCCGCCGTTGGGGCGGTACGGAAAGCCTCTCCCGGTGTGACAGCGGCACAACTCCCCGATCCCCGCCCGCGGCCTCGTCTCCTCCGGCGGCTCCCCGTCCGCCAAGTGCTGTGCCTGGCCCCGCTCGTACTCGTCGTCGTGGTGGCGGTGCAGCACCGTTCCGTGCTCGTGGAAGGCTTCGGCCAGCTGCGGTCCGCGTCCTGGCCCTGGCTGCTGGCCGCCGGCGGCGCCACCTGCCTGACCTGGGTGGCTGCTGCCGTCACCCGGCAGGGAGCGGTGGTGCAGCCGCTGCCCAAACGGCGGCTGCTTGCTACCCAGTTGGCGGCGAACGCGGCCAATCACCTGCTGCCGACGGGGCTCGGTTCGAGCGCGGTCAACCTGCGCTTCATGACCGTGTGCGGGATCCCGCTGGCCCGTTCGTCGGCCGCGGTCGCGCTGTACCTGCTGGCCGAATCCGTGGGCCGGGTGGGCCTGTTGGCCGCCCTGCTGATCGCCTTCCCGCACGCGCTGCGGCTCGGCGGCCTGCTGCCCGCCGGGGCGGCGGGCCCGCTCGCGCTGATCGTCGGCGGGCTGCTGATCGTGGCGGCGGGCACGCTGGTGTTGGTCCGGCGGCTGCGCACGGCCGTGCGGTCCTTCCTGCGCAGCGCGCTGGGCGAGGCCCGCTCGGTGCACACGCGTCCGTCCCGGGCGCTGGCCCTGTGGGGCGGCTCACTGGCCTTCCCGGCGCTCCAGGCGGCCGGCCTCGCCGCGGTGGGGCAGGCACTCGACCTGCCGGTGGCGCCCGCGCACATGGCGCTGGCCTACCTCGCGGCGACGGTGGCGGTGGCGCTGGTGCCCACGCCGGGCGGCCTCGGGTCCGTCGAGGCCGCGCTGATCGTGGCCCTGGTGGCGGCGGGCGGCCCGGTCGCGGTCGCCACCGCGGTGGTCCTCGCCTACCGGATCATCACCGTCTGGGTGCCGCTGCTGCCGGGTGCGCTGACGCTGGGCGCGCTGGTGCGGCTGAAGGTGATCTGAGGCAGAGTTGGCCCTCCGAGCCGGCCGGGTGCGGCCCGGCCGGCGCCCGCGGGAGGAGAGCCGTCCGTGCCGGTCCGCCTGGAGCGTGAGAATCACGTCACCACCGTCGTCCTGTCCCGGCCCGGGGCCCGCAACGCGGTGGACGGTCCGACCGCGGCCGAACTCGCGGCCTCCTTCCGCGCGTTCGAGGCCGACGAGACGGCCCGGGTGGCGGTGCTGTGGGGTGAGGGCGGCACGTTCTGCGCGGGCGCGGACCTGAAGGCGCTGGGCACCGAGCGGGCCAACCGGGTGGCCGAGGACGGCGACGGCCCGATGGGGCCGACCCGGATGCGGCTGTCCAAACCGGTGATCGCCGCGATCGCCGGGCACGCCGTCGCCGGCGGCCTGGAACTCGCCCTGTGGTGCGACCTGCGGGTGGCGGAGGAGGACGCGGTATTCGGTGTGTACTGCCGCCGTTGGGGCGTCCCCCTCGTCGACGGCGGCACGGTACGGCTCCCCCGGCTGATCGGCACCGGCCGGGCGCTGGACATGATCCTCACCGGCCGGCCGGTCCCGGCCCGGGAGGCGTACGGGATGGGCCTGGCCGACCGGGTCGTGCCCGCCGGACGGGCCCGCGCCGAGGCGGAGGACCTCGCCGCGGCCATCGCCCGCTTCCCGCAGGAGTGTCTGCGCGCCGACCGGGCGTCGGTCCTGGAGCAGGAGGGACTGACCGAGACGGAGGCGCTGCGGGGCGAATTCCGGCACGGGGCGGCCGTGCTGGCAGGGGCGCTGGACGGGGCGGCGCGGTTCGTCGGGGGCGCCGGCCGGCACGGTTCCTTCAGCGACCTGTGAACCGCGCATCCGGATCCGGGGGCGTCGCAATCCGCGAGTTCCGGTGACGGCGGCGCCCCGCCCGGCGCACCCGCCCGAGGTCCGCACCGGCCGTCCACGGTGCGAACTCCTGTACGGATACGGCAGGATGAACGGCGCGGCCGGTCCTTCGCACCGTAGGTCCGGCGCGCTCGCACACCCCGGAAACGAGCAGGTGAACCACGTGACGAGACTTCACATCCGGCCATTCCAGGCGCGGGCGACCGCGCGTCGCCCCGCCGGAGGTGACCGGTGAACCGCGCACTCACCGCGCACGACCTGATCCTCGCCGGAATCGCCGTGGCGGCGGGCGTGCTGGCGGCGTTCCTGTCCCGGACGCTGCTGCGCTGGCTGGCCAAGCACGCCAAGCGGACCCGCTGGAGCGGCGACGACGTCGTCGTGGAAGCGCTGCGCACGGTGGTGCCGTGGGCGGCGATAGCGGCGGGCGGGGCGGCCGCCTCGGCGGTGCTGCCGCTGACCCCGACCGTGCGGCACCACACCCAGCAGGCCCTTCAGGTGCTGCTCATCCTCGTGGTGAGCGGGGCCACGGCCCGGGTGGTCGCCGGTCTGGTGCGGACGGTCACCCAGTCCCGCTCCGGAGTCGCCGGATCGGCCACGATTTTCGTGAACATCACCCGCGTGCTGGTCCTCGCCATCGGCTTCCTGGTGACGCTCCAGACGTTGGGAATCTCGATCGCGCCGCTGCTGACCGCTCTGGGCGTGGGCGGACTGGCGGTGGCCCTCGCGCTTCAGGACACCCTGGCCAACCTCTTCGCGGGCGTCCACATCCTCGCCTCCAAGACGGTCCAGCCCGGTGACTACATCCGGCTCAGCAGCGGGGAGGAGGGCTACGTCGTCGACATCAACTGGCGCCAGACGACGGTCCGGCAGCTCTCCAACAACCTGGTGGTCATCCCCAACGGCCAGCTCGCGAAGACGAACATGACCAACTTCACCCGCCCCGAGCAGGAGCTGACGATCCTGGTGCAGGTGGGCGTCGCCTACGACAGCGACCTGGACCAGGTCGAGCGGGTGACGGCAGAAGTGGTCACGGAGGTGATGACGGAGATCACCGGCGCGGTCCCCGAGCACGAGCCCGCGATCCGCTTCCACACCTTCGGCGACTCCCGGATCGGCTTCACGGTCATCCTGGGCGTGGGCGAGTTCAGCGATCAGTACCGGATCAAGCACGAGTTCATCAAGCGCCTGCACCGGCGCTACCGCGAGGAGGGCATCCGCATCCCGGCACCGGCACGGACGGTCGCGCTCCAGCAGGGGACGGTAGTGCTCCCCCAGCAGCGCGCCGACGAGAACGAACCGGACGACGTGGACTGCGCCCACTCCCCCCGTCTCCTCTGACGTCGTGGCCTCGCGTCGCACGCGGGCGCACACCATGCGTGACACATCCATACCTCTGCGTATCGCGAGAATGCGCGGCCCAGCGGGCTGATCGCCCCCTGGCCGGCGGGCAGGGGTCGGTCCGCGCGTGCCGGGACCGTGCGGGTCCGGCCCTGCGGGGATCGCGGGGCGCACGGCGCCGGCCCCCAGGGAGCGCGAACCGGCGGCAGACGCAGGCCGGCGAAGCGGAGCCGTGCAACGGGGGCCCCGCCCCGCGGGGCGGGGTGGCGGAATCACCACGGTCGTGGGGCGTGTGGTGCTGCCGAGTCGGCAGCCACTGTCGAGCCGGAGGCCCGCACGAGATATCTTGATGTCGAGCAATGTTGCAGACGTGGAGCGGAGCACCCGGTGACTGACTCGACCATCATCTACACCTACACAGACGAGGCCCCGGCCCTGGCGACGCACTCGTTCCTGCCGGTGATCCAGGCGTACGCCTCGCAGGCCGGTGTCGCCGTGGAGACCCGTGACATCTCGCTGGCGGGCCGCATCATCGCCGTCTTCCCGGAGTACCTGGACGAGGGCCAGCGGATCCCGGACTCCCTGTCGGAGCTGGGCGAACTGGCCAGGACTCCCGAGGCCAACATCGTCAAGCTGCCGAACATCTCGGCGTCGATCCCGCAGCTGAAGGCCGCGGTCGCCGAGCTGCAGGGCAAGGGGTACGCGCTGCCGGACTACCCGGACGACCCCAAGTCCGACGAGGAGCGGGAGATCCGCGCCCGTTACGACAAGGTCAAGGGCTCGGCCGTGAACCCGGTGCTGCGCGAGGGCAACTCCGACCGCCGCGCGCCCGCCTCGGTGAAGAACTACGCCAAGACCCACCCGCACCGCATGGGCGCCTGGACCGACCAGTCCCAGACCCATGTGGCGACGATGGGCGTGGACGACTTCCGCTCCACCGAGAAGTCCACCGTGATCTCCGAGAACGGTTCGCTGCGCATCGAGCTGTCGGGCGACGACGGCTCCACCACCGTGCTGCGTGAGTCCGTGCCGGTCCTCGCGGGCGAGGTCGTCGACGCCTCGGTGATGCGCGTCGCCGCGCTGCGCGAGTTCCTCACCGCACAGATCGCCCGCGCCAAGGAAGAGGGCGTTCTCTTCTCCGTGCACCTGAAGGCCACGATGATGAAGGTCTCCGACCCGATCATCTTCGGTCATGTGGTGCGCGTCTTCTTCCCGAAGACTTTCGCGAAGTACGGCGCGGCCTTCGCCGCCGCCGGTCTGACCCCGAACGACGGTCTGGGCGGCATCTTCAAGGGCCTGGAGTCCCTGCCCGACGGTGCCGAGATCAAGGCGTCCTTCGACGCCGAGCTGGCCGAGGGCCCCGAGCTGGCGATGGTCGACTCCGACAAGGGCATCACCAACCTGCACGTCCCGTCCGACGTGATCGTGGACGCCTCCATGCCGGCCATGATCCGCACCTCGGGCCACATGTGGGGCCGGGACGGCCAGGAGCACGACACCCTCGCGGTGCTGCCGGACTCCAGCTACGCCGGCGTCTACCAGGCCGTGATCGACGACTGCCGGGCGCACGGCGCCTACGACCCGGCCACCATGGGCTCGGTCCCGAACGTGGGTCTCATGGCACAGAAGGCCGAGGAGTACGGCAGCCACGACAAGACCTTCGAGATCCCGGTCACCGGCACCGTCCGGCTCGTCGACCAGGCCGGCGAGGTCGTCCTGGAGCAGACCGTCTCCGCGGGTGACATCTTCCGCGCCTGCCAGACCAAGGACGCCCCGATCCGCGACTGGGTCAAGCTGGCCGCCACCCGTGCCCGCGCCACCGGCGACCCGGCCGTGTTCTGGCTGGACGAGACCCGCGCCCACGACGCCGTGCTGATCGAGAAGGTCAAGGCGTACCTGCCGGAGCACGACACCGAGGGTCTGGAGATCAAGATCCTCGCCCCGGTGGAGGCCGCCAAGTTCTCCGTCGAGCGCATCCGGCGCGGCGAGAACACCATCTCCGTCACCGGAAACGTGCTCCGCGACTACCTGACCGACCTGTTCCCGATCCTGGAGCTGGGCACCAGCGCCAAGATGCTGTCGGTCGTCCCGCTGATGGCGGGCGGTGGCCTGTTCGAGACGGGCGCCGGCGGTTCCGCGCCCAAGCACGTCCAGCAGGTGGTCAAGGAGAACTACCTGCGCTGGGACTCCCTGGGCGAGTTCTTCGCGCTCGTGCCGTCCTTCGAGCAGTACGCGAAGACCACGGGCAACGCCCGGGCCCAGGTCCTCGCCGACACCCTGGACCGCGCCACGGCGACCTTCCTCAACGAGAACAAGTCGCCGACCCGCCGCGTCGGCGGCATCGACAACCGCGGCAGCCACTTCTACCTGTCCCTGTACTGGGCGCAGGAGCTGGCCCGGCAGACCGACGACGCGGACCTGGCCAAGGCGTTCGCCGCGTTCGCCGAGACGCTCGCCGCCCAGGAGCAGAAGATCGTGGACGAGCTGGGCGCCGTCCAGGGTTCCCCGGCCGACATCGGCGGCTACTACCAGCCGGAGAAGGCCAAGGCCGACAAGGTGATGCGCCCGTCGGCCACCTGGAACGAAGCGCTCACCGCCCTGAGCTGAGTCTGAGGCCCCCCGGGGCCGCCCGCCTCCGCCCCGGCCGGTGTACTGCCCGGCCGGGGCGGAGCCATGTCCGCCGCCTGCGCCCCGGGCCCCGGCGGAGCACCGTCCGTGAACGCTCGGTCCAGGGCCGAGCGAACGCCTGCTGCCCGTCAGGGGCAAGTGGCCGCGTCGGTGCGGGAGATCCTCGGGAGGCGCACCGCGTACCGTGGCGCTCGACCGTGCACCGCGCACCACCTCGCCGACCGCCCGGGGAGCAGCCGTATGGCCCACGCCGAACCGTCCTTCGAACTGCTTCCCGGCGCCGCCGGATCCCCGGTGATCCTGCACGTGCCGCACTCCGCGCGGACCGTCCCGGCGGCCGTGCGGGCCGGCATCGTGCTGGACGACGCCGCGCTGGAACGGGAGCTGGACGACATCACGGACGCGCACACCGCGGAGCTGGCCGAGGCCGCCGCCGCGCAGGCCGGCAGCACGCCCTGGCGGTTCGTGAACCGGCTGTCCCGGCTGGTGGTGGATCCGGAGCGGTTCCCGGACGAGCGGGAGGAGATGCTCGCCGTGGGGATGGGGGCCGTCTACACCGGGACCACCCGGCGGGGGACGCTGCGGGCCGGGGACGGCGACCCCGGTCCGCTGGTCGAGCGGTACTTCCAGCCGTACGCGCGAGCCATGACCGAAGCCGTACGGGACCGGCTGGCCGCGACCGGCCGGGCCGTCGTGATCGACGTGCACTCCTACCCGACCTGGCCGCTGCCGTACGAACTGCACGGCGGCGGGTCCCGGCCCCCGGTCTGTCTGGGCACCGACGCCTTTCACACACCGGCCGCGCTGGCCGAGCTGGCCCGCGAGGCATTCGCCGGGTGCGGCGGCACCGAACTCGACAGCCCCTTCGCCGGGACCTACGTGCCGCTGGAGTTCTACGGAACGGAGCCCCGGGTCGCCGCTCTGATGGTGGAGATCCGCCGGGACGGCTACATGACCGAACCCGGCGGCCCGGCCGGACCGGGGCTGCACCGGCTCGCCGGCGCGCTCGCCGCCCTGGTGGACGGCGTGGGCCGCTGACCGTCCAGCGTTCCCGTCCGGCCGGGGATCCCCGGGAGCGGGATCACGCCCGGCTCCTGGGCCGTACTCCGCCGCCCACCGGCTGACGGGCGGGCCCGGCCGCCCGGGCCGCGTCCGGCCGTGCCCCGGCCGGGTGTCCCGGCGGCGCCGGGCCAGGGTCCGGGAACGGCCGTCCCCGCACGTCCAGCAGGGGCCCCTGCCCGTCAGCCGGTGGACCGGCTCCTCAGGCGCGCAGCCACTCGGTGACGATCACGTCCGCGCCGGTGCGCAGCCGCAGCGCGAACGGGCCTGTGAGGCGCGCGTCGCTGGTGAAGCGGCCCAGCTCGTCGACGGGGACCGGGACGGCCGTCTGCGGTCCGCCGAGCACTTCGATCCGCGCCGACTGCGGCGGCAGCACCTGCCCCATCAGCCCCTGCTCGGTGACCTCGACGTCGACGGTCAGCTCGCCCGCGCGGAAGGTGAGCATCCGCGGCGCGTCCAGGACGCCCCTGACCGGCAGGGCGTCCACCAGCGAGTCGAAGATCAGCTCGGCGACGCGGGCGTCGAGGTCGTGCAGCGCGTAGGCGTCGAGGGCCAGTTGCCGCAGCTCGGTGGGGACGGGGTCCAGGACTGCGGCCGCCTGCCGCAGCTCCTCCTCCAGTAGTCCGTCGCGGAACTCGGCCTCGTCGAAGTCGACCGCCCCCTCGCCGCCCTCGCCGTACCTCCCGTCCCCGCCGTACCCGCCGTCCTCGCCATGCCCGGTGTTCCCGCCGTGCCCGGTGTTCTCCTCGTGCATGCCGTTCACACCGCCCCTCGTTCGTCGTCGAGCCGGGCCCGCAGCCGGCGCAGGCAGCGCTGGCGCAGCGGGCCGATGCTGCCCACCGCGATGCCCAGGGCCGCCGACACCTCCACGTAACTGGGCGGCGGCGAGGCCATCAGGGTGCGCAGCAACTGCCGGCAGCGGTCGCCGAGTTTCTCGAACTCCTGCCACACGCGACGGACGCGTTCGGCTTCGGCGGCCGCCTCCTCGGAGTCGATGAGCGTCTGTTCCGGCGTGCGGTCCTCGCTGACCCGGTCCAGGACGAGCGGATCGTCCGTCGGCATCAGCCGGGTGAGGCTCTTGATGACCTTGAGGCACTCGTGCCGGGCCGTGCTGGCGAGCCAGGATCCGGCCTTCTCGGGTTCCCGGATCCGCGCCAGGTTCTGGGCGAAGCGGAACCACACGGTCTGATAGACCTCATGGCCGTCGGCGTCGGACAGCCGGTGGGCGCGCACGACGGCCCACACCAACGGACTCAGTCCTTCCACCAGCGCTTTCCAGGCCGCCGCGTCGCCGTCGGTCGCGGCCCGGACCAGCGCGCCGACCTCTGCTCGTTCCACGGCGCCACCCCTCGTGTACGGCAAGTCATCGTACGCCGTGCAGAGGGCACCTCCGGCCGTCATGCGGAACGCGCCGGTCGGGTGACCTTGACCGGGCGCCAGGTCGGCGGCCGGAGCGCAGGGACGTGCGCCCCGCGCACTTCCGCGTACGCGGTGGTGGCGTCCAGCAACTGCCGGTGGGCCGCGCGCGGGTCGCTCTCCTTGTGCGCGGTCATGTGGGCGGCGACGAGTCCGGCGGCCACCGGAGTGGCGAACGAGGTGCCGCTCCAGTGCGCGAACCCCTCGAACGTCGCCCGGTCCGGGTCGCCCGCGGCGGCGTCGGCGCCTGCCTCGCTCAGCACGCCCCGGTGGCGCGGGGACCGGCAGGTGCAGTCGTAGGTGAAGCCGAACCGGCAGGCGTCGTAGGTGGTGTGCTGGTAGACGTACGGCACGGGCGTGTCGAAGCCGGTGAGGGAGCTGACGAGGCGTTCGCCGGGCGCGTAGGCCGTCACCCAGGGGCCGTGGTTGCTGAAGCAGGCCCCCATCTCGCCGTCGCCGCGCAGGGCGCCGACCGACAGCACGACGTCCTGGTAGTCGGGCAGCGAGGCGTAGGCGGCGGGCCAGAACGGGGTGGCGCTGGCGTTGTTGCCGGCCGCGGCGACCAGCAGGGTGCCCTGGTCGCGCAGTTCGCGCATGAAGGCGTCGACGCCGAGCAGTCCGTCGGTACGGCCGTTGGAGGTGCCCGCGGACAGGCTGATGACGTCCGGCCAGCCGTCCCGGTCGACGGCCTCGAAGAGTTTGGCGCCGAACTCGGACTCCAGGACGGCGCCGGCGTCGTTCAGGGTGCCCCGGACGGTGATGTCGGTGTTGGGCGCGACGGCGGCGACCAGTCCGGCGATGAACGTGCCGTGGCCGACGTACTGCCGCAGGACGCCCTCGGCGTCGGTCTCCTCGATCTGGCCGTCGCCCTCGGTGTGCGCGAGCAGCGGGTAGGAGCGGTAGTCGTGCATGAGGCCGGTGTCGATGACGAGGACGCCGACGGCGGTGTCCGGGTCGTAGGGGGTGCCGTCCGCGGCCGGGTTCGGGGCCTCGCCGGCCGGGGCGGGCACCGGTTCGTCCCCGGGGCAGGCGTTGACCGAGATCGAGACCACGTGGTTGCGGCTGACGAGCCGGTGTCCGCGGCGTCCCTCCGCCTCCCGCAGGGCGCGCAGCGCGTGCCCGACCGCCGGGTCGCCGTCCCGGTCCCCGCGGCCGGGGTCGCCGACCCGGATCCGGGTGATCCCGGTCCGGTTGGTGTCCGGGCCGGCCCTGCGCACGTCGTCGGAGACCAGGCCGGCGTTGGCGGCGAAGTGGTTGCGCACCGTCTCCTCGACGACCCGGGCCTCCTCGCCGTCGCGGGCGAGGACGACGCCCTTCTCGTAGAAGAACTCCGCGGAGTCGTCCGGTCCCATCGCCAGTGGGATGTCGGGCATCGAGCGCTGGATCTGGTCGAACTGCTCGTGGAATCGCTGAGGTGCCATGGCGTGTCCTCCCCCATTGGGACGGCGGTCCTCATACAGAGCCGGACAGCCGTCCGCTGATACAGCCCGTACCGCCGTTCACGGCGGCGGACCCGTGTGACGTGCCTGCCCTGGACCACTACCATCCGAGGCGTGACAGCGGCTAGCGACTCGGTTCTCGAACTGCTGCCGATGGTGTTCGCCGCCCCGATGGAGGCTCTGGCGCGGGCGGAACGGGTGCTGGAGACCGGCCCGCCGCCGCTGCACGCCTCCGTCGCCCACCAGGTGATCGGCATCTGGCAGCGGGACTTCGGTGACCTGCGGATCGCCCTCGTCCATTTGCGGCGGGCCCGGGACCTGGCGGCGCGTGCGGATTCGGCCGAGCGTGAGGCGGACGTTCTGGCCACGCTCGGGGTCGCACTGGTGCACGCGGGGCGCACGCGGCAGGGGCTGACGGCGTTCGAACAGGGCGTCGCGCGAGGCACCGGGCACACCCGGGCCCGGGTGCTGTACCGCCGCGCCTACGTCTGGTGGGTGCTCGGCCGACACCGTACGGCACTGGAGGACGTGCGCCGGGCGATCTCCGTGCTGCGCCAGGCCGACGACGTCATCTGGACGGCGCGGGCGCTGACGCTGCGGGCCACCGTGCACCTGGCGCTCGGCGCGGTGGACCGGGCCGACGCCGACTTCACCGCGGCGGAGCAGTTGTGGGAGACCACCGGCCAGGAGCACGACAAGGCCGACGCGGTGGAGAGCCGGGGGCTGGCCGCCTTCCGGTCGGGCGACATCCCGGCCGCGCTGCGGCTGCTGGACGAGGCCGAGGAGCGGTACGCCAAGCTGGGCACGCCGACCTTCATGCTCAACATCCGGCGGTGCGAGGTGCTGATGGCCGCGGGGCTGGCCCCAGAGGCGCTGGCCGAGGCGGACACGGCGATCACCACGCTAGACGGGATCGGCGGGCAGTCCACCCGCAAGGCGGAACTGCTGCTGGCCGCCGCCCGGGCCGCCCGTTCGGCGGGCGACGCGCACACCGCGATCGCCCGCGCCGCCGTCGCCGTACGGCTGTTCGCGGCGCAGCGGCGTTCCTGGTGGGAGACGCACGCCCGGCTAGTGCTGATCGAGGCACGGATGGCGTCCGGGCGCAGTTCGGGGCGGCTGGTGGCGGACGCCGCGGCGGTCGCCGAACGGCTGGCGTCCTTCGGCTCGCCCGCCGCGCCGGAGGCGTCGCTGCTCGCGGGCCGGATGGCGCTCGGCCTCGGCTGGACGGCGGACGCGGAGCGGCATCTGGCGCTGGCGGCGCGCAGCAGGAACGCGGGTCCGCCGCTGGCCCGCATGACGGGCTGGGCGGCGCAGGCGCTGCGGGCGCGGGCGGCCGGCTCGGTACGGGGTGTGCTGGAGGCCTGCCGGCGCGGGCTCGACGTGCTCGACGACCACCGGATGACGTTGGGCGCCTCGGAGTTGCGGGCCCGGGCCACCGCGCAGGGCGCGGAGCTGGCGGCGCTGGCCCAGCAGGCCGTCCTGGCCCGGGGCGGTCCGCGGCGGCTGCTGGAGTGGAGCGAGCGCTGGCGGGCCACGGTGCTGTCCGCGCCGCCGACCCGGCCGCCCGCCGACCCGTCGCTGCTGAGCGGGCTGACCGCGTTCCGGGAGATCGCCGCCCGCGCGGAGGCCGCCCGGATGGACGGCCGTCCGGTGCCCGCCCTGGAACGCGAACAGCGGCGCCTGGAACGGGACATCCGCTCGCGGACCCATCACATGCACGGCGCCACGCCCGGCGACGGCCGCCGCTTCGACTCGGCCCGGTTGCTGGAGCGGCTCGGTGACACGACGCTCGTCGAACTCGCCGTGCTGGACGGGCGGGTGCATGTGCTGCTGTGCGGGCAGGGGCGGGTACGGCGGTTCGAGGGCGGGGCGCTGGCGGCGGCGCTGACCGAGGCGGAGCACGTGCAGGCGGGGCTGCGGCGGCTCGCCCACCCCGGGGCGGAGGCGCGGCTGCCGCTGGTGGAGGCGGCGGGCCTGCGGCTCCAGGAGTTGCTGCTCGGCGGTGCGGTGCGCCGGCTGGGCAGCGGCCCGGTGGTGATCGTGCCGCCGGGGGCGCTGCACCGGGTGCCCTGGGCGTTGCTGCCCGCGCTGCGCGACCGGGTGCTCAGCGTCTCGCCGTCGGCGGGCAGTTGGCTGCGGGCCCGGGAGACCGAGGCGCCGCCGGGCGGCCCGCAGGTCTTCGTGCGGGGGCCGGGGCTGGCGACGGGCGGCGCCGAAGTGCCCGACCTGGCGGGCCGCAACGGCGCGGCGACGGTGCTCGAACACGACGAGGCGCGGGTGCCGCGGGTGCTGCGGGAGCTGGACGGGGCGGCGCTCGCGCACATCGCCGCGCACGGCACGTTCCGCGCGGACAGCCCGATGTTCTCCTCGCTGCGGATGGCCGACGGGCCGCTCATCGTGCACGACTTCGAACGGCTGGCCCGCAGCCCGTACCGGATCATCCTCTCCAGCTGCGACACGGCCCGGCTCGCCTCGGTCGGCGCCGACGAGTTGCTCGGTCTGGTCGCCGCGCTGCTCCCGCTGGGCACGGCCGGGGTGGTGGCGAGCAGCGCCCCGGTCAACGACGCCGCGGTGGTGCCGCTGATGCTCGCCCTGCACCAGGGCCTCGACGCGGGGCTCTCCCTGGCCGAGGCCCTGCGCGACGCGCGGGCGGCGGTGCCGGGCGACGCCGTCCACCAGGCGACGGGGTGGGCGTTCGCGGCGTTCGGCGCGGCATGAGCGGTGCGCGGCCCCGCCGGCCGGCGGGGCCGCCGGGTCAGGCCGAGGCGGTGTCGGGCAGCTCCACCAGCCAGGGCAGCGCGCCCCGGTCGCTGGCACCGAGACGGGTGTAGGCGCTGTAGAGGTGATTGCCCACGGTCCGCACGGACAGCGTCAGCTTCTCGGCGATCTGCCGGTTGGTCAGCCCGGCCGCGGCGAGAGTGACGATCTGCCGTTGCCGGGCGGTGAGTTCACCGAGGACCAGACCGGACAGCGCCGGGGTGCGGGCGCCCTGGCAGCGGCGGGCGAGGGCGACCGCGCGGGTGCGGGCCGTGCGGGCGGCGCGCGGGTCGCGGTGCGCCCGTACCGCCTGGGCGTGGGCCTCGGCCGCGAACAGCAGGAAACCGCGTTCCTCCAGCGCCTCGGCGGCGCGGTCCAGGGCGGGCCCGTCGCCGCGGGCGAGCGCGTCGGCGTGCCGGGCCAGCACGCCGTCACCGGGGAGCCGGCCGGCCGCCAGTTCGGGGGCGCCGAGGCGTACGGCGTCGTAGCGGGCGTACACGTCACCGTCGCCGAGGCCAGCGGCGCCGTCCGGGTGGTCCGCGGCCTGCGTTCCGTCCTGGTGGCCGTGGGTGCTGCCGCCGAGTGCCCGGACGGCGCCGTCGAGGTCGCCGTGCGCCGCCGCGGCCCAGGCCGCCGTGCCGTCCGCCGCCGACGCGCCGCCGGCGGCGTGGCCGCCGCCCCCGCAGTCCCGCTCGCCCCAGCCGCGGTGGAACCGGCCCGGGTCGCCGGACTGGGTGGCGACGAGCACGAGTTCGCCGCGGCAGGCCGCGTCGTCGGGTGCCTCCCGCAGCCCTTCCCGGGCCCAGGCCGCCGCCTCCAGCAGTTCCCCGCGCAGCCGCGCGAACCGGGCCCGTACCGCCGCGTACCCGGCCGGTACGGTCGCGCCCTCCGCGACCAGCCACTCCCCCACCGGGGCCGGATGGGGCCGTACGTCCGTCTGCGCGATCCGCCGGGCCAGGGTGTGCTGTTCGTCGGCGAGTGCCCGGGCGCACTGCTGCGGGGTGCGGGCGAGCCGCCTGGCGCGCAGCCGTCCGGCGACGGCGCGCAGGGCCGGGCCGTGCAACGGGTGGGCGAGGTGGGCGAAGCCCTGGTCGTCGATGTGGACCAGGCCGTCGGCCTCGACGCGTTCGAGGGCGTCCAGGCCGAGGTCGTCCAGGTGCAGGGGCAGGGGTTCGGCGAAGGCGAGGCGTTCCAGGGTGTCGCGCTCGTCGGGACGCGGGCGGTCCAGGACGCGGGCGACGCGCTCGCGCACGGTGGGCGTCATCGGCACCGGGCCGCGCCAGGCCCACTCGTCCGTGCCGGCGATGCGGGTCAGCAGCCCCTGGGTGCGCAGCGCGCCCGACAGGTCCCGCAGCAGCCTGAGGTCGCCTCCGCAGACCCGGTGCAGCCGGCGCACCGTGAGCGGTTCCAGGGTGGCGCCGGTGGCGAGCAGGTGGGCCGTCTCCTCGTGCGGCAGCGGCTCCAGGGCGAGCCGCGGCAGGAGTTCGCCGGTCCACAGCCGGGACACCGCGCCGGGGACGGGGGTCCGGTCGGCGGCGATCACGACCAGGCGGGTGCGGCCGTGCACGGCGAGCTGGTGGACCAGGGCGGCCGACGCCTCGTCCAGCAGATGGGCGTCGTCGACCACGAGAACACGCACGCCGGACAGGAGCCGCACCGCGCGGTGCAGCGAGGCCGTCTCGGGCAGCAGCGGAGCGAACGCGGCGAAGGGCAGTCCGCGGGTCTGCGGGGTCCCGGTCACCCGGACGCAGTCGCTGCCCCGCACGGCCTCCGTGACCAGCCGGGTCTTGCCGCAGCCCGCCGGGCCGGTCACCACGATGCCGTGCCGGCCGGCGGTCAGGGACCGGCGGATCACTTCGAGTTCGTCCTCCCGGCCGGTGAACGGCCAGGGCAGTTCCAGGGTCTTGGCGTCCTGCACGAAATTCGTCACGTCATGGAGAGTCCGGATACTCATCCTTGATACAGGAGGACTTGAGTAGCCCCCGACTCAGGCGCCGGGCCGCAAGCGGAGGCAGTCTTGGCGCATGACCCAGCGCTACTGCTCACTCCCGCAGCAGCCGGCCCCCGCCTTCACACCGGGGCTGGCCGCCGAGCGGTGGAGCGCGCTCGTCGCAGGGCGGCGCATGTGGGTCAACGGCACGGTGCTGCACTACTGCTTCTACGACGCCGACAGCGACGGGTCGGTCATCCACGTGCCGGGGTCCGGGGAGACCCGTTGGGTCTCCTGGGCCGGCGCCAAGGAACAGCGGGACATCGTCAGGGAGTGCTTCCGGCAGTGGCAGGACCTCGGCATCGGCGTGACGTTCGCCGAGGTCACCGACCGCCGCGAGGCCGAACTGCGGATCGGTTTCCAGTACGGGGACGGCTCCTGGTCGCAAGTGGGCCGGGACGCGCTCGCGGTCGGTCTCAACGAGCGCACCATGAACCTGGGCTGGGACCTCACCCTGCCCGGTCAACGGGCCACGGCGCTGCACGAGATAGGGCACGCGCTCGGCATGCAGCACGAGCACCAGAGCCCGCTGGCCGGTATCCACTGGGACGACGAGGCGGTGTACGCCGACCTGGCGGGCCCGCCGAACTTCTGGAACCGGGACCGGACGTTCTTCAACATCCTGCGCAAGCTGGACGCGGCCGAGGTCAACGGATCGGTCTGGGACCCGCAGTCCATCATGGCGTACCCCTTCGAGGCGGGGTTGGTGCTGGAGCCCGAGCAGTACCGCGGCGGGCTGCACTCGGCCGGCACGCTGTCCCCGGCCGACAAGGAGTTCGTACTGCGCTGGTACCCGCCCGCCGATCCGCCGTCGGTCGCGGACCGGCTCGACCGGGCGGATCCGCATCGCGCGCTGGTGCCGTTCCGGTCGGTGCCGCTCAGCCTGGGGCCGGGCGGACAGGCCGACTTCACCGTCGACCCGCCGGAGACCCGCGACTACGCGGTGGGCACCTTCGGTGACGGTGACAGCGTCGTCGTCGCCTTCGAGGAACGCGACGGCGAGCCACGCTATCTCGCCGGACAGGACGACGGGGGCACGCCGCACAACGCCGTGCTCAAGGTCAGGCTCGTCAAGGGCCGCCGCTATTTCGTCCGCGTCCGCCTGTACTCCACTTGGGGTACCGGGGAAACGGCGGTCATGTGCTGGTGACAGCACAGAACCGCGTCACGCGGGCGCCTGGACCACGGTCCGGCACCCGGGGGAGCGGTCGAGGACGTCACCTACGGGGGACGACGTCGCTCAGGCACTGTTCGGGGGAGCAGTACCTCGGCTGGATGTCGCTGGTGACGTTCTCGACCGCGCCATACGACCATGGCAGGTGTCACCCTCAGGGTGCGCCGGGTACGGGCCCGGGACGGGGCGGCGCGATCACCGGGCCCCAGTCGAACGGCGGGTCCGGGATGTCCCGGCGCAGCACCGGGGCCACCTCCGCTTGAAACAGCTCCAGTGAGTCCCGGTGCCGGGCGTCCGTCAGTCCGGCCGCGTCCGCGGACACGTGCTGCACGGTGTGCCCGAACCGCTCGTGGTAGCGATGCACCTTCTCGATGACCTGCTGCGGGCTGCCGATCAGCGCGGAACTGCGGGCGGCGAAGTCCTCCAGGGTCTCGAAGACCACCGGCAGGCCCGTGGCGCGCTGGAACGCCAGGTTGCTCTCGAAGACCGGCCGGTACGCGGCCAGCGCCTGCTGGCTCGTCGGGGCGACGCAGAGGCCCGCCGACCCGGCACCGACCGTGAGGGCGGCGGGGTCGTGGCCGTAGTGCGCCCAGCGTTCCCGGTAGTGGCGGATCAGCTCGGCGTACGGCTCGACGGGATGGGTGACGTTCGCGGAGAACAGCGGGTCGCCGTGGCGGGCCGCGAGGTCCACGCTCTGCCTGCTGGTGGCGCTGCCGTGCCAGACCCGGACGGGCTGCTGGTAGGGGCGCGGCCAGACCTCGGCGTCCGTCAGCTCCGGCCGGAAGCGGGTTCTCGCGGTCACCTTCTCCTCGCGCCAGATCCGCCGGAACACCTCGTAGCTCTCGGCGTTGCGCTCCCACTGGTCCTCGGGGGTGACGTGGAACAGCTCGCGCTGTGCGGTGCCGTTGCCCTTGCCGATGATCAGGTCCAGGCGCCCGTCGGCGAGGTGGTCCAGGGTGGCGTAGTCCTCGTAGGCCCGGACCGGGTCCAGCAGGCTCAGCGTCGTCACGGCGGTGAACAGGCGCATCCGGCGGGTGAGTGCGGCGAGGTGGCCGAGGACGACGGTCGGTGCGGAGGAGAGGAACGGCCGCTCGTGCCGCTCCCCCACACCGAAGCCGTCGAAGCCGAGTTCCTCCGCGAGCACCGCGTTGTCGACGACCTCCCGGAACCGGTCGTGCGTCGGCTTCTGTACGCCCGTGACCGGATCCGGGCGGTGCACAATCAGTGTGATGGCCAGGAATTTCACGAGGCGACCCGCCGGCGGTCGGCCCGCGCGTCGTCCGGATGGGCGAGACCGAGGTGGTCGCGCAGGGTGGTGCCCTCGTAGTCGGCGCGGAAGACGCCGCGTTCCTGGAGCAGCGGGACGACCGTGTCGGCGAACACGTCGAGGCCGCCCGGTGTGATGTGCGGGACGAGGATGAAGCCGTCGCAGGCGTCGGCCTGGACGTACTCGTCGATGGTCCGGGCGACGGTGGCCGGGGAGCCGACGAAGGTCTGCCGGTTGCCGGTGTTGATGACCAGGTCGCGGATGGACCACTTGTTCGCCTCCGCCAGCTCCCGCCACTCGCGGGCGGTGGCCAGCGGGTCCCGGTACATGCGCACCTGCGCGCGGCCCCGCGAGATGTGCTCCTCGTCCGTGCTCGGGTCGATCTCCGGCAGCGGGCCCTCCGGGTCGTACGCGGACAGGTCGCGGTTCCAGACGAACTCCAGGTGCTTGAGCGCGGTGGCGCCGCTGACCTGCCGGCGGCGCACCTCGCCGGCCAGTTCCTCGGCCTCGGCGTCGGTGTCGCCGAGCACGAAGGTCGCCGCGGGCAGGATGAGCAGCTGGTCGCGGCGCCGGCCGTGGGCGGCGAGGCGGCGTTTGACGTCGGTGTAGAAGGCCTGGCCGGCCTGGAGCGTGGCGTGCCGGCTGAAGATCGCGTCGGCGCTCGCCGCGGCGAACTCACGGCCCTCCTCGGAGTCGCCGGCCTGGAAGATCACCGGCCGGCCCTGCGGTGAGCGCGGCACGTTGAACCGGCCGTGGATGTCGAAGTGCCGACCCCGGTGCACGAAGGCGCCGGCCTGCGCGTCCCGCAGGAAGGTGCCGGCCGCCTGGTCGGCGAGGATCTCGTCGCCGTGCCAGGAGTCGAACAGCTCGTTCGCCGTGGCCAGGAACTCCTTGGCACGCGAGTACCGCTCCTGTTGCGGCAGGAAGCCGCCGCGGCGGAAGTTCTCCCCCGTGAAGGCGTCCCAGGAGGTGACCACGTTCCAGGCGGACCGGCCGCCGGAGAGGTGGTCGAGGCTGGCGAACTGGCGGGCCACCTCGTAGGGCTCGTTGAAGGTGGAGTTGATGGTGCCGGTCAGGCCGAGCCGGTCGGTGACGGCGGCCAGCGCCGCGAGCACGGTGAAGGTGTCGGGGCGGCCGACGACGTCCAAGTCGTATATCTGCCCGCCCTGTTCGCGGAGCCTGAGACCTTCGGCGAGGAACAGGAAGTCGAACTTGGCGCGTTCGGCGGTGCGCGCGAAGTGGGTGAAAGAGCCGAACTCGATGTGGCTGCCGGCGGCCGGATCGCTCCACACGGTGGTGTTGTTGACGCCGGGGAAGTGCGCGGCCAGATGGATCTGCTTCAGCGGCTTGCTCATGTCGGTGCGGTCCCTCCGGCTCAGGCGATGGGGGTGCTGCCGGGCACGAGCGAAGCCGAGTGCCCGGAGGAGTAACGGTTGGCGGGTCGGGCCAGCCCGAGCAGCCCGCGCAGGGTGCCGGCCTCGTAGGCGTGCCGGAACAGGCCCCGGCGCTGGAGTTCGGGCACCAGGCCCTGGGTGATCCGCGGCAGGTCGTGGCCGAGCACGGCGGGCCGCAGCCGGAAACCGGTGAGCCCGGCTTCGCTCCACTCGGCCAGCAGGTCGCCGAGTCCGGCAGGTGTGCCGGCGAAGATCCGGGCGTCGGCGGTGTACGGCTCGCCGGACAGTTCGTCCAGGCGGGCGCGGCGGCCCGCGGCCTTCGCCGGGTCGTCGTCGAGGAGGACCAGCAGGTCGCCGAAGATGTGCAGGGGCTGGTCGGCGCGGCCGGCGGCGGCCTGCTCGGACCGGATCTCGGCGACGATCGCACGGGCCTGTCCGGCGTCGTGCGGGGTGACGTAGCCGACGTCGGCCTGCCGGGCCACGAGCCGGTACGGGACGCTCCGGTGGGCCAGCGCGGTGACGAGCGGCTGTCCCTGCGGCGGGCGGGGCGTGATGGAGGGGCCCTTGACGCTGAAGTGCCGGCCCTCGAAGCCGATGTGATGCAGCTTGTCGCGGTCGATGAAACGGCCGGTGGCCGTGTCCCGGATCTCGGCGTCGTCCTCCCAACTGTCCCAGAGCCGGCGGACCACCTCGACGTAGTCGGCGGCCTCGTCGAACCAGTCGGTCAACAGGTCCTGCGCGGCCGGACTGTCGTAGGCGTCGATCCCGGGGATGCTGCGCCGGCCGAAGTGGGCGGCCTCGTCGGGGCGCCCGGTGATCCGGACGCGCAGGCCGGCCCGGCCGTTGCTGACGTAGTCGAGGGTGGCGATCGCCTTGGAGATGTGGAACGGCTCGGTGTGGGTGGCCACCACCGTCGGCACCAGACCGATGTGACGGGTGAGCGGTGCGACGCGGGCGGCGACGAGGACCGCGTCGAGCCGGCCGCGTACCTGGTCGGTGCGGTCGTCGCGGTCGCGGAGGCGGGAGGACTGGGGGCCGAGGCCGTCCTCGATGGTGACGAAGTCGATCAGGCCGCGTTCGGCCTCGGCGACGAGGCCGGCCCAGTAGCCGGCGGTGAGCAGATCGCGGGGGCGGGCGACCGGCTCGCGCCAGGAGGCGGGATGCCAGCCGGTGCCGTCGAGCGCGACGGCGAGGTGCAGGGGGGCAGCAGAGGGCGAGGACACGAGTGGGTGCCTTCCTGGAAGTCCGTACACGGGATCGCCGGCCGGCGGCGGGGCGGGGCACGGCGGCTGACGGCCGCCGGGGCAGGGGTGCCCGGGGCCGGAGGCGGTGGAAGGTCAGCGGCGACAGAGCGCGCCGGCCACGCGCTGGAGGTCGATGTGCGGCCGGGAGTGGAGGTGCACGGCGTGCAGGACGGTCGTCACGTCCGTCATCTCCTCCTTCAGGGGGCGCGGTGGCGCCTCGCGGATGTCGTCGTGAGTCACAACACACAGGCCTCGGGAGATGTTCCAGGGGCGCGGGGGTCGGTGTGAGGGGGCGCCGGGGCACCGCCTGTGCAAGGAGGCATGGTGACGAAGTCCTTCCTCGCCCGACGGACGGGTGACCGGACCTGCATGACGCGGTGTCAGGAGTTGTCCAGCGGCAGGCCCGGCGGGTCGGTCTCGGACCTGTCGACGGCCTCGCCGGAGAGGTTCCAGGCGGCGAGCCACTGGGCGTACTGGCCGTTGTCGATCAGGTGGTTGATGGCGTCGGCCAGGGGCTGGGCGAGGCCGCTGCCCCTCTTCGCGGTCGCCGCGATCAGGCCCTGAAGCGTCGTACCGGCCCCGGAGAACCGGCCCGCGACACGGGTCGCCTGGGGAGTGCCTGCGGTTTTCGCCGCGTGGTAGGAGAGAGCCGGGCTGGGGCCGAGGTACACGTCGATCTTGCCGCTGCTCAGCGCCAGGTAGAGGCTGTTGTTGTCCTGGTAGTGCTTGACGGTGAGGTTCTTGCCCTCCTTCGCCAGCTTCGACTTCCACTCCAGAAGGATCTTCTCCTGGTTGGTGCCGCTGCCGACGGAGACCGTCCTGCCGGCGAGGTTCCCGTAGTCGCCGTCGAAGTTCCAGGAACTGTCCTTGCGCACCTCGAAGGCGAGGTCGTCCTTGCGGTAGGAGGCGAACTCGTACTTCTTCTTGCGCTCCTCGGTGACGGTGATGTTGGAGAAGCCGACATCGGACTTGCCGCTGTCGATGGCGATGAACATGTTCTCCCACGTCGCCTGCCGGAACTCGGGTTCGAGGCCGAGGACGGCGGCCACCAGCCGGGCGAGGTCGACCTCGCAACCGGTGAGCGTCTTCTGGTCGCTGCCCACATAACCGAGCGGCGCGGACCCGGAGGGCAGGGTGCCGGACGCGATCACCAGCTTGCCGCCCCGGCTGAGGGCGGCGGGCAGTTTCGCGCTGACGGACCTCACCTCGGAGACCTGCACGGTGGTCTCCCTGGCCGCGCCGTTGGACAGCAGACCCACGGTGACCGAGCCCGCGGGGTCGGTGGTGGCAGCCTCGCTGTCACCACCGCAGGCGGCGAGGACCGGGGCGAGGGTGGCGGCGGCCGCCGCCGCGGTGACGCCGCGTATCAAGCCGCGTCGGGAGAGCTGAGTGGGCATGGCTGTCCTTCGTCACTGGGTGCGGGGTCGCTGTGTGGAGGAGAGAGGGTGAGCAGGACGGGTGAAGGGCGCGCAAGCGGTGCGGACCCGGGGTGGTGCCGGCGGTACGAGGGTGGTGCCGGCGGCGGTCACAGGACCTTGGGCACGGT
Source organism: Streptomyces sp. NPDC006012 (assembly GCF_042871185.1). Classification (NCBI taxonomy): domain Bacteria; kingdom Bacillati; phylum Actinomycetota; class Actinomycetes; order Kitasatosporales; family Streptomycetaceae; genus Streptomyces; species Streptomyces sp. NPDC006012. Next base: position 47,989 of record NZ_JBIAIE010000021.1, read on the forward strand.
GTGCACCTCCGGCGCGACGGGGGCCTGCTCGACGGGCGCGGCGGCGGGCCCGGCGGCGAACGGGGCGGCGGTCATACGGCGGCCTCCCGGCGCAGTCGGGCGCGCAGCGCGGTGAGCCCGGAGCGGGCCCGTTGCAGCGGGGTCGGCGGCAGCGTGCGGGTGGCGCCCCGGGCGTAGTACCGCTCGACGTAGAACTGGACGACGGACACCGCGCTGGTGAGGACCAGGTACCAGACGGTGGCGACCAGCAACAGCGGCACGATGTCGCCGGGGTAGGTGCTGCCCATGGTCTGGACCGAGCCGAACAAGTCGAGCAGCGACACGTAGAACACCAGGGACGTGCTCTTGACCAGGCCGATGAGCTGGTTGACGTAGTTCGGCGTGATGGACCTGAGGGCCTGCGGGAACACGATCCGGGTGAACTGGCGGCCCTTCGGCAGGCCGAGCGCGGCAGCGGCCTCGTGCTGGCCCTGGTCGACGGAGAGGACGCCGCCGCGGACCACCTCCGCCGCGTACGCCGCCTCGTTGAGGCTGAGGCCGACCACGGCCACCACCATGTCGGTGGCCAGCTTCGACTCGTCGAAGCTGACGAAGGAGGGCCCGAAGGGGATTCCGAGGCTCACCGTCCGGTACAGGGCCGAGAAGTTGTAGAGGAAGATCAGTACGACGATCAGCGGCACGGACCTGAACAGCCAGGTGTACGTCCAGCTGACGGCGCGCAGCACAGGGCTGCCGGAGAGCCTGCCGAGCGCCAGCAGGACGCCGCCGAGCAGGCCCAGCACGGCGCTGAACGCGGTGACTTCGAGGGTGATGAGGAGCCCGTCGAGGATGGTGGGCCGCAGGAACCAGTAGTGGAAGCGGTCCCACTGGTAGAAGGGATTCGTGGCCAGTCCGTGCGCGGCCTGCGCCACGAGCACCAGCACGACGGCCGAGGCGATCCACCGTCCGGGCCTGCGCAGCGGCACGACTCGCCGCACGGGCAGGGCTTTTGACGGTGTGTCGGCCGACGGCGGCGCGGTGACGTACACGGCGCCGCCCGGGGGTTCGGACATGACGGGCTCCGGCGGATTCGGACGCCCCGGTGGCCGTGCCGGATCAGCATGGCCACGGCGACGGCGCTACGGCGCGGCGCGGCACACGGAACGGCACGGGAACCGGGAGCTGGGCGGACAGACGGGGGCACACCATGGGATGGGTGTGGGCGGGGAACGCGGGGGCTGGAAGTGCTGTCAGCCCCGGCAGCGGGCGCGGCCCGGCGCGGTACACAGTGCGCTGTTCACGCGGAGCAGATCGATCGTGCGGTCGGCGACGAGCAACCCGGCGTACGGGTGTACGCAGCTCTGGGGGCGGCCGGGGGCCGTCCGGGGAGCTGTGTACATGTCCGTCACTCGCTTTTCCGGCCGCTGCGGGCCCTCGCGGTTACCGAAACACCATTCGGTCCGGTCCTCACCTGGGGCACCCCACCGCGGTGCGCGGGTTGCCGGTCAGCAAGCCAGGGCTTGTCGCTGACGCTCATGACCGTTCTGAGCGGTAAGTAAGCCAGCCCGCCCGGCCCATGTCAACGCCCGTCCGCGGGCTGGACCGGCCGCCTCCCCGCTCACCTGGGCCGGGAGCCGGGAGCGACGGCCGTGTGGTGCGCCCAGTCCAGGATCTGGACGGCCGAGCCGGCTGCTTCGAGACCCGCGCAACGGGCGTGGTGACGGCGGGCGATGCCGTCCAGGTCGAGGTGGGCGCCGAAGGCCGGCCGGGCGGCCAGGCGCCGGGCGTGCGCCCACAGCGCCGGGTGGCCGGCCACCCGGTGCACCGCGGCGGCGTCGAGGTGGTGGCGGTGCACGGTGTCGAGTTGGACGAGGGCGACCCACAACTCGACGTCGGCGGCGGTGAGTTCGTCGCCGACCAGGAACTCCCGCCCGGTCAGGCGCCGTTCCAGGCAGTCCAGGGTGTCGGTCAGGACGTTGAGCGCGGTGGCCCGTTCGGCCGGGGCGGCGCCGGCCCGGCCCGCACGCTGTGCAGCCGCCTCGATGCCCTGCGCGCACAGCCGTTCCACTTCCTGGATCTCGGTCTCGGCGCCGCTCGGGTAGAGCCGGGCACGCCCGTCGCCGAAGCAGCGGTCGAGGTCGCGCAGGATGTCGGAGGCGTGGCTGCTGACGATCCGCCCGGACCAGTCGTCGCTGAGCACCGGCGCGAGGGCCGGCCCGGTGTAGCGGTGCGCGCCGGCCTCGTACAAGGGGCGCAGCGCCGAGTGGCCGCCGCCGGGACAGTCGGGGACGGCGGCGAGGAAGGTGATGGGACAGATGTCGTCCAGGGCGAGGAGGCCGTGCCCCACCGCGATCCGCAGGCCGTCCGGGCAGGCGGTGGTGAGGTGCAGCCGGTAGCGGCGCGGCACGGCGTAGTGGCCGCTGTGGGCGTCCCGGCCGATCCTGCCCCGGAAGCGGGCCGGCCGCTGGGCGGACGGGACGGCGGCGAGTGGCGTGCTGGACACGGACATGTGTCTCCCCGGGTGCGGGCGCGCGGTCGTACCGCGGCGAAGCGTCATCGGTCGATGGATGTGAGGGGGCCTCTGTCGGGCCGGGGCGGTAGGGAGCGGTCAGGCCGGACGGCCGATCGCACTGCAGACGCGCTGCAGGTCGATGTGACGGCGGGACGTCAGCAGCGGGAGCGAGGGCGCGCGGCCGCTGCGGCCGGTGCTCGTCCCACGGTGCGTCATCCTTCCCTACCTTTTCACTAGGATTCCCTTCTGGAGTGTCGATCGGCCTCCGCACGGCGTCAAGGGGGCGTCCGCCGCCCGGACACCGGCCGTTGCGCCCGGGGGAACGGTTTCCCGCCGACGGGGACCCGCTACGAGCCGACGCCCGCCCGGCGCGGACGGCCGCCACCGCCACCAGCGCCCACACGGCGCGGACCGCCGCCACCACCGCCCGCCGACGCCGACCGCCGCCCCTGCCACCGCCGATGCGCCGTCATCCTCTTGGCCCCACCCCCCTTCCCCCCGCTTCACCCGAACGGCCCGGCTGTGCTGGTCGGCCGTCGTGCGGGGTGGTGGCGTGGGGGGACGTACCGCGTTCCGAGGAGGCAGTCGCGATGAACCGTCCGTCCCGTCCTGTGCGTGTCCTCGCCCCGGTCCTGGCCGCGGGGTCACTGCTGACCGCGGCCGCCTGCGCGAACGACGACGGGGCCTCCGACACCGTGTCCGTCTCGCCCGCCGCGGAACGGTCCCCGAGCCCGTCCGCCACCCCGGCGCTGACCAGGGCGGGCGCGAAGGCCGCGCTGATCACCACCGCCGACCTCGAAGGCCACTGGACGCAGGCCAACGACGCGGCCTCCTGGCGCACCACGCTGCTGGTCGACAAGGTCGATGTCGCCGCGTTCCTCAAGGCGAAGACCAGCGCCGCCGAATGCCAGCGGCTCCTCGACAGCCTGTACTCCGACAGCCTGCTGGGCCGCGCGTCCGGCGGCTCGGCACTCACCGGCTTCACCGATCCGCACTCCCGACTGCTGTACCAGGTCGGCGACTACGGCCGGGACTCGCTGACGAAGACCCTCGACTGGCTGGGCAGCCTGCCGAAGAAGTGCGACCAGTTCACCGCGACCGGCTCCGACGGCAGCGAGCGGACCGTCCAGGTGGTGGCCGCCGGTCTGCCCGCCGTGGTCGACGCCCGGGAAGGGGTCACCGTGACGGTGCGGGGCACCGCCGGCGGGCAGCCGACCACCCTCACCCTGGACGTCGCGGCGCTGCGGGTGGGTGCGTCCGGGGCAGCCGTCACCAACGGCGGCCCCGTCGGTGCCCGGCACAAGACCACCGAGACGGCCGTACGGGAGGGGGCGCGGCGGCTGACGGACGTCCTCGCCGGGAGGACCCCGACGGCGAACCCCAGCCTGCTCGACTGACAGTGAGGATGTGACGTGGTGACACTGTGGGTGGGTCTGACCCTCCGGCTGAGGCGTGGCTGCTGACGTCCCGCCGCCAAGAGATTCCACGCCAGAATTCCGTCCGAGAATCCGACCAGGAGAACGCAAAGATCTCGCAAGAGACCGTCAAATGACCGAGGGCTCGGAATAACCGCGATGCACACCCGGGTTGCGCCCGTCATGCAGACGACCGCAGGTTATCGCGAGCCTGCCATCGTGAGGTGCCTGTTGGCCGCCTCACTGGGCGCCGTCGACGACGGACTGTAAGTCCCGTACATCCTCGTATGCCCTGATGGGTATGCGCTCGTCACTGCCCTTGTGCTGCCGCCGGTCCTCCCCCGATCGATGACGTCGGCCCGCACCCCGCCCCACGGTCCGGCTGCTTCCCACCGCGTCTCCGTGACACCCGTGCGCCCGCCGCACGGCCGCATCGGCGACCGCCGCGCGAGCCCGGACCGTTCTGCCCTGACGGAGTTCCCTGCCGCCATGACCACACCCGCGACCACCGCCCCGATACCCGCACAGCGCAGGCAATGGCTGCGCCGTACTTCCGTTCCCACCGCCCCTCCCCCGGCACCCGCCGATCCCCCGCAGCCGGCCGTGCTCGCGGTGGGCGGTGTTCTCGCCGTCGGCCTCGCCCTGTGGGTCTGGCTCGGCCAGGGCCCGCGTGAACTGGCCCTCTTCGCCCTCGGTCTCGCCCTCGGCGTCGGCCTGTTCCACTCCCGGTTCGGGTTCACCTCCGCCTGGCGGCAGTTGGTCGCCGTCGGCCAGGGCCGGGCGCTGCGGGCCCACGCGCTGCTGCTCGGCACGGCGAGCATCCTGTTCGCCCCCATCCTGGCGGCCGGGGCGGGCTTCGGAGGGGTCCACGCGACCGCGTCCGTCGCCCCGTTCGGTCTGAGCGTGGCGATCGGCGCGTTCCTGTTCGGCATCGGAATGCAGTTGGGCGGGGCGTGCGCCTCCGGCACTCTCTTCGCGGTCGGCAGCGGCCAGAGCGCCATCGTGCTGACGCTGCTCGGGTTCGTCGCCGGCGGTACGACCGCTGCCGCCACCTCGGGGCTCTGGACGGCGCTGCCCTCGCTCGGGAACCTGTCGCTGAACACCAGCCTCGGCTACGGCGGTGGACTCGCGGTGACGCTGGCCGTCCTGGCGCTCATCGTCGCGGGCACCTACTGGGTGGAGCGCCGCCGCACCCCTCCGCCGGTGGCATCGGTGCCCGCCGCCCGCGGCTTCGCCCGGATCGTGCGGGGCAGTTGGCCGCTGTGGGTCGGCGCGCTGGTCCTCGCGGGCCTGAACGCGCTGGTGCTGCTGACCTCCGGTTCCGCGTGGGGCATCACCTCCGCCTTCGCACTGTGGGGCTCGAAGATCTGGGGCGCGCTCGGCGGCGACCCGTCCGGCTGGACGTTCTGGTCGGGGCCCAGCGCGGCGACGCTGCACGGTTCCGTCCTCGCCAACACCACCTCGCTCACCGACATCGGCATCATGGTGGGCGCGCTCGTCGCGTCGGCGGCGGCCGGGGCGTTCACCCTGCACCGGCGCATCCCGCTCCGGCTGGCGACCGGCGCCGTGCTCGGCGGCGTCATCATGGGCTACGGCTCGCGCATGGCGTACGGCTGCAACATCGGCGCCTATCTGGACGGCATCGCCTCCGGCAGTCTGCACGGCTGGCTCTGGGCGGCCACCGCCCTCATGGGCACCTGGGTCGGGTTGAAGCTGCGGCCGCTGTTCGGGCTCACCAATCCGAAGCCGACCGACGGCGTGTGCTGAGCACGCCGGGAGACCCCCAGCCGCGGACGGTCTCCCGGCAGGAGGTCGCCTTCCCGGAGGCGGTGTTCGCCCGCGGTACCGCCATCGACGTCAACAGCGCTTCGCGGCAGCGCACTTGAGAGACCCGGCCGCGCCGCGGATCCCGGTCCGGCCGCTGCCTCGGCGGGTTCGTCGCCCCTCAGGTGCCCTCGGCCGATCGTCGTCGCACGGCGTCGGCGACCACCGCGGTCACGAACCTGTCGACGGCCTCGGCGGACGGCGGCCCGGGGTCGCGGTCCGCGAACAGGAGATGCCCGCCGCCGACCAGGGACAGGGTGAGCGAGTCGACGTCGGTGTCGGCGGCGATGCGGCCCCGGTCGCGCTCGTCGGCAAGATAGGCGGAGACGGCAGTCGTGGCCTGGGCGAGGATCGCGATGCCCCCTCCGGGCCTGGCCAGGCGCAGCCGTGCCCGCAGCTCGTCCCGGAAGGTGATGAGCGGGATGATCGCCACCGGAACCGGCCCGAACAGGGTGGTCAGCGCGCTGGTGAGGTTGCCTGCCACCGTCCCGGTGCCGGCGGACTCGCGCAGCGCACCCGCCTGGGCTTCGAGCTGTGCGGCGCGGTCGAGCACGAGGTCGGCGAGGAAGGCGTCGAAGTCGGCGAAGTGCCGGTGCAGCACGCCCTTGGCGCAGCCCGCCTCGTCGGTGACGGCCCGGCTGGTCAGCCCGTTCGGCCCGTCCCGCAGCAGCACGCGTTCGGCGGCGTCGAACAGTTGCTGCCGCGCGTCGCGCAGGTGCACCCCAGTCGGCACTGTTCACAGCTCCTCTCGTACGTCGGTCCGCTGGCGACCACGTACTTAGTGGGCGGGCGCCCACTAAGGTGGGCGCCCGCCCATTCTACCGCGAGACCCCTCCGCGCCCACCCACGCACCACCGCACCAGGCCCGGCAGCTCGCCGAGTCGTTCGGCACGGACGCGCAGCGCTACGACCGGGCCCGGCCCGGCTACCCCGACGCCCTGGTGGCGCGGATCGTCGCCGCGAGCCCGGGTCCCGACGTGCTCGACGCCGGCTGCGGCACCGGCATCGCGGCCCGCCCGTTCCAGGCCGCCGGCTGCGGACGGTTCACTATGAACAACACCACCCTGGCGGTGACCGCCGCACGCGCCACAACGCCCTGAGTCACCGGCCCCGGCCGGTGCCGGAACAACCGAAAGGCCGTACCGGTGAGCCCCGATACGGCCTTCGACCTGCCGTGTGCAAGTCGGGACGACAGGATTTGAACCTGCGACCCCTTGACCCCCAGTCAAGTGCGCTACCAAGCTGCGCCACGTCCCGGTGCGATGCCACGCGCTGCGTTCGGCGTGATCTCGCAGGTAAACCCTACCGCACGGGGACAGGTGCCGATGCCGGTCGCGCCGCGACGAGGCCGTTCCGCCAGCGGGCGACCCGTACGACGGGGACGCCCGCGAGACACCGTGCGCCGGGCGCGGGATCAGCCTGTGCGGTCGGGGGGCGCCGCCGTGGTGCCCCTGATCTCCAGCGCCGGTGTGGCCAGGTGCACCCGGCCGACGCCTCCGGGCCGCTCGAAGCGGTCGAGGAGGAAGCGGGCGGCCCGGTGTCCGACCTCGTGCGGTGCCGGGTCGACGGTGGTGAGCCAGACGTGCCGCAGCCGGGCGATGCTGGTGTTGTCGTACCCGGTCACCGAGAGGTCCCCGGGCACTGCGAGGCCCAGTTCGGCGGCCGCCGACAGCACGCCGACAGAGGTGATGTCGTTGACCGCGAAGACGGCGGTGGGCCGGCCGGGACGGCTGAGCAGCCGCACGGCGGTGCGGTAGCCGCCCTCCTCGGTCATGTCGCCGAGGGCGACGAGCGCGCCGTCCGCGAGCCCGTGCGCGCGCATCGTGGCCTCGAAGCTGCGCCGCCGCAGGTCGCCGACGGCTCCGTAGCCCGCGATGTGGGCGATGCGCCGGTGGCCGAGCCGGACGAGGTGTTCGGTGGCGAGGCGCGCGCCCGTCTCGTCGTCACCGGCCACCAGGTCCACGCCCGGCGGGGCCGGCTCCCGGGCGCCCGCGACGACCACCGGGAGGCGCTCCGCCACGGCGTCGAGCACCGCCGGATCGGGCAGGGTGCCGACCACCACCAGGCCGTCGACCCCGAGGTCCAGGAAGGGGCCGGTGAGCCGGCCGCCGGTGCGGCGGCTCAGCCGGGCATCGGCGAGCAGCATGTGCAGGCCGCCCGCGTGCAGCAGGGAGTTCAGGCCGTCGAGCAGGTCGACGAACCAAGGGTTGCGCAGGTCGTTGAGGAGCACGCCGACGGTGCGCGAGCGCTGCTCGCTGAGGCTGCGCGCGGCGGCGTTCGGCCGGTAGCCGAGTTCGCGCACGGCCCTGAGTACGGCCTCGCGCTTCTCGGGGCGCACCTGGCCGGAGCCACGCAGCACCAGGGAGACGAGCGACTTGGAGACTTGGGCCCGCTCGGCGACGTCGCGGATGGTCGGCGGCCTCATGCCCTGGACCGTTCCATGCGCCGGGACGGTTGTCAAAGGGCTTGACACCAGGTTTGTCCGCCTCTCAGGGTGACCTGGACAGGGTATGGACCGGTCCAAAGAGGGGCTGTCATGGTGGATGCGCTCGGTGTCGCCGTCGTCGGGTTCGGCTGGATGGGCCGGGTGCACACCCAGGCGTACGCCCGTCTCCCGCACCACTATCCGCAGCTCGCCCTGCGGCCCCGGCTGATCACCGTCGCCGACGAGGCGCCGGGTCGCGCCGAGGAGGCCGCCGCGCAGTTCGGGTTCGTCTCGGCGGCCCGGGACTGGCGCGAGGTGGCGGCGGACCCCCGCGTGCAGGCGGTCAGTGTCACCGCGCCGAACTTCCTGCACCGGGAGATCGGCGTCGCGATGGCCGAGGCGGGCAAACACCTCTGGATCGAGAAGCCGGTGGGCCTGACCGCCGAGGACGCGCGGGCGGTGGCCGATGCCGTCGCCAGGGCCGGGGTGCAGGGCACCGTCGGCTTCAACTACCGCAACGCGCCGGCCGTCGAGAGCGCCCGCGAGCTGATCGCCTCGGGCGGGATCGGCACGGTCACCCATGTCCGCATCCGTCTGTTCAGCGACTACGCGGCGCATCCGGACGGCGCTCTGACCTGGCGCTACGAGCGTGCGCGCGGCGGCAGCGGGGTCCTCGGCGACCTCGCCTCGCACGGCGCCGACCTGGCCCGCTTCCTGCTCGGCGACATCGCGTCGCTGACCGCCGACACCGCGGTCTTCATCCCGGAGCGGGCCCGTCCCACGGGGGCCACCGCGGGACACGCGCTCGCCTCGGGCGGCGCACCTGGCCCGGTGGAGAACGAGGACTACGTCAGCTGTCTGCTGCGCTTCGCCTCCGGCGCCCGCGGCGTCCTGGAGGCATGCCGGGTCTCGGTCGGCGAGCAGAACAACTACGGGTTCGAGGTGCACGGCACCAAGGGCGCGGTGTTCTGGGACTTCCGCCGGATGAACGAGCTGGCGATCAGCCAAGGCTCCACATATCAGGATCAACCGGTCAGCACGGTGTACGTCGGCCCCGGCCAGGGCGAGTTCGGCGCCTTCCAGCCGGGGGCGGCCAACGCCATGGGGTACGACGACCTCAAGGTGGTCGAGGCGTCCCGGTTCCTGCGTTCGATCGCCGAGGGCACCCCGTACGGCACCACTCTCGCGGACGCGGTGCGCAGCGCCGCCGCGCTGGACGCGATGGAACGGTCCGCGGCGACCGGGTCCTGGGTCAACCTGCCGGCGTCGTAGGCAGGTTGTACGGGGTGACCACCTGGATCGCCGACGGCAGGGTGGGCCCCGCGGGCGGCAGCGCGCCGTGCGCGCGCATCACCAGGTGACAGGCTTCACGCAGATCGTGCCGCAGGTCGTGGTGGAGCACCGCGGACAGCCTGTGCTCACGCAGCAGCCGGGTGTTGTCGTGGTCGAGGTCGTGCGCGACGAAGACCGCGCACTCCCGGCCCAGGTCCGCGAAGGCCCGCAGGGTGGCGATGTTGCCGCCGCCGATCGAGTAGACCGCGCGGATCTCCGGGTCGCGTTCCAGGGCGGCCCGCACCAGGTCGTACTGCGTGGCGTCCAGGCCCTGGCCCTCGGCGATCTCGACGAGCGTGCGCTCCGGGTGCAGGGCCCGCATGGTGGCGCGGAATCCCATCTCGCGCTCCTCCTCGTTGCGGAAGAAGCCGCTGCTCAGACTGGTCAGCACATTGCCGGGCCGGTCACCGAGCCACTGGCCGGTGAGATAGGCGGCCGTGGCGCCGGCCGCCCGGTTGTCGATGCCGACGTAGCCGAGCCGGCCGCTGGCGGGCAGGTCGGTCACCAGTGTGACCACCGGAATGCCCGCGGCGGTCAGCCTGCCGACGGCCGCGGTCACCTCGGGGACGTCGGGCGCCTTCAGGATCACGCCCTGCGAGCCGCGCCGTGCTATCCGGTCCAGCGTGGCGACCTGCTCGGCGGCCGGGCCGGTTTCCCGGAAGTGGAAGCGGGAGCGCAGCACGGCCGGATGCAGCGACGGCAGCTCGGCCTCCAGGGCGGCGCGCACGGCGGTGGTGAACCGCTCGGGTGCCTGCATCACGATGTCGACCATGAAGGTCCGCCCGACGAGCCGCACCTGGGTGCGCTGCCGGTCCAGGTCGGCGATGGCCCGGTGCACCTCCTGCGCGGTGTTGTCCCGCACCCCTCCCCGGCCGTTCAGCACACGGTCCACGGTGGCCTCGCTCACACCTGCCTGACGTGCGATCTCACGAAGGGGGAAGGGATGGCCCACGGGAAACGGACTCCTGAATTCCTTGAGGGGTTTTTGATGGGTTGCTGCTGGTTGTTCGACGGGTTTGTACTGACAAGAATGGCATCGCGTCACCCCCGTGCCCGAATGCACCCCCCTGACCGACGGCACACCCCTTCCCCGACCGCACGCACGTCACCCCCTATGACCGCACGCACGTCACTCCGTGACCGAAAGAAGGACACCGATGTCTTTCGCCACCGCGCAGGGCCGTGCCTGGCTGTCCGAAGCGGACTGCGATCTCGCCGCCCTCCAGGCCCTGGTCGGCCGGTCCACGCCGCTGGCCGACTACCCGTACGCCTCCTCGGTCGAGCGGAACGTCCTCGTCTACGACAGCGCACGGCTGCGGGGGGCCGGCGACCGGCGCGCGGTCGCGGCGGAACTGGCCCGCGCGCTGTCCGACGGCCCCGGTGTCGTGGTCTTCCGGCATGCCTTCCCCGACCACTCGGTCGTCGACCGGGCGACCGAGGTGTTCGACGCGCTGATCGCGGAGCAGCGGGCCGAGGGGCTGACGGCCGGCGACCACTTCGCCCGGCCGGGTGCGAACGACCGGGTGTGGAACGCGCTGGAGAAGGCGGCCCTGTACGACCCGGAGGCGTTCGCCGACTACTACGCCAACGACATCCTGGCCCTGGCCTCGACGGCCTGGCTCGGCCCCGGCTACCAGGTCACTTCGCAGGTCAACGTGGTCAACCCGGGTGGGGCGGCCCAGTCCCCGCACCGCGACTACCACCTCGGCTTCCTCGGCAACGAGGCCGCCGCCTATCCGGCGCATGTGCACCGCCTCTCCCCCGCCCTCACGCTCCAGGGCGCGGTCGCCCACCGCGACATGCCGGCCGAGTCGGGGCCGACGCTCTATCTGCCGTACTCGCAGCAGTACGAGCCCGGATACCTGGCCTGGCGGCTGCCAGAGTTCCGGGCGTACTTCGAGGAGCACCACGTACAGCTGCCGCTCGCCAAGGGCGACGCGGTCTTCTTCAACCCCGCGGTCTTCCACGCCGCCGGTTCGAACCGCTCCGCGGACATCCGCCGGATGGCCAACCTCCTCCAGGTGTCGTCGGCGTTCGGGCGGGCGATGGAGACGGTGGACCGGCAGGCCGTGGTGAACGCGGTCTTCCCGGTGTTGCTGAAGCGCCGCGCCGAGGGCGCGGGCGAGGAGTGGCTGGAGCATGTGATCGCCGCGAGCGCCGACGGCTATCCGTTCCCCACCGACCTGGACAACGATCCGCCGCTCGACGGCCTGGCCCCGCCCAGCCAGGCGGACGTCGTACGGCGGGCGGTCCGCGAGGAGTGGACCCCACGGGCGCTGCGGGACGAACTGCGGTCCGGCGCCGAGCGGCGTGCCGGCTGAAAGGACAGTGATCCATGGGACTCCTCGACGACAAGGTCGTCCTCGTCAACGGCGGCAGCCAGGGCCTGGGCGCCTCGATCGCGCGGGCCGCGGTCCGCGAGGGCGCGGCCGTCACCGTGACCGGGCGGCGCCCCGAGCCGGGCGAGGCGCTGGTGGCCGAGCTGTCCGCGGCCGGCGGCAGGGCGCGCTATCTGCGCGCCGACCTCGCCGACGCCGGACAGGCCAAGGCGGCCGTGGCGGAGGTGACCGCCGCCCACGGCCGGATCGACTGCCTGGTGAACTCGGCGGGACTCACCGCGCGCGGCACCCTGCTGGACACCACTCCCGAGCTGTTCGACGCGCACGTCGCGATCAATCTCAAGGCGCCGTTCTTCGCCATGCAGGCGGCGGTCGCCGACATGGTGGCACGCGGGGCGCCCGGGACGATCGTCAACATCATCACCTCCGCGGCGCACGGCGGGCAGCCGTTCCTCGCCCCCTACGTCGCCGCCAAGGCGGGGCTGGTCGGGCTGACCCGCAACGCGGCGCACGCCCACCGCTGGGACCGGATCCGGATCAACGGCCTGAACATCGGCTGGACGGACACCGAGGGCGAGGACGCCACGCAACGCGCATTCCACGGCGCCGGGGACGACTGGCGCGAGCAGGGCGCGGCCCGGCTGCCGATGGGCAAGCTCGGCCGGCCCGACGAGATCGCCGATTTCGTGGTGTTCCTGCTGTCCGAGCGTTCCGGGGTGGTCACCGGTTCGGTGATCGACTGGGACCAGAACGTCCTCGGCGCGGCCGACTAGCCACCCAGCACAACCGTCCGGGCCACCGTCCGTCGACACCACACTGCCCCCTCAGCCCAACTGCACCTTCAGCCCCAACCGCACCACCCTGCACAGCACCAAGGAGTTGCACGACCATGCGCATCGGAATCCTCGGCCTCGGCCGCATCGGCGCCTTCCACGCCGAGACCCTGTCCGGACTGGACGCGGTCGAGTCCCTCGTCGTGGCGGACCCGTTCACCGACGCCGCCAAGACCGCCGCGGAGCGGTTCGGGGCCGAGGTCGCCGACTCGCCCGAGGCCGTCCTGGCCGCCGGCGTGGACGGCCTCGTCGTGGCGGCGGCCACCGACGCTCACCCGGACCTGATCCGGGCCGGCGTCGAGGCCGGCGTCCCCGTCTTCTGTGAGAAGCCCGTCGCCCGCACGATGACGGAGGGCGTGGCGGTGCTCAAGTCCGTCGCGGGCAGCGACGTACCCGTCCAGATCGGCTACAACCGCCGCTTCGACGCCGGTTTCGTCGCCGCGCGGGCCGCGGTCCAGGCCGGTGAGCTGGGCAAGCTCCACACGGTTCGCTCGACGACGCTGGACCCGGCCCCGCCGCCGGCCGCCTACGTCGCCGCCTCCGGCGGAATCTTCCGTGACTGCAGCGTGCACGACTTCGACATCATCCGCTGGGTGACCGGCCACGAGGTGACCGAGGTGTACGCGGTGGGCGGCAACCGGGGCGCCGACTACATCAAGGAGGCGGGCGACGCCGACACCACCGGCGCGATCCTCACGCTGGACGACGGCACCATCGCGGTCGTCTCCAACAGCCGCCACAACGCCCGGGGTTACGACGTCCGCATGGAACTCCACGGCTTCCGGGACTCCATCGCCGTCGGTCTGGAGGACAAGCTTCCGCTGCGCTCCGTCGAGCCGGGGGTGACCTTCCCGGCCGGCGCCCCGCATGACTTCTTCATGGACCGCTTCGCCGCCGCCTACCGTGCGGAACTGACCGCGTTCACCGAGGTCGTGGCCGGCACCCGGCCCTCCCCGTGCACGATCGAGGACGCCCTGGAGGCCGGCTGGATCGCGGACGCCTGCACCCGGTCGCTGCACGAGCACCGCCCGGTGACGATCGAGGAGATCCGCTCGGCCTGATCCGGGCAGTCCGACGGCACGGCGGGTGCCGATGCCGTGGGCGGCCAAAGACACGCGGTCGCCCACGGGTCCCGGTGAATGTCACAGGCAGTAGCGGACCAGCCAGTCGTCGGGATGGTAGGCGTCGCGGTCCGGGTCCCGGGGCGTGGCCTGTTTCGTCTCCACCGTCTCCCGCGGGTGGACCCGCTCCGGCAGGGTGCCGAATCGGGCGCGGCGCAGGGCGGCCTCGGCCGCCGGGTCCGGGCGCTGCTCCTGTGGTGCCGTGTCCGTGTGGGTCATCCGGTCCTCCCCGTGGCCGGCGAGTGCACTCCTCGTCTCTCTGACGTCTTCACCGGCCGGTGAGTTCCCCGGGAGACGAACCGGGCGAACCCGACGTCCGGCAGTCGCCGGCCGTGCCCACCGGGCACGGCCGGCGCTGTCCGCCGCGGTCCGCCGTGGTCAGGACGCCCCGTCGGGAGACTCCGCGACCGGCGCGGTGCCGTCGCCCGCCTCGGGCAGCTCCGTGACGTCCACTCCGCGGACCTGCGCCAACTCGTGTTTCAGCGCGGTGAGTTCCGCACCGCCTGCCATGTGGTTGGTCAGCTCCTCCAGGGTGATCCCGGAGCGTTCGGCGCTCAGTTCGAGGGTGCCGAGGCGCAGCACGCTGAAGTGGTCGCCGACCAGGTAGGCGTGGTGCGGGTTGTGGGTGATGAAGATGACGCCGAGACCACGGTCACGGGCGACCGCGATGTACTTCAGGACCACGCCGGACTGCTTCACGCCGAGGGCGGCGGTCGGCTCGTCCAGGATCAGCACGCGGGCGCCGAAGTGGACGGCGCGGGCGATGGCGACGCACTGGCGCTGGCCGCCGGAGAGGGTGCCGATGGGCTGCTCCAGGTCGTCCAGGACGATGCCCATGTTGCGCAGTTCCTGGTCGGCGGTCGCCTTCATGCGGGCGATGTCCAGGCGCCGGACGGGCCATGGCCCCTTGGTCAGCTCGGAGCCGAGGAAGAAGTTGCGCCACACCGGCATCAACGGGACGGTCGCCAGGTCCTGGTAGACGGCGGCGATGCCCTTGTCCAGGGCCTCGCGCGGAGTGCTGAAGCGCACCTGCTCGCCGTCCACCAGGAAGTCACCCTCGGTGTGCTGGTGCAGGCCCGAGATGATCTTGATCAGGGTGGACTTGCCGGCACCGTTGTCGCCGAGCACGCAGGTCACCCGGTTCGCGAACACCTTGAGGTCGACCCCGTGCAGGGCGCGGATGTTCCCGTAGGACTTTCCCGCGGCACGGAGTTCGACGAGCGGCCCGTGCTCGGCCGACGCGGCGTCCTGGAGGACGGCGCCATGGGTTCCGGTCGTGTTGCTGGTCATCGGGTCACCTCCGGGTCGCCGTGCGCTGGACCCACAGATTGATGAGGACGGCGCCGAGCAGCATCACGCCGAGGAACGCCTTGAACCAGTCGGGGTTCCAGCCGGCGTAGACGATGCCCTGGTTCACCATGCCGAACATGAAGGCGCCGAAGACCGGGCCGATCGCGGAACCGTAGCCGCCGGTGAGCAGGCAGCCACCGATCACCGCCGCGGCGATGAAGATCAGCTCTTGGCCGACGCCCTCGCCGGACTGCACGGTGTTGAAGGAGAACAGCTGGTGCATGCCGACGAACCAGGCACCGAGGCCCACGGCCATGAACAGCGTGATCTTGGTGAAGTTGACCGGGACACCGACCGCGCGGGCGCTGTCCTTGTTGCCGCCCACGGCGAAGATCCAGTTGCCGTACTTGGTGCGCAGCAGCACCCAGGTGGCCAGGGCGGCGAAGACCAGCCACCACACCACGGTGATCTTCACCTGGACGCCGCCGACGTCGAAGGAGGACGCGAAGACCTTTCTCGCCTGGTCGAAGCCGTCCATGTCGCTGATGTCGTCGGTGGCCACGTTGCCGGTGACCAGCTTGGTCACCGCGAGGTTGACGCCTTGCAGGATCAGGAAGGTGCCCAGGGTGACCAGGAAGCTGGGCAGCCCGGTCCTCACCACCATCCAGCCGTTGAACGCGCCGACCGCGAGGGAGACGACCAGGGCGACGATCACGCCCACCCAGACGTTCAGGGTCAGTTGGTAGCTGAGCATGCTCGCGGTCAGGGCGGAGGAGACCACGGCGACGCCCGAGGAGAGGTCGAACTCGCCGCCGATCATCAGCAGCGCCACGGGCAGGGCCATGATGCCGATGGTCGAGGACTGGTAGAGCACGGTGGCCATCGAGCCGCCCTGGCGGACCGCGGGCGCGGCGACCAGGAAGAAGACGAGGACGGCCACCGCCCCCAGGAAGACGCCGACTTCGGGGCGGGCCAAGATCCGCAGCGCCAGGGAGCGTTCGGCGGTACGGCCGTCCCGCCCGCCGGGGCCGGAGGCCGGCGGTGTGCCCGCCGCCGGTTCAGCCTGTTGGGCCATGTTCATCACCGGGTGCCCTTCGCGGCGAACTCGGCGACGCTGTCGACGTTGGACTTGTCGACGAAGGCCGGCCCGGTCAGCACGGGCTGCTCGCCGCCGCCGCTGTAGTTGCCGTTGTTCTTGTACAGCCACAGGGCATCGACGGCGAGGTAGCCCTGCAGATACGGCTGTTGGTCCACCGCGAACTGGATCGTGCCCTTGGAGACCGCCGTGGTCAGGTCCTTGTTCAGGTCGAAGGTGGCGACCTTCGCCTTGCTGCCCGCGTCCGCGACCGACTGGACCGCGGTCAGGGCGTAGGGGGCGCCGAGGGCGACGACGTAGTCGATACCGCTGTCCTGCTTGAGCTTGGCGGTGACCGTCGACTTCACGGACGGCATGTCGGTGCCGTTCACGTACAGCGTCTCCGTGGTGCCGGAGAATGTCTTCTTCACGCCGTCGCAGCGCTGGGTCAGGCCGACATTGCCCTGCTCGTGGATCACGCACACGGCTTTCTTGGCGCCCTCTTCGTTCAGCCGCTTGCCGAGTGCTTCACCGGCCACGGTCTCGTCCTGGCCGAAGAATTCGACAAGGCCCAGGTTCTGCCAGTCGTTCAGGCCGGAATTGAGGCCGACGACGGGAATGTCCGCGGCCTTCGCCTTGCCGAGGACGGCCTTCATGGCGTCGGGCTTGGCGAGCGTGACGGCAATGCCGTCAACCTTCTGGTCAATGGCGTTCTGCACCAGGTTGGCCTGGTTCCCGGCATTCGGATCGGCGGAGTACACCAGCTTGATGTTGTCCTTGGCGGCCGCTGCCTCGGCGCCCTTGCGCACGATGTCCCAGAAGGTGTCGCCCGGGGCCTGGTGGGTCACCAGGGCGACCGTCATGCGGGGAGTCGTGGCCTTGCCCGCGGAGGCGTTCGTCCCCGCGTCTTCGGCCTTCTTCCCGCCGGAGCTGCTCGAACAGCCGGCGAGGGCCAGTGCGGCCGCGGCGGCGACCGCCACCATGGGGGCCAGCCGGCCGGAGCGGGAGCGAGTAGAGCGGTCCATCTTTCCTGCACCTCACTGTGCTACCGAGAAAGGGGCGGATCGCGAAGATCCGCATCCCCGCCCGGGACGGTCCGGGTCGTTTGCTGTGCGCTGGGACGGGATCCAAGTCCGTGGAACGGCCGCTGTCAATGCTTTGTCAAGACATCAATTCAGAACAAGGTCCGAATGTAAATACAAACCATCGACAGCACGGCCCGCACGAACCCCGCCAGAAAGGCGACGACCCCGGTCCGAGGGACAGCCTAAGGATCGACTCGCGTGGCCGAGTCACTCGCGCCCTACGATCTGATCACGATGGGCCGCTTTCCCGATCAAATCGGCCGCGCACGACCTTCCGACTCGACCCATTTTTGGCGACCCGCGACGAAGACGGTCAGCATTCACATCCCCGCGGGGCGCCTCGAAGCCCCGGCCGTCCACGGTCGCCCAGGCCGCCAGGCGCCCGCCACCCACACCCCGTCCAGAGATAAACCAGAACCATCCACCCGAACTCACCGCATAAAATAACAATACGGATAATCCTCACCGGGTCACGCATCCGACCCGAGTGCGGGGCTCTCCCCGCACCGCATCCGGGGGACGGCGGGCGGTCGCCGCGCCGCCGCCGAGGTGTCCGGCCCCGGCTCGACGGGGCCGCGGGCACCACACCGCCCGGCCGTGCGGTGCGGAACGTACGACCGCACGGCCCGCCCCGCCGGGCGTCACGCGCACGCCCGCCGGGCCTCCCGGCCCCCGCCGGCCGCCAAGTGCTGGTCAGGCCATGGTCCTTGGACCGCGCCCCGGCAGGCCCCGCTCGTGTCGGTTACGTTTCGGGCAAGAGATACGCGACCTATTGACGCTGGCTGTACATACGACTGTGATTACGCCCACGATGTTCGGTCGAGTTGGTTTCTGATCGGTTTCGACGACCTTTCGGAGCTGGCTCTCCCCTTGCCCGAACCCCTGCTTTCAGGAGCCGCCATGCGTCACTCCCCGTCAGGCCTGACCGTCCAGGGTCCCAGCCGTCGCTCTCTGCTGCGCGGAGTCGGCGGTACAGCCGTACTCGCCGGCGCCGGCATACCCCTGCTGAGCGCCTGCGGCGGCAGCGGCACGTCTTCTGACCCGAAGACCGTCACCGTGGGCTCCAACGCGTCGGACGCGGTGCCGAAGAAGGCGTTCGAAGAGGTCTACGCGGCCTTCAAGAAGCAGTCCGGCCTCACCGTCGATGTGAACACGAAGGACCACAACACCTTCCAGGAGCAGATCAACTCCTATCTTCAGGGCACTCCTGACGATGTGTTCAACTGGTTCGCCGGGTACCGCATGCAGTTCTTCGCCGCCAAGAAGCTGGCCACCCCGATCGACGACGTGTGGCAGAAGATCGGGGACAACTTCCCCGAGGCGATGAAGAAGCTCAGCAAGGGCGAGGACGGCAAGTACTACTTCCTGCCGATGACGTCGTATCCGTGGGCGGTCTTCTACCGCAAGAGCGTCTTCCAGCAGCACGGTTACACAGTTCCCACCACCTGGGACGCGTTCGTCGCGCTGTGCAAGCAGATGCAGAAGGACGGCCTGGTCCCGATCGCGTTCGGCGACAAGGACGCGTGGCCCGCCATGGGCACCTTCGACCAGCTCAACTTCCGGCTCAACGGCTACGACTTCCACGTCGAGTTGATGGCGGGCAAGACGTCCTGGACCGACGCCAAGGTGCGGGCTGTCTTCGACCACTGGACGGAGATCCTCCCCTACCACCAGGACGGTTTCATGGGCCGCACCTGGCAGGACGCCGCGCAGTCGCTGGTGGCGAAGAAGTCCGGCATGTACCTGCTGGGCAGCTTCGTGGCGCAGCAGTTCACGAACAAGGCGGACCTGGACGACCTGGACTTCTTCGCCTTCCCGGAGATGAACTCCTCGTTCGGCCAGGACACCGTCGAGGCGCCGACCGACGGCTACATGGTCAGCAAGTCCCCGAAGAACCACGCGGGTGTCCTGAAGCTCCTGGAGTACCTGGGCACTCCGGAGGCCGAGCAGACCTACCTCAAGACCGACCCCAGCGTGGTCGCCGCTTCCAGCAAGGCCGACACCTCCTCCTACAGCGCGCTGCAGAAGAAGGCGTTCGACATGATCAGCGGCGCCAAGAGCCTCACGCAGTTCATGGACCGCGACAGCCGCCCGGACTTCACCTCCACGGTGATGCAGCCCTCGCTGCAGAAGTTCCTCCAGAACCCCAAGGGCATCGACACCGTGCTGTCCTCCATCGAGCGCCAGAAGAAGACGATCTTCGCATCCGAATGAGCACCGACATGACCACGGAAACCCCGGAGACGGCCCCGCCGGCTCCGGGGTCCGCATCCAACGCCAAGCGGGCCACCCGTAGCCATCTGCGGCTGCTGACCCGCCGTGACCGGCTCACGCTCGGCCTGATGGCCGGCGTGCCCACGGTCCTGCACGTGGCCCTCGTCTGGGTCACCGCCCTCGCCTCGATCGCACTCGCCTTCACCACCTGGGACGGCATCGGCTTCGACTCGATCAAGTGGGTCGGGCTGCACAACTTCGAGGAGTTGTTCAACAACAACCCGCAGTTCTGGCCGGCCGTCGAGCACAACGTCATCTGGTTCGTGGCGCTCATCCTCATCCCGACGCCGCTCGGCCTCTTCCTCGCCACCCAGCTGGACAAGAAGATCCGCTTCTCCCGGGTCTACCAGACGGCGTTCTTCCTGCCCGTGGTCATCTCCATGGCCTGCATCGGCTTCGTCTGGCAGCTCATCTACAACCCCGACACGGGGCTCATCAACAGCCTGATCGGGGCCAACAAACCCGGTCACTACATCGACTGGATCGGCGACCCCAAGCTGAACCTGTGGGCGGTCCTGATCGCCGCGGCCTGGCGGCACACCGGCTACATGATGATCCTGTACCTGGCCGGGCTGAAGGGCGTCGACCACTCACTGCGGGAAGCCTCGTCGCTGGACGGCGCGGGCGAATGGCAGACGTTCCGGCACGTCGTCTTCCCGACGCTGCGCCCGACCAACACGATCGTCCTGGTCGTCACCATCATCGAGGCGCTGCGCGCATTCGACCTGGTCTTCGTCTTCAACAAGGGTGCGCAGGGCACGGAGTTGCTGTCGATCCTGGTGACCAACAACATCATCGGCGAGTCGAGCCGGATCGGCTACGGTTCGGCGA
Organism: Streptomyces sp. NPDC006012; assembly: GCF_042871185.1. Classification (NCBI taxonomy): domain Bacteria; kingdom Bacillati; phylum Actinomycetota; class Actinomycetes; order Kitasatosporales; family Streptomycetaceae; genus Streptomyces; species Streptomyces sp. NPDC006012. The sequence continues at coordinate 68,324 of NZ_JBIAIE010000021.1, forward strand.
TCGCGGTGGTCCTGCTGGTCATCTCGCTCGCCGTGATCATCCCGTATCTGGTGGCCACCACCCGGAAGGAGCGGCGGTCATGAGCGCCCCCACCCTCGCGGCCGGCGCCGCCCGGCAGCGCACGCCCGTGCGTCCGGCCCGCGTCCTGCTGCACGTGTTCCTCGCGGGCGCCGCGCTGGCCTGGCTCGCCCCGCTGCTGTGGGCGGTCTTCTCCGCCCTGCGTCCGTACGGCGAGACCAGCGAGAAGGGCTATGTGTCCTGGCCGGACAAGCTGAACCTGGACAACTTCACCAACGCGTTCCAGCAGTCGGACATGCTGCACTACTTCGGCAACACGCTGCTGATCGCGGTGCCGGCCGTACTGCTGACGCTGTTCCTGTCCTCCTGTGTCGCGTTCTACGTAGCCCGCTTCGACTTCCGGCTCAACCTGGCGCTGCTGCTGGTCTTCACCGCGGGCAACCTGCTGCCGCAGCAGGTCATCATCACCCCCCTGTACCGGCTGTACCTCCTGGTCGACCTGCCCGGCATCACGGTCAGCGGCAAGCTGTACGACTCGGCGCTCGGCCTGGTCCTCATCCATGTGGCGTTCCAGTCCGGGTTCTGCGCGTTCGTGCTGAGCAACTACATGCGCTCGCTGCCGCACGAGCTGACCGAGGCCGCACTCGTCGACGGCGCCTCGGTGTGGCGGCTGTACTGGCAGATCACGCTGCCGCTGTGCAAGCCGGCGATGGCCGCGCTGGCCACCCTGCTGTCGATCTGGATCTACAACGACTTCTTCTGGGCACTCGTACTGATCTCGACCGGCGAGAACATGCCGATCACGTCGGCCTTGAACAACCTCTCCGGCCAGTACTTCACCGACCCCAACCTGGTCGCCGCCGGTGCGCTGCTCACCGCGATCCCGACGCTGGTCGTGTACTTCCTGCTCCAGCGCCAGTTCGTCAGCGGCCTCACCCTGGGCTCCAACAAGGGCTGACCCGGACGGAGCGGCATGCTCCGACCGGTGACACGGATTCAGCGGGCCCCGTCCGACCGGGCCCGCTGCTCCCGTTTCCGGGCCCTGGTACGCCTTGAGGTCAGAAGCCGCCGAGCGGCGACCGCACCGGACGCCACCACACCAGACGCCTGCTCAGCTGGCATACCGGGAGGTGTCTGCCGATGCCGCCGGCGGCAGCGATGGCGAGGTCACCTGCTCGCTGTTGACGGCGACCTTGTCCGTTCCGGGATCCGGCACCCGCGGCGGAACGCGCGTCTGGATCGCCCTGGCTTTCACGGAATCGCAGCAGAAGCGCTACGGTGCATACGCTTCATGGTCGGCCGTCAGATGTCGCGTCTCCCTCCAGCTTTCGTGCTGCCGGCGTCCACTCCGGAAGCTCGTTTCCACGTCGTGCACCGACTGATGATTTTGGTCATTGCACCGCAGACTTGAGGGTCGGACCACGCCACATGGCATCACCAACAGTATTTCTGCGCCGCCATGTTCCCATCTGGGTGATACCCATGCTTTGGACTCTCTGCCTCGGCATGTGGGGACTGTCCCGGCAGAACAGTGTGTGGCGGGACGAGGCCGCGACCTGGAGTGTGGCTGAGCGATCCACCGCCGAGATAGGGCACTTGCTGGGAAACATCGATGTCGTGCACGGATGTTACTACCTGCTGATGCATGTCCTGTTCGAGCTTTTCGGACCCTCCACGACGACGCTGCGGCTCCCCTCGGTCCTGGCCACCGCGGTGGCGGCGGCCTGTGTCACGGTCATCGGTCAACGGCTGGCCGGGACATGGGCGGGCTTGGCCGGCGGCCTGGCATTCGGGCTGCTTCCGGCCGTGCAGTTCTATCTGCAAGAGGGCCGGCCCTATGCGCTCGTGGCAGCCGGAGCGGGCGTCTCGACCGTGCTGCTTGTGACCACGCTGCAGGGGCGGACGTCGCACTGGGTCGCCTACTTCGGTACTGTTTTGATCTGCGGGCTGCTGAACTGGCTCTCACTCCTTCTCCTGTTGGCGCACCTGGCAACTCTGGCCTGGTCCCGAGCTGCGCGCGCAGTGTGGACACGCTGGAGTGCGGCCTCATTGGCCGCTGCGGCCTGCGTATCACCATTGATCCTCTTCAGCCGGGAACAGTCCGCGCAGGTGGCATGGATACCCCCGCTGACCTGGCACATGATGATTGGTCCGGCGGCCCTGCTGGGGATCGGTGTCGTCGGAGCTCTGTGTGATCGCCCCCGAGCCGGCCAGTTGTCACTGGCAGCCGTCGGACTGCCGCTGTTGGCGGTGCCGCAGATCTGCCTCATCGGTCTTTCTCTCGTCCAGCCATTGTTCCTGGACCGGTACGTCCTCTTCAGCCTGCTCGGGCTCGCACTGCTGATCGGCGCGATCATCGGCTCGGCGGTCACGGCAGCCGCGCCTCGTTTCCCAAGGGCGTCGATGTGGATTCTCCCCCTGGTCGTCGTCGTGGCGATGGCGGCCCTGCTGCCGCAGTCACTGATCAAGAGGTCCCCCCAAAGCCGAGTGGACGACGTCCTGGCCATAGCAGGAAAGGTGCAAAGGCTGAAGAAGACCGGGAGTGCGGTGCTCTTCATCCCGCCGGAGCGCAGGGATGCCGAATTCGTCTCCCCAGGCGCCTTCGCCGGTCTACGAGACATAGCCCTCAAGGAAAGCCCGGAGAAGTCTGGATCGCTGAAAGGCGTGGAGACAAACCCGTCTCAGATTCGCACCGCCATGCTCGACCAGCAACGGATCCTGCTGCTGACCGATTCGGTGGCGAAACCGGTATCCGCCGAACGGGACAGGATGAAGATCTCCGTGCTGAAGAGACACTTCACGGCGGTAGCCGACGTGCGGGTCCGCGGCCGCAGGGTGACGGTGTACGAGCGGACCGAGTCAACCCGTTGACCGCTCGCCCCGGTCCGGAGATCGCACTTCCAGACGCACTCGCACTCGCGGTACGGAAATCCAGGTCAGCCTTCTTTGGAAATCCGCAGGCCAAAGGCTGACCCATGGCCTCTGTCAGGGCAGCGGGCGCAGATCTGAGGATGCTCGTAGGTCTGCGAGGACGGCAGCGTGGTCGGACGGCCACACGCCGTCCACGGGCTCGTCGCCGACGCGACGGACGGAGCTGACGGCCCCAAGTCCTTGAGGGCCTGGTGGGCCGACGTGGATGTAATCGATGCGGACGCCGGGATCGAATGCGGCAGCGACGAAGGGGTTGGCCGCGTTCCAGGTTGCCGAGGGTTGTGCCGGGTCCGCGTATTCCCACGCGTCCAGGAAGACCTGGCCGGGGACGGCAGGTGCCGTCTTTTAGCCGCCGAACTGTCGCACTTCATCGGAGTCGGGAAATGCGTTGAAGTCGCCCGTGACAACGGGCGGGAAGTCGGTTCCACGGCTGTGCGCCGTGACGAACTCGGCGAGGACTGCGACCTGTTGGCAGCGGACCGCGGAGGCATCGACGGCCGAGGTGAGGTGGGTGGTGAAGAACGGGATCCGGTGTGTGGGGGCGTCGATCCGTGTGCAGAGGGCCAGGCGGCCGTCATCGTCGTCGACGCGGGCCGGCAGCTCGATCCTGGCGTGCTACTGGTCCCCAGGAAGGACCAAGGGCCGGTTTCGGATTTCTCCGAAACCGGCCCTGGCCTGTCACTCCTATACGTCGGGACGACAGGATTTGAACCTGCGACCCCTTGACCCCCAGTCAAGTGCGCTACCAAGCTGCGCCACGTCCCGATGCGCTGTCCCGCGGTGATCTGCGTGATCGCGCAGGGAGCACATTACCCCACCGCCCGGGCCGCGCCGAAAACGGCGCCGGGGCCGCCGTACCGGTGGGGCGCGGGGCACCGCCGGGGGACAATCGCCGTATGGGAACCACGGGCGCAACCCCGGGGCGGCCGGCCGGCGCCCGGGACCGGGACGACGCGGGCCGGGCGCGCAACGCACGGCCCCGGGACGGGCTGGGGCGGCCCCTGCCGTACGGCGCGGCGGGCGTGGCACGTCAGCCCGAGGGCATCGTGCGCACACCGCGGCAGACCGTCGCGGAGGCGCAGGCGCTGCTGGACGCGGGCCGGCCATTCCATGCGCACGAGGTGTTCGAGGACGCCTGGAAGTCCGGGCCCGACGACGAGCGCGCCCTGTGGCGGGGGCTGGCCCAGTTGGCGGTCGGGCTCACGCACGCGGCCCGGGGCAACGTTACCGGCGGGGCACGGCTGCTCGGGCGCGGTGCGGCGGTGGTCGAGGAGTGGGCCGCCCGCAGCGGGCGCCTGCGGCCCCACGGGATCGACGTCGCCGGGCTCGCGGCCTGGGCGCGGGAGCTGGCCGGCACGGTCGAGCGGAACCGGGAGCCCGTCGAGGCCGCCGCGCTCGCTCCCCGGCTGCGCGGGCGGCGGACGGCATAGCGCCGGGCGGGACCGCCGTGCACGGACAGCCGCGGGCATGGGGCAGACTCGGGGCGTGCGACGGATTCATGTCATAGGCATCGGCGCGGGCGACCCCGAGCAGCTCACCCTCCAGGCGGTCCGGGCGCTGCGCGAGACCGACGTGTTCTTCCTGCTCGACAAGGGCGAGGTGAAGGGCGACCTGAGCCGGCTGCGCCGGGAACTGCTGGACGCGCACCTTCCGGCCGGTTCGTACCGGCTGGTGGAGGCGCGCGATCCGGAACGGGACCGGGGCGCGGGCGGCGCGGCGTACGCGCCGGCCGTCGGGGACTGGCGCGGTGCGCGCGCCGACATCTACGAGCGGCTGATCACCGGGGAACTGGGCGAGGAGGAGACCGGCGCGTTCCTGGTGTGGGGCGATCCCGCGCTGTACGACAGCACGCTCGGCATCCTGGAGGAGGTGCTGGCCCGGGGTGCGGTGGCCTTCGCGTACGAGGTGGTGCCGGGGATCAGCAGTGTCTCGGCGCTCGCCGCCCGGCACCGCACGGGCCTGAACCGGGTGGGCCGGCCCGTGCAGATCACCACGGGACGGCGCCTTGCCGAGGGCTTTCCCGACGGCGTGGACGACGTGGTGGTGATGCTCGACTCCCAGCAGACGTTCAAGCGGTACGCGGACGACGACATCGACATCTACTGGGGCGCCTATCTGGGCACTCCGGACGAGATCCTGGACTCCGGTCCGGTCGCGGAGGCCGGGCCGCGCATCGAGCGGCTGCGCGCCCTGGCCCGCGAGCGCAAGGGCTGGATCATGGACACGTATCTCCTGCGCCGGAATCGGCGGGACCGCTGACGGCGCCCGGGCGGGAAACGGGGCGGAGTACCGCCGGCGACCGGCTCAGGCCGTCGCCGGCGGCGGGGCGAGGTCCAGCTGCGCCAGTACGGCCGGTACGTCGGGCACCGCCGTCACCCCGGCGGGCAGCGGGGGCCTGCCGACGAGGACGACCGGCAGTCCCAGTTCGCGGGCGGCCGTCAGTTTGGCGGCCGTGGCCGCTCCCCCGCTGTCCTTGGTGACGAGGACGTCGATCCGGTGCCGGCGCAGCAGGGCCGACTCGTCGGACACCGTGAACGGCCCGCGTGCCAGCAGTACTTCGGTGTGCGGCGGCAGCGGCGGCTCGGGCGGCTCCACGGACCGTACGACGAAGTGCACTCCGGTCAGCTGGGCGAAGGCGGCCAGGCCCAGGCGGCCGGTGCTCAGGAAGGCCCGGCGGCCGAGCCCGGGCAGCGCTTCCGCGGCGGCGGCCAGGGACGGGACCGGGTGCCAGCGGTCGCCTTCGCCCGGCCGCCAGCCCGGGCGGCGCACCACCACCAGCGGCACTCCGGCCGTCGCCGCGGCCCGCGCCGCGTGGGCGGTGATCCGGGCGGCGAAGGGGTGCGTGGCGTCCACGAGGGCGTCCACCCGCCGCTCGGCGAGCCAGGCGGCAAGCCCCTCGGCCCCGCCGAACCCGCCGGTGCGCACCTCCCCGGCGACGGCCGCGGGCCGGGTCACCCGCCCGGCCAGCGAGGTGGTCACCCGGAGCCCGGGACGGGCCGCCAGTTCGGCCGCCAGCAGCCGGGCCTCGGTGGTACCGCCGAGAATCAGGACGTGAGCGGGCATGGGAGTGAGGGTACGGGGAGCCGGTGGCCGGGGCCGCGCGGGTGCGCGGCGGAGACGAGGGGCACCGCCGAGCACGTACGGGGCCCGTTCGCCGGTCCGTCCGCGCTGCTCGGGCCGCGCCCGGGGCCGTCAGCGCAGCAGCAGCTGGACGCCGCCCACCACCGTCGCCGCGATCACCAGCTGTTCGAACAGCCGCTGGTTGATCCTGTCCGCGGCCCATTTGCCGATGAGGGCGCCCGGCACGACGAACACGGCGAGGGTGGCGTCGAGGAGCAGCGAACGTCCGTCGATCAGGCCGAGGCCGACGCTGAAGGGCACCTTGGACAGGTTCACGATCAGGAAGAAGAACGCGGACGTGCCCAGGAAGCCCAGCTTCCGGAAGCCCGCCGACAGCAGGTACATCGACATCACCGGTCCGCCGGCGTTGGCGACCATGGTGGTGAAGCCGCCGAGGACGCCGTACGAGCGGGCCTTGACCCGGCCCGCGCGGGTGGCGATCGGGTCCGGTGCCGCCTCGGAGCCGGCGCGGCGCCGCCGCCAGAGCGTGACCGCGGCCATCAGCAGCAGGATCGCGCCGATCGAGACCCGTACGATCCCGTCGTCGGCCCAGACCAGGAACAGCGTGCCGGTCGCCACGCCGACCGCGACGGCGGGGAACAGCCGCCACAGGGTGGGCCAGTGGGCGTGCCGCCGGTAGGTGGCGACGGCGAGCAGGTCGCCCGCGATCAGCACCGGGAGCAGCACACCGGTGGAGGCGCGGGCGGGCAGGACCGCCGCGAAAACGGCGAGGCTGACCGTGTTGGCGCCGCTCACCGCGGTCTTGGAGAAGCCGACCAGGAGCGCCGCGAAGGCGAGCGCGGCGTACTCCCATCCTGAAATGTGCCAGAGCGTCATCATGTCCATGCGGGGACCGATGTTATGCCCACGCATCTGACCTGCGTAAGGACGTCCCACCTGTCGGCCGTGGCACCCGCGCCGCCCGGACACCAGGACGGCGGTGCCGGCGGCGGCGCGGGGAGCCGCGGCGGGAATCCGCACGACCAGCCACGCCGCCGCCCGGGGGTACCCCGTGCGTGCGGGAGGCCGAGGACTCGAAGACGACGCCTCGCCGGGGCACCCGGCGGAGCGCTACCGCTCCACCAGAACCGCACTTCCCTGCCCGACTCCCACACACATGGTGGCGAGCCCCCGCCTGGCCCCGGTACGGCGCATGCGGTGCAGCAGGGTGGTGAGGATGCGGGCGCCGGAGCAGCCCAGCGGGTGCCCGAGGGCGATGGCCCCGCCGCTCGGGTTGACCAGGTCGGGGTCGATGCCGAGCTGGTCGACGCAGGCCAGGGCCTGGGCGGCGAACGCCTCGTTGAACTCGGCCGCCTGGACGTCGCCGGTCTTCCAGCCGACCCGGGCCAGCGCCTTGCGGGTGGCGGGCACGGGTCCGATGCCCATCACATCGGGGTGGACGCCCGCGGAGGCGCCGGCCGCGTACCGGCCGAGCGACTCCAGCCCCAGCTCGTCCAGGGCCTCCTCGCTGACCAGCAGCAGGCCGGCCGCGCCGTCGTTCATCGGTGAGGCGTTGCCCGCGGTGACGGTGCCGCCCTGGCGGAACACCGGCCGCAGCCCGGCCAGCTTCTCCAGCGAGGTGTCCTCGCGGATGCACTCGTCGCTGTCGACGACGACGCCGTCCGGGCGCCGCACGGGCAGGAGTTCACCGTCGAAGTGGCCGTCCCTGCGGGCCGCGGCGGCAAGACGGTGGCTGCGCAGCGCGAACTCGTCCTGGCGCTCGCGCGGGACGCCGTAGCGGTCGGCGACCTCCTCGGCGGTCTCCCCCATGGACAGCAGCCCGTGGAGGTCCTTCATCGCGGGGTTGACCAGGCGCCAGCCGAGGCGGGTGTCGGCGGTCTCGATCCGGTGCGGCAGGGCCTCGTCGGGGCGGGGCAGCACGAAGGGGGCGCGGCTCATCGACTCGGAGCCGCCCGCGACGACGATGTCCGCCTCGCCCGCGGCGACGGCCCGGGCGGCGGTGGTGACGGCCTCAAGGCCGGAGGCGCACAGCCGGTTGACGGTGGCGCCGGGCACGGTCTCGGGCAGGCCCGCGAGGAGCGCGGCCATCCGGGCGACGTTGCGGTTGTCCTCGCCGGCCTGGTTGGCGGCGCCCCAGTACACGTCGTCGATCCGGGCCGGGTCGAGCGCGGGCGCGTCGGCCACCAGGCCGCGGATCACGGCCGCCGCGAGGTCGTCGGGCCGCACGGAGGAGAGCGCTCCGCGCAGCTTGCCGATGGGGGTGCGGCGGGCGGCCGCGAAGTGGACGGGACGCATGGCGGGGCTCCTGACTACGGCGCTGTGGACCGGCCAACTTAATTAGCGCTGCTAGTTTTAGAACTATAGTCCGTCCGCCGGTCCGCTGGGAAGATCGCACCCCGGTCCGCTTCCCGGACGGCGTACTGCCCGCGTGAGCCGCGGTGTTTGCCCCGTTGCGCGCCCGGGCACCCGCACCCGCGTCGCACGTCCGCCGGGCACCACCCGGCCGGTCCGGGCCGTCCGGTGTCCGATTCCCGGGACAGCCGCGATCACCGGACGGCAGAATGTCGGCGGACAACCGCAGATGAGAAGGGCAGAGACGTGAGCGAGGGGCACCCCCCTGCGGACGGGCCGGTGAAGCTGAACACCTCCGTGGCGCACAACGCGCGGGTCTGGAACTACTGGATCGGCGGCAAGGACAACTACGAGGTCGACCAGCAGGTCGGCGAGCATGTCGCCGGGCTGTTCCCGGTGATCAGGGCGGTCGCGCGCGCCGACCGCGAGTTCCTGGGGCGGGCGGTGCGGTTCCTGACCGCCGAGCGCGGGATGCGGCAGTACCTCGACATCGGCACCGGACTGCCGACGGTGAACAACACCCATGAGATAGCGCAGCGGATCGCGCCCGCGTCACGGATCGTGTACGTCGACAACGACCCGATCGTGCTGGCGCACGCCCGTACCCTGCTCACCAGCAGCTCCGAGGGCGTCACCGACTACATCGACGCCGATGTGCACGACACGGACGCGATCCTGCGGCGGGCCGCCGAGACCCTCGACCTGTCGCGGCCGGTCGCGGTGATGATGCTGGGCATCCTGAACTTCGTGATCGACACGGACAAGGCACGGGACATCGTGCGCCGGGTCATGGCGGCGGTGCCCTCCGGCAGCCACCTCGTGCTCACGCACCCCACCCACGACCGCGAGGTCGGCGGCGCAGGCAACGTGGCCGCCATGGAGTTCTGGAACGAGAACGCCACGCCGCCCATCATCGCCCGCGGCAAGAACGAGGTGGCCGCCTTCCTCGACGGCCTGGACCTGCTCGAACCGGGACTGGTGCCGTGCTCGCAGTGGCGCGCGGGACCCGATTCCCCCGCGGCGGTCCCGCAGTTCGGTGTGGTGGCCGTGAAACCCTGACCCCCGGACCGAGCAGCCGAGCCCCGTCTTGGAGGACGTATGACCACTCTGGCCGACCCCGTGCCCGGGGGGCGTCCCGGCGATGTGGAGCGGGCCGTGGAGCGCGCCGCCGAACTGACCGGACGCGGCGTGTGCGGGATCGTCCTCGCCTACGTCGACACGGCGGGCGTCGGCCGGGTGAAGACCGTCCCGACCACACGGCTCGCCGACGCCGCCGCCTGGGGGGTCGGCATGTCGCCGGTCTTCGACACGTTCCTGGCCGACGACTCGATCGTCACCACGGACGTCCTGGGCTCGCCCGACGGCGACCTGCGGCTCTACCCGGACCTGGACCGGCTGGTGGAGCTGGCAGGCCAGCCGGGCTGGGCCTGGGCCCCGGTCGACCGGATCACCCAGGAGGGCGAGTCGCATCCCGGGTGCAGCCGGACCTTCCTGCGCCGCATCGTGGCGGACGCCGGGGCACGGCTCGGCATCACCTTCCGGGCGGCGGTCGAGATCGAATGGTCCGTCGGCCGTGCGACGGCGCCCGACGGGACGTTCGTGCCCGCGGTGTCCGGCCCGGCCTACGGTGCCGCCCGGCAGGTCGAGCTGAGCGACTGCACCGCCGATCTGCTCACCGCCCTCGCCGCGCAGGGCGTGGAGGTCGACCAGATCCATCCCGAGTACGCGGCCGGGCAGTTCGAGGTGTCGGTGGGCGCGCTGGACCCGGTGGCGGCGGCCGACCGGAGCGTCCTGGTACGGCAGACCGTCCGTGCCGTCGCGCAACGGCACGGCCTGCGCGTGTCCTTCTCCCCTGCCGTGCTCGCCGCGGGCGTCGGCAACGGCGGCCATCTGCACCTCTCCTGCTGGCGGGGCGGGGTGAACCTGCACTCCGGGGGCGGGGGCCGGTACGGGATGACGGCCGACGCGGAGTCGTTCACCGCCGGGGTGCTCGCCCGGCTGCCCGCGCTGACCGCGGTGACCGCGCCGAGCCCCGCCAGCTATCTGCGGCTGCGGCCCTCCCAGTGGGCGGGCGTGTTCACCGCCTGGGGCCGGGAGACCCGCGAGACGGCGCTGCGGGTCGTCACCGGCACCACCGGCCGCCGGGAACGGGACGCGAACCTGGAGGTCAAACCGGTCGACCTGGCCGCCAACCCGTATCTCGCGCTCGGCTGCGTCATCGCCGCCGGTCTCGACGGCATCACCGACGCGGCTCCGCTGCCCGCGGAGGTCACCGGGGACCCGGCCCGGTTCGGCGCCGACGAGGCCGCGGCCCGGGGTGTGCGGCGGCTGCCGGCCACGCTCACCGCGGCGGTGGAGGCGTTCCGCGCGGACAAGGTGCTGCGCACCGCGCTGGGACCGGTCCTGGCCGACGCGGTCACCGCGGTACGCCTCGGGGAGGCCGCGGCCGTCGAGGGCCTGGACGACGCGCAGGTGGCGGCGGCCTACCGCTGGAAGTACTGACGATGGGCGCGGTCCGGGAGACGCTCGACGCACTGCCGTTGGTGGACCACCACTGCCACGGCGCCGTCACCGCCGACCTCGCGCCGGCCGCGTTCGAGTCCCTGCTCACCGAGGGCGAGACCTGGCCGGGCAGCGGTATCTCGGCCTTCGACACGCCCGTCGGGGTGGCCGTGCGCCGGCACTGCGCGCCCCTGCTCGACCTGCCCCGGCACGCGCCCGCCGCCGACTACCTGGCCCGGCGCACCGCCCTGGGCTGGGCGGAGGTCAACCGGCGCCTCCTGTCGGCCGCGGCGGCCGAGGCGTTCTGCGTCGACACCGGCTACACCCCGCATCCCCTCACTTCCCCCGCCGAGCTGGCCCGGGCGGCCGGCGCGGCGGCGTACGAGGTGGTACGGCTGGAGGGGATCGCCGAGTCGGTGGCCCGCCGGGGCGTCGAGGCGGGCGCGTACGCGCGGGAGTTCCGGACCGCCGCCGAGGAGGGCGTACGCCGGCCGGGCGTGGTCGCGGTGAAGTCGGTGGCCGCCTACCGCACCGGCTTCGCCCTGGATCCGGCGCGGCCCGCGGACCACGAGGTGACCGCCGCGGCCCGGCGCTGGCTCGCGGCCGGCGGCCGGCTGGCCGACCCGGTGCTGATACGGCATCTGCTGTGGACCGCCGTCGACCTGGGGCTGCCGCTGCAGTTGCACACCGGGTTCGGGGACGATGACATCCGGCTGCACCGGGCCGACCCCGCCCTGCTGACGGACTGGCTGCACCTGATCCGGGGCACCGTGCCCGTGCTGCTGCTGCACTGCTGGCCGTACCAGCGCAACGCCGCCTATCTCGCTTCGGTGTTCGAGCAGGTGTACCTGGATGTCGGGCTGGCCCTGCACCATGCCGGACCGGTCCGGGCCCGGGCGATCCTGGCGGAGGCGCTGGAGATCACCCCGTTCCGCAAACTGCTGTACAGCTCCGACGCGTACGGTGTGGCCGAGTTCCACCACCTCGGCGCGCTGTGCTTCCGACAAGGGCTCGCCGCGCTGCTGCAGGACCGGGTGGACGCCGACGAGCTGAGCCTGCCCGACGCCCTGCGGATCGCCGCCTGGGCGGGCCGGGACAACGCCCGCCGCCTGTACGGACTGCCCGCATCCGACCCCGCCCGCGACTGAGCGCCCACCACACCCGGAAAGTATGATCAAGCAATGTCTGACATGACCGAAACCACCCCCGGTTGGCTGTCCTCCGACGAGTTGGAGATGGCGCGCGCCCGCATGCCGATCCTGTACGTCGAGGCCGTGCCGGTGCGCGTGGACGACAGCGGCGAAGTCACCAGCATCGGTCTGCTGCTGCGCATCGGACCGGACGGCACGGTCAGCCGGACCCTGGTCTCCGGCCGGATCCTGCACCACGAGCGGGTCCGCGACGCGCTGTTGCGGCATCTGGAGAAGGACCTGGGCCCGGTGGCGCTGCCACGGGTCCCGGCCTCGCTCCAGCCGTTCACGGTCGCCGAGTACTTCCCGACCGCGGGGGTCACTCCGTACCACGATCCGCGCCAGCACGCGGTGTCCCTCGCCTATGTCGTCCCGGTGACCGGCGACTGCCGCCCCCGCCAGGACGCACTGGACCTCGTGTGGTTCACCCCGCAGGAGGCCGCGTCGGAGGCGGTGCAGAGCGAGATGCCGGGCGGGCACGGGGCGCTGCTCAAGCAGGCCCTCGCGTACGTCGGCCAGGTGCCCTGACCGACGTACGCGGGGGCGTTCAGTGCAGGTCGGCCCGCGGCGGGGTGCCGTCGAGGAAGCCGCCCGACTGGTGCTGCCACAGCTTCGCGTAGGCGCCTTCCGCCGCGAGCAGTTCGTGGTGGGTGCCCTGCTCGACGATCCGCCCGCGGTCGAGCACGACGAGCCGGTCCATGGCGGCCACCGTGCTCAGCCGGTGCGCCACCACCAGTGCCGTCCGCCCTTCCATGAGCCGCCACAGCGCCTTCTGGACCAGGATCTCGCTCTCGGAGTCGAGGGCGCTGGTCGCCTCGTCGAGCAGGAGGATCGGCGCGTCCCGCAGGATCGCCCGGGCGAGGGCGACCCGCTGACGCTGTCCGCCGGACAGTTTCACGCCGCGCTCGCCCACCATGGTCCCGAAGCCGTCCGGCAGCGCGTCCGCGAACTCCGTGACGTGCGCCGCCTCGGCCGCGCGGCGGATCTCGGCGTCGGTGGCGTCGGGCCGCGCGAAGGCGATGTTGTCCCGCAGCGTGCGGTGGAACATCGCCGGGTCCTGCGGCACATAGGCGATCAGGCTGCGCAGGTCCGCCTGGCGCAGCCGGCTGATCTCCTGACCGCCGATCAGGATCCGGCCGGAGTCGATGTCCGTCATCCGCAGCAGCAGCCGGGTGAGCGTGGTCTTGCCACCGCCGGAGCGGCCGACGAGCCCGAGTTTCGCCCCGCTGGGCACGGCCAGGTCGAGGCCCTCGAACAGCGGATCGGCGCCCCCGTGGGCGAAGGTCACCCGCTCGAACCGGACCTCGGCCGGACAGGACGACAGCGGCTCCGGCATCACCGGGTCCAGCACCGTCGGCGCGCTCTGCAGGAGTTCGGTGAACTGCGCGGCCTCCGTCATCGAGCTCTCCAGACGGCGGTAGATCTGGTTGAACTCGAACATGATCCGTGTCGCGTTGGTGTAGTACGTGAAGGCGACCACGACGGCCTCCACACCGTGCCCGCGCCCGGCGAACGCGACCGCGATCAGCAGGCCCAGCACGTTGGTCAGTACGGACATGGGCGCGACCAGGGTGTCGATGCGCAGATTGCCGTAGTCCCAGGACCGCAGGGTGAGCCGGCGCGACGCCGCGACGCGGGAGCGGTGCTCGGCGGCCTCGCGTCCCTCGGCGGCGAACGCCCGGACCGTGTCCATGTTCATCAGGCTGTCGGCGACATGGCCGGACACCCGGGCGATCGCCTCCTCACGTCGGCTGACCAGGGCCTGGCGGCGGCGGATCAGCGGCACCACGCACAGCGCGGTCACCACGATCATCGTCAGCAGGCCGACCACGAGCAGCGGTTCGTACCGCCACAGCACGACCGAGCCGAAGATCAGCGGCACGAAGCTGCCCGCCACGTTGAACGTCAGCGTGTCGACGAACTCCTCGAAGCGGGTGGCGAAGCTCAGCACCCGCTTGGTCAGCGACCCGGCGAAGTTGTCGTGGAAGAACGCGGCGTCCTGGGCGAACAGTTCGTCCATGCCGATCACGTACAGGTGCTCGATACCGAGGGCATCGATACGGTTCAGGCAGTGCAGGCCGATCCGCCACAGCGCCTCCGCGAACAGCAGGACGCCGGCGAAGCCGAGGACGTACGGCAGTGCCATGCCGATGCCGGGGCGGCCGTTGTCGGCGATGTCGGCGACGAGTTTGGCGACGATCAGCGGCCCGACGTAGGCGATGCCGATGTTGCCGAGCGCCGGCAGCAGCATCGCGGGCACCGTGAGCCGGCGCAGCCGCGCCAGTTCCCGTCCGTAGTACCGGAGCGCAAGGAGCACCGAGCCCTTGCGCGGTTGTGTCGTCTCTGAATCAGGCGGTCCCATCCCAACCCTGTGATGTAGTAGGACAGCCCGCAACCCCACGCGGCACACCACGGCGGCCGGGAACGTCAGGAGCGGACCAGGAGGACCGGCAGTGTCCCTCGGGCGCGCTCGCGACGTCCACGCGTTTTCTGCCGGACCGCACCCAATGCGCCATGTGGGCAGACCTGCGATCGGCGGGTCCTGCGCGACGGCACCGGCGGCTGGACCGCGGCCGTGTGGCTGGACACCGCGATCGTCGTCGCCGGGTTCTGCCTGCCGATCGTCACGCCCTGCGGGGCGCCATGAAGACGTAGAGGCCGAGGATGTCGGGGCACGGGGCGACGCCAGGGCCACCCGCCTGTACCCAGCGGGCGATGTCGTCGGTGGCTTCGGGGTCGTTGACGAGGCCGAGCCAGACCGGGCGGGCTCCCGCAGCGCGGGCCTCGGCGGAGGGCTGGACGACGATCACGTTGGCGTGTTCGCACACATCGAGGCAGTCAGAGACCCGTACGGGTACCTCCTCGGCCAGGCGGGCGAGTTGGTGGTCGTGATCCACGCCGGCGACTTTCGGGGTTCCGCAGCAGCAGTCCCGGCAGACGACAACTCGGCACGGAGCGGGTCGGGCGGTGGTGTGCTCCGTGCCGGCTGCTTCAGGGCTCTGTCGGGGCATCGCTCGTCACGCTCCTCTTCGGGAGAGATCCGTCCCGGGCGGCCGAGCGCAAGAAGCGGATCACAGGGTGGCCGGGTTCGTGGGTGACCTCGGCACGGACGCCGTAGACCTGCTCGATGAGGCCGGGGGTGAGAACCCCGGCGGGGGTGCCCTCCGTGACCGCGCGGCCGTCGCGCAGGACGAGCAGGCGGTCGCAGTACATCGCGGCGAGGTTGAGGTCGTGCAGGGCGATCACCGTGGTGACCGGCAGCCCGCCTATCAGGTCCAGGAGGTCGAGCTGGTGCTGGATGTCGAGGTGGTTGGTCGGTTCGTCGAGGAGGAGCTCGCGGGGTTCCTGGGCGAGGGCACGGGCGATCTGGCTGCGCTGGCGCTCGCCGCCGGACAGGGTGTGCCAGGACTGGTCGGCCCGGTCGGTCAGTCCGGTGCGCGCCAGTGCCTCGGTCACGGCCACCGCGTCGGCCGTCGTCGAGGGTGTCCAGGCACGGCGGTGCGGAATGCGGCCGAGCGCGACGACGTCCCTGACCGTCAGTTCGGTCAGGGTGTGGGCGTGCTGCTCGACAGTGGCGACCCGGCGGGCGGTGGCGCGGCGGCCGGCCTCGGCGAGCGGGCGCCCGTCCAGGGTCACGACCCCGGCGGTGGGTGAGAGGACCCCGGCCAGCAGTCTGAGCAGTGTGGACTTCCCCGAGCCGTTGGGGCCGAGCAGACCGACGGTCTCGCCCGGCCGCAGGGCGAGGGTGACGCCGTCGACGACGACCTTGCCGCCGATGTGCCGGACGACGCGGTCCGCTCGCAGGCTGGTCATGCCCTTCCCCGTCCGCGATGGAGGACGGCGACGAATGCCGGCACGCCGATGAGGGACGTCACCACGCCCACCGGGACCTCCTGGGGGTCGAGGACGGTTCGGGCGAGGGTGTCCACCCACACCAGGAAGACGGCCCCGGTCAGCGCGGTGACCGGCAGCAGACGGGCGTGCCCGGAGCCGGTGAGGGCGCGGGTGGCGTGCGGCAGGACCAGGCCGACGAAGCCGATCGCGCCGGCACAGCTGACCAGGGTGGCGGTGAGCAGGGCGGTCGCGCAGAGCAGGACCAGGCGGGTGCGGGCGACCCGGATCCCGAGTCCCGCGGCGGCCTCCTCGCCGAAGGCGAACGCGTCGAGCGTACGGGCGTACCCGAGGCAGACGACGAGGACCACCGCCAGGACGACGGTGCAGAGCAGTACCTGTCCCCAGTCGGCGCCGGTGAGCGAGCCGAGCAGCCAGAACAGCACGCCCCGGGTGGTCTCCGCGTCCGCCGAGGTGAGGACGGTGAAGGAGGTCAGCGCGGAGAACAACTGCATGGCCGCGACCCCGGACAGGACGACCCGGTCGGTGGAGCCGCCGAGGGTGTGGCTGAGCAGCAGCACCAGGCCGAAGGAGAGCAGCGCGCCGAGGAAGGCGCCCGCCGACAGGGACACCGCTCCCCCGCCCACGCCCAGCACGACCACGGCGACCGCTCCGGTGGACGCGCCGGAGGAGACCCCGAGCACGAAGGGGTCGGCGAGCGGGTTGCGCAGCAACGACTGCATGACCGCCCCGCACACGGCGAGTCCGGCCCCGCACACGGCGGCCAGCAGCGTGCGCGGCATCCGCAGGTTCCACACGATTCCGTCCCGAAGCGGCGCCAACGTGCTGTCGCCGAGGCCGAGATGGGCCGCGACGGACGCCCAGACGTCACCGGTGGAGATGTCGGCGGGGCCGATCGTCACGGCCACGGCGATCGACACCAGCAGCGCGGCCGGTCCCCCACCCGTCAACAGCAGCGAGCGGACGCTCACTTGGCGAACCCGAGGCCACGCAGACCGGCGGCGACGTTCTCGATCCCCTCGATCGTGCGGATGGAAGGGTTCATCGCCTGCCCGCTCAACGGGACGTACCGCTTCTTCTTCACGGCCGTCAGATTGCGGGTGGCGGGGTTGGTCTCCAGGAAGCGGATCTTGGCCTTCGCGGTCTCCGCGGTCTGCTGCCTGCGGGTCAGGTCGCCGATCACGATGACGTCGGGGTCGCGGTCGGCGACGGTCTCCCAGTTGATCTGGGGCCATTCGTCGTGGGTGTCGGAGAAGGCGTTCTTCGCGCCGACCGCGCGGGTGATGGCGCCGGGAGCCCCGCAGCAGCCGGCGAGGTAGGGCGACTGGGAGTTGGCGAACCAGTACATGAGGGAGATGTCCGAGGCGTGCAGTCCGGCGGTGGCCGTGCTCACCCGCTTCCTCAGCGAGGCGACGAGCTTCTCGCCGCGCTTCTCATCGCCGAACGCACGTGCCAGGTTTCGTATTTCCCCGTAGACGGCGTCGAGGGTGAGCGGTTCGCTGCGCGATCCGTCGCCGCCGCTGTCGTTGTCCTTGCCCGCGGAGCAGTCGGACGGCGAGACGTAGGTGGGCACGCCCAGCTTCTCGAACTGCTCGCGGGTGGCGACCCCGCCCTTGCCGAGGGTGGAGACGAACGAGGCGGTGACGAAGTCGGGTTCGGCGTCCAGGGCCTTCTCGAAGGAGGGCGCGTTGTCCGCGAGGCGCGGCACGGACGCGTTGGCCTTCTCCAGACCCTTCATCACCGGGTCGGTCCAGGTCGCCGTACCGGCCATGCGGTCGGCGAGGCCGAGGGAGAGCAGGATCTCCGTGGTGCCCTGGTTGAGGGAGACGGCCCGCTTCGGCGCCGACTTCAGGGTGACCTGGTGGCCGCAGTTGTCCAGCGTCACCGGGTAGCCGGCGGCTGAGATTTCCTCCGGCTTCGCGTCGTCGTCGCCGGAGGAGCCGCAGGCGGTGAACAGCAGAGCGGACGCGAGGAGAAGCGCCGGGGTACGGGGAAGGGCGGGGGTGCGGAGCACGGGCATGCCTCTGGAGTCGGGGCTCGTACGCGGAGCCTGGCCTACGGACGTCCCTCCGCGCCGGGGCGCGAAGGTGCCAGCAGGTCTTCGGACTCGGGTTCGTCCGGTCGGGGCGCCTTCCCGGTCTCCCAGTGGCGTCGTGCCCCGCCCGTCCCCCTCACCGCTGCGCGTCAGTTCCGGGTTCGCACCGGATTCCCTGGCCTCGGGTGTGGCTCGACTGGCCCACCGAGGCTATCAAGTCCGCCGTACGGTCAGATGGTGCGATCGGTCACCCGCGTGTGCCGGCTCACCATCCGGATGCCGGACGCAACCCTCCCGGCTCCCTGCCGTCCTGCTGCCGACCACGACCATCGGCTCGTGCCCGCAGACCGGGCAACTGCGCACCGCCCGCGCCGACCTGCGTGCCGGGCGGATCGACTCGTCCGGCTACGGCGAACGCAGCAAGGCGGAGATCGGCGAGGTGGTCGCCTCCCAGGAGAAGGCGCGCCTGGACGTCCTGGTGCACGGCGAGGCCGAGCGCAACGACATGGTGCAGTATTTCGCCGACCAGCTGACGGGCTGCCTCGCCACCCAGCAGGGCTGGGTCCAGTCCTACGGCACCCGCTGCGTCCACGATCCGCCGTTCAGGCCGTGGAGCACCTGCCGCCGCCCCCTCCTCAGGCCGTGGAGGACCTCTCGCACCCCCCGGCTACCGAAGCCACCGAGCCCAATAGTAAGGTATGCCTCGCCTAAGTATTGAACGTTTCATCACAGCTTCAGGAGCACCCATGTCTCTTCGACGCCGCGGCGCAGCCGCCGTCGCCGGCGCCCTCGTGGCCGCGCTGTCCCTCACGGCGTGCGGTGGGTCCGGCGGTGGGAAGGACAGCGCAGGGACCTCCGCGGCGGCCGGGGCCAAGGACTCGAAGTCGGTGGCGCAGGGCGGCAAGGACTTCGGGGACGCCGCACAGAAGACCGCCGCGATGGGCACGAAGGCCGGACCGGGCGAGTGGCCGCGCACCATCACCCACGCCATGGGCACTACGGTCATCAAGGAGCAGCCCAAGCGGGTGGTGGTCCTGGACGTCGGCGAACTCGACAACGTCGTCTCGCTCGGCATCAAGCCGGTCGGTCTTGCGCCCAGTGAGGGCTCGCCGGAACTCCCGTCCTACCTCAAGGGCGGCGCGGGCAAGCCCACGAACGTCGGCACCATCAACAGCCTCAATCTGGAGGCCATCGCCGCGCTCAAGCCGGACCTGATCCTCGGCAGCCAGTTGCGCGCCGCCAACTCCTACGACGAGCTGTCACAGATCGCGCCGACCGTCTTCTCCATCCGCCCCGGCTTCACGTGGAAGGAGAACTATCTCCTCAACGCGGCCACGCTGGACAAGACCGCGCAGGCCAAGGCCAACCTCGCAGCGTACGAGTCGAAGGCGAAGGCCCTCGGGACCAAGCTCGGCGCCGACAAGCCAAGCGTGTCGATGGTGCGTTACATGCCCGAGGGCAAGATCCGCCTCTACGCGAACGACTCCTTCATCGGCACCATCCTCGACGATGTCGGCATCCCGCGGCCGAAGAACCAGGACATCGCGGACCTGGCCGTGGAGGTCAGCGCCGAGAACATCGATCAGGCCGACGCCGACTACATCTTCACCGGCGTCTACGGCGACCCGAAGGCCACCGACAAGACCAAGGCCCAGGGCAACCCGCTGTGGAAGAACCTGAAGGCGGTCAAGGACGGCCACGCCTTCGACGTCTCCGACGAGACCTGGTACCTCGGGCTCGGAGTGACCGCGGCCAACGCGGTCCTCGACGACCTGGAGCAGCACCTCACGGCGTAAGCCCGTGATGCCGCCGCGGGCCGGACGCGGGCGGGCCCCGTGCCTGCCCGCGTCCGGCGTGCGACGGCCCCTTACCCCCATCCGGAAAGAGAGAGTGAGCGCGGCACATGGCGCGACCGACCCGTCGCCGCATCGCCTGGCTCGCGGGCTCCTCGGCGATGCTGCTGATCGCCGTCCTGCTGAGCCTTGCCGTGGGCAGTCGCCAGATCGCCCCGGGCGAAGTGTTCCAGGCACTGCTGCACGGCGGCACCAGTGACGACGCCCAGGTGGTGCGGGCGCTACGGGTGCCACGTACCGTCATCGGTGTGCTGGCCGGTACGGCCCTCGCCGTCGCCGGGACCGTCATGCAGGGGGTCACCCGCAACCCGATCGCCGAACCCGGCATCCTGGGCGTCAGCCAGGGCGCGTCCGCCGGGGTGGTGTGCGCGATTGCGTTCCTCGGCGTGCACACGCTCCTCGGATACATCTGGTTCGCCTTCGCGGGCGCGGTGCTGGCGGCCGTCGCGGTCTACGCCGTCGCCGCCGGCGGCTACCGCGGCGCCTCCCCCGTCAAACTCGCGTTGTCGGGCGCCGCGACGAACGCCTTCCTCGCCGCCGTGGTCTCCGGCATCGTCACCACCAACGCACGCGCCCTGGACGAATTCCGCTTCTGGCAGGTCGGTTCCATCAGCGGCCGGGACGGCGACGTCGTCGGTCAGATCTGGCCGTTCGTCGTGGCCGGCCTGGTGCTGGCCGGTGCCTTGGCCCGCGGCCTGGACGCGCTCGCGCTCGGCGACGACAGTGCCAAGGCCCTCGGCCACAACGTGGCCCTGCTCCGCGTCCTGGGCGCGGTCGGGGCGACCGTGCTGACGGGCGCGGCCGTGGCCGCCGTCGGGCCGATCGCGTTCACGGGCCTGGCCGTCCCGCACATCGCACGGGCGCTGGTCGGTACGGCGCACCGGTGGGTGCTGCCGGTGTCGGCCCTGCTCGGCCCGGTGATGATCCTCGCCTCCGACGTGCTCGGCCGTATCGTCTTCCCGCCCTCGGAGGTGCCGGTGGCCGTCATGACCGCCCTGCTCGGTGTGCCGTTCCTCATCGCGCTGGTGCGCCGCAGGAAGGTAGTCGCCGCATGAGCCGCACGACCGGCCCGGCAACCGCCCCGACGGCCGGCATGACAAAAACAGCGGCAGCGTCCGCCGCGCGTTCCGTACGCCCGGCAGGGCACGCCGTGCTGCGTACCGCGCGCGCCAGTTTCCTGGTCCACCGCAGAGCGGTGCTCGTCGCCGCCGCGCTCGCCGTACTGCTGACGGCGGCCGTCGTGGCGTACCTCTGCGTCGGCGAGTCCTTCGTCTCCCCCACGGAGGTCGTCAACGTCCTGCTCGACAGGCCGAGTCCCGACCGGCTCGTCGTCGGCACGCTGCGGCTGCCGCGGCTGGTCGTGGGCCTGCTGGCCGGGGTCGCCTTCGGGGTCGCCGGCGCCCTGGTCCAGACCGTCGCGCGCAATCCGCTGGCCAGCCCCGACGTCATCGGCGTGACGCACGGCGCGGGCGTGGCGACGGTCGCCGCGATGAGCTTCGGCCTCGTCTCCGCCACCGCGCTGCCGTACGTGTCGGTCGCGGGCGGCCTCGCGGCGGCGCTGCTGGTCTATGTCTTCGCCTGGCGCCGCGGGATGCACGCGTCCCGCTTCGTCCTCGTCGGCATCGGGATCTCGGTCGCCCTGGGCTCGCTGACCCAACTGTTCCTCACCAAGGGCGACTTCCTCGTCGCGCAGCAGGCCAAGGTCTGGCTGACGGGCTCGCTCAACAGCCGCGGCTACGACCAGGCGGCGCCCCTGGCGGCGGTCCTGCTCCTGGCGGTCCCGGCGGCCCTGTGGGCGGCCAGGGCCCAGCGTGGGGCGTCCTTCGACGACGACACGGCCATGGGGCTCGGTATCCGGCTGGACCGGGTACGGCTCGGTCTGACCGCGCTCGGCGTCGTCCTGGCGTCAGTGGCGACCGGCGCCACCGGCCCCATCGACTTCGTCGCCCTCCTCGCCCCGCAGATCGCCCGCCGCCTGACCCGTACGGCGCAGATCCCGCTGCTGTCCTCAGCGCTGGCGGGCGCCCTCGTGGTGGTCGTCGCGGACCTGCTGGCCCGGCGCCTGTTCTCCCCCGTCGAACTCCCCGTCGGCGTCCTCACCGCAGCGGTGGGCGCTCCCTACCTGATGTGGCTGATCAGCCGCACCCGCAGCCGCACCGGAGGCACCACCTCATGAGCCGTACCAGCCGACTCACCGCCAGGTCCCTGACGCTGGCCTACGAGGACCGGGTCGTCGTCGACCGGCTGGACCTGGACATCCCCGACGGGCAGGTCACCGTCATCGTCGGCCCCAATGCCTGCGGCAAGTCCACGCTGCTGCGCGCACTCGGCAGGCTCCTCAAGCCGCGCGACGGCACGGTGCTGCTCGACGGGACCGAGATCGCCCGCGTACCGGGCCGCCGGCTCGCCCGGACCATCGGCGTCCTGCCGCAGAGCCCCGTCCCGCCGGACGGCATCACCGTCGCCGACCTCGTGGCCCGCGGCCGCCAGCCGCACCAGAAGTGGTGGCAGCAGTGGTCCGAGGCCGACGAACACGCTGTCGCGGAAGCGCTGGAGCACACCGGTACCACCGCACTCGCCGACCGGCCGGTGGACGAACTGTCCGGCGGGCAGCGGCAGCGGGTGTGGATCGCCATGGCCCTGGCGCAGGAGACGGAACTGCTCCTGCTGGACGAGCCGACGACGTATCTCGACATCGCCCACCAGGTGGAAGTGCTCGACCTCATACGCCGGCTCAACCACGAGCGCGGACGCACCGTCGTCGC
The DNA here is from genome assembly GCF_042871185.1 of Streptomyces sp. NPDC006012. NCBI lineage: Bacteria > Bacillati > Actinomycetota > Actinomycetes > Kitasatosporales > Streptomycetaceae > Streptomyces > Streptomyces sp. NPDC006012. Next base: position 90,903 of record NZ_JBIAIE010000021.1, read on the forward strand.
CGTCCTGCACGACCTCAACCAGGCCGCCCGCTACGCCGACCATCTCATCGCCATGAAGGACGGCCACGTCATCGCGCAGGGGCCGCCACGCGACATCGTCACCGCGGAGCTGGTCGAGGACGTCTTCGGGCTGGGCTCGGTCGTCGTCCCCGACCCGGTCACCGGCAGCCCTCTGGTGGTCCCCGCCGTTCCCTGGCAGCCCTCGGCCCATCCGGTACACAGGATCATGACGCAGACCAGTGGCCAGACGAGCACGAACACCCACACCTGGTAGTGCTCGAACAGGTGCCGGCCGAAACGATCGTCGCAACCGGGGATCTCCCACAACCGGTCGAGCAGCACGCCCGCGGTGACGATCATGGCGCTGTGCCAGAGATAGATCGTGACGGCCCGGTTGTTGAAGAACGTGATCACTCGATCGAACACGGCCAGCCCGCGGGGCAGTTCGCGCCAGGAGGGCGAGAACAGGAGCAGGATCACGACGAACCCGAGGGACGACGTCGCCTGGGCGAGCGGGATCTCGTTGAGGTTGATGCCGTCGTCGCTCGGGTGACCGAGCGCCCACACGGGTGGTGCGGTCACCTCCTGGAGGGACGTGGGGTACGAAGGAGTGGTGCCGGAGGTCATGCGGAGAGTCCCCCGGCGTGGTCGTCGGCGACGACGGCACCGATGTCGCTGGTGGGTCCGTCACCCGTCGGGGTGCCGTAGAAGTCGGTGGACGCGGTGTGGGCGGCGACGTTGCCGCGCGCGGGGCTGTCGGGGCTCAGCGTGTAGCCGTCGTCGAGGTCCGGCTCCGCCTGGATGTCGCCGTCGCCGAGGTCGTCGTTGAGCGGCCCGTTGATGACGTTGTGGTCGTGCGGCCACTGGTAGCCGTCGTAGAAGACCTTGCCCCCGTTGGGAAGGCTGATGATGTTGTTGGTGATCCGCATCCAGGAGTCCGCCGGGTCCGGGCCGTCCTCCCGGTACCAGAACAGCGTGAAGACCATGCGGATCACCCCGCCGACCGTGCGGCACCATGGTCACTCCGGCATTGCAACGCTCAACAACCGCACCAGTTCGTCCAGGGAACAGCCACTCGCGCGGGCTCGTTGCGCGGCCTGGAGCAGCAGCGGGGCGAGCACGGCTCCACGGTGACCGTCACGGTCACAGCCGAGCCACTCACTCGGCTTCTCGATTCTGAGATCGGTCAGGACGAGGCCACGCCGCCAAGCTGCCCCGCCCTGGAGCCGCGGCCCCCCAACTGAACGGGGTGCCGGGGCTCCGGGGCGGTTTGCAGGGCCGTCAGGTGCACTTCACGTAAACCGCGTCCGCCGCGTGGTGCGCATCCGTCGCGCCATGGGAGTTCCAGTCGTTGCCACGGTCATGCAGGACGACCGCCAGCCTGCCGTCGCTGATCTTCACGCTCGGGGCCGCCACCCACTGCCCGGGTTGGCTGGTCTGGTCAATGGTGAAGCTCGCGAGCTGTGTCCCGGAGGCGCTGCCTCCGGAGTGGACGGTGTAGTAGGACGGGTCGCCGCCGACGTGCCGGATGTCGGACGAGTCCGGGATGTGCACGCTGACGCTGCACGTACCCGAGGTGACGCGGCCGCCCGTGTTGAAGGCCCAGGTGGCGTAGTTGCCCGCGTCCTTCCCCTCGCCGGACATCGGGACGGAGCGGAACCGCCCGGTGCAGCCGTTGGACGCGTAGCCGCCCATGGCGGTCGTCCACTCGTCCTCGGACACGCTGGACGAGCCGTGCTCGCTGTAGGAGGCGCCGGACCCCGAGCAGTGCGGGCCCGCGTAGGCCGAGAAGACTTGGGATGCCTTGGGCTTGGACTCCGCGCCCGCGGCGGGTTGCCCGGCGGCCTTGGAGCCGGACCCGGACGTGCCGGGCGACTTGTGCGCCCCGTCGGGTGATGGCTTGTCGGCCGATACGCCCTGTCCGGCAGCGTCGGCGACCGAGCCGGCCTTGGGCGCCGGCGGGTTCGGCGTCGCACTGGCCTTGGTCCCGGACGACTTGCCGGCGTCGGGCTGCGCGCTCGGCACGTATCCGGACGGGGAGGAGTGCGGTCCGGCGTATCCGGCGGCGGTGTTGTGGTTCTTCTTGTCCTTCGAGTCGTCGCCTGAGTTGGCACTGATGACGAACGGCGCCGCGAGGAGGATGACGCCGCCGATCGCGGCGGCGGCGACCATGGGAGGAGAAATCCGGTTGAGGTTCCCCGGGGCGGCCGCCGCCCGGGTGCCCGGGTCTCCGTCGCCCGAGCCGCCGTCGGCGGCGGTTGCGGTGGCGGTGGCGGTGGCGGTCGAGGTCCGGCGGGAGCGCAGCCAGGAGAGCCGGGCGAGGCCGGAAGCGGCAGGTGCGGCGGCTCGGGCAGGCGTCGCGGTGGCCATCACCGTTTCCGGGACTTCCGCCTCGGGCGACGGCTCCTCGGTTTCCCCCTTCGCCGTCCCGGCGGGATCCGAGCCGCGCTCGGCCTCGGACTCAGCCCCTCCGGCATGGGACTCCGGCGGATTCGCCGCGCCACTCCCGCGGAGCGCCGAGGCGACCTCCTCCGCCATTTCCGGCTCGGCCTCCGCCTCTGTCTCGGCCGCGCCCCCGCTCTCCCCGTCCGCCCCGGCCTCGGGCTCAGGAGCCGCTCCTGCCGCCTCCGGGGCCGCGCCGATCACTCCCCCGCTGACGGACGCCGTGGAACGAGGCTGACGCGCCGCCGGCGCCTCGCGCTCCTCCGGGGCGGGCCTTTCGCCCCCCGCCTCGCCGCTCTCAGTCCTGTTTGCCGCCATGACCTACTTTCCCTCTTCCTCTTGGCTGGTCCAACCAACGATCTCGTGCCAGAAATCCTTCGGCTCATCCGCCTTCCCGATGAGCTTCATGAACGCCTCCTGAAATCCTTGCCCCTGCGCCTCCACGTGGACGGAGCCGTCGAGGCTCAGTTCACCCTGGCTCTTGGCCAGACCCTTGATCTCGTCGGACACGGAGCGGTCGGTCAAGGTCCGCGTCATCACCATGAACTTGGCGAAGTGCCGCATCTCGGTTGCCGCGAGGAACAGGCGGTCGTCCCCGACTCCGAACTTCCCGACCACGCGATCCATCGAGTCCGAGATCTCCTTCCGCAGATACTCGGAGATTCCGGACATCTCACATGTGCGATCGAGATAATCCCGGAAGGACCTCAACGACACCGATTTGTACACCGGGTGCCGATCCCCCACCTGATCCGACAGGTCAGGACGGAAGTGAATATTATCGATCTTCCCGAATCCGTACGCTTTCATCAGTTCTTCGAATTGCGGCTTCTTCAGGCCGTGCCGCTTAAACAGAAAGTCTCCGAGAGATGCGGGATCCTTCTTGGCAAGCACCAGAAGCAAGGGAAGGGAATTGTCTATCGTCAGATGATCGCCCGGCTTCCGGACGCCGGGAACCGTGGGTTCCTTGTCGAACGAGCGGTGCGCGAAGTCGTACAGGGACAGGTCGAACTGCATCACTGTCCCCGCCACGGAGTCCCGGTCCTCGGCTTCCTCCCGCACGGTCTTCAGAACGCCGGAAGCGATGAGCCGCTTCCCGAACTGCATCCCTCTGAATCCCTCTTTCGACCCCTCCGGCGACGCGGCGTGGAGGAACCGCTCAAGCGCCTTGTCCACGCTCGTCCTGCTCGTCTCATTTGGTTTCGTGAGACGCTTCAGGCTGACCAGAAGCTTGATGTGGATGATCGACGTTCCGTCGTCCTTTTCGCTGCGGCCGGCGATTGCAGGTATCCCGTCGAACGCCACAGATATCTCGGTGTTCTTCGATTCCTTTTCCGCTTCCGCCCCCGTCCCGAACGACGTCGCTCCGGACACCGCGGTGCTGTCCAGCAGGACATCCGGATCGTCATCCGTCACCTCACGCCGAACCGGCGGGTCCGCATTCTGGTCGAGGGCGGCAAGGCTTCCGGCGAGCGCGTTGAAGATGGCGTCCTCCGTCACGGTCGTGAAGTCGCCCGAGAGCGTCGCGCCGCCCGAGCGGCTGCCCGCGAACAGCGCGCGCAGGTACGCGACGGGGATCGCGGAACGGTCCTCGTGATTCCCGGACGCATCCGTGTGCTCCATGAGGACGTCCGCCCGGGAGGCCCGAACCTCGGCCACGCCGTGCGCGAGCGCCGTCTTCTCCGCGGGAGAGAGCGGCTTGCCCTTGGCGTCGGCTGCCCGGCAGACGATCAGGTGGACACGGACGTCCTTGCGGCCCCGGCTCCGGAGCATCCGGGAAATGCCGTCGGCGAGGTGCGCCCCGTCGCCCATCTGGTGGCCGTGGCCGATGACATGGAGGGTGCCGCCGTCCTTCAGGTTCCCCAAGGCCGGTACCAGGTTCTCGGAGGCCAGCAGTCCGCGCAGATAGCCCGCCTCCCTGCTCGTCCCGCCGTCCCGGAGCATCAGGATCTCGTCCTTCTCCGGGTCGATGTCGAGGTTGACGCGGGGCGGAGTCGCTGCGCCTCCCTCGGGCCGGTGGCTCAGCGCCGGGTGCTCAGGCCACACACTCCAGGGCATGTCCCCTGCCGTCATGTCCCGGACCAGCGCGGCCAGATCCTCGGCGGTGGGGTGATCCATGGTGCGCAGGGCGTAGCTGTGCAGCAGTTCGGCTGCCTCGTCCGGGTCGGTGGTGTGCTGGAGGAGATCGCCGATGCTCGCCGACTCCTCGGGGCTCAGGCCCAGTTGGTCCGCGAGGCCCAGTGGATCCGAGAGGTGTGCGAGGCCCAGTGGAGCCGAAAGGTCTGTGAGGTCCGGGCCGTCCGAGAGGTCCATATGGTGCGCGGAGCGGTTCTCGGAGGGGCCGGGCCCGCCGTCGAAGCCATCGGAGGCAGCCCCGGTGCCGGACTGTTCCAAAGCGCCGTCGTCGTCTTCCGCGGGCAGCACCAGGACATCAGCGTGGCGGTGGGCGTAGAGGGTCCGGGCACGCAGGACGAGGAGGCTGCCACGGTCCCGGGCCAGGTCGCGGAACCGGACGGCTGCTTCGCGCCTGGCGGTCTCCAGATTCCTCTCGGCCGTCGTGACGTGGCGGACGGCGTCTTCCATCGCGGCTTCGGCCTTCTCCAGCTTGTGCTCGGCGGCCTTGAGCTTGCCCAGGGCCGCCTTCACGAGCGGGTCCTCCGTTGAGGACTGCTTCGCCCGCTCCATTGCCTCGGTCGCGGCCGCCCGCGCCTCACGCGCCTTCGCGTCGGCGGTTTCCACCAGCTTGGATTTCTGCCGCTTCTCCAGCGCCGAGTTCGCCTCGCCGACCGCCCGCTCAGCCGCTCTGAGCCGGGTTTCCAACTCCGTGACCGCCCGGCCGAGTTCCTCCGGAATGCCGGACGCGGGATCACCGTGGCGCAGGTAGGCGTCGATGTTGTGGAGGTCGGAGACCGTGAAGCCCCGGGGAGCGGACTTCCGGACCTTGGGATTCCCCGGATTCACCAGCGGATGCTTGTCCGCCCTCGTCGTCTCGTCCTGATGCCACGCGGCATGCTTCTGCACGCCCTTCTGCTCGTCCAGCGACAGCGACTTCTGGTAGGCGCCCGAGCGGGTCGGGGGACTCGCGACGACGATCCGCTCGTAGCCGGGAGCCTGACCGCCCTCCGCGGTCCGCCGGCGCCCGTCCTCGTCGACGCGGACCGAGTGCCACGCCTCCATGCGGGCCCCGCCGATGACGCTGTCCGGCTCCTCCAGGTAGCGGACCGTGAATCCGAGCAGCGCCATGGCCTCCAGGTTTCCGCTGCGGAAGCCGAGGTGGCGGGTGGTGAAACTGCGGTGGAGATAGTCGTAGAGCCGGAACTGCCCGGTGCGGCTGTCGCCTCCCCATGACGCCACCTCGGCGGGCTTGCTCCAGAACTCCGTGAGATCGACGACCTTGGCCCGGAAGCCCTCGGGACGGGGCAGGGGCGCACCCCCGACGATGCCCTCGTTGAAGTAACGGGCGATCTGCGCGTACTTGTCCGGGAAGCCCTGCCGGCTCTCGCGTTTGTCACCGACGACGAGGATCGCGTCGAGGGCGCCGAGACCGGCGATGAGCTGGGCCATGCCGATGTGGCTGGTGTCGTGTTCGATGTGCACCTCGCCCTTCTTGCCGCTGAACCGCGACCACAGCACGGCCACCCGGGGCTGCTCGCCGGCGTGGCCGAGCGGAGGGAACCCCTTGGTCGCGAGCCATTGGGCGAGGTGGGCGTCGCGCTCTGCGTCCGGGCCCAGGCCCCAGTTGTCGCGGAGCTTGTCGCGCAGGCTCCCCTTGTACTGCCGCGCGACGCGGTTCGTGGCGTCCGAAACGCTCGGCAGTCCCTTCTTCGCTTTCCGCCCGGTCCACGCCTCGGCCTTCGTCTCGGCTTCGTCCTGGTCGAGCACCTCGTACCGCCCGGCGAGACCGGACTCGGCGTAGAAGTCGGCGATCTTCTTCGCGGCCTTCACGGCCTTCTTCGCCGCTTCCTTCGCGGCTTCCTCCGCGGCTTCCTTGCCGGCCGCCGCGGCCTTCTTCGCTGCCTCCTCCGCGGCCTTCTTCTCGCCGGTGATGATAAGCACCTTCAGGTTCGGGTCCGCCAGCAGCGCCGCGGCGACGCCGAACTGGTCGCCCGAGGCGTAACCGGGCTGGCTCAGGACGCTTTTCCCGGTGGCGGTGGACGACTGCCCGCCCTTGTTGCCGCTCCCGGACCCGTTCGGCGCGGCGCCGGCATTTCCTTTCTTTCCACTCTTTCCGTTCTTTCCGTTCTTTCCGAACGACGTGACCTGCCGTTCGCGGTCGACGGACGGGAACGGTCGCTGCGGCACCGGCCGTTGAGCGTGGTCGGGCGTGTCGCTGTCCCGGAGCTGTTCCTCGGCCTGCGCCGACAGGTTCATGCCGTCCCCGAGTCCGGCCTCCGCGTTCGGCTCGCTCTGCCGCCACAGCGCGATCGCGCCGCGCAGCTCGTCCGACGGCAGGTCCCTCAGGTCGGTCGGGTGGACGCCAGCCCAACGCGAGAACTCCGCCAGTTGCCCGGCCGCGCCGAGCGGCCCGGCGACGCCGTCGAACCAGCCGTGCATCCACACCGCGGCCGGCCAGCCGGACGGCTCGGTGACGAAGTCGTCCAGTCCGGCGTCGTGGCCGTGCAGGATCTCCGCGAGCCGGCGCCACTCGTGGTGAGCGATGCCCAGGTCGCCGGCGCGTCGCAGCAGCGCGGGCAGCCGCCCCGGGGAGAGGCCGAGTTCTTCGGCCTGGGCCTCAAGCCGCTCCCAGGCGGAGGCGAGGTCGAAGGACGCGTGCAGGACGTCGGCGACGGCCGCGACATGGTGGGGCTCCAAGCCGAGTTGATCGCCGAATTCCTGCTCCATCTCACGGTTGCGGCGCTCCCGCCGGTCGCGGGCATCGACGACGGTGTCCCTGAACCGGACGAGATCCTGCGGGTTGTAGCCGAGGGCGTCCAGCCGGACCCGGATCGCGCGGGCCGCAGCGGGCATGTCGCGCCCGTCCAGGAGCAGTTCGCGGACGGTCCGGCCGTCGGCGATGTCCAGACCGGGAACGCTGCACAGCAACCCGGGCCGGATGCCGAGGTGATCAGCGAGTTCGAGGACGGTGACGGGTTCGACGAACTCGTCGGCATCGCTCAGCTCGGCGGCGGCGCGGTCGGCCGTCCGGTACCGCGCGGTCAGCCGCGCCGTCGGTGAGCGGTCGCCGCGCGCCCGTCCGGGGCCGTCCAGATAGACGGCGGCGTGGTCGGGGCGCATGCCCATGCGGTGGGCGAGGACGGCGAGCGGCCTCGGGTCCGAGCCGTCGGGAAGCTGTGCGTGCGGGCCGTCCAGACCGAGCCGCCACAGGGCCAGCCGGCGGGTCAGCTCAGGGAACGGCAGGTCGAAGGCATCGTCCCGGTTCCGGTGGCCCGACCATGCGGCGAAGGCGTCCCGTCCCCCGGTGGCGCCCGGGACCGCGCCGATCGCGTGGGCCAAGTCGTCGAAGCGGCTGCGCCACAGGCTCTCGGCCTGCTCCTCGGGGGTGAGCTCCGGCCGGTCGAACAGTGTGAGGTCCGTGACCAGAGCTGGGTCCGTGAGCAGCGCCGCGTCCATCAGCTGCGCCAGGCGGCGCGGGTGGACGCCGAGGGCGAGGGCCCGCTGCGCGATCGCGTCCGGGACGGGCCGGGGTGTGCCCGGCTGCCAGGCGGCGGCGTGTTCCCGGGCGGCGTCGCCCTTCGGCCCGGAGGCGAACAGGTCGGCCGTCGTGTGTCCGGCGCCGCGCAGACGGGCGGCGAGATCCCACCAGTGCTCGACGCCCACCCCGGTCCCGGTCCCGGTCTCCAGGCCGCTCATCAGGGCGGTCAGGTCGGCCGCGGACACACCGCTGCCGAGGGCGGCAGCAAGGTGCCCCAGTTCCGCGGCGACCGCGTGGGGATCGCCGAGGCCGCGCAGGAGCGCCGCCGCGCTCACCGCCTCGTGGTGATCGAGCCTCAGCTCCTCGGCGAGGGCGAACAGCTGCGCGGGGTGGACGCCGTGGTCGGCCGCTACCTGCGCAAGCCGCCCAGTGGGCTGCCAGAGCGGCCGGGGCGCGCGGGAGCCGTCGTCCGCCTGGAGCTGGTAGTCGGCGATCTTCCACGTACCGTCGCCGCTCCGCTCGTACCGGACCTCCAGGCGGACGTCCGGCTCGGGGAACGCCTCCAGGACCACAAAGTCCGGGCCGGACGCGCCGGGGACCGGGCGGGCGGTGCGGGAATGTTGCAGGGCGGCCAGCCGGAGCCGGTTGTTCGTCCAGGTCCCGCGCAATGGTCCGGGGATCGTCCGGTGGCGGCCCGCGTCCTCGGTGAAGTAACGGTCGGTGGCCCCGATGAGGTCCTGTTCACTGCGGTCGCGGTCGGCGTGGGGCGCGAGTTCCGGTGCGGTGTGGAGCTGGACGAGGGCGGCGGCGCCGGGTTCGTGCACCAGTGCGTTGGCCCCTTGGAGATCGAGGACCGCAGAGGTGAGGGCACGCCAGGTGGCGTTGTCCGGGACGCCCTCGGGTGGTTGCCACGCGCCGGGGTCGAGGCTCCGCGGCGCGGTGAGGAACGCCTCGCCGAGGTCGGCGTCAAGGAGCGTGGCCAGGTCGTTCGCGCCCCCGGTCATGGCCCGGTCCACCAGCGCGGCGTCGGCCCCGTCGGCCAGGCCGTCGAACTCGACCTCCACATGGTGGTCCGTCGAACCGAGCCCGGCGACGTGGCTCGCGGCCAGCGCGGTGCTCCGCACCATCTCGGCAAGGCCGCCGGTGTCCTGGTCGCCCGGCAGATGCAGTACGCGGACCAGCGAGGTGGTCTGGCTGCCGTCGCGGTGGAGCACCCGGGTCATCCGGTAGTGGGCGCCGCCGCCGGTGTGGAACTCGATGCCGCGCGCCTCGGCCAGCACATCGGCCGCGCCCGGGCCGCCCGGCTGGTGCCAGGACGGGCGCACCCACTGGTGTTCACCGTCGAGGACCTGGCCGTGCATCGGCACCCCGTTCACCGTGGAGTGCCAGATGTGCCCGCCCGTGGGCAGGAGCACGAAGTGCCCGGTTCTCAGGGCGCCCTCGTGGGCGGCCTCGATGACGATGTCCAGCAGCCCGCCGCTCCAGTCCTCCGGGAACAGGGTGTTGAGGCCGGTGACGCCGTCGAGGACGCTGACCGCCGGTCCCGGGGACGTCAGGTCGGTGTGGACCCGGGGACCGGCCGACGGGCCCAGGGCGAGGGCGAAGGCAGCGACTCGTCGGGTGCCGTTGCCGAACCGGGCGCCGTGGAACGGCTGGTGGCGCACGCCCGGATCGTCGGTCTGCACATGGCCACCGATGCCTTGCGCCCGGTCACCGAGCGCGAGGAAGTCCCACAGTCGGAGGGTGGCGAGCGGGGCGCCGCCCTGGGCGAAGTGCGTCGGCTGTGGCTCGTCGGCCGGGTCGGCGAACAGGGCCGGGGCAAGGTCGCCCTGGCGGGGCGACGGCTCGAAGTCGGTGATGGTGCCGTCGGCCAGGGCGTGCCCGCGGATCCGGACGCCCTGGTGAACGCCCTCGAACGCGCCCTCCTCGACCCGGCCGAGCCGTCGCTGCTCGCGGTGGACGTGCACCGCCGCGGCGGCGGCCTCGTCGAGCGACCAGTGCTCGGGGAACATCATCACCGGCTCGGTGGCGGCGCCGCTCAGCGGGACACCGCCCGTACGGGCAGCGATCGGATAGGTGCCGTTCGGATGGACGGCGCCCACCGGCCGGGGCCGGACGCGGCCCGAGGTGCCGGTGGGGGCGAGCCGCCCGGGCGTGCCGGTGCGCGGGTTGCCGCGCAGCACCCGCTCGGCCACCTCACGCGGCAGACGCGACGGCACCCGGTCGTGCGGGCCCGGCGAGTGGCCCGCCCGCCGCCACGCGCTGTCGACGGCCGCACCGAGCAGCGCCAGATCACGGGGCATCAGCCGCTGGTTGGCCAGCCAGGTGCCGCCGCGCTGCAGCGGCCCGATGTCGGGCTGCCCGTGCCGGTCGCCGATGACCGGTCCCGCCATGAGAGCGCGATCGGTGTAGACGGGGCGCAGCATGTTCGCGTGCTCGCGGTAGTAGTCCCGCAGGCCGAGCAGATGGGTCAGCTCGTGCGCGAGGACGGAGAGGTGGCCGCCGGGCAACCGCCAGTCCCGCGCCTCCATGCGGCCGGCGGGGTCGAGGGACAGGTCGACGAGATGGACGCCGTCGCGCGGGCTGTCGAGATAGCCGTTCGGCAACCGCTCGACGGGAACGTCGGCATCGGTGAACTCCACCGCGACGTGGAGCAGGTCACCGTTCGGGAGCCGATAGCGGGGGGCGTTGAGGTAGGTGTCGACGGAGGTCGCCGCGAGGCGCCGGGCGGCCTGCGCGAGGTGGTCGGCGCCGGGCCCGTGGACCAGCTTGACGGAGAGGGTGAGCTCGGCGCGGACGGTGCCGTCGGGGAGGAGGACGCGGCGCGCGCGGAAGGCGCGCTTCGCGACCGGCCCGATGTGTCCGAGGGCCGCCTTCGCAGCGTCGGTCGGGGGGTGGATGTCGACGGTGCCCAGGACCTGGTGCCCGTCGGCGGTGTCGTTGGCACGCCAGTTCCGGACGTGGTCGGCGGCGGCTTCTGGCGGTAGCCCCCGCCAGGCGCGGACTGCGGAGTGCGGGGTGTCGCCGAGTGTGTCGCGGTGTACGAGGTAGTGGGCGAAGGCGTCCAACTGCTCGGTCCCGATGGGGGCGGCGGAGACAGCGGAACCGACGGCACCGACGGGCTCGCCGGTGCCGTACGTCGCGGCCAGCAGCGGCAGATCGGCCGTGGTGAAGCCACGGTGTGCGAGGTCGACGCGGAACGCTGCGGTCGCCGCGCCGATCGCGTCGGAGGCGGCGGTGTGCCTGGCCAGGTGGTACCCGAGGAGCCGGGCGAACGGCCGCAGGGAGGCGGCGTCGACGCCCAGGGCCGCGGTGAGTGCGCGGACGTCGCCGAGGCTGTTGGCGGGGCCGAGAGCGGTGGTGAGGGCGACGGCGTGCGGCAGGTCCCCGTCGGCGAGGAGCTGTGCGGCGTCGCGGCCGAATTGCTCGGGGGCGGACCCGCCCGCGGTGTCGGCAGCACGGGCGATGCGGGCAAGTGCCCCGGCGGCCACACCGTCGGGAAGGTCGCCGAGACGGTGTGCGGTGTCGAGGTACCAACGGGCGACCGCGTCGTGCAGTTGCTCGTCGGTGGTGCGGCCCAGGTGGGCGGGGCCACCGTGGCCGGCGTGCCAGGCACGGAAGTCGGCGAGGGCCACGGCATGGTCGGTGCCGGGGGCGGGCGCGGGGAGCAGTTCGTCGGCGGTCTGCGTGAAGCGGGCGGTGTCCTGCCGGTTCCGGAGCCGGGCGAGGGCGTCCGGGTGGGCGTCGAACCAGTCGGCGGCGGAATCCGACGGCGTGCGGTCGCCGAGTTCGGCGAGGAGGCCGGCCGCGTCGTACAAGCCGTGGACGCGGAGCAGCCGTTCCAGCCGGACGGGGGGTATGCCGAACCGGTCTGCGGCGTCGCGGGTGGCCTCGGACGGCTCCGGGGTGGGGGTGGCGAGCCACTGCACCACGGCATCGCGTATGCGGCCGCGGTCGCCGGCGGCGGCCAGTTCGGCGAGCGAGGAGCCCTGGTGGAGCAGGTGGTTGTCGAGGCTCTCCCAGTGGGGCCGGGCGACGCCGAGTTCGGTCAGGTGCGAGTCGAGGGCGGCAAGCTCCGTCGTCGTCAGATTCAACCGGCCACCCAGCCCGGCGAGTTCGCCGTCGGCCGGGACTGCGGGGAGCGGCGGCTCCTCGGTCGCGAGCGGCGGCAGCGCTTGGGCGTCGGGGGTCTGGGGCACGTTGAGCGCCTCGAAGATGCTCCGGGAGACCGTCGGGCCGTTCACCGGGGGCGGGGTCAGGGGCTGGGGCGTGAGCGGGCTCGGGGTCGAGGTCAGGGTCGGGGACTCTTCCGACGGGTCTAGCCCGTTGGCCGGGTCGTTCGACGTCGACGCCGACGTCGCCTCCTGCTCCTGCTCCTGCTCCTGCTCCTGCTCCTGCTCCTGCTCCTGCTCCTGCTCCTGCTCCTGCGGCAGCTCACCACCCTGGTCGACGTACCGGTACGTACCGTCCTTCAGGTGCAGCAGAACTCCGCGCTCCCGGTCCCCCGCCCCCGCCTCACCGCCGTCCGGCAGGAACGTGTGCAGGTACCTGCCGTGCGCCACGGTCACCGGCACCCGCCACAGCGCTGCGGCCAGAGCCGGATAGAGATCGGTCGTGCCGTGGTCGGTGAGCGTTTCGCGGTCGCCGTTCCGGCCCGCGGAGATCGCGGCGAGCCTGGCCCGCTGGACCTCCGTCAGCGCCTGCTTCATCGGCGGGACGGCGCCACGGTCCTGGAACTCCCGCCTGGCCTTGGGCGCCTGGTCGAGGAGGTGGTTCAGGTCCGCGGCGCTGATGTCGCCGGTGCCGAACCCGTCCGCCAGATCGGGCGGCGCCAGCTTCGCCAGCTCCACGAAGTAACGGGACACCCTGAGCAGGTCGGGCCCGAGCCGACCCTCATCCGCGCCGGACAGCAGCTCACCGGCCCGGCGCAACCCGTCCACCAGCTTCTGGCGCAGCTCCCGGCCCTGCGATCCGTCGGGGTCGCCGCCCCGTTCGAGTCCTTTCCCGAGGGCGTTGAAGAACCCTTGCCCGTCATTCCTGACCTCGACCAGCGGGTACGTCCGCCCGTCGATCGTGATCGCGTCAGGGTTTCCGTGGGTGTCCGCCATCTCCGTGAACTCGGGCTGCCGGTCCACCGCTTCCGGCCTGTCGTGGTCGTGGCGGACCCGCTCGTCGAACGTCGGCGCCACGGCGGCGGTTGCGCCCGGGTCGGCACGGAACATGGGGTCAGTGATGCGACGGATACGGAGGTACTCGTCGCGGGCGGCGTGCACCTTGACCGCCAGTTCGTCGAGCCTGGCGACGGCCTCCTTGCGACACTCTTCGTATTCTTTTTCCTTCTCGTCGCTGTCGCGATCGTTCCCGGCCAGCCTCTCGGCGTACCTCCCGCGTTCCTCCCAGTACTTCTTGTCGTTGTCCTCCCATGCCTTCTCGGCATCGGTCACCGCCTTCGCAGCCTTGCTCTGCTCGGTGTTGAGCTGCGCCAGCCCCAGTTCCCTCACCTTCTGGTCGCTCATCCAGACCAGAACCGTCGCCTCCGTCGTCCCGGACTGCAGGGCGACCGGGTCCGTGAACGGGCGGGCGACGGCGCTGTCCAGGATGTGGCGGTTCGCTGTGGCGGCGAGACGGAAGGTGGCGGGGACGGCGACGAGATGGCCGTATCCGGCGGGCGGCTTGAGGTTGAGCCGGGTCTGTTCGGCCTGTCCGAGGCGGTGTGTCTCCCCCGTGCCGCCGCCGAGCGTGGCGCTCGGGACGCCGGGCGCGGCGGTGAGGTTGTCCTTGACGGCCAGGGTGCCGGCGCCGCCGGGGCCGGCGTTCACCGTCTCGCCCGTCCCGCCGGACATCTCACCCCCCTGGCCGCCACCGGTCAGGTCGTCGAGTTTCGCCTGGCCGCTGACGGTGATGCGGCGGGCCCTGGAGAAGTCGAGGTGCGCGGCGAGGGCGAGCGTGGCGTCGACGCCGCCGACGATGCTGTTGTCGGGGAGGGTGAGGGTGTGGAGGCCGTTCTGGGCGGCGCCGGAGGTGAGGGCGGCGGTGAGGGAGATGTCGTTGAGAGCGTTGTCGAGCGTGTCCGCGCCCGCGCTCCCGTCCTTCACGAGGCTGCTCGCGTTCGCCGCGCTGTTCACCAGGCGGGGGAGGTCGTCGCCCGTGTAGCCGTGTTCCGGGGGAATGTTGCGGTCGTTGCGGTGAGCGCGGGAGACCAGCACCTTGGCGAGGCCCTGCACGATGTCCGCGCCGATGACCTCGTGGAAGTGGAGACCGCCGTCGCCCTTGCGGGCCGCGGCCTCGTTCCGCTCGGTGGTCACCGTGAGCAGGGCTGTGAGGTCCTTGCCGACCGCGGGCCGGGCGATCGTCATCGCCGGGGTGGGGCGCAGCCTCTGGGGCGCCGTCGGGGCAGGCGGGGCCGAACCCTGCGGCTCCGTCGATGGTCCGCTGTCCGCGTCCGGCTCCAGCAGCAGATAGGACTCCGTGGTGGTGGCGGTGGCCTCCCAGCCGGCCGGTTCGATGACGTTGCTGCCGTCGGGATAGGTGACCGTGACGGTGGTCCGCCACTTCGCCGTGATCACCGCCTTCGGTCCGGGAAGCGTGGTCACCTGAGTGGCGACCCCGGATGCGGAGTCGGCCGCGGCCACGGTGTCACTGAAGCCGGGTCCGACGGCCCCGGTCGGCCCGGCGGACCCGCCCGGGACGCGCACCTGTTCGCCGCCGCTGGCGCTGTGCGCGGCGGAACCCGCCGTGGAGACGGAGATCTCCACCGACGTGCTGCGGCTCGCCCCGTACTCGTGGTCGCCGAACAGCGTGTCGGTGATCTCCAGTTGCTCGTTCCCCGGTTCCCCGTTCTCCGATTCCCCGGTGCGTTCATGACGGACGGTGATCTTCACGTCCTGGCCGAGCGCATTCAGGATCTTGACGTGGGTCAGCGCGGCAGTGCGGCCGTGCGAGACGACCGTGCCCCCGGCCTGGATGGTGGAGCGGGTCGTCCGCGCGGAGACCATGGCCGCGATGGAGTGCCGGGTCTGTTCGGCGATCCCCGCCCGGTCCAGGGATTCCCCGAGCTGCTTCAGTGCGGCGGCGTCCTGCGGCGCGTGGTGCACGAAGGTCCCGCGGGTGGAGCCCGCGAGGTCGTCGCGGCGGCGCCAGCCCGCCCCGGGTCCGGGGCGGCCGTCGGGCACCGTCCTGTGCTCGTCGAGCACCGCCTTGGGGAGGTCGTCGAGCAGGCCGGACCTGATCGCGTCCCGTTCCCGGATCACCCCGACCCAGCCGCCCGGTTTCCGCATGACCCGCGCGGCGGACTCGCGGCTCCCCGTGAACCAGCCGAGTGGGCGGCCGAAGATGCCCAGCGGCTTGTGGCGGGCGCCGATCCGGTAGTCGGCGTCGCCCACGACCAGCACCCATCGGTCGTTGCCCAGCACCTGGTTGAGGTCGCGGGTGGCCGTGACCGAGGAGCCCTTGGTACGCGACCAGAACTTCTGGAACAGGGTGCTGGCCACCCCGCCCTGGCCCGTGAACGTCGCGTCACCGACCGATTCCAGCCCGGCGAACATCCCGGTGGTGCCGATCGTGACACCGCTCGCCCGTCCCCACGACCAGCCGAACGCCTGCTCCAGCGCGGTGTTCGTCTCGGGCGACGCGGTGAACGGCTTGCCCACCACCGTCATGTTGTGGCGGATCCCGGTGACGGAGAGCGACTCGTCGCCGGCGAAGAAGGCGCCCTTGTCGTGGAGGTTGGCCAGGGTGTGGCCGCCGGGCGAGAACACCTGGTCGGAGAGGGCGGTGAGGGAGTGCTGCCCGAAGTACCGGCGGATCCGCTCGGAGAGCGCGGTGCCCGGGTGGGCCGGCCGCCAGGCATCCCCTGAGGTGTGCTGGGCGAGTGTGAGCGCCGACGTGAGGAGTTCCGGGTCCGATCGGGTCGTCAGGGTGACGGCGGCCAGCCCCCGGGAGGAGATCTCGTCCTCGGGGGCCGCCTGTTCGTCCGGGAGCAGCGGGCGGGCCTGCTGGTTTCCGGCGAACCGGTCCCGGTCGCTCTCCGGCAGCGTCCTCGTCCGCGACATGCCGTCCGGCACGTCGAAGGCGAACGCCAGTGGGTGGGAGGCAATGGGGAGGGGTTGGTGCTCGCTCGGGATGCTGTCGCTGTCGCGCTCGCCCGGCATGGGGTGGAGTCCGCCGAGCCGCGCCCGCTCGTGCAGCCACCGCACCACGGGGAACCGCGCCTCGCTTCCGTACCTGGCCAGGGCCCGCCATCCGCCGAGCGTCAGGGCCTGGACGACGGGCTGGGGGAATGCGGAGCGCTGGAGGCTCAGCTTCAGGGTGCCCGCGAAGTCGTAGCTGTCGACGCCCGGCCCGGGCACGAACAGGTCCTCCACGGTCGAGGTCCCCCCGGACTTCACCTGCCGGGTGGTCTGCCGCCCGCCGCGCCCGCCGATGCCACCGGTGCCGATGCCGAACGGCGTGCCGAACTCGTCCTTCTTGGCCTCGCGGGCGGCGAAGCTCGCCTCGGCGCCGGCCATATAGGAGTGGGTGGTCTGCCGACTGGTGTCGAACCGCTCCCCGCCGCCGTACGCGTTGGTGACCGTGCGGCGGGCGCTGCTCGCGTAGTCCGGGCTGTCGAGGTCGGCCCGGATGATCAGCGCGAAGCCGCGTTCGGTGAAGAACGTGGGGCCGAGCAGTGGCACCCGGATGCCCTCCGGGGCAGCGGCCTGGTGCATGCCGTCCCGCAGTCCCTGCTGGGAGAGGGCCGCCATCACGGCCCGGGTGTTCGCCACGCCGTGGGCGGCCGCGGTACCGAGGCCGAACAGCCGCTTGAACCAGCTGCGCTGCGGGTAGCCGCGCTCCGCGTCGGCCGGGTCGGCGAGCGGCAGACCCGGGGCGGCCTTCTTCAGATCGTCGAGCACCGAGTCGACGAGCTTCTGATCCTGGGTACGAGGGTCGGGGATCTCCGCGTCCGGGTGGGGCGCGGAGACATCCACGTGGATCTCACCCGTCCGGCCAGGACCGAGCATGGTGATCTTGCCGTCGCCCCAGTACACGGGCTTCTCCGGCGGGTTGACGCCGCCCCGCAGCGACTCCTGGTTGTCCCATCCGGCCAGCCGCTGGGCCTCGCTGACCGGCATCCGCACCATGCTGCCGATGGTGAACGTCTCGTGCGTACCGTCCGGCAGATGCACCGTGACCTGCGATTCGCGCAGGACGAGCGCCGTTCGGACGTCCTTCGGTGAGCGCTCGGCGTGCTTGGCGCCGGCAGGACCACCGAGATACGTGGTCCCGCGCGAGGAGTGGCTGTAGGTGAACGTCGCGCCGAGCTGGACACGCGGTGCGGCGAACGCGTCGGCGAAGCCCGTGGGGTCGGTCTGGGCGCCGAGGAACACCGAGGTGTCGAGGGTGTGGTCGCGTTGGACGCTGCTCTCGTTCTTCTGCGTGTACTGGCGGGTGTCGCGCAGCTCGAAGTCGGGCAGGGCGTCGATCACCCAGTGGCGGCCGGGCCGGGGGCGGTCGACGGTGACGGTCCCGGCGAACGCGCCTTTTCGGCTGTGCAACCGCAGCGACGGGACCGGGTCGCGGCTGTCCATCTGGGTGAAGTGCTCGGAGGAGAAGTAGTCGACGACGGCCCGGTAGTTGTCGCTGCCGACCTCGGAGCCTGTGTGCTGGAGCACCCAGTCCGTCACGTCGCGGAAATTGAAGTAGTGCTCGGTGCGCTCGATGACCGCCCGTTCGCCGGACTCGGTCCTGAAGGACGTCGGTACCCGGTCCTTGCGCGGGTCGGGCCGGGTACCGGTGGTGTGGCCCTCGGGTATCCGGACGTCGAGGCCGTGCGGAACGTTGTGCGTGCGGACCACACGTGTGGCCGACGGCTCGGGGGCGGATAGGTCGCGGACCGTCAGCTCGAAGCGGAGGTGGGTGCGGAGGCTGACCGACGCGCCGTGGCTGCGGGTCTCGCGCTGCGCCGACTGCTGGGTGGTGAGGTTGTGGTCCCGTCCGGTGGCCGCCCCGGGCACGGCGGTGATCCGGGCGACAGGTGCCCCGATCGCGCCGAGCCCCATCGACAGCGGGGCCTGGAAGTTGCTGGATTCCGCGTAGGACAGGCCCTCGTTCTGCTGGGAGCGGTGGGCGGTGTCGTACTTGAAGGGGTCCTGGGGGCCGTCGTCGGTGACGATGCTCCAGTTGTCCCGGTCGGGTATCGCTTTGACGATCAGTTCACGGGTGCTGCCGTCCGGGAGTCTGGCGGCGAAACGGCGGCCGTCGCCGAGGAAGGTGTGTGGCTGGTCGGCGAGGGCCGCGACGAGGGCGTCGGGGTCGTCGAGCTCGACTCCGGCCGTCGTGGCCAGGTCGGCGGCGAGGACGGTGGGGGTGGGGCCGCCGAAGCGGACGGCGAGGTGGCCGCCGACGACGCCGCTGAAGGGCATCTCGCCGGGGGCGGCGTAAGCAGCCACGTCCTCCAGAAATCCGGGGACGTGGACGGTCTTCGACGTGCCGTCGGGCTGGGGCACGGTGATGGCCGGCGTGGGGGCCGAGGCCGGGTCGGTGAGGTTCTCGCTGTGCCCGACGTCCGGTTCGCCGTCCGGCAGAGGGAGGGGTTCCGTCGTGCCGTCGGGGTGAGTGAGGGAGAAGACCGGAAGATCGTCGGCGCTGTCCTGGCCGCCGCTGTCGCCCGGGGCCGGGGTGGTGATCTCGTCCGACTCGACGTCGGGGGTGGTCGTGGACGCGGACAGGTTCGCGGTGGCGGTAGGCACCGCGAGCGCCCTGGCGACCTGGCCGGGCGTCAACTGCGAGGGATGCGTCCCGCTGTGGTCGGGCACGTCGTGGTGACTCGTGCTGTCGTCGACGCGCTCGTTCTCGGAGAGGGACGGGGGATCCTCCTGCCAGGTCCCGGAGCCCGACGGCCGGCGCACGGGCTCGGACGTCGACGTGGACACGGGCGTGGACGTAGACGTGGGTGAGGTCGTCGACGAGGACGTGGCCGTCCTGGTGGGCCGCGGTGGCGCGGGCGGCTGGTGCGCCGGCGCGCTCGTGTTGTTCACGGACCCCGTGGGCGCGGTCTTCGTCGTGTTCGTGCCGGGTACGGTCTGCGTCGTCTGCGGCTGCGGCGATCCCGCCGACGACAAGCTGGACGCAGGCGTGCTGGACGTCGTGGACACCTTCGACGGCGCCCCGGCCGCCCCCGGTGCCGATGCCGGCGTCGGGCCCGCCGCCGGCGGCGCCGACGCATTGTTCGGCGTGAGCATCGGCCCGTACTCACCCGGCGGCCTGTCCAGGGTGTCGAGCTTGGAGTCGAGCCCCTTGACGAAGTTGGCGAGCGCCGAGTTTGAGCCGGCCAGGAACGGCTGCACGATCGTGTGCCGCATCGCATGGCTGAACAGGTTCGGTCCCACGCCCGAGACGAACGTCTCCCAGCTCGTGGTGAACTGCCCCTGCGTCATGAGGTTGTACGTGCCCTCGGCCAGGTTCTGCCCGCCGGCCTCGACCAGCGCCTCCGTCCCGTACAGGCCCGCCGCGTAGCCGAACCGGTCCATCCGGCTCAGCGTGTCCTTCATCGCCGAGGAGCTGACGGACGTCGCCACGTCATGGACCACGGAGTGCGAGAGGACGTCCCGCGCTTCCTTGCTGACCGTGTTGCCGACGTCCTCCCGCAGATCCCTGGCGATGTTCTTGGACACGTCCTGCACGGTGACGTCCGTCGCCCAGTGCTTGTTGAGCGAACGCGCCCAGCTCTCCCCCACGTTGCGGGCCGCGTTCCCCTCAAGACCGTCGAAGCCGTGCTTGGCGAAGGCGTTCCCGACCTTCGTGACGAAGCTGTCGTTGATCGTCTTGGTGGCGCCGTCCGTCGCGTCCGCCACCGCCTTCGTGGTGAGTGACTTCGCCAGGTCCCCGTCCGCCCCGCCGAGAATGTCGGCGAGGGCCCTCGCCAGCCCTGCCTTCCCCGCGTCGTTGCCCGCCAGCGTGCCGAGGTGGTCGGCGATCTGGTGGCTGAGCCACTTCGCCGCGTCGCTGCCGAGGATGTTGCCGATCTTCTTCCCGAGCGCGCCGCCGAGTGGGGCGACAATGCCGCTGAACACGCCTTGCAGGGCACCGAACGCGGCCGCGCCCTTCGTCGCGTCCTTGTCCCATTCGTGGCGGTTGCCCTGACCGAACTGGATCAGCTGGATGATGGCGTCCATCGCGACGCCCATGGCGGTGCTGATCGCGGTGTGGATCAGAATGCTCCGGATCAGCGCCCTGATGACTTCCTTGGTGACCAGCTTGACCATCAGCTCGGCCAGCGTGACCAGTGAATGCGCGAACAGGTTGAGGCCCGGGACCCAGGACACCGCGGCCTCGAACGCCATCTCCACCATCAGCTCGATGACCTGGGCGAGGATCATCCACTTCGCGTACTCGGTCTGGTTCGCGGTGTCCCGGGCCAGCTTGGCCAGGCCCTTCGCCTGCTCGCCGCAGGCGGGCAGGATGGGCTGCTCGCCACCGGTCAGGTAACCGGCGTACGAGGCGAACTGCTCGGCGGCCTGTCCGGAGAAGTTCTCCTGGATGTACTTCTCGGCCTCGACGAGGTACGTCTGCAGGTCGTTGAAGTTGCCTTCCAACCCGTCGTAGTGGTCCGCGGCCTCCCGCAGCAGGTCCTCGTTGATCGTCGGCCACTTCTCGCCGGAGAAGATCAGCAGCAGTGTCTGCGCCTCGGGCGAAGGGGTCAGCACGGGCCCCGCCGCAGGGTGGTGCGCCTTCTCACCCGGCCGCCGCCTTCCAGTCCTTGGCGAGCTGGGTGGCCTGCTCCTCGGCCTCGGCGAAGATCTTCTTCACGTCCTGACCGCTCTGGCCGAGGTTGGTGACCAGGGTGTCCAGCATCTTGAGGGTGTCGGTGAGCGGCGGCATGCCCTTGCCGATCTGGTCCTGGTACTGCTTCGAGGAGTCGTCCTTCCCGTCGCCGCCGCCGCGGGTGTTCAGGTCGTTGACGGCGGCGACGTGGTCGTGCGCGCTCGACAGCGCCGTGCCGAGGTTCTCGTAGTGGGCGAACCCCTTCCAGGTGGCGTCGCCGGCCTTCAGTTCGTTGTCGTCACCCATCGCCGTCGCCCCTCCGCTCCTTGGGCGCGGGCCGGTAGCCCTTCGTCATGTCCCTCAGCGGAGCGAGCATGTCCTCGATGGGCGAGCCGGCCAGCATGGACCGACGCATCTCGGCGCCCTTGCCACGCAGCGGTTCGAACGCCGCGCGCGCCGCCTCGGCGCCCTCGGCCTGTGCCCTGCCGATCAGCTCGACGAGGGTCTTGCCGAGCCGGACCGGGTCCATCTGGCGGTAGTCCTCGTTGTGGAACTTGATCTCCTGGACCTCGCCCTGAATGCCGACGGTGACGCTGATCGCGCGGTCCTTGGAGCGCGCGGTGGCCGTCCGCTCGGCCAGCTCGCGCTGCACGTCGGCGAGCTTTCGGGCGTGCTCGCGGACCTGCCGCTGGATGTCGCCCAGCTGTTCCTGGAGGGAGGAGCCCAGGATTGACTCGAACTGCTCCCGCGCGCCGCTCGGGCCCTGCGCCCGGCCGCCGTTGCCCTGATCCGCCATCAGCCGATCACCCCCGTCGACGTGCACTCCGCGGTGCCCCAGGT
Organism: Streptomyces sp. NPDC006012; assembly: GCF_042871185.1. Taxonomy (NCBI): domain Bacteria; kingdom Bacillati; phylum Actinomycetota; class Actinomycetes; order Kitasatosporales; family Streptomycetaceae; genus Streptomyces; species Streptomyces sp. NPDC006012. The sequence goes on from NZ_JBIAIE010000021.1 coordinate 112,519, forward strand.
GTCCTCGTCCTCGTCCAGGTAACTCTTGCGGTCCCGGGACTGGCCCGGCCCCGCTCCGGCCCCGGCTCCCGCCCCGCTGCCGGGCATCATCGGCGTCTGCGACGAGGCGCGCTGCCCGCTCCTGGCGGCTTCCTCCGTGGCAGCGACGCTGGGGTCGTTGGAGGCGGTGCGGACCTTGGACGCGCTCGCCGGGAGCACTTCGCCGGTGAGGGGGTTGCGCTCGGAGACCGAGCCGTCGGCGTTCCTGGTGCGGTACGCCAGGTGGCCGCTGCTGCCGCCCTTCAGCTCCTCCTCGACGCCGGACGAGCGGACCGTCCGGCGGGCCTTCTCCAACGCCTGCTGGTACTGGCGCTGCTGCGCCTCAGCCTGCTTGTCAGCCTCCTGCTGTGCCTTCAACTCCTGTGCGCGCAGGCGCTCCTGTTCCTCGGCCTGCTGCCTGAGGCTGGTGCTCGACTGCTTTCCGGGGTTGAGGCCGCTCCCGGTCACCTTGGTGCCGGGCGGCACCTTGACGGTGCTGCCGTCGGGGTTCGTCAGTACCTTCCCGTTCGGGCCGATGACGGTGCCGTTCGAGGTGACCGTCGAACCGGGTGGGAGGTTGTCGGCGTTGTAGGTCTCGCCGGGTTTCAGGCCACTGCTGTCGACGCCGTTGCCGGTGACGCCGCTGTCCGGGCCGGTGCCGCTCCCCTTCGTGGGGTCGGTGAGACCGGAGGTGTCGATCCCGCCGGGCTGAACGCCGCCCGGCTGGTCCTGGCCGGTGCCCTTCCCGTTGGCGTCGTCACCCGTCGGATCCGCGCCGCCGCCCGGCTGATCGGCGCCGGAACCTTCGGGTCCGTCGGAGTCGGTCGAAGTGTCAGAACCAGGCCCACCGCCCGGACCTGCGGCACCACCGCCGTACGGCGTCAGCCACGGCGGCGCGGTGATGGTGCGGATGTCCTCGTTCGTCTGAAGGTACGCCTGATCGAGCGCGCCCGCGGCCTGCTGCGCCGCCGGGTCCAGCATCGAGCCGACGTGCCCGAGCCAGCCGTTCTTGGCCGTCTCCTGCATCCGGTCCCAGAAGCCCTGGTCCTTGGGGTCGCCCTGGTTCATCTGGTCAATGGCCAGTTGCAGTGCAGCGGTCGGGCCGTCTCCACTCATCAGGGCCGAGTTCAGGTACCCGTAGAACCCCATGGCGGTGATCCCGAACACCGGGCGCAGGACGTTGACCGGCATGGACTCGGGAGTGTTGAGCCAGGCGTCGTGCGCGGCGTGCAGTTGTGTCGTGGTGTTGACGAGCTGGGTGCGCGCGCCGTCGAGCTCAGCCGTCCAGTCGGACGGGATCGTCATCTGCCGCACGACGTCCGTCAGTTCGCCGTAGATGCCGAGGAGCATGTTCTTGAACGATCCGGCAGACGTGCCCTGGAAGTCGGAGTCGGCGACGTCGACGCCGTCGGCCCAGCCCTTGATCTTCTGCGCCCACTGGGCGAGGAACTGCTGGGTGCCGCGCACGGCCATGCCGGCGTCGTCGAAGCTGTGCAGCTTGATCACGTCGCTGCCGCCCTCGGTCAGAGCGGGCTCCAGCCACTGGATCGGCTCGTGGACGAACTTGTAGAGGGGCGTGTCGGCGTCATTGGTGCCGACCAGGCGGCTGAGCCTGATACCCATCCTGAAGTAGTACGTGGTGGTGTTGCCGTTCTTGCTGACGTTCCACGACGCGTCCATCCACAGGTCGTAGTCGGTCGACTTCTCGGTCGCACCGCTGGACCCCCCGAAGTAGAAGTGCGTCTTGTCGAACCAGCTCGCGTAGCTCCCCCCGCTCCCGCCGATCTCCATCCGGCTGGTCGGAGCCGTGTTGGAGTACGTGGCGAGCGCCGTCTCCCAGTTGTACGTTCCGGCCACTGCTCCGGCTTCCCCCCTCGCGCTGTTCTCCTGCTAAGCGGTCTTGCTGCTGCCCGAGCCGCCGCCCGGCGCCGTGCCGCCGAACTGGCCCAACGCCTGGGCCGTGGCCGCGTCGAACGACCCCTTCGAGATGTCCGCCGCGCTGTCCTCGCCGTCCTTCAGCGTCAGATCGACATCGTTGAGTCCCCGCTGAAACGTCACGAAGCCGTCCTTGAACCTGCCGAGCTGCTGCGCGAGCGACGCGCTGAACTGCGCGAACTTGTCGGACAGCACGTAGGCACTGTGCACACCACCGGCTGATCCGGCGTAGATCCGGTCGCGGCCCGGCTCGCTGTACGCCGTCTCCCCGGCATAGCCGCGGAGTGTCTGCACCGCATGGTTGCCCTGGTATTCCTCGATGAACTGCTGGAGCTGAGTGCTCGCGAAGCTCCTCAGGTAGTCCTCGGTGACCTTGTAGGTGCCCGTTCCCTCATCACCCATGTCACTGACTCCTCGTCACAGCACCGGCTGCATGACCGTGGCGCCCCGGCAGTCATGGGCCTGGTGGGTGTCGCTCATGTTCGTGAGGGTCTGGTGGCCCTGGTTGAACGCCGAGTCCATCTGGTTGATCGCGTTGTTGAGCTGGTCCTTGACGAGGCGCCAGGAGTCCCCCGAGTTGCCTTGGGCAGCGTTGTTGAGGGCCTCGACGCCCGCCACCAGTTCCTCCATCGCCTGGCGCATGTTGGCGGTGAGTACCTGCATGTCATGCGTGGCGTCGGCGAGACCATTCCACTGGATCTTGATGTTGCCCGACATCGTGGTTCCCTTCAGCTTGTGGAGCAGTACGTGAGAAGGCGTCAGCTGCCGGTGCCGGTACCGCCGCCGTTCAGGACGTTCACGATGCCGGCTTCGACGCCGGCGGTGTCGAAGCCGGTCTTGGCATGGGTCAGGGCCTCCTCTTCACCCTGGTCCAGGATGTTCTGCTGCTGGTTCAGCTGCTCCCACACGGTGTCGACAGCGGTCATCGCCTTCTGGTAGCCCTCCTGCCACGTGGCGAAGTTCGCCTGGAAGGTACCCGCCGACCCGCCGTCCGTCGCGTAGTTGGCCTGGACGTTCGCCCTGATGGACTCGGCCGCGCCACCTGCCGTCTTCATGAAGCCGTAGTGCGCTTCGAGTGCGTTCACGGCCAACTGTGCGGCCTGTGCGTCCTTGACGAAGTAGTCGGGCACAGCCTGTGCCTCCCTCTGAATCGGGCTATTTCGGGGTCGGTGAAGGAGGGTGCGGCCCAGTCGTCACAGCACCACCAGCAGCCCCACCCGCGCCAGCGACATTATCCGTTCACCGAGTTGTTGTCAGCACCATCCATCGAGGACCTCTTCGGCCCTTCGCCTTTATTACGCATTGGTCATAAAACTGATTCCCTTTCGAGGGGAACCGGGCCGTCGGCCGAATCGCCACGCCGGTCACCCCCGACCAGGGTCGGCCATCAGGATCTCGTTACGAGTTCCCTGACACGGCCGAAGGATCCAGCACCGGCCCCCTCGGCAGCAGGCCGAGCAGCGCCCCCGGGAGATCCACGGACCCGCCCGCCGAATAGCCGAGCTGCTTCAACCCCTCGCTCGTCACCGGACAGGAAACGCCCGAATCCGCCACCAAGTACAGCGAGTTGCCCGTCCCGGCCGACGAGCGCGCCCGGATCAGCGTCGCCGTCCCCGGCCGCACCCACACGCGGTCCACCGGCACGGACGGCCCGGTCACGCCCGGCTGCCCGGTGGGCGCCGAGCCCGGTACCGAACCGGCCGGCACCAGCGCCACCGTCGTCTCGTGCCCGTGCGCGGTCGGTGCCACGCGGGCGCAGACCTGCCGTTCGGACGGGTCCACCGCCGGCACCTTCGGCACCGACGAGGGCAGCGCTGCCGCCAGTTGCCCGGCCGCCGACGCGGGCGCCTGGTGGGCCGCCAGGTCGGCTGGTCCGATGGGTCGTTCCCGCACCGCCCGGCCGTCGTACGCCTGCTGCTGGGTGCGCGGATCACCGCGCAGCAGCCGGTGGGCCAGCCCGGTCAGGGGCGCAAGTCCGTCCGTGCGCAGCACGTAGTACTGCCCCTCGGACGAGAACAGCTGCCCGATCCGGGTCGCGCCGCCGGCCAGCGTCGGCCCCGGTCCCCCGCGCCCGTCGATCTGCGGCGGGGCGAGCTGTGGCCCGGCGTCCAGCGCGGTCAGGAACGACGTACTGACCGGCACCGGCGTGACGCCCGCCCAGCCCAGCGTCGCCACGGTCCCGGCCTTCGTGTCGACGGGGAACCGGCGCCCGTTCCACACCAGTTGATGCCCCTGCCCCGGCGCCGTCACGAGCACGCCCCGGTCCGCGCCGAGTCCGTCCCCGAGCTCCGCGGAGCCGCCCACGACCAGGCTCGTCAGCGGCTTCGTACCGCCCGCCGACCCGGCCGACTGCGCGCCCGCGCACACCGCCCAGATGCTGCCGCCGGTCGACGCCGGGAGCCCGTCCGGGGCGCCCAGCAGCCCGATGGGAGCGCCCCGCGGCGCGTCCTGCAGCGAGGCCGCCGCCACCTGCTCCACCGTCATCCTGCGTCCGGCGACCAGTCGCGCCGACGCCTCGTTGAGCACCGGATGCAGCGTTCCGCCGACATTGAGGTAACGGGCGCCGGAGTCCTTGACGACGACGAGCGTGCCCGGCGTCTGCCAGGACGTCCCCCCGCCCGGCTTGATCAGCCCGTACAGCAGTGTCACCACGCAGGCCAGCGCCACCACGAGCGCGCCCCACAGCACGCCCCGCCAGGTGCGCGCGCTCGGCGAGTCGGGTGCGTCGGGGTCGTCGCGGAGCAGGCTGCTGGCGAGCCTGGACATCGCGTACAGATGTGCCTGCACCTGGTCCTTGCGCGACTGCACCGGCATCAGCGCCTCACCCCCGGATCCCGCGCAGCGCGCCGAACACCCCGGCGAGCAGCACCGCGAGGGGGAGCAGCAGCAGCGCGCAGAGCGTGTGCAGCAGGTCGGCGATCCGGCCCCAGTAGGGGACGAGCCGTCGGCCGGGAACCGTCCAGGAGGCGATGGCGGTGATCGCGGCCAGCACGGCGAGTACGGCGGTGACTTCCAGCCGCTCCGGCTGCCCCAGGTCGACGGCGCGCAGCACTGCAGCCAGGGTGAGTCCGTACGCGCCCGGGATCGCCATGGCGAGCCGGTGCCGCACCGCGCCGACCACCCGGACGTGGAGCAGCAGCAGCACGCTCAGCACCACGGCGAGCACCGGAGCCGTCCAGCCGTCCGCGGAGGGGGCGGTGAGCAGCGCGGTGGTGCAGCCCATGGTCACCAGGCCGAGGGCGGCGTAGAGGCCGGTCAGGTAGCCGTCGGCGAGTGCGGCGCGCTCGCGGACCTGCCGGGCCGGGAACGGCTCGATGCCCTCCTGCAGTTCGCCCGCGTTGGACGGCAGCGGTGGCATCCGCATGCCGGCGAACCGGAAGGCCAGGCTGGGCACGAAGCCCCCGGCCAGCACGGCGGCCACGGCCAGCCAGCCGGCGGCGTGCGCGATCGGCACCCCGGCCGAGGTGAGGGCGCCGCAGGCCGCGACGGACAGGGTGACCGTGAACGCCCCCAGGAACAGCGGCGCGAAGGCACCCACCGCCGCCAGCCCGATGATCGCGGCGCCCGCGCCCGCCGCGCCCCCGGCCAGCAGCCGGGGGCCGAGCATGTCCTCGCCGTGCCCGGCGGCCGGGACCAGGGCGCCCGCAACGGCCAGGTAGGGCACGGTCATCACGCCGAGCGCGGCCCCGGCGCCGGCGTCGCCGACCGCCCGGGACGCGGCCAGGCCGCCCGCCACGAGCAGCAGCGCCATGCAGGCGCCCGCCCCGGCCCGCCACTGGCCGTCGCCCGGGAGCAGAACGGTGATCAGCCCGGCGGCGAGCGCGGTCACGGTGAGTCCGATGAGCAGGCGGCGGGTCAGCTCGGGGCGCCAGGTGTCGGGACGGGAGCGGAGCGATTCACCGATGCCGTCGACGAGGTCGTCGAAGTCGACCTCGGGCAGGGACTCGTGACGGGCCCGCAGATAGAGGGTCTCGCCGTCGCGTAGCTCCAGGGCAGTGGGGGTGCGCTCCTCGTCGAGGGGGGCGGCACCGAGGCGCTGGAGGGTCCAGCCGCCGTGTTCCAGGCCCTTCTCATGGAGATCGCCGCCGGCGTACTCGACGAGCACGGGGAGCAGGTCGGCGAGCGGGACATCGGCGGGTATGCCCAGTTCGAAGTTATTCTCCGGACTTCTGACGGTTATTCGGCAGAGCCCGGCGGTCTTGTCGCTCACGGTGCGCGGTTCACTCCCGCCTGATTCTTAATCGGGGTTCGACTCAGGAACGGGTGCACATTATCGTGAAGCCCCGTCGGGACAGCACGCTTGTCCATCCGTTTATCGGCGACGCGCTTCTCCAATAAGCGGCAACGCGAACCTCCGATATCGCATTGTCGACAGATCGAGCCGGGAGCCGGTTTGAGCACCGTCACTTTTCGGCGCCCCCCGCGCAGGGTCGGCCCGCAGATGCCCGAGGGCGAACTGACGCTCCAGGAGCCGCCCTCCCTCCCCGAGCCGCAGGGCGCCATGAGCGGCATCATCACCTACCTGCCGATGGCCCTGAGTTCCCTCGGCATGGTGCTGGTGTTCATCCGCCCCGGCGAGGGCAACGGCGTGCTGATGTGGGTGGCGATCGGCATGATGTCGGTCTCGGCCGTCGGCATGCTGGTGGCCCAGTTCCTCCGCGCCGCCGGGGACCGCAAGCGCAAGCTGCGCGCCGAGCGACGCGACTACCTGCGCTACCTCACGACGAGCCGGCGCCGCATACGGCAGACCGTCGAGCAGCAGCAGCGGGCCCAGGAGTGGCGCCACCCGCGCCCGGACGCGCTCTGGTCGGTGGCCCGCACCGGGCGGCTGTGGGAACGGCGCACCACCCACGACGACTTCGGCGAGGTGCGCCTCGGTACCGGCGAGCAACAGCTCGCGCTGCGGCTCAACCCGCTGTCCACCAAGCCCGTCGAGGACCTCGAACCGCTCTCCGCGCACGCGCTGCGCCGCTTCATCCACGCCTACTCGGCCGTCCCCGACCAGCCGGTGGCCGTCCGGCTGCGCTCGTTCGCCCGGGTCCTGTTCACCGCGAAGGACGAGCACCGGGAGACCTCCCGGTCGTCCGTGCGGGCGCTGCTCGGCCAACTCGCCGTGGCCCATGCCCCGGAGGACCTGTCGATCGCCGTCGTCGCCGACGGCGCGGCGCTGCCCGGCTGGTCGTGGGCGAAGTGGCTGCCCCATGCCCAGCACCAGGTCGACATCGACGGAGCCGGCTCGGCCCGGCTCATCGCCGAATCCGTCTCCGAGCTGGAGCCGCTGCTCGGCGAGGAGTTCGCTGCCCGCCCGCCGTTCGAGCCGGGCGCGGAGCCGAGCCGCGACGAGCCGTTCACGGTGGTCGTCCTGGACACCGCCTCCGTCCCCCTGGGGGCCCGGCTCGCCGAGTCCGGCTACCGCAACACCGTGGTCCTCGACGTCCGCGGCACGCTGGACGGCGCCTGCCCGCCCCGCGGCACACTCCGGCTGCGCGTCGAGCCGGACGCGCTCGCACTCCTGGCCACCGCGGCGGACGGCAAGCCCGCGGAGACCGGTCTCGGCCGCCCGGACGCCCTCGGCCCGCACGCCGCCCGCGCCCTGGCCACCGCTCTCTCCCCCTACCGGCTGGGCGCCGCGGCCCGCGCGGAGCGCCCGCTGCAGGAGGACATGGAGCTGACGGACCTGCTCGGCATCCGCGACCTGCACGCCGCGGAGACCTCCGAGCTGCACCGCACGCGGAACGCGGGCGAGCGGATGCGGGTGCCGATCGGCGTGGGCGCGGACGGCACGCACCTCCACCTCGACCTGAAGGAGTCGGCGCAGGGCGGCATGGGCCCGCACGGCATGCTGATCGGCGCCACCGGCTCCGGCAAGTCCGAGCTGCTGCGCACCCTCGTCCTCGCGCTGGCGCTCACCCATTCCTCGGAGACGCTGAACTTCGTCCTCACCGACTTCAAGGGCGGCGCCACCTTCCTCGGCCTGGACCGGCTGCCGCACACCTCCGCCGTCATCACCAACCTCGCCGACGAGGCGGCACTGGTGGAGCGGATGAAGGACGCCCTGCACGGCGAACTGATCCGCCGCCAGGAGTTGCTCCGCACGGCCGGGAACTACACGTCCGTACGCGAGTACGAGGAGGCGCGCGCGCAGGGCGCCGGCCTCGCCCCGCTGCCGACCCTGTTCGTCGTCGTCGACGAGTTCAGTGAACTACTCGCCGCGCACCGCGACTTCCTCGACCTGTTCGTGATGATCGGGCGGCTCGGCCGTTCCCTCTCCGTACATCTCCTCCTCGCCTCGCAGCGCCTCGACGAGGGCCGCATCCACCAGTTGGAGGGCCATCTCTCCTACCGGATCGCGCTGCGCACCTTCTCGGCGATGGAGAGCCGGGGTGTGCTCGGCGTCCCGGACGCCTACGAGCTGCCGCCGCAGCCGGGCAGCGGTCTGCTGAAGAACGACGTCGGGGCCCTCGCCCGGTTCAAGGCCGCCTACGTGTCCGGCACGTACCGGGTGGCACGGCCGGCGGTCCGCCAGGCGGTGTTGGCGAGGCAGGTGGTGCCGTTCGAGGCCGGCTGGGTGCCGCCGCGGGCCCTGCCCTCCGCCGAACCCGGGAAGCCCGAGCAGCCCGAGAACGAGGAGCAGGAGGAGAACGCGTCAGGACCCAGCCTGCTCACCGTCGCCGTCGACAAGCTGGAGCACTCCGGCCCGCCCGCCCACCAGGTGTGGCTGGCGCCGCTGGGCGAACCCCCGACACTCGATCTGCTGCTGCCCCCGCCGGGCGAACCCGGCGGAAAGTTCCTGACCGTTCCCGTCGGTGTCATCGACCGCCCCTTCGACCAGCGCCGCGACGAACTCGTCGCGGACCTGTCCGGCGCCGGCGGCCACATCGGCATCGCCGGCGGCCCGCAGTCCGGCAAGTCCACCCTGGTGCGCACCCTCATCACCGGGCTCGCGCTCACCCACACCCCGCGCGACGTGCAGTTCTACTGCCTGGACCTCGGCGGCGGAACGCTCACCTCGCTCACCGGTCTGCCGCACGTCGGCGGGGTCACCGGGCGGCTCGACCCGGAGCGGATGGCCCGCACCATCGCCGAGGTCATGGACATCATCACCCACCGCGAGCGGCTGTTCGCCGAGCGGGGCGTGGAGTCCATGGCCGACTTCCGGCGCCGTCGCGCCGCCGGCGAGCTCCCGGACGAGGCGCACGGCGACGTGTTCCTCGTGGTGGACGGCTGGAACACCATCCGCCAGGACTTCATGGACCTCGCCCCCACCTTCAACCTCATGGCCTCCCGGGGCCTCAACTTCGGCGTGCACCTGATCATCGCCTCCGGCCGCTGGATGGAGATCTCCTCGGCGCTGCGCGACCAGCTGGGCACCCGCTTCGAACTGCGTCTCGGCGACCCCGTCGACTCGATGATCAACATGCGGGCGGCGGCCACCGTCCCGGGCATCCCCGGGCGTGGCCTGACCGCCGAGAAGCTGCACTTCCTCACCGCACTCCCCCGCACCGACGGCGACCCGCGTGCCGACACGATCGCCGACGGCGTGTCCGCACTGGTCCGGGAGGTCGCCGCCGGGTGGGACGGGCCGTCGGCGCCCCCGGTGCGGATGCTGCCGATGGACCTCCCGACGTCCGAACTACCCGCCCCGGACGGTGACCTGCGCGTTCCGCTCGGCCTGGAGGACCAGCGGCTCGACGTCTTCCGCCACGACTTCGAGGAACACCCGCACCTGGTGGTCGTCGGCGACGTCGAGACCGGCAAGACCAACCTGCTGGCCCACCTCGCCGACGGCATCCGCGCCCGCTACAGCCCCGACGAGGCACGCATCCTGCTCGTCGACTACCGGCGCGGCCTCGCCGAGGCCGTCCCCGACACCCACCGGCTCGGCTACGCCACCGGCGCCGCCCTGCTCGGCCAGATGATCGACGGGGTGGCGCGGGCGATGAAGGAACGCGTTCCCGGCCCTGACATCGCCCCGGCCCGGCTGAAGCTACGCGACTGGTGGAGCGGGCCCCGGCTGTTCATCCTCGTCGACGACCACGAGCTGGTCTCCACCGGCGGGATGGGCAGTCCCGACCCCTTCGCCCGGCTCCACGAGTTCCTGGCGCAGGCCGACGAGATCGGGCTGCACGTCATCGTGGCGCGCAGCGCCAACGGCTCGGGACGGGCGATGATGTCCGATCAGTTGCTGCGCCGCATGGTGGAGGCGAACACGCCGGTGCTGCTGATGAGTTGCCCGCCCGGCGAGGGCCAGGTGGTGGCCGGGACGAAGCCACGAGTCCTGCCCGCGGGACGGGGGCTGTACATCACCCGCCGCCGCACCGTGCAGATCCAGACGGCGCACCGGGTCTGACGGGCCCGCCGCCCCGGCCGCCGCACCCCACCGCTTCCTGAACCACCCGGGCGGGGTGCCGGGCCGAAGGGAGCGGCAAGGACGACCACAGCGACGCAGAGAGGAACCGCATGGCCCGTCAGACCACGCTCACCGACCCCTACCAGGGCATCGCGCACGCCCTGGCCGCCACCCGGCCCGGCGGCGTGATCCGGCTCCGTCCCGGCCGCTACGACGAGGCTCTGGTCGTCACCAAGATGGTCACCGTCGTCGCCGACGACCCCGACGACCCGCCCGAGATAGCCCCCCGCACGGGCAGCGCCGTCCAGGTCGTCGCCGAGGCCGTCAAGCTCTCCGGCCTGATCCTGCGCGGCAGCGACGAGGACGCTCCCGTCGTCGACGTCCCCCGCGGCCAGGCCGCCCTGGAGAACTGCCGGGTGCATGCCCTCTCCTGGACGGCCCTGCTCTCCCGCGAGCACGGCTCGCTCGCCATGCGCGACTGCGTCATCGCCAACCCGGAGGGCGCCGGGTTCGTCGACCTCTCGTCCGAGACAAGCGTCGTCGAGGACTGCCTCTTCGAGAACCTCGGCAGCTCCGGCCTGGTGCTGGGCGAGACCGCAGCCACGGCCATCCGCAACTGCACCGTCCGCGACGCCCGCGGCAACGGCCTGCTCGCCAACGGCAACGCGGCGGGCACCGTCGAACGCCTCACCGTCCTGGGCACTCCCAAACCCGGCGTCGCCCTGGAGGAACACGCCTCCACCCGCCTCACCGACGTCCGCACCGAATCCTGCACCATCGGCTTCCACATCTCCTCCGCCGCCCAGCCCCTGCTCATCGGCTGCCACGCCGAAAGCAGCGTCACGCACGGCGTACTGCTGTCCGCCGCTGCCGCCCCCCAGCTCAACAACGTTGAGGTGACCGGCTCACGGGGACACGGCATCGTCGCCGTCGACAGCGCCCGTGGCACCATCGCCGACTGCCTGGTCTCGCACTCCACCGCGGCCGGGATCGCCGTCCGCAACGCCGCCGCGCCCACCGTCCAGCGCACCCTGGTCCAGCACGGCGGCGCCGAGGGCATCGTCCTGGACGCCGGCAGCGCGCCCCGCGTCGACCGGGTGACGGTGCATCAGACAGGCGGGCACGGCATCGTCCTGGCCGGAGGCAACCGCGCCGCGCTGCGCGACATCGAGGTCGTCGAGGCCGGCGGGCACGGCCTGCACATCAGGGACGGCGCCCGCGGCCGGTTCGAGAAGACCACCGTCACCGACCCGGGCCGGTCCGGCATCCGAGTGGACGCCGCGAACCCCGCGTTCCAGGACATCGCCGTCCGGGGCAGCCGTGCCGCCGGGATCGCCGTCGCCGGGAAGAGCACCACGGAGCTGGTCGACGTGCTCGTCGAGGACTCCGCAGCGGAGGGCATCACCGTCCTCGGTGACAGCGCCGAGCTGACCGCCGTCCGCACCCGGGTACTGGGCAGCGGCAGCCACGGCGTGCTCGTCGGTACCGACGCCGCTGCTCATCTGACGGAGTGCGAGATCGCCGACGGCCACGCGGACGGCATCCGGATCGCCACTGAACGGCCGGTCCGGGTCACCGGATGCACCGTCACCCGCAACGCGGGCGCCGGCGTCCGGCAGACCGTCTCCCCCGGCAGTCTCGCCGCCGAGGACCTGACCAGCGACGGCAACACCGAACCGGACACCCTCGGGGACCGCGCCGACGGCGCCCCGGCCGCCGAGGGCGACGGCGACGGGCCCGGACAGCTCTCCGGGCCGCTCGCCCAACTCGACGCCCTGGTCGGGCTGGCCACCGTCAAGGAGCAGGTCACCACCCTCGTCAACCTCAACAGGGTGAGCCGGCGCCGCCGCGAGATGGGCCTGCCCGTCCCGGCCGCCTCCCGCCACCTGGTGTTCGCCGGGCCGCCCGGCACCGGCAAGACCACCGTGGCCCGCCTCTACGGCTCGATCCTCGCCACGCTCGGCGTACTGCGCTCCGGGCACCTGGTGGAGGTGGCCCGCGCCGACCTCGTCGCACGGATCGTCGGCGGCACCGCCATCAAGACCACCGAGGTCTTCGAACGGGCCCTCGGCGGTGTGCTGTTCATCGACGAGGCGTACGCCCTCACGGCGGACGGCGGCAGCGGCCCCGACTTCGGCAGGGAAGCGGTGGACACCCTGGTCAAGCTGATGGAGGACCACCGCGAGGACGTCGTCGTCATCGCCGCCGGGTACTCGCGGGAGATGCAGCGGTTCCTGGACTCCAACCCCGGTCTCGCCTCGCGCTTCAGCCGCACCCTGGAGTTCGAGAACTATTCGGCTCGGGAGCTCGTCACCATCGTGCGGCGGCAGTGCGAGCAGAACCGGTTCACCCTCCGCGAGGACACCGAGCAGGCGCTGACGCACCACTTCACTCAGATGCCCCGGGAGGAGTCGTTCGGCAACGCGCGCGCCGCCCGCAAGGTGTTCGAGGAGATGCTGGACCGCCAGGCGTTCCGCCTCGCCGAGTCCTCCGACGCCACCGAGGAGGAGCTGACGGTGCTGGTGCCGACGGACGTCGGCGAGGACGCCGCCCGAACCGTCGCGGGCACGCCCGGCACCGGCGGCGGCCCGTCCGACCGCCTCACCGGACTGCTTGCCGAACTCGACGGGCTGATCGGCCTCGACGGTGCCAAGGCGCAGGTCCGCGACCTGGTCAACCTGCTGTCGGCGACCCGCCGCCGGCAGGCCGCCGGGCTACCCGCCCCGGCCATCGCCCACCACCTGGTGTTCACCGGCCCACCGGGCACCGGCAAGACGTCGGTGGCGCGACTGTACGGCGAACTCCTCGGCGCGATGGGTGTGCTGCCGCGCGGCCAGTTCGTGGAGGTGGCGCGCGCCGACCTCGTCGGCCGCTACGTCGGCCACACCGCACAGCTCACCAAGGCGAAGTTCGCCGAGGCACGCGGCGGCGTGCTGTTCATCGACGAGGCGTACACGCTCACGCCGGAGGGCAGCTCGGGCTCCGACTTCGGCAGGGAAGCGGTGGACACCCTGCTGAAGCTGATGGAGGACCACCGGGACGACACGGCCGTGGTGGCGGCCGGCTACGAGGGCGAGATGGAGCGGTTCCTGAACTCCAACCCGGGCCTGGCCTCCCGTTTCGGACGCAGCGTCGCCTTCGCCTCGTACAGCGCCGACGAGTTGGTGGAGATCGTCCGGCGGCAGAGCGACCGGGACGGCTACGCGTGCCCGCCCCAGACGCTGGAGGCTCTGCGCCGCCACTTCGCCGGGGTCGACCGCGGCCCGGGCTTCGGCAACGGCCGCTACGCCCGCACCGTGCTGGAGCAGATGATGACCCGTCAGGCCGGCCGTCTCGCGTCCGTCCCGGACGCGGACACGGACCAGTTGCGCCTGCTGCTTCCCGAGGACGTGAGGGCATGACGGAGTTCGTCAGGACGACGCTGGAGCAACCGCCGCTGTGCAGCGTCTGCAGGCAGAAGTGGGACCCGAAGTGCCCGCGCGGCATACGGGAGGAGGTCCCCCTGACGGCGGACACGCCGGAACCGGCCCCGGCGCCACCGCACGCGGTCCGTCCGGCAAGAACTGCGGATTCGGCCTCATCAGCGCTGTCGGACACGTCAGCCCGAGGTGAGACCGCCGACCCGCCGGGGAACCGCGCGGACCGTTCGAGCACGTCGAGTGCGTCGCCGCCGGTGGTTGCCCAAGGCCCTCGGATCCTCGCCGGGCAGCCGGACGGCGGCCTCGGCGACGTCCCAGGACGCGGGCTCCCTCCGTCCGGGCCCAAGGCCGCGGGGTCCTCCGAAACGGACAGCGCAACGGCGCCCGGTGCGCGTCCCGACGCCACCGGCGACCCCGGGACCGCCACGTCAGCGGCGTCGCGCTCCCGCACGCCCGAGCGCACCCCCGTCCGGGACCCGCGCCGCCCGCGCACCAGCAGCGCGGCAGGGGCTCAGTCCCCCTGGCTGGAACGCACCGCGCCCCGCGCGAGGCCCGGCGAACCCGCCGTGTCTGCGGCCCCGTCGACCGACACGTCCGGCCGCCCGCACACCACCGTGTCCGGCCCTTCCCCGGCTCCCGCCCGGCGGACCGCACCCGCCGACCCGCGCTCCGCCGGGGCCCCGACGGCGGAGGAGGGCACGCCCCGATGAACCTTGCGCCCTGCCACGTCGGCACCGTCCGCCGTACCCCGCGCTCCGGTCCCGGCGCCGCCGAGTCCCCCGCGCCGCACGAAAGCAGCCGCCGATGATCCCCGCACCCGGCCGCACCACCGTCCCCCGCCGCCGTCCCGGCCCACCCGGCCGACGAGCCGCCGCGGTCGCTCTCGTCACCCTCGCCGTGGCCGCCCCGCTCATCACCGCGTCCCCCGCGACAGCCGATTCCGGCCTGCCGCGGATCTCCACGGCCCCGCCCCAGAAGGGCGAATGCGTCAGGCCGTCCAAGCAGCACCCGGCCGACGTCCCCTGGCCGCAGCAGTACATCGCCCCCTCGCGCGCCTGGGACACCACCCGCGGCGCGGGCGTCACCGTCGCCGTCGTCGACACCGGTGTGGACGCGTCGCACAGCCCCGCCCTCGCGGGCCGCGTCACGCCCGCCACCTCCGACGCCGGAATCGACTGCATCGGCCACGGCACCTTCGTCGCGGGCCTGATCGCCGCCGCGCAGCAGCCCGGGACGGGGTTCGCCGGGGTCGCCCCGCAGGCCCGGATCCTCGCCGTCCGGGCCACCGCCACGGACGGCACCGCCACCGCGAGCAGCGTCGCCGCCGGGATCAGCACAGCTTCCGCCGGTCACGCCCGGATCATCGACGTCCCGATCGCCCTCGCCAAGGGCAGTCCCGAACTCACCGCGGCCGTCCGCGAGGCGACCCGCCGCGGCGCCCTGGTGATCGCCCCGGCATACGCCTCGTCCACCGACGTCACCGGCAGCACGGACGGCCCGGCCCCCGCCGCCTACCCCGCCGCGCTACCGGGCGTCCTGTCCGTCTCCGCGCTCGGCCCGGGCGGCGTTCCGGACCTGTCGCAGGCCCCCCGCACCACCCCCGACCTGGCTGCGCCGGGCGACGCCGTGATGAGTGTCGGCCCGGGCGGCACGGGCAAGTTCACGGGCGACGGGGCCGAATCGGCTACCGCGTTCGTCGCGGGGACCGCTGCGCTCGTGGCATCCGCGCACCAGAACCTGACGCCCTCTCAGCTGTCCGACCGGCTCACTTCGACGGCGTACCACGCCCCAGCCGACAAGGCGCTGGTCGGCGCGGGCACGGTGGACCCCTCGGCGGCCGTCACCTCCCCAGTCTCAGCCTGGGACACCCGGCCCTCGGCGCAGCACCGCGAGCCGCTCAGGATGCCGTCCCCCGCGGCCCACCCGGGCCGTTCCAGGGCCATCACGATCACCGCTGCCGCCGGTGCGGTCGTCCTCGTCACAGCCTTCGCCGCCTTCACCCTCCCCCGCGCGGGCCGCCGCGGCTGGCGCCCGGGCGGAACGACGGATCCGGCAGGCCGCTAGCGAGTCCCGCTGCCCCGCGGGAACGGGTGCCCGCGTTCCGGGAACCCTCAGGTCACGCCCCGTTCCCCGTACGCATCGTGCCGGGCCTCCGGAGGGGACAGCGGGGAACGGGCACCAGCTCCCGCACTGCCACCGGGGAGCATTCCGAAAACAGAAAAAGGGCCGTTCGAAAACGGCCCTTCATCCGCGACGTTCGATAGCTCGAACCAGTCGGGACGACAGGATTTGAACCTGCGACCCCTTGACCCCCAGTCAAGTGCGCTACCAAGCTGCGCCACGTCCCGATCCCGTCTGACCTGGGGTTTCCCCCATCCAAACGCGCAGAGAAACCATACCGCACTCGGGCCGGTGGTCGCGCGCCCGTTCGGCGCGGACCGCCCATCGTCGTCGGTACGACACTCTGGGCCCTGGACCCAGGGGCGGACCGGGGCACGGGGGAGAGTGTTCTCGGCGGTCGTCGCCGGGCCGGCCCGGGGCTGAGCGGCGTACGGCCGTCCGCGCGCCGGTCGTTGCGGGGCTCAGCGGGCCGACGCCGACGCCGGCACCGGCGGATCAGTGGGCCGACGGTGCCGTCGCGTCGGCGCGGATCAGGTTGCGTATCGGGGGGACCAAGAGCAGAGACGCGGCGACGACCAGGCTCATCACCCCGGCGGCCAGCAGCACGTGACCGGTGCCGAGAGCACCGGCCGCCGGACCGGCGAGGGCCTGGCCGACCGGCAACATCGCCAGCGAGCCCGCGACGTCGTACGCGTGGATGCGGTTCAGGACATCGGGAGGGACCTGGGTCTGCACGCTGGTCGCCCACATCACGCCCCAGAAGGACAGTCCGGCCCCGGCTACGGCCGCCCCGGCCGCCATGGCCGGCACACCCAGACCGGCGCCGACGGCCGCCGGGAAGCCGGCGTACGCGAACAGGGACACGGCGCCGGCCCGCAGCATGCGGCGGGGCCGCAGCCGCAGGGCGAGCAGCCCGCCGGCCACCGTGCCCGCGCCGAGGGCGGAGTTGATCAGGCCGTAGGTGCGTGGGCCGTGCTGCTGCACCACCTCCGTCGCGACCAGCGGAACGGTCGGCCCCGATACGGCGATCATGTAGACGCCCCAGATGGCGATCACACCCCAGAGCCAGGTTCTCGACCTGAACTCGCGCCAGCCTTCGACCAGATCGGCCTTGAAGGCATGTCTGCTCTCCGCCGCCGTGCCGCGCATCGCCTCGGGGAGCGGCGGCAGGCGGAGCAGCAGCAGGCACAGGGCGCTCACCGCGTAGGTGGTGGCGTGGGCCGCGAACACGCCGCCGGGCGAGGCGAAGCCGACCAGCAGGCCGGCCACGGCCGGGCCCGCCAGCTGGGCCGCGGACTCGGCGATCCGGATGGCGCCGTTCGCGCCCTGGATGTCGGTGGCGAGCCGGGGAATGGTGCTCGCCACGCCGGGCTGGAAGACCGCGCTGGCCACGCCGTTGACGAAGCCGATCACGCAGACCTGCCAGAGGACCACATGCCCGGCGAAGAACAGCGCGGCGGCCAGCGACTGGGTGCCGAGCCGGACCAGGTCGGCGCCGATCATCAGCCGACGGGTGCTGAAACGGTCGGCGAGGACCCCGCCGAAGACGACGAGACCGGCGAAGGCGGCGGCCGTCGAGGCCATCGCGAGGCCGACCGCGCCCGCGCCGTAGCCGTGCTCCAGCAGTCCCGCGGCGAGGGCCACCGGCAGCATGGTGTCGCCCAGCCGCGCGACGGCCCGGGCCACGAAGAACAGCGCGAAGTCCCGTGACCAGACCGGACGGTCACGCTCCCCGCCCGTGTCACCGGGTCCGGCTTCGACCGCGATGTCCTGCCGTGCCGGCCTCCCGGTCATCCCCTGCCCGCTCCCCCGTCACCGTCCGCCGTCGCCGCCACGACGCCTTCCGTCACGTCGTCTTCCGTCACGCCGTCCGCTGCCGCGCCATCACCGTCGCCGTCGCTGTCGCCGTCGCTGTTGGATCATGCCACGGCGCGCGATGGTGGCCCAGCCCGGTCACCCGGCGTCCGGCAGCCCCATCTCAGGATGGGCGTCCAGCAGCCGGGGCGGGGCCGCCTGGCGCCAGGAATCGGCGAGGATGTCACTTAGTTCGGCCTCGTCGTCGAGCGCGGCGAGGCGGGCGCGGACCCAGGCGAACGGGGCCTCGTGGCCGGCGATCCAGAACTTCCCCGGCTCGGCCAGCACCAGTTCGTCACGCTCCTCCTTGGGGCAGCGCACGGCCATGGAGGTCTCGTCCTCGGGCAGGGTGGCGAACATCTTCCCGGCCACCCGGAACGTGGGCATGCTCCAGGCGACCTTCTCGGTGGCGTCCGGCAGGGACAGGGCGATACGACGTACGTCTTCGGCGTCGGGCATGACAGGCACCGTAACCGCTCCCACTGACACTGCCCCGGTCGGACGGTGTCCGGTGCCCGGGCCAGGCCGCCGTCCCGGCTGTCAGGCTCCCGGGGACGGGCCGCTCACACGCGGGCGGCTTCGCCCAGCGCGTCCAGCACCGGACGGATCAGCGGATGGCCTTCGGCGCCGCGCCGCACCGCCGCGAAGACCCGGCGGGTCGGGGCCACCCCGTCGACGGGACGGACGACCACGCCCGACAGGTCCGTGCCGCGCAGCGCCGAGCGGGGGACGAGCGCAACGCCGGCATCCGCCGAGGCGAGCGCCACGACCGCGCGGAAGTCGTCCGAGGAGTGTTCGAGGTGCGGCTGGAAACCAGCGCTCTCGCAGGCCAGGACGACCACGTCGTGGCAGGGGTTGCCGGGGTACGGGCCGATCCACGGATCCTTGGCCAGCTCGGCGAGCGGGACGACCGCGGCACCGGCGAGCCGGTGGCCGAGCGGGACGACCGCGTCGAAGGGCTCGGCGTACAGCGGGACGTGGGTCAGGCGCGGATCATCGGCGGGCGGGGCACCGCGGTACTCGACCGCCACCGCGACATCCACCTGCCGGTCCAGGACCATCGGCAGGCTGGCGTCGCCCTCGGCGTCCCGGACGCGGATGCGGATGCCGGGTGCCGACCGGGCGAGGCGGGCCACCGCAGGAGCCACGACCTGGGCGATCCCGGTGGCGAAGGCGGCGACGGTGACCGTGCCGGCCTCGCCGGAGCCGTAGGCGGCGAGTTCCGCCTCGGCCCGCTCCAGCTGGGCGAGGACGGCGTTGGTGTGGTCGAGCAGGATCTCACCGGCCGGAGTGAGCCGGACCCCCTTCGCGCTCCGCTCGACCAGGCGGTGGCCCGTCTCCTGCTCCAGGGCCGCGAGCTGCTGGGACACCGCGGAGGGGGTGAGGTAGAGCGCGGCGGCCGCCGCCGTCACCGTGCGGTGGTCGGCCACCGCACGGAGGATGTGGAGCCGCCGTGCTTCGATCATGCAAGAGATTATTGCAATATGTCCGGGCAGTTCACGCCACCAGTTCGGCACGTGCCGCGACGAACGCGTCGACCGCGCGGTTCACGTCGTCCGTGGAGTGCGCGGCGGACAGCTGGACCCGGATGCGGGCCTGGCCCTGCGGGACCACCGGGTAGGAGAAGCCGATCACGTACACACCCCGCTCCAGCAGGAGCTCGGCCATGCGGCCCGCCTGCGCCGCGTCGCCGATCATCACCGGGGCGATGGCGTGCTCGCCGGGCAGGATGTCGAAGCCCTCCTCGGTCATGCGGCGGCGGAACAGCGCGGTGTTCTCGGCGAGCCGGACCCGCAGGTCGTCCGCCGACTCCAGCAGGTCGAGCACCCTGAGCGAGGCCGCCGCGATCACCGGGGCGAGGGTGTTGGAGAACAGGTATGGGCGGGAGCGCTGGCGCAGCAGGGCGACGATCTCGGCGCGGGCGGCCACATAGCCGCCGGAAGCACCGCCGAGGGCCTTGCCGAGGGTGCCGGTGACGATGTCGACACGGTCCATGACGCCGTGCAGTTCGGGCGTGCCGCGCCCGGTCGGGCCGACGAAGCCCACGGCGTGCGAGTCGTCGACCATGACCATGGCGTCGTAGCGGTCGGCGAGGTCGCAGATCTCGGCGAGCGGGGCGAGATAGCCGTCCATGGAGAAGACGCCGTCGGTGACGATCAGGCGACGGCGCGCGTCCTGCGCCTCCTTGAGCCTGGCCTCCAGATCGGCGAGGTCTCGGTTGGCGTAGCGGAAGCGGCGGGCCTTGGACAGGCGGATGCCGTCGATGATGGAGGCATGGTTGAGGGCGTCGGAGATGACCGCGTCCTCCTCGCCGAGCAGGGTCTCGAAGACACCGCCGTTGGCGTCGAAGCAGGAGGAGTAGAGGATCGTGTCCTCCTGGCCGAGGAAGGCGGACAGCCGCGCCTCCAGCTCCTTGTGGACCTCCTGGGTGCCGCAGATGAAACGCACGGACGCCATGCCGTAGCCCCAGCGGTCCAGGGCGGCATGGGCGGCGGCGACGACCTCGGGGTGGTCGGCGAGGCCGAGGTAGTTGTTCGCGCAGAAGTTGAGGACCTCGCCGGGGCGGCCGCCGGCGGTGACGCCGACGGTCGCGGACTGCGGGGTGCCGATGACCCTCTCGGGCTTGTGCAGGCCGGCGGCGCGGATCTCGTCGAGGGTGGTGCGCAGGTCGTCGCGTACAGAGGTGAACATGAGGGACTCCATCGGGTGCGGAGGCGAACCGGTCGGGAAATCAAACAGTCCAGTCGAGGATGACCTTGCCGCCCTTGCCGGCGGCCGCGTCCGCGAACGCCGCCTCGAAGTCGCGGTAGTCGTACCGGCCGGTGATCACCGGTGAGAGGTCGAGGCCGCCCTCCAGCAGGACCGACATCGCGTACCAGGTCTCGAACATCTCCCGGCCGTAGATCCCCTTGATGGTGATCATGGAGGTGACGATGCGGGACCAGTCGACCGGGAACTCCTCGGACGGCAGGCCCAGGACGGCGATCCGGCCGCCGTGCGTCATGTTGGCGATCATGTCCCGCATCGCCTCGGGGCGGCCGGACATCTCCAGGCCGATGTCGAAGCCCTCCCTCAGTCCCAGCTCCCGCTGGCCGTCGGCGATCGTCGCGGCGGAGACGTTCAGCGCGAGGCTCACCCCGATCTTGCGGGCCAGGGCCAGTCGCTCCTCGCTGACGTCGGTGACGACGACGTTGCGGGCGCCGGCGTGCCGGGCCACCGCGGCGGCCATCAGACCGATCGGCCCCGCCCCGGTGATCAGCACGTCCTCGCCGACCAGGGGGAAGGACAGGGCGGTGTGCACGGCGTTGCCGAACGGGTCGAAGATCGCGGCGACGTCGAGGTCGACGGGGACCCGGTGCACCCAGACGTTGGTGGCGGGCAGGACCACGTACTCGGCGAACGCGCCGTCGCGGCCCACGCCCAGGCCGACCGTGGCCCGGCACAGATGGCGGCGCCCCGCCAGGCAGTTGCGGCACTTGCCGCAGACCAGATGGCCCTCGCCGCTCACCCGGTCGCCGATGGCGATGTCGGTGACGTCCCGGCCGAACTCCACGACCTCGCCGACGAACTCGTGGCCGACGACGAGCGGCGTGCGGATCGTCTGCCGCGCCCAGCCGTCCCAGGACCGGATGTGCAGGTCGGTGCCGCAGATCCCGGTCCGCTGGACCTTGATCAGCACGTCACCCGGCCCGACGGCGGGCTCCGGGACGTCCACGAGCCAGAGTCCGGGTTCCGCCTTCTCCTTGACCAGCGCTTTCAACGCTACGGCTCCTGTGGGTGAGTCCCGGTCGCGAACATGCCGAAAGTCCCGTACCGGGGACGAGGGTGGATTCACATAGCAATCTGCCCCATACGCCGGGCCCGGTCCATCGAGGATTTCTAAAGCGCCGCCTCAGCTTTGCTTCACATGCCGCCGAACAGACGAGTCCCGCTTGCGGCAGACGGGACGTTCGTCCACGGCGCAAGGCCGACCGTGCTGACACCGGCCGGCGTGCTCACGGCAGGGGGTGCTCACGGCAGGAGGCCGTCGGCCTCGCGTCGTTCCAGCCGCGCGGCGAGGTCCACGGCCGTCGACTTGACGGTGTCGAGCCCGGGCCGCCCCCAGTGCCGGGGCACGAGGTCGGCGACGCTCACCGTGCCCAGGGCCGTTCCCGTGCTGTCGATGAGCGGGGCGCCCAGGTAGGCGTGGATGCCGTACTCGTCGACCACCGGATTGCCGGCGAAGCGCGGGTAGTCGCGGACGTCCTCCAGGACGAGCGCCTTGCTCCGGACCACCACATGGGGGCAGAAGCCGTGGTCACGGGGCAGACTCCGGCCCAGTTCGGGCCGGTCGGGCCCGCCGTGTCCGGTCGGTGCGGTCAGTCCGGCCGGCCGGGTGGCCGGGGTGCTCAGGCCGGCGAAGAACTGCCGCTCCTCGTCGATGAAGTTGACCATGGCGTACGGTGCGCCCGTCAGCTCGGCGAGCCGGTGCGCGAAGGCGTCGAGCGCGGGCTCGGGCCGCTCCCCCAGGCCGAGCAGGCGCAGTCGCCGGGCGCGGGCGGGGGCCTGCCGGTCCTCCGGGGTGACCAGCAGTCCCCTGGCCGGCCGTGACGGCTCGTAGCTCATGGCCTGGCTCCGGACCTGTGGGCGTACCTCATGTGCGGGCTCCGTGGGCGGGGTGCGGGGAATCACCTGTGGGCGCCGCGGCTCGGCGCGGCGGCCGGGGCGTGCGCGATCAGGTGGCGTACGAGGGTGAGCAGGGTCCGGACGCCGGAACTGGAGATGCGTGCGTCGCAGCGGACGACGGGGATCTGCGGATCGAGGTCGATGGCGGCGCGTACCTCTTCGGGCTCGTAGCGGTGGGCGCCGTCGAACTCATTGACGGCGACGACGAAGGCGAGGCCGCGCTCCTCGAAGAAGTCGACGGCGGCGAAGCAGTCCTCCAGGCGGCGGGTGTCGGCGAGGATGACCGCGCCGAGCGCGCCCGCGGACAGTTCGTCCCACATGAACCAGAACCGTTCCTGTCCGGGCGTGCCGAACAGGTACAGCACGTGCTCCGGGCCGAGCGTGATCCGGCCGAAGTCCATCGCGACCGTCGTCTCGACCTTGTTCTCGATGCCGTCGAGGTCGTCGGTCGCGGCGCTGACCGTGGTGAGCAGTTCCTCCGTGCTGAGCGGCGCGATCTCGCTCACCGCCCCGACGAAGGTCGTCTTGCCCACGCCGAAACCGCCCGCCACCAGGATCTTGAGCGCGGTGGGGAACGGGTCAGAGCTGTCGTCGTAGTCCATCGAGCACTGCCTCCAGCAGAGACCGGTCAGTGGGGTTGTGGTGGAAGGCGGGGGGCTTCGCGGTCAGCGCCCCGCAGCCGACGAGGTCCGCGAGCAGCACCTTGGTGACCACGGCCGGCAGCCTCAGATGCGCGGCGATCTCGGCGACCGACACGGGTGCCCGGCACAGGTCGAGCGCCTGCGCGTGTTCGGGCCCGAGGTGGCCGATGTCGCCGCTGCCGGTGGCCATCACCTGTGACATCAGGTCGAACGCGATGGTGGGCCGGGTCCGCCCGTTGCTGACGGTGAACGGGCGCACGAGCCGTCCGGCCGCGTCGTCGAGCCACGGCCCGTCGCCGGCCGACGTCCCCCTCAAGACCTCATCGCCGAGGATCCGACGGCGTGCTGCCGGGGGGCGGTGGCCAGGTAGGGGCGGACGCTCTTGACCAGCATCGCCATCTCGTAGCCGAGGACCGCGGCGTCGGCCTCGCGGCCCGCCAGCACCGCGAGGCAGGTGCCGGAGCCCGCGGTGGTGACGAACAGCAGGGTCGAGTCGAGTTCGACGACCACCTGCCGGACGTCACCGCCGTCGCCGAACCGGACGCCCGCGCTGCGGCCGAGGGAGTACAGGCCGGACGCCAGCGCGGCCATGTGGTCGGCGCTGTCGGGGTCGAGGCCGTGGACGGACTTCACCAGGCCGTCGCAGGACAGCAGTACGGCACTGGTGGTGTGCGGTACGCGTTGCACCAGGCCGCTCATCAGCCAGTCGAGGTCGGATACCTGGGCGGTCGGCGCATCGCTCGCCATGGTGGATCGACTCCTTGGGGTCGCTCTGGGGGTGGGAGCTCGGGTGGGGGTGGGGGCGGTCATCCGGTGGGTGTGCTCCCGTCACGCCGGTCGCTCGGATCGGAGATGACCGCATGGACGGCCGGCACAGCCGGCCCGGCGGGTGCGGCGGGGTCCGCGCGGGGCGGGCCCGCGGAGGCCACGTCCGGTCGAACCGTTTCCACGCCGGGCACGTCCCTAGGGGGTGCGTCTATATGGGGTACGTCCATGCGGGGCACGCCCATGCGGGATACGTCCGGGTGGGTCATGTCCGTGGGGGTCGTGTCGTTGCGGGCCGCGTCCGTGTGCGTCCCGTCCGAGGGCATGGCGTGCGGGTGCATCGCGTCCGCGTGCGTCACGTCCGTACGGGCCCGGTTCGTACGGGCCGGATCCGTGCGGGCCCGTTCGTGGTGCGGCGTGTCCGTGATGGGCGCGTCCATGTGCGGCGGTTCCGCGGGAGTCTGTGTCGACTCCATCTGCTGCTGCGTCTCGGCGAGACCGATGCCGCGCTGGAAGGCCGCCATCAGGCTGGGGTCGTGTCCGGCGAAGGTCTCCGGCACCGGACGCGCCGTGGGGCCGCCCCGCAGTTGGGGTACGAGGTGTTCCTGGGCGCGGCGGCGCGGCAGCCGGGGCCGTTCCATGGTGCCGCGCACGGTGCCGACCCGCGGGGTCGGCACCAGGCCGGCCTGCTGTTCGACGGCCCGTCGGTCGGCGGCCCGGATACCGGGTACGGCCTCCGCGGGGTTGGGCCGCTCCTCGTGGGCGCCGCGCACCGGAAGAGGCGCGGGGGCGGCCGTGGCTCCCGTGGAATCGCGCTGCGCGTGCCGGCGCCGTCCGGCCGCGGGCACGGTGGGAGCGTCCGTCCGCCCGAACGGGCGGCCCGTGGTGCCCCCGTCCGGCGCCCCCGCCGATCGGGCCCGGACCGCATCCGCCGCCCCGCGCGGAACACCGGCGGAGCCAGATCCGACGCGGGCGCCGCCGCCATCGCCCTGGACAGCCGGACCACCGGCGCCGTTCACCGGCCGGCCGTCGCTGCCACCGGCGGGCCGCTCTCCGCTGCCGTCGACGGGCCGGCCCGCGTCAGCCCGGCCCGGTGCCGCTGCCGCCACGGCCGCTGCCGTCGCCCCGGCTGCCACCGCCGTCGCCGTCGGTGCTCCGGGCCCCAGCCCGGGGTGCACCGCCCCCTGAGTGCCGGCCGCCACCCGCGACGACGGGCCCAACAGAGCCTGCGGGATGACGAGTACGGCCTGAACGCCGCCATAGATGTTGGTCCGCAGGCGCACGTCGATGCCGTGGCGCCGGGCAAGCTGGGAGACCACGTAGAGTCCGATGCGGCCGTCGGCCAGCAGCCGGGCGACGTTGACCTGGTCGGGGTCGCTGAGCAGGGCGTTCATCTTCCGCTGCTCGCCCACCGGCAGGCCGAGGCCGCGGTCCTCCACCTCGACGGCGAGCCCGGAGGTGACGAGGTCGGCGCGCAGCAGCACCTGGGTCTGCGGGGCGGAGAACACGGTCGCGTTCTCGACGAGTTCGGCGAGCAGATGGATCACGTCGGCGACGGCGTGGCCGCGCAGTTCACCGGCGATCGGCGGTACGAGCTTGACCCGGGAGTACTGCTCGACCTCGGCGATGGCGGAGCGCAGTACCTCGGTCATGGACACCGGGTTGCTCCACTGCCGGCGGGAAACGGCACCGCCGAGGACGGCGAGGTTCTCGGCGTGGCGCCGGATGCGGGTGGCGAGGTGGTCGACGTGGAAGAGGCCCTTGAGCAGATCGGGGTCCTCGATCTCGTTCTCCAGCTCGTCCAGGATGGAGATCTCCCGGTGCACGAGGGACTGGAGCCGCCGGGCGAGGTTGACGAAGACTTCGAGTTTCTGTTCGCTGCCGGCCTGGCTGGAGAGCTGGGCGGCCTGGACGACGGAGTGCACGGCGCCGTCGTGGGCGCGGGACAGGTCGGCGGCGAGCAGTTCGAAGTCGTCGGCGTCCGCGGGTGGTCCGCCGCGCGGCTTGCGTTGCGGCACGCCTTCGCCGCGCCGCAGTGCCTCCACGAGGGCGCGCAGATCCGCCTCGCCGCGCGCGGTGTTGCGGCGCAGCACGCCGATGCGCTCGCTCACCGCGCGGGCGGCACGGTCCGCGGCGACGGCGGCGACCGTGATGCCCGCGACGGTCACCGAGACCGCCGCGGCGAGCACGCTCCAGAGGATGAGGTCGGGCCGCGCGCCGGTGGCACGGACGGTGAACAGGACGGCCGCGCTCGCGCTGAGGGCCACGGCGAGGGGCGGCAGTACGGCGAGGCGCAGGAGTTGGGGCCGTATGTGCGCATCCGGCAGTGCGGGAACGGGGTGGGTCACCGGTCTGCCGTGCCGGCCGCCCTCTCGGCGGTCGCCACGGGAGACCGGTGCACGGAGGTGAGACATCGGTGTCCTCGTACTGGTCCGTCGGGCCTGTTTTCTCGCGGGGGATGCACGACGTGGCCATGCACCCTCGCGGTGCCGGTCCAGGGGGCCGATGACGTGGGACATCCGGCCCTGCCCTGCCGACGGACACTGACAGTAGTCGGCCGTGTGTCGTGTGTGGTGGGCAGTTGGCAAAGTCTCCCGCCGACGGTCCCGCTCTGGTATGAGGCGTCGTACGACAGCCCGATAAGCCTGAGAAGAATACGAAGTTGAACGAAAACAGACCGATCCGACTCGGCCGGAAGCAGTCATGAAGACTCAGCGGGGCCGTCGCCCGTTTCTTCCCTGTCCGCGCCGCAACGGACGTGACGGGGCACCCGGCGCGGCCGCAGGGGTTGAGAGGCCCGTGCTCGGCGGCCGGGCCGGGTGAGGACGCCTCATCCGGTTCACCGGACCAGGCTCTGTGCCTGAGGTCGGAGTTCGCGGCAGCGCGGCTTACGCCGGTATCGGGGAGTGCGTGTACGGGCTGCCGGACGGCGACAGGTGGTCCCGGGCCGAGTGCTCCGCGGGGCGGTTCAAGGTGACCGGGAGCCACCGCACGACCGACACCGGTGTGTGCCCCCCCCGTTATGTTCTTCGCGGTCCTGCAAGAGGGCCGCTGGCCTCCGGGCCCGGCATGACTGTGTCCCCCTGTCGAAGGCATGACCTGGGGGGTG
>NZ_JBIAIE010000022.1:0-138729 GCF_042871185.1 Streptomyces sp. NPDC006012
GAGCCCGCACCCGCACCAGCCACTTCGCAGCACTGTGCCCCGTCGAGCTGACGCTCGACGGGGCACAGCAAGGGCCGAATTAACCAACAGCGTCCGGCGGGCGGGGCCCCTTCTCGGCATGTACCAGGGACGGGTGCGCACCCGTCAGGGAGGCGCGGAGCCGCGTGGCCGGCCACGGAACCCGTGGCCGGCGTACGACCCGCGAGGGCGGCCCCGGTGCCGGGGCCGCCCTCGCGCTAGCGCAGGCGGGCCATGAGCGCGTGCTCGACGAGCGTGATGAGTGCGCTCTTGGCGTCGGCCCGGTGGCGGGCGTCCGTCGTGATGATCGGGGTGTCCGGGCCGATCTGCAGGGCCTCGCGCACCTCGTCCGGGGTGTACGGCTGGTTTCCGTCGAAGCCGTTCAGGGCGATGACGAAGGGGAGACCCGAGTTCTCGAAGTAGTCGACGGCGGGGAAGCAGTCGGCCAGTCGTCGGGTGTCCACCAGGACGACCGCGCCGATGGCGCCGCGGACCAGGTCGTCCCACATGAACCAGAACCGGTCCTGGCCGGGCGTGCCGAACAGGTACAGGATCAGGTCCTGGTCGAGCGTGATGCGGCCGAAGTCCATGGCGACCGTCGTGGTCGTCTTGTCCCCGGTGTGGGTGAGGTCGTCGATGCCGGCCGAAGCGGACGTCATCACGGCCTCTGTGCGCAGCGGGTTGATCTCCGAGACAGCGCCGACGAACGTGGTCTTACCCACGCCGAAGCCGCCCGCCACCACAATCTTCGCTGAGGTGGTGGAGCGGGAAGGACCGCCGCTAGAGCTTGCGAAGTCCACTGAGCACCCTTTCGAGCAATGTCACGTCTGGCTGGCCACCGGCGTTCTCGTCGCCGCCGGGCTGATGGATGGCGACCAGGCCCGCCTCCGCCAAGTCGGCGACGAGGATCCTGGCCACGCCGAGGGGAATGGTCAGCAGCGCCGAGATCTCGGCCACCGACTTGATCTCTCGGCACAGGTGGCAGATCCGCTGATGCTCGGGCAACTGGCCCTGCATCTGGTGCGGCTGCGCGGTGGTGTGCACCAGTGCCTCGATGGCGAGCTGGTAGCGCGGGCGGGTCCGGCCGCCGGTCATGGCGTACGGACGCACCAAGGGGTTGTTCGCCGCCACGGCGGGCGCCGGCTCGGGGCGGCGCGGCGGCTGTACCGGCTGGATGCGCGGAGCCGGCGGCTGGTCGTACGGCGAAGGGCCGGGGCCCTGCGGTGCGTACGGCTGCCGGTGGCTCGGGGTGGAGGGGAAGTTGTACCGGTTCGTCGAACCGTCACCCTGGCCGTGGGCAGGACCGTGCGACCAGTTGCCTGCCGACGAACCGCTTGGGGGTGTTGCCACTTTCTCCTCCTCCGACCGTGCCGGGCACCCGTCCCTGGGAGCCGCGTCCCGAAACCTTACGGCTCCGGAAGACGAAAACGCACCGTCTGTCTGTTAGTTGAGAAGGCTCCCCTGGAGTTCCGCACGGAGATCCGGGGTGAGAACCGTGCCCGCGCGGTCCACCAAAAGTGCCATCTCGTACCCGATGAGGCCGATGTCCGCCTCCGGGTGTGCCAGGACTGCGAGCGACGAGCCGTCGGAGATGGACATGATGAAGAGGAATCCCCTCTCCATCTCCACAACTGTCTGGTTCACCGTGCCCCCCTCGAAGATCCGGGAGGCGCCTGCCGTCAGTGACGTCAGACCGGAGGCGACGGCCGCGAGCTGGTCGGCGCGGTCGCGGGGGAAGCCTTCGGACATCGCCAGAAGGAGTCCGTCGGCGGAGACCACCACCGTGTGGGACACCCCCGGGGTGTTGTCCACGAAGTTGGTGATCAACCAGTTCAGGTTCTGTGCCGCCTGGCTCATCGGGCTCACACTAACGCTCCTGGTCGTAGGTGCTGTCAGGACCGAGGCCCTGGCCGTTCGTTTCACCGCCTGCGCCGACGTTGCGTCCGCGCTGGACGCCCCGACGCAGGTTGCTCAGCCTGCCCCGGATGTCCTCCGGGGCTCGGGAGACCTGTGGGCCTCCCAGCGGGGCGGCTTCCGCGGCGCCCTCGACCAGGTTGGCCTTGGGCACCCGCCGCGGCAGGCCCGAGGGGGTGACCCCGCCTGCCTTGGGCTTGCGCAGCTGCGAGGCATGCTGCCAGCGCTCGTCGTTCGCCGAACGCCAGTCACCGTCCCCGTTGTTCTCCGGTGCGGGCTCCGGCGTCTCCTGGTGCCCGCCCGCCGCGTCGTGCGGGCCGTTGCCGTTCGGCCCGCTCGCGATGGTTCCGCGGCGGGGCAGCCCGGCGTCGGTCAGCTCGTGGACGGCGGAGGAAGCCGGTCCCGGACGGTCGAAGCCTACGCGGTCCGGCTCCGTCACGTCACCGGCCTGCGAAGATTCCGCTTCGGGAGCGTACTGACCTGGATACCCGTTCTGGTAAGCGTCCCGCTGCGACCAGTCATCCTGGTGGGGCTGCTCACCAAAACCGGGGAAGGAGCCGGCCGCTCCGCCCTGCGGGCCCGCCTGCTGCTCCTGGGCGGGCTCCGCATACGCCTGTTGCGGGTAGCCGCCGTGCGGGGCGAACGGGTCGCCCTGCGGCAGGCCGCCGTTCGCCGGGAAGGCGCCGTCCGCTGCGTAGTACTGCTCGTCGTACGCCTGCGGGCCCTGCTGCTCGTACGCCGGTTGCGGGTCGTACGGCGCGGGCTGCTCGGAGTAGCCCGTACGGCCGCCGTCGTACGCCTGTGCCTCGAACCCCTCGGGGTAGGGGGATGCCGCGGGCGGCTCCTGCCCGCCCTGGGGCAGTGCGCCCGGCTCCGGCGCCTGGACGCCCAGGGCCGCGCGGCGCTCCTCGCGTTTCAGGGAGCGGCCGACCGGGTCCAGTTCCCGGACGCCGTCGGATCCGTCGGCGTACCGGCTGTCGTCGAAGCCGAGTTCCGCCGCGGTGCGCATCGGCAGCTGCTGACCGGGGTTCTCGCCCGGGTACTGCTGTGCCGGGATGATCTGCGAGACCGTGAACTCGCGGTCCAGCGGCTGCTGGCCGCCACCGCCGTGGGTGATCGCGTCGGGGAGCATGACCAGCGAGGTGGTGCCGGCCTGTTCGCCGGAGGGCCGCAGCTGCACCCGGATGCCGTGCCGGTCGGACAGCCGGCCGACCACGAACAGTCCCATGCGCTGGGAGATCGCGGCGTCCACGGTCGGCGGGTTGGCCAGCCTGTGGTTGATGTCCGCGAAGTCCTCGGCGGTCAGGCCGATGCCCTTGTCGTGGATCTCGATCATGATCCGGCCGTCGGGCAGCCGGGTCGCGGTCACCCGCACCTTGGTCTGCGGCGAGGAGAACGTGGTGGCGTTCTCCAGCAGCTCGGCCAGCAGATGGACGAGGTCGGTGACCGCGCGGCCGTGTATCTCGGCCTCCGGCACGCCGGCCAGCTCGATGCGCTCGTATTGCTCCACCTCGGAGGAGGCGGCGCGCAGCACGTCGACCAGCGGGACCGGCTGGTCCCAGCGGCGGCCGGGCTCCTCGCCCGAGAGGACGAGCAGGTTCTCGCCGTTGCGGCGCATCCGGGTCGCCAGGTGGTCCAGGCGGAAGAGGCTCTCCAACTGATCCGGGTCGGCCTCGTTGTTCTCCAGGTCGGTGATCAGGGTCAGCTGGCCCTCGATCAGCGACTGGTTGCGGCGCGAGAGGTTGGTGAAGATCGCGTTGATGTTGCCGCGCAGCAGGGCCTGCTCGGAGGCGAGCCGGACGGCCTCGCGGTGGACCTGGTCGAAGGCGCGGGCGACCTCGCCGATCTCGTCGGTCGAGGCGATCGGGATCGGCGCCACCCGGGTGTCGACCCGGCCGGGGTCGGTGCGGGAGAGCTGGTCGACCAGCATCGGCAGGCGCTGCTCGGCGATACCGAAGGCGGCGTTGCGCAGCCGGCGCATCGAGCGGCTCATCTGCCGGGCGACGGCACCGGCCAGGAGGAACGCCACGAACAGGGCGACCAGGATCGCGCCGCCGGTGACGAACGCGGAGGTCCGGGCGTCGCCGGCGATGCCGGCGGCCTCGCTCACCGCCTTGTCGGCCAGGTCCGACTCGATCTCGTGGTAGGCGTTGTACTTGAGGGTGTTGACCGCCCACCAGTTCTGCGCGGTGATGCCCTTGCCGGCCAGTGTCCCGCGGGCGGCGGTGCCGGTGTCGGGCAGCGTCGCCACGGCCGAGGTCATCGTGGTCGGGTTGGCCGGCGGGGCGACGTACTTCGGGTCCTTGGCCTTGGCCTGCTGGGCCAGCGCGGCGCCCTCGGTCTTGATCTTCTGCTCGGCGTCGGCGAGCTTCTGCGCGTCCGCCTCGGTGCCGCCGCCCAGGTACTCCTCGACGGCTATCCGCTCCAGATAGGCGTACGACGACAGGGCCACCCGCTGGGTGGCCAGGTTGGGGGCGTCCGGACCGGGCTTGACCAGCAGGTGCATGCCGATGGACCGTTCGAGGGACAGCGCGGCCTTGGTCAGCGAGATGGCGTAGACGGTACGGCCGTAGGAGGTGATGTTGCCGGTGCCCAGTCCGAGTTCGTTGGCGAACTCCATCAGGGGGTGGGCGATCCCGACGTAGCCCTCTTCGGTCCGCACACCGGTGAGCCTGGTGGTAAAGGCGGCCTTGCGCAGGTCCTGGAGCTTGGGCTCCTCCTTGCGGAACAGCTTCAGACGGCGTTCGAGGCCGGCCTTCTGCGGCATGGTCCGTGCGGCCCGGTCGAAGGCGGCGGCGGCCTGGTCGGTCTTCTTGCGGGCGTCCTCGACGGGCGCCTTGTCGGTGTTCAGCAGCAGGGGCGCCACGGCGACGTCGCGCTCGACATAGAGGGCGTCGGCGTAGGTGAGGGCGGTACGGACCAGGCGTGCGGTGCTCTCCGCGTCGCGGGCCTGCTGCCAGGTGGCGATCGAACTGTTCACCTGGAAGCCGCCCATGACCAGGCCGACCACCACGGGTATGAGCAGGATCGCGTTCAGCCGGGTCGGTACCCGCCAGTTGCGTGGGGAGAGGCGGCCGCCGCGCGGCACGGGAGCGGCCGTCCGCTCCGGACCGGGCACGGGGCTGGGCGCCGCGGCGCGCGGCGGCGGGGTGAAGTTGCCCCGGGCCGACGGCTCGGAGCCGTTCTTGCTTCGCCTCACTCGACCAACAACCTCTCGGCGGCGGGCACCTACGTCGTGCCGCAGTCTCTCAGAGCCCGGTATGCCGACGGGCTACCACTCGGTTACTCCGTGCGTCTTTGACCACTGGGCAGTTCCCGCATTCCAGCACGACGACCAGCGCACTTCCAAACAGCGGAGCCAGTGAATTCCCCGTGACGCGCGCCGCAGATAAACCGGTCATAAAGAACAAGCCCCGCCAAAAGGCGGGGCTATTGTGAGCGCAGCGGGTTCATTCGACCGCGACGCGTGTCGATCTGAACCGATTCCTCTGCCGAAACGTTATGAACAGGGGAGCCGACCGTGTCAAAGCCAACAGCCGGCTCCCTCGCCGGTACGGCAACTGCCGTATGCGGCTTTCGACTTAGGACCTACCCCTTCGGCGCAGCCACTCGGGTCGCATCTCTTCCCGATTAC
Source organism: Streptomyces sp. NPDC006012 (assembly GCF_042871185.1). Lineage (NCBI taxonomy): Bacteria > Bacillati > Actinomycetota > Actinomycetes > Kitasatosporales > Streptomycetaceae > Streptomyces > Streptomyces sp. NPDC006012. The sequence continues at coordinate 5,567 of NZ_JBIAIE010000022.1, forward strand.
CGCAGCCGCGCCATGAGCGCGTGCTCGACGAGCGTGATGAGTGCGCTCTTGGCGTCGGCCCGGTGGCGGGCGTCCGTCGTGATGATCGGGGTGTCCGGGCCGATCTGCAGGGCCTCGCGCACCTCGTCCGGGGTGTACGGCTGGTGGCCGTCAAAACCGTTGAGCGCGATGACGAAGGGGAGACCCGAGTTCTCGAAGTAGTCGACGGCGGGGAAGCAGTCGGACAGCCGCCGGGTGTCCACCAGGACGACCGCGCCGATGGCACCGCGGACCAGGTCGTCCCACATGAACCAGAACCGGTCCTGGCCGGGCGTGCCGAACAGGTACAGGATCAGGTCCTGGTCGAGCGTGATGCGGCCGAAGTCCATGGCGACCGTCGTGGTCGTCTTGTCCCCGGTGTGGGTGAGGTCGTCGATGCCCGCGCTCGCGGACGTCATCACGGCCTCCGTGCGCAGCGGGTTGATCTCCGAGACGGCACCGACGAACGTCGTCTTGCCGACGCCGAAGCCGCCCGCCACCACGATCTTCGCGGAGGTGGTGGCCCGGCCCCCGTCAGAGCTTGCGAAGTCCACTGAGCACCCTTTCCAGCAGCGTCACGTCCGGTGCGCCGCCGTTGTTCTCGTCGCCGCCCGGCTGGTGGATGGCGACCAGGCCGGCCTCGGCGAGGTCGGCGACCAGGATCCGGGCCACGCCGAGCGGCATGGTCAGCAGCGCGGACACCTCGGCCACCGACTTCACCTCGCGGCACAGGTGGCAGATCCGCTGGTGTTCCGGGAGCAGCCCCATGAGCGCTGCCGGGTCGGCCGTGGTGCTGATCAGTGCCTCGATGGCGAGCTGGTAGCGCGGCCGGGTCCGGCCGCCGGTCATCGCATACGGACGTACCAGCGGCTGGTCGCCCTCGTCCCCGTACGGCTCCGCGTACGGATCATGAGAGGCGGTGGGCGGGGTCATGAATCCTCCGGGCGGGACAGCAGGTCGGACAGTCGTGCCGTCTGACGGGGCCGGTGGGGGGATTGTGGCGGCCGGACGGTGATTTGGTGAGCTGGGTGGATCCGGGGCCGGTCAGTGGAGCAGACTGCCCTGTAGTTCGGCGCGCAGGTCGGGCGTGAGGACGGCGCCCGCGCGGTCGACGAGGAGTGCCATCTCGTAGCCGACGAGGCCGATGTCGCACTCGGGGTGGGCCAGGACGGCGAGGGACGAGCCGTCCGAGATGGACATGAGGAAGAGGAACCCGCGTTCCATCTCCACGACCGTCTGCGCCACCGTGCCCCCCTCGAAGATCCGGGAAGCCCCGGCTGTCAGCGAGGTGAGCCCGGAGGCGACGGCCGCGAGCTGGTCGGCGCGGTCCCGGGGGAAGCCTTCCGACATGGCCAGAAGGAGTCCGTCGGCGGACACTACGACGGTGTGGGACACCCCGGGGGTGTTGTCCACGAAGTTGGTGATCAACCAGTTGAGGTTCTGTGCCGCCTGGCTCATCTGGCTCAACTAACGCTCCTGCTGGTGAGTGGGGCTCGGGAAGCTGCCGGTCTGGCCGTTGTTGGCCTGGCGACCCTGCGCGATACCCCGACGGAGATTGGTCAGCCGGCCGCGTACGTCGTCGGGCGCACGCGAGACCTGCGGACCGCTGTGGTGCTGTTGTTGTTCCTGAGCCGTGCCCGCGACGAGGTTCGCCCGGGGCACGCGACGCGGCAGACCGGAGGTGGTGACGCCGCCCGCGGCGGGCTGCCGCACCCGCTGGGCCTGCCGGACGAGCTCGTCGTTCGGCGAGCTGCGCCAGGAACTCGTGACGGGACGTTGCTGCGGGCCCCCCGGGCCGGCCGGCCCGGGCTGCTGCGCCTGCTGCGGGGCCGGTTCCGCCGGGCCCGCGCTCTGCGGCGGCCCCTGCTGGCCGCCGCGGAACCAGTTGGTCTCCAGCGTGTCGTACAGCGGGGTACGGCCGTCACCGGGACCGGCCACCGGGGGCAGTGCGTCCGGCTGCTGCCGCGGTCCGCGTTGTGCCGGGACCGGCGGGCGGGGCGTGCCGAAGTCGGTGCCCCGGCCGTTCGGCTGCGGCTGCTCGTACTGGCCCGTGTGCTGCTGGCCCGGCCGGGTGGGCAGGGAGTGCCGACCGGTGGGACCGCTGTCGTGGCCGGGGGCCGGGTACTGGCCCGTGGCGCCGTTGTCGTAGCCGGGCGCGGGGAACTGGCCGGTCGAGCTGTTGTCGTAGCCCTGCGAGGGGTACTGACCGGTCGAGCCGTTGTCGTAGCCGGGCGCGGGGAACTGGCCCGTGGAGCTGTTGTCGTGGCCGGGGGCCGGGAACTGGCCGGTCGAGCCGTTGTCGTAGCCCTGCGAGGGGTACTGACCGGTCGAGCCGCCCTCGTAGGTCTGCGGGGCGGCGAACTGGCCCGTGGTGGACCCGCTCTGCTGTCCGATCGGCCCGCCGAAGACGTCGGAGCGGACGAACTGGCCCGCGCCCTGCTGACCGGGGCCGCCGGGCCGCGGGGCCTGGCCGGTGTGCTGCGGGGCGTCGTAACCCGCGTGGCTGAACTGGCCGGTGTTCTGGGCGCCGCCTGCGCCGCTGAAGTCCGGACGGGGGAACTCGCCGGTGGCCGCCGGACCCTGGTGGGCGTCGGCCGCCGGGATGGCCGGCATCTCCGCCGTCGCGCCGGGGCCCTGGCGGTCGTCGATGCGCGGCATGCGCGAGGTCTGCGCCGGGTCCTGCTCGTCGTGGCCGCGCGGGGTGTCCATCGAGGCCCGGGACAGCGGCGGTGCACCCTCGTCGCTCCAACCGGACGTGCGCGGCTGCGGGTTGCCGCCCGGCAGCTCGGCACGCGGCCCGCCGCGCGGCGGCAGCTGCGGCTGGCGGCCCTGGTCGGTGCCGTCGCGCCGCGGGGCGGCACCACGGCCGCCGAAGACGTCCTGCTGCGGCCCGCCCGTGCCCGCGGCCTGCAGCCCCTGCGGGGCCCCTGGCGCCTGACCGCCGAAGGCTCCGGCGCCTGCCCCGGCCGGAGCCGGCCGGTCCTGCTGCGGTCCGCCCACGCCGCCGGGCCCGCCCGGCAGCGCGCCCTGGCCCGTGCCGGGCAGCGCGGCCCGCGGACCCTGGCCCGCACCGACCTGGCCGCGCGGCCCGGAGCCGGCGCCGAGCCGTCCACCGGCGCCCGCGGCACCCGGACCGAGCGCAGCGGCGGGTGCGCCGGCCCCGAGGGCACCGCCGCCGCCCTGGGCGGCGTTGCGCCGGGCCGCCGCCGCACCGGCGGCGGCCTGCGCGGCGGCCGGACCGCCCGCGGCGGGCACGCCCGGCTTGCCGGCGGGCACCTTGCCGCCCTGGGCGACATCGACGGGCAGCATGACGAGCGCCGTCGTGCCACCGGAGTCGGACGGGCGGAGCTGGATGCGGATGCCGTGGCGCTGCGAGAGCCGGCCGACCACGAACAGACCCATGCGCCGGGAGACGGAGACGTCCACGGTGGGCGGCGAGGCGAGCCGCTCGTTGATCGCCGCGAGATCCTCGGGGGACAGGCCGATACCGGTGTCGTGGATCTCGATCAGCACCCGGCCGTCGGGCAGGGCGTGCCCGGTGACCTTGACCTTGGTCTGCGGCGAGGAGAACGATGTCGCGTTCTCCAGCAGCTCGGCGAGCAGGTGCACGAGGTCGTTGACGACGCGTCCCGCGACCTCGGTGGTCGGCACCGAGGCCAGCTCGATGCGCTCGTACTGCTCCACCTCGGAGGCCGCGGCGCGCAACACGTCGACCAGCGGGACCGGGCGGGTCCAGCGGCGGCCGGGTTCCTCACCGGCGAGGACGAGGAGGTTCTCACCGTTACGGCGCATGCGCGTCGCGAGGTGGTCGAGCTTGAACAGCGAGGACAGCTGGTCCGGGTCGGCCTCGCGGGACTCAAGTTCGGAGATGAGGGACAGCTGACGCTGGATGAGGCCCTGGGAGCGGCGCGAGAGGTTGGTGAACATCGCGTTGACGTTGCCCCGCAGCAGGGCCTGCTCGGCGGCGAGCCGGACCGCCTCGCGGTGCACGTCGTCGAAGGCCGTGGCGACCTTGCCGATCTCGTCCCGGGAGTGCACACCGACCGACTCCACGGACGTGTCGACGTCCTGCGGGTCGGACTCGGACAGCTGCTTGACCAGCTCGGGCAGCCGGTCCTGGGCGACCTTGGTGGCGGTCTCCTGGAGCCGGCGCAGCGAGCGGATCATGGACCGGGCGACGACGAAGGCGCCGACCAGGGAGACACCGAGGACGAGCAGGATCAGTGCACCGGAGATGATCGCGTCGCGCTCGGTGGCGCTGCGCAGCTCGCGGGCCTTCTGCTCCATCTCTTCGAGCAGCGTGTGCTCGATCTTCTGCATCTGCTCGATCTTGGTCGAGCTGTCGTCCACCCAGTCGCGGTAGGAGCGCTTCTGGACGCTGAGGCCGTCCTCGCCGCCGAGTGCGCGCTTGGCGTAGGTGTCCGCGGACTCGATGGTCGGGTTGCCCTCGTCGATGGGCTTGAGGAGTTCCTCGGCGCCCTGCCCGGAGTAGAGGCTGCGGAAGATGTTCAGCTCGGAGGACTCGCTCTCCAACGCGGACTCGCCGTAGAGCCGGTCGTTGTCGGAGAGCTTGCCGACGGTCTTGTTGGTGTCGGGCAGCGCCGCGGCGATGACGGCGCGCTGCACGGACGCGTACTCCTTGGCGGTGGAGAACGCCGCCAGGGCGCGGGTGCGCTGGATCATCTCCGAGTTGCTGGACGCCTCCGCCATGTCCTGCGAGAGGTCGACCAGCTGGGCGATCAGCCGGTGGTACGCCTCGACGGTCTGGGTCGAGTTGTTCTTCTGCTGGTACGCGGTACGGCGGATCTTGGCCAGGCTGTCCAGCTGCCCGGCCAGGCCCACGAGGCTGTCACGGACACCCGTGAGGTTGCCGTCCTTGCTCGCGGAGTCGATCTGCTCGGAGGCGTTGAGGAAGTTGGCCAGGGCACGGTCGGTCCGCTGCTCGTAGCCCTTGACCGTGTAGTTGTTCGCGCTCTGGCCGTTCGCCAGCGGTCCGGCCGACTGGTCGCGCTCCTCCTGGAGCGCCGCGGCCAGTTCGGTCGCCTGCTTCGTCATGTCCGTCAGCAGCTTCATGTTGTCGAGCTGCTGGATGTCGTCCATGGACTGGTTGATGCGCAGCCCGCCCAGCGTGGTGGCCGCGACCACGGGGAGCGCGAGCAGCGACACCAGTCGGGTGGAGATGCGCCAGTTGCGCAGGGCTATTCGTGAACCGGGACCGGTCGGGGCCTTGGCCGGCTTGGCCGCGGGCGTGGGGTTCGACGGCGGCGGCGTGACACCGGGACGCCCGGGGCGCTCTCCGCCGTCGCCGGCCGGGGTCGGGCCTGGGTTCTGGGCGTGCTGGGGGGAGGAACCGCGGTCGGTCCCGCCGTGCGGCCCCGGCTCGGCCGGAGCACTGCCATCCCTCTTGAAACGTCCCTGCACTAGCGTCGCAACCTCTGGACCAGGCGCCCCTCCGCGTGAGCGGTGGGACACGGTTTCGGCGTTGTCGGGGAGCGCCCTGAATACGCCCCCCGGGTGGTCGTGAGTGACCGGCGCTGGCTCCCCCCGTCTCACCGCCGCTCGGCGCTGCTTTGCGCCCCCTGAGCGCCGGCTCGATCCCGCGGCGGTCCGTGGAATTCCAGCACAGTGCCGGATCTCCAACAAGGCCCATGGGCGAGCCGGTGAAACCTGTGACGGCGTGTGAGGGAAGTATTACGAGGCGTGGAAAATGATCTCGCCCATATCGGACTAACTCCTGCGAGTTGCCAGCGACGGACAGGTGTCCCAGTCGCCATGATCAGGAGCGGAATGGCAGGGTCGGAGCCGCAATGTCCGTTTCGCTAATGTGAGTTGCGGGCCGGAATTGACCGGATTGTGTTCGGATTCGTGAGCAAACTCACACGGCGATCATGCGCACTTCGCGACGGTGCCCGGGAATCGGATGTTTAGCCTGACGCTTTACAAGAGGGAAGTATCTGCCAACCCACACAGGACAGGGTTCCTACAGCCGTGAAGACCACGATGATGTTCCGCACCATAGCCAACCCGCGTCGCACGACTCTCGCCCACCTCGGCGACGCCGACGAGTTGCAGGCGACGGAACATCCGGAGCACTCCCTCGACCTTCCCGCGCACACCGCCAATCCGCGGCGCACGGTTCTCGACGAGCTTCCGGCCGCGGCCGTCGCCGCGGAGTAGGCGCGCACGGACCGCTGCCGGGGGCACGCGCCAACCGCCGTACGGCAGTTCACGACTGCCGCCGTATGACGGTTCGCAACCGCCGTCGAACGGAGGTTCGTGACCGCCGCCGCACGAGGGATCGTGCCCGCCGCCGCACAACGGCGGTCGCGGACCCTCCGGTCGCGGACCCTCCAAGGCGGCCCCCGCGGACTCTCCGGCCGTGCCGCGGACAAGGCATGCCCCGGAAGACCGCACCCCGCTGATACGCGAGGCCGCGGCCTTCCGTCGCGTTAGCCTGGAGCGTCAGACTCCAGCCGACATCCAGCCGGTCCCCAGCCGACGCGGTCGTCTTCAGTTAAGGGGCGCAAGCAACCCGTGCGCATCGCCAGGTTCTCCATCGACGGGACCGTCGCCTTCGGCGCGGTCGAGGGCGACAGGCAGGACGAACTCGTCCTCGACGTCATCAAGGGCATCCCGTTCACGGACTTCGAGCTGTCCGGCACCAAGGTCCCGCTGAGCAAGGTCAGGCTGCTTCCGCCGGTACTCCCCAACAAGGTCGTGGCCTTCGGGCGCAACTACGCGGAGCACGCGAAGGAACTGGGCAACGAGGTGCCCGACGCCCCGTTCGCCTTCTTCAAGCCGTCCACCTCGGTGATCGGCTCCCGGGACGAGATCCAGTACCCGTCGTTCTCCACCGAACTCCACCACGAAGCGGAGCTGGCGGTGGTCATCGGCCGACTGTGCCGCGAGGTCCCGCGCGAGCGCGTCAAGGACGTGGTCTTCGGCTACACCTGCGCCAATGACATCACCGCCCGTGACGTCCAGAAGCGCGAGAAGCAGTGGGCCAGGGCCAAGGGCTTCGACACCTCCTGCCCGCTCGGCCCCTGGGTGGAGACGGACCTGGACCTGGAGCGCGCGAACGACCTCACGGTCCAGCTCACCGTCAACGGCGAACAGCGCCAGCTGGGCCGTACGAGCGAGATGATCCACCCCATCGAGGACCTGATCGTCAACATCACCGAGGCCATGACGCTGCTTCCCGGCGACGTGATCCTCACCGGCACCCCGGCCGGGGTCGGCCCCCTCAACGTCGGCGACGAGGTCGCCGTCACCATCGAAGGCATCGGCACTCTCACCAACAAGGTTGTCAAGCGTGGCTAGCGCAGCAGGCTCCACCTCCCCCCGCGTCCGTTTCTGCCCCTCGCCCACCGGTAACCCCCACGTGGGCCTGGTCCGCACCGCCCTGTTCAACTGGGCGTTCGCCCGGCACCACCAGGGCACCCTGGTCTTCCGCATCGAGGACACCGACGCGGCCCGCGACTCCGAGGAGTCCTACGGCCAACTGCTCGACGCGATGCGCTGGCTGGGCTTCGACTGGGACGAGGGCCCCGAGGTCGGCGGTCCGCACGCGCCGTACCGCCAGTCGCAGCGGATGGACATCTACCAGGACGTCGCGGCCAGGCTCCTGGCGGCGGGCCACGCCTACCGCTGCTACTGCTCCCAGGAGGAGCTGGACTCCCGCCGCGAGGCGGCCCGCGCCGCCGGCGAGCCGTCCGGCTACGACGGCCACTGCCGCGACCTGACCGCCGGGCAGATCGCGGAGTACGAGGCCCAGGGCCGCGCCCCGATCGTCCGCTTCCGGATGCCCGACGAGACGATCACCTTCACCGACCTGGTCCGCGGCGAGCTGACCTTCACCCCGGAGAACGTGCCCGACTACGGCATCGTCCGGGCCAACGGCGCCCCGCTGTACACGCTGGTCAACCCGGTCGACGACGCCCTGATGGAGATCACCCACGTTCTGCGCGGCGAGGACCTGCTCTCCTCCACCCCGCGGCAGATCGCCCTCTACAAGGCACTGATCGAGCTGGGCGTCGCCAAGGAGGTGCCCGCGTTCGGCCATCTGCCGTACGTGATGGGCGAGGGCAACAAGAAGCTGTCGAAGCGCGACCCGCAGTCCAGCCTGAACCTCTACCGGGAGCGCGGCTTCCTGCCCGAGGGCCTGCTCAACTATCTCTCGCTGCTGGGCTGGTCGCTCTCCGCCGACCAGGACATCTTCACGATCGACGAGATGGTCGCGGCCTTCGACATCGCCGACGTGAACCCCAACCCGGCCCGCTTCGACCTGAAGAAGTGCGAGGCGATCAACGCCGACCACATCCGGCTGCTGGACGTGAAGGAGTTCACCGAGCGTTGCCGCCCGTGGCTCCGGGCTCCGTTCGCGCCCTGGGCGCCCGAGGCGTTCGACGAGACCAAGTGGCAGGCGATCGCCCCGCACGCGCAGACCCGCCTCAAGGTCCTGTCGGAGATCACCGACAACGTCGACTTCCTGTTCCTGCCGGAGCCGGTCTTCGACGAGGCGAGCTGGACGAAGGCGATGAAGGAGGGCTCGGACGCCCTGCTGCGCACGGCCCGCGAGCGGCTGGAGCAGGCCGACTGGACCTCGGCCGAGTCCCTGAAGGAGGCCGTCCTGGCGGCCGGCGAGGCGCACGGCCTCAAGCTGGGCAAGGCCCAGGCCCCGGTGCGGGTGGCGATCACCGGCCGCACGGTCGGCCTGCCCCTCTTCGAGTCCCTTCAGGTGCTGGGCAAGGAGCCGACGCTGGCCCGGATCGACGCGGCCCTGGCGAAGCTGGCGGCGTAGCCACCGGACCATGCGCGAGGGGCGGCACCCGGGCATCGGGTGCCGCCCCTCGGCGCCGGTCACTGCGCGTCGGTCTCGTCGATCAGATAGTGGCTCTCGTCGAAGATCTCCAGCACCACGACGACCATGATCGCGCCGGCCACCATGTACTCCAGCAGCACGCCGGGGGCCACGTACGCCTTGCGCAGGTGCTCGTCCGGTCCCAGCTGGGCCGTCGACGTCTTGCGGAAAGGATCACGGGCGAGTATGCGCACGGCCCTGTCCAACTGGGCCCGGCGTTCGGCAGGCAGTCCGTCGTACGCGGCTCGGGCCTCGACGGTGAACTGGACGCGGTACTCGGTCATGGCTGTGGCTCGGTCTTTCGCTCGTCGGTCCGTCCAAGCTACGGCATCCGCGATCCCCCGGACGCCGGAAGTGCAGACGCGGGCACGGCCCCCGCGTTACCGTCGCCCCATGAGCATCCGAGCCGTGGTCTGGGACGTGGACGACACGCTGTTCGACTACACGTCTGCCGACCGGGCCGGAATGCACGCGCACCTGGCCGCCGAGGGCCTGCTCCACAGGTACGACAGCGCGGAGCAGGCCCTCGTGCACTGGCGGGAGATCACCGACCTGCAGTGGGCGCGGTTCGGCTCCGGCGAGGTCGGCTTCGAGGAACAGCGCCGGGACCGGGTGCGGATGTTCCTGGGCGCGGAGCTGACCGACGACGAGGCCGAGTCCTGGTTCCTGCGCTATGTCCGGCACTACGAAGCCGCCTGGAGCCTGTTCCCGGACGTGCTGCCCGTCCTCGACGCCCTCGCCGCGAGCCACCGGCACGCGGTGCTGTCCAATTCGAGCCTCCGGGTCCAGGACCCGAAACTGCGCGCGCTCGGTGTCCGCGACCGGTTCGAGGCGGTGCTGTGCGCGGCGGAACTCGGCGTCTCCAAACCCGCGGGCGCGGCGTTCCTGGCGGCCTGCGCGGCCCTGGAACTGCCGCCCCACGAGGTGGCGTACGTCGGCGACCATCCGGAGATCGACGGACGGGGCGCGGCCGAGGCCGGTTTGCTGTCCGTGTGGATCGACCGCGTCGGGGAGCCGGCCGGTGACACCGCCGTCGCCGCGGCCCGTCGGATCTCCTCTCTGGCCGAACTCCCCCCGATCCTGCGCGCCGATACTCGTTTTGGAGCCCCGTCCAGCTTCGGGTAATGTTCTTCCTGCGCCGCGGAGAGCGGGCCGGAAGGCCAAGGATCCGGGCGCATAACTAGAACAAGATCCCCTCAGGGGCTTGCGTTCCAGTGGCCTATGGTGTAATTGGCAGCACGACTGATTCTGGTTCAGTTAGTCTTGGTTCGAGTCCAGGTAGGCCAGCTCGCAGAGCTCATCTGCAGGTGCGGATCTCATCCGCAGAGCCCCCGTTGTGTAGCGGCCTAGCACGCTGCCCTCTCAAGGCAGTAGCGCCGGTTCGAATCCGGTCGGGGGTACTGTCCTGATCATTCTGGGACGCTAGGGCCCCCGTTGTGTAGCGGCCTAGCACGCCGCCCTCTCAAGGCGGTAGCGCCGGTTCGAATCCGGTCGGGGGTACTGATTGGTCTAAACCATCATTGGTCTATGGTGTAATTGGCAGCACGACTGATTCTGGTTCAGTTAGTCTTGGTTCGAGTCCAGGTAGACCAGCTCGGATCTGCGGAAACGCAAGATCCTCGCCCCCGTTGTGTAGCGGCCTAGCACGCCGCCCTCTCAAGGCGGTAGCGCCGGTTCGAATCCGGTCGGGGGTACTCGGTACGAAAGGCCCGTCACCTCGGTGGCGGGCCCTTCGTCATGTCTTGCGGGGGTGTCACCCGGGTCGCGGCGTCCGGCCGGAGCCTGCTGAGCCGTACCGCCGCGGGCGCCGGTTCCGCTCCGTCCGTGCCCGTCGGCTCGTACGTCAACCGGGCGTCGGACACGGGCAGTTCGACGTTCCGTCAGCCGGCGGAGCAGGTGCTCCGCGGGGCGGGGGAGGGGCTGCCGTGGCGTTGCGGCCGCCCCTCCTGGAACACACCCGTACGTTCCCGCGCGTATCCGTACGGCCTGGTCGGCGGGCTCAGCCGGAGCGGCGCAGGGCCTCGGACAGGCGCGCGGCGGCGTCGATGACCGCCTGGGCGTGCATCCGGCCCGGGTGCCGGCTGAGGCGCTCGATGGGGCCGGAGACGGACACGGCGGCCACCACACGGTTCGAGGGGCCGCGCACGGGCGCGGAGACGGACGCCACGCCCGGCTCGCGCTCGCCGATGGACTGGGCCCAGCCGCGGCGCCGCACCCCCGACAGAGCCGTCGCCGTGAAACGGGCGCCCTGGAGTCCGCGGTGCAGGCGCTCCGGTTCCTCCCAGGCCAGCAGGATCTGTGCGGACGAGCCCGCCTTCATCGTGAGCGTGGAACCGACCGGGACGGTGTCCCGCAGTCCGGACAGGCGCTCCGCGGCGGCCACACAGATGCGCATGTCACCCTGGCGCCGGTAGAGCTGCGCGCTCTCGCCGGTGAGGTCCCGCAGATGCGTGAGCACCGGGCCGGCCGTCGCCAGCAGGCGGTCCTCGCCCGCCGCCGCGGCCAGCTCCGCCAGCCGCGGGCCGAGGATGAAGCGGCCCTGCATGTCGCGTGCCACCATGCGGTGGTGTTCCAGCGCTACGGCCAGCCGGTGGGCCGTGGGTCGTGCCAGTCCGGTGGCGCCGACCAGACCCGCGAGGGTGGCCGGACCGGACTCCAGAGCGCTCAGGACGAGGGCCGCCTTGTCCAGAACGCCGACGCCGCTACTGTTGTCCATGCAACGATACTTGCGTCTCACTCTGTGAAACGCAAGTTCAATTTCCGGTGGAACGCGCGACTCTGGAATACACAGCGGCCTGCGGTCCGGCGGGCCCGGCGACGGACGCCCGAAGGACAGGGGCGCGGGCGCGGTTTCCACAGGAATCTCTAGTTGGGCCGGTGCAGCACTGCCGGCCGGAGGGAAAGCGATGGGTAGGACACTCGCGGAGAAGGTCTGGGACGATCACGTCGTCCGGCGCGCAGAGGGCGAGCCCGACCTCCTCTTCATCGATCTGCACCTGCTGCACGAGGTCACCAGTCCGCAGGCGTTCGACGGCCTCAGGCAGAGCGGGCGCACGGTGCGCCGCCTCGACCTCACCATCGCGACCGAGGACCACAACACTCCGACCCTCGACATCGACAAACCCATCGCGGACCCGGTCTCCCGCGCCCAGCTGGAGACGCTGCGCAAGAACTGCGCCGACTTCGGGGTGCGGCTGCACCCGCTGGGCGACGTCGAGCAGGGCGTGGTGCACGTCGTCGGCCCGCAGCTGGGCCTGACCCAGCCCGGTACGACGGTCGTCTGCGGCGACTCCCACACCTCCACGCACGGCGCCTTCGGCGCGCTGGCGTTCGGCATCGGCACCTCCCAGGTGGAGCACGTGCTGGCCACCCAGACGCTGCCCCTGGCCCGCCCGAAGACCATGGCGATCACGGTCGACGGCGAGCTGCCCGAGGGCGTGGCCGCCAAGGACCTGATCCTGGCGATCATCGCGAAGATCGGCACCGGCGGCGGCCAGGGCTACATCCTGGAGTACCGCGGCAGCGCTATCGAGAAGCTCTCGATGGAGGCCCGGATGACCATCTGCAACATGTCGATCGAGGCCGGCGCCCGCGCGGGCATGATCGCTCCCGACGAGACCACCTTCGCCTACCTCAGGGACCGCCCGCACGCCCCCGAGGGCGCCGACTGGGACGCCGCGGTGGCGTACTGGAAGACGCTGCACACCGACGAGGACGCGGTCTTCGACGCCGAGGTCGTCATCCACGCGGACGAACTGGCACCGTTCGTCACCTGGGGCACCAACCCGGGCCAGGGCGCCCCGCTTTCGGCGTCCGTCCCCGACCCGGCTTCGTACGAAGACGCTTCGGAGCGGCTGGCCGCCGAAAAGGCCCTGGAATACATGGGGTTGGAGGCCGGACAGACGCTGCGCTCCATCCAGGTGGACACCGTCTTCGTAGGCTCCTGCACCAATGGGCGCATCGAGGACCTGCGCGCCGCCGCGGGCATCCTCAAGGACCGCAAAGTCGCCGACGGCGTACGGATGCTGGTCGTCCCGGGCTCCGCGCGGGTGGGTCTGCAGGCCGTCTCCGAAGGTCTGGACGTGGTCTTCAAGGAGGCCGGGGCCGAATGGCGGCACGCGGGCTGCTCGATGTGCCTGGGCATGAACCCCGACCAGCTGGCCCCGGGTGAGCGCTCCGCGTCCACCTCCAACCGCAACTTCGAGGGCCGGCAGGGCAAGGGCGGCCGTACCCATCTGGTATCGCCGCAGGTCGCGGCCGCGACGGCGGTCCTGGGCCACCTGGCGTCCCCCGCCGACCTGTCCGGCACCGACACCCGTACGCCCGCCGAAGTCTGAGAGTCGCTGAGGATCATGGAAGCATTCACCACGCACACCGGCCGGGCCGTCCCGCTGCGCCGCGGCAACGTCGACACCGACCAGATCATCCCTGCTCACTGGCTCAAGAAGGTCACCCGGGACGGATTCGAGGACGGGCTGTTCGAGGCCTGGCGCAAGGACCCGGAGTTCGTGCTCAACCGTCCTGAGCGGCAGGGCGCCACCGTCCTGGTCGCCGGCCCCGACTTCGGCACCGGCTCGTCCCGTGAGCACGCCGTCTGGGCGTTGCAGAACTACGGCTTCAAGGCCGTGATCTCCGCCCGGTTCGCCGACATCTTCCGTGGCAACTCACTGAAGAACGGCCTGCTCACCGTGGTGCTGGAGCAGTCGACCGTGGACGCGCTGTGGGAGCTGACCGAGCGGGACCCCGAGGCCGGGATCACTGTCGACCTGGAGCGCCGCGAGGTGCGCGCCGAGGGCGTCACGGCCGCCTTCGAGCTGGACGAGAACTCCCGCTGGCGGCTGCTGAACGGCCTGGACGACATCTCGATCACCCTCCGGAACGAGGCCGACATCGCCGCGTACGAGACGAAGCGGCCCGCCCACAAGCCGCGGACGCTGAAGGTCTGACCCTCCGGCCCCCAAGAGGTCGAGTTTCGGCCACCGCAACACCCCCTCTGTACCCCCGATCGCCACGATTGGGGGTACAGCCATGTCTGCACCCGAACGGCCCCGGCCGCTTCCGGAAGTCGTGCCAACTCCCCACGTTAGGTGGGTGATTACTGGGGTAGGCGGGCATCCGGGCAGCTCCTCCCAAGGGGCCCGCGGAGCGCCGCGGGCGGCGCCAGTTGCCCCCTGGGCAGGCGACAACTCGCCCCAGATGGCACAATCTGTGCATGGAACACGACGGCCAACTCCAGCTCTATGCGGCGGTCGCGGACCAACTGAAGGAAGCGCACGCAAAGGTGCGCGCACTGCAAGTCCCGGAGGGCGTACGGATGGCGCTGACCCGGAAGCTGCTGGTCATTACGGCCGCGGCCAAGCACGATCTCGCCGACGCGGCAAGGCGGCTCGACCGGTTCACCGAGGACCTCGACGCGGGGCGAATCCCCGAAGGGGAACGCTGAACCGGCCCGAGAGGGCCGAGTCCGTTGCGGCACAAGGGTGATTAGCCCGTTTCGTGTTTGATTTGCGGTATATATCTGCCTAACGTGCGAAAAAGCTTGAACACTTTCGTTCTGGCGATGTCTCCGAAGGGGAAGACGTGAACAAGGCGCAGCTCGTAGAAGCGATTGCCGACAAGATGGGTGGCCGCCAGCAGGCCGCCGATGCTGTCGACGCGGTCCTGGACGCCGTCGTCCGCGCCGTGGTCGCGGGCGACCGGATCTCGGTCACCGGATTCGGGTCCTTCGAGAAGGTGGACCGTCCGGCCCGTTACGCCCGCAACCCCCAGACGGGCGAGCGGGTTCGGGTCAGGAAGACCTCGGTACCGCGTTTCCGTGCCGGTCAGGGCTTCAAAGACCTGGTGAGCGGCTCGAAGAAGCTCCCGCGCAGCGGTGAGGTCTCCGTCAAGAAGGCGCCCAAGGGCAGCCTGACCGGCGGTGCTTCCGCGACGGTCAAGAAGGCAGCGGCCAAGAAGGCCACGGCCAAGAAGGCGGCGGCGAAGAAGGCCCCCGCGAAGAAGGTCACCGCCAAGAAGGTCACCGCCAAGAAGACGACCGCGGCCGCCAAGAAGGCGACGGCCAAGAAGACGACCGCGGCCGCCAAGAAGGCCACGGCGAAGAAGGCCACGGCCAAGAAGACGGTGGCGAAGAAGGCCCCCGCGAAGAAGGTCACGGCCAAGAAGGCCCCGGCCAAGAAGTCGACGGGCCGCAAGACCACCGCCAAGAAGGCCACCGCCCGCTAGGCGCAGGCGCACGGGGCACTCACACGCCGGGCCGGACTCCCTCGGGAGCCCGGCCCGCGGTGTGTTCCGTGGTCCGGGCGTCTTGCCGGGGCTGGGGTCGGGGCTGGGGCCGGGGCGTGGCCTGGGGAATCTGGCGCCGGGAGACGGGAGGGGCCTCGGGTCTGGCGTGGTCGGAGGGGTCGGAGGCGGGGGCGGAGTGCCATGACGCGTCTGTGAGGCCGGGATGGCCGAGGGCTCTGCGATTCCGTGCGGGCGGGATGCCTGAGCGGCTCGGGGGACTTACGGGGCTCTGGCGGGCGGTGGGGCCCGCGGGAACCCTGGGGCAGGTGTGAACACCAGCCGGGACAGGTGTGAGCCCGTGTGCCTGGGGCAGGTGTGAGCCACCCGGATGTCCGTGGGGCAGGTGTGCGCCGGTACGCCTCTGGGGCGGCTGTGGGCCCTTGGACGGGCTTTTTCGCCGCTCAGAGGGTCTGGAGGGTCACCAGGGTGATCCGCAGGCCGGGCCCGGTGCCGTCCGCCGGTTCCGTCTCGATCCGTACCCGCTGTCCGGGACGCAGCAGCCGCAGCCCGCCCGCGTCGAACGCCGGCGCGTCGAAGGGCACCGGGGTGCCGTCGTCCAGCAGTACCTGCCCGCTGCGGGTCCCGGGGTCGTAGGTGTACGCGGTCGCCTGCATGGCGGCAGCCTACTGCCCGGGGATCAGCAGCCGCGCGGTCGCGGCCGAGGTGCGCGGGCCCACCCCCAGCGCCAGCGCCGCGCGCAGGTCGTCGCCGGTGTCCACGTCCTGCCGTACCGAGTCCACCGCGTCCAGCTGGAGTTCCACCGCGCCCGAGGCACGGTGCCGGGCGCGGGAATCGACGCCGAAAGCCGGGAGCAATTCCAGGCCCGGGGCCGCCGTCAGCAGAGTCGTGCCGACTCCGGCCGCATCCGGGAGAAAAGCGCGCGGGAATTCCGTTGCGGCCTCCAGTACCCGGGACAATTCCGGCGTGCGCAGGGCGGGCAGATCGGCGTTCAGCGCCGCCACCGCGGACCCCGCGTCCGAGGCCCGTACCACCCCGGCCGCATGCGCCAGGGCGGCGTTCAATCCGCCGCCGGGTTCGTCCGGGACGATCCGGGCGCCGAGCGCCGCGAGTTCCCGGCCGGCCAGCGCGTCGTCCGTGACGACCGCCACATCCCGTACCGCCTCGCAGGCCAGCGCGGCCGCCACCGTGTCCTGCGCGAACGCGAGGGCCAGCCCCGGGCGCAGCCCGTCCGCGGCGGTGTCCGCGAGCCTGCTCTTGGCCAGTGCCAAGGACTTCACGGGGATGACCAAGGTCCACTGCACTGACGTATCGTTCCTCTCTCGTCGCGGCCATTGTCAACCGCGTCGGCCGAAGGCCGGGGAAGCGGGGCGTACGGTGTCCTCGACAGACAGGCCGCCCGGAGCGACACTTGTGCGGCTCCCCAGGCCCTAGAGGAAGGTGTCCGTGTGTCCCGCCGCAGAATCGGCTTCTGGTATCGCTTGGCCGCGGTGATCTGCAAACCACCGCTGGTGGTTCTGATCAAGCGGGACTGGCGCGGAATGGAACACATTCCGGCCGAGGGCGGATTTATCACCGCGGTGAATCATAATTCCCACGTCGATCCCTTCGCTTACGCGCACTATCAGTACAACACCGGACGGGTGCCGCGATTCCTGGCGAAGAGTGGCCTGTTCAAGAAGGGCTTCGTCGGGTCCATGATGCGCGGTACCGGGCAGATCCCCGTGTACCGCGAGAGCACCGACGCGCTCAGTGCCTTCCGGGCGGCGATCGACGCGGTGGAGCGCGGTGAGTGCGTCGCCTTCTACCCCGAGGGCACCCTCACCCGCGACCCGGACGGCTGGCCCATGACCGGCAAGACCGGCGCCGCGCGGGTGGCCCTGCAGACCAGGTGCCCGGTCGTCCCCGTCGCCCAGTGGGGCTGCAACGAACTGCTGCCGCCGTACGCCAAGAAGCCCGACCTGCTGCCGCGCAAGACGCACCACGTGCTCGCGGGCCCGCCGGTGGACCTGTCGCGCTTCTACGGCCAGGAGATGACCGCGGAGGTCCTCAAGGAGGCCACCGAGGTCATCATGGCTGCCGTCACCGGCCTGCTGGAGGAGATCCGCGGGGAGAAGGCGCCCGGGGCGCCGTACGATCCGCGCCGGGAGCGGATCGAGCAGCGGCGCAGGACACAGGCGCAGGCCGTCGGGGAGAAGCAGCCGCAGACAGTTCGGGAAGGGGACGGCGGCAAGTGAGCGAGCCGGTCAAGGCGGCGGTCTTCACCGCCGGTTCGTGGGGTACGGCGTTCGGGGTGGTACTGGCCGACGCGGGGTGCGACGTCACCCTGTGGGCCCGGCGCCCCGAGGTCGCGGAGGCGATCAACTCCGCACGGACCAACCCCGACTACCATCCCGGCGTCGAGCTGCCGAGAAACCTGCGGGCCACCACCGATCCCGCCGAGGCCGCCGCCGGTGCCGACTTCACGGTGCTGTCGCTGCCCGCGCAGACGCTGCGCGAGAACCTCGCCGACTGGGCCCCGCTGCTGGCCCCCCGCACCGTCCTCGTCTCGCTCATGAAGGGCGTGGAACTCGGCTCCACGATGCGGATGAGCGAGGTCATCGAGGACGTGGCCAAGGTCGGCCGGGACCGGATCGCCGTGGTCACGGGCCCCAACCTCGCGCGTGAGATCGCCACCCGGATGCCCGCGGCGGCCGTCGTCGCCTGTACCGACGAGGCGGTGGCCCGGCGGCTGCAGACCCACTGCCACACGCCGTACTTCCGCCCGTACACCAACACCGACGTGGTGGGCTGCGAGCTGGGCGGTGCGGTGAAGAACGTCATCGGCCTCGCCGTGGGCATCGCCGACGGCATGGGGCTCGGCGACAACGCCAAGGGTTCGCTGATCACGCGTGGGCTCGCCGAGACCACCCGGCTCGGCGCGGCGCTCGGCGCCGATCCGCTGACCTTCTCCGGACTCGCCGGTCTGGGCGACCTGGTGGCGACGTGCTCCTCGCCGCTCTCCCGCAACCACACCTTCGGCACCAACCTGGGCAGGGGCATGACGCTGGCGGAGACCGTCGCGGTCACCAAGCAGACCGCCGAGGGGGTCAAGTCCTGCGAGTCCGTGCTGGATCTGGCCCGCCGGCACGGCGTCGACATGCCCATCACGGAGACGGTCGTCGGCATCGTGCACGAGGGCAAGCCGCCGGCGGTGGCGCTCAAGGAGCTGATGTCGCGCAGCGCGAAGCCCGAGCGGCGCTGAACAGCGCTGAACGGCCGAACAGTGCCGAACAGTGCCGAACCGCACGGAACAGCACTGAACGGCCGAACAGTACTGAACAGCGTTGAACGGCACTGAACGGAAATGACCGGACCAACCGGTTTTTGATCCGTTTGTGTACGGGGGTGACGCTGTCTCCGGCCGCTACCAACCGGTACTCTCATCGCGATATGAGCACCGAGAACCTCCCCCAGAGCCCTGAGCAGCAGCCTCGCAAGCCGCGTGTGGCCGTCGTGTTCGGCGGACGCAGCTCCGAACACGGGATCTCCATGGTCACCGCGGGCGCGGTGCTGCGGGCCATCGACCGCACGAAGTACGACGTGCTGCCGATCGGCATCACGCGGGAGGGGCGTTGGGTGCTCACCGCGGACGACCCGGACCGCATGGCCATCGCCGAACGCCGTACGCCCGAGGTCGAGGAACTTGCCGAGTCGGGCGAGGGCGGGGTGGTGCTCCCCGTCGATCCCGCCAGCCGCGAGGTCGTCTACAGCGAGCCCGGCTCCGTGCCCAAGGCGCTGGGCGAGGTCGACGTGGTCTTCCCGGTGCTGCACGGCCCGTACGGGGAGGACGGCACCCTGCAGGGGCTGCTGGAGCTGTCCGGTGTTCCCTACGTGGGTTCGGGCGTGCTCGCCTCGGCCGTCGGCCAGGACAAGGAGTACATGAAGCGGGTCTTCACCTCCTTCGGTCTGAAGGTCGGCCCCTACCTGGTGATCCGGCCGCGGGAGTGGGAGCGCGAGGAGTCCGCCGCCCGCAAGCGGATCGTCGACTTCGCCGGTGAGCACGGCTGGCCGCTGTTCGTGAAGCCCGCGCGCGCGGGTTCGTCGATCGGCATCACCAAGGTCGACGAGCTGTCCGGTCTCGACGAGGCGATCGAAGAGGCCCGGGCGCACGACCCGAAGATCCTGGTCGAGGCTGCGCTGCGGGGCCGCGAGATCGAGTGCGGGGTGCTGGAGTTCGAGGACGGGCCGCGGGCCTCCGTGCCGGCCGAGATCCCGCCGCCGGACGCGCATGCGTACTACGACTTCGAGGCGAAGTACATCGATTCCACGCCCGGCATCGTGCCCGCCCCGCTGACCGCCGAGGAGACCGCCGAGGTGCAGCGGCTCGCGGTGGCGGCGTTCGAGGCGGCCTCCTGCGAGGGCCTGGTCCGCGCGGACTTCTTCGTCACCGAGGACGGCGAGTTCGTGATCAACGAGATCAACACCATGCCCGGCTTCACGCCGATCTCGATGTACCCGCAGATGTGGCAGGCGTCCGGCGTCAGTTACCCCGAACTGGTGGAGCTGCTGGTGCAGGCGGCGCTGCGGCGCAGCACGGGACTGCGCTGACGCGGCACCGGAGGTCCTGGCGGGACGGTTTCGCGGGTGGCCTTCGCGGGAGAAATGCGGCGGCAGGAGGGCTCCGGCGAGGCGGCCGTGGCGGCTCGCCGGCCGTGCACGGTGCGCTGTGGCCGGCTGTCCGCGGTGCGCCGTGGCCGGTCGTGCGGTTCCCGGCGCTCCTGTGGGGGCGAGGGGCCTCAGGTCATGGAGGCGATCCCCTCGGGGATCGCCTTCTTCACGGCGGGCGCGAGGCCGACGAGCACCGGCGAACTCTGCCGGCCGTCCTTCCCCTTGGGCAGGGTCACCTGCACATACGCCTCGCGGTTGGCCGTGGTGAACCGCCAGGTTCCGTCGGACTGCTGCTCCATCAGCCAGTCCACGCCGTCCACCCCGCCCCCGATCGCATCGGGGTCGTCGCCCTTGGCGACCTTGGGGTCGATCATCTTGGGCGGCCGGGTGACACCGCAGCGCAGTATGATCGCCGGGCTTCCCCAGCCCGCCGTGTAGGCGGACCGGGGCTCGGGGTCGTTGCGGCTGCGCCCGTCCAGCGTCCGCGGCAGCGCCTTGTCCAGGTTCCGACACAGTCCGGCCGTCCTCGCGTCCGGGCCGGGAACCGCGACGGTGCCGCTGTCGTCTGCCGAGGAGCAGCTCGCGACGGAGATCAGCAGGGCCAGCGCGGGCAGGCCGAGCGGCCGGTGCCGGAAGAAGTTCACCGGCCAAGGGTAGACGGGGGCTACAGATGCACGATCGGGCAGGTCAGCGTGCGCGTGATGCCGTCCACTTGCTGGACTTTCGCGACCACCATGCGGCCCAGTTCGTCCACGGTGTCGGCTTGCGCGCGCACGATGACGTCATAGGGTCCCGTCACGTCCTCGGCCTGGATGACTCCAGGGAGCTTGCTGATCGTTTCGGCGACGGTCGACGCTTTGCCGACCTCTGTCTGGATCAGGATGTACGCCTGTACCACGGAACCTCCAGGGCGGCGACGAGGATCATGTGGGGAAAAGGAACGCCACGGTATCGCGTCGCCGCTCGCCGCGGGGAGACCCGCGCAGACCAGGGCCCGCGCGCCGGGGTGCAGGCGCGACGGAGGTTGACGGCCGCACCAGAGGTACCGAGGCCGGCGGCGGAGCGCGCGTGGGCACGGACGGATCGCCGGTGGGCGGGGGCAGATACTGTGCGAGCGGGTCGTAAAGGTATAGAAGGGGCGAAAGGGCAATGAAGGGCACTGTCGGTGAACTGGGGGAATTCGGGCTCATCAGAGAGCTCACCTCCCGCCTGACGACCACACCGGCGGTCCGGGTGGGTCCCGGTGACGACGCCGCGGTGGTCGCCGCCCCCGACCGCCGGGTGGTGGCGAGCACCGACATCCTTCTGGAGGGGAGGCACTTCCGGCGCGACTGGTCCACCGCGTACGACGTGGGGCGCAAGGCCGCCGCGCAGAACCTCGCCGACATCGCGGCCATGGGCGCCGTACCCACCGCCCTGCTGCTCGGCCTGGTCGTACCCGCCGAACTCCCGGTCACCTGGCCCAGCGAGCTGATGGACGGACTGCGCGACGAGTGCCAGGTCGCCGGCGCCTCGGTGGTCGGCGGCGACGTGGTGCGCGGCGAGACGATCACGGTGTCGATCACCGCGCTCGGTGATCTGCGCAACCAGGAACCGGTGACCCGGGCCGGCGCACAGCCCGGCGACCTGGTCGCGGTCGCCGGCTGGCTCGGCTGGTCCGCCGCCGGGTACGCGGTGCTCTCCCGCGGCTTCCGCTCGCCGCGCGCCTTCGTCGAGGCCCACCGGCGGCCCGAGCCGCCCTACCACGCGGGTCCGGCCGCCGCCGCGCTGGGCGCGACCGCGATGTGCGACGTGAGCGACGGGCTGATCGCCGACCTCGGGCACATCGCGGAGGCCAGCAAGGTCCGCATCGACGTCCGCTCCGGCGCCATGGACGTACCGTCCCAGATGAACGACATCGGGCAGGCCGTCGGCGTCGACCCGCTCCAGTGGGTGCTGACCGGGGGAGAGGACCACGCGATCGTGGCGACCTTCCCGCCGGACGTGAAGCTCCCGGCCCGCTGGAAGGTGATCGGCGAGGTCCTCAACCCCTCGGCGCTGCCCCGGGTGACGGTCGACGGTGCGCCGTGGACCAGCAAGGGCGGCTGGGACCACTTCGGGGACATCGAGTCATGAGCGCGCCACCCAGGGTGCTGACGGTCGCCGGCTCCGACTCCGGCGGGGGCGCGGGCATCCAGGCCGACCTGAAGACGATGCTGGCGCTGGGCGTGCACGGCATGAGCGTGATCACCGCGGTCACCGCGCAGAACTCACTCGGGGTGCAGGCCGCCTGGGAACTGCCGGCGGAGGCGGTACGGGCCCAGTACCGCAGCGTCGTCGACGACATCGGCGTGCAGGCGGTGAAGACCGGGATGCTGGCCTCCGCCGAACTCGTCGAGACGGTCGCAGACTTGCTCGGCGCCACGGACGCGCCCCTGGTCGTCGACCCGGTGGGGGTCTCCAAGCACGGCGATCCGCTGCTGGCCGCCTCGGCGCTGGACTCGGTGCGCACGGCCCTGCTGCCGCTGGCGACCGTGGCCACCCCGAACCTCGACGAGGTGACCCAACTCACCGGCGTACGCGTCGCATCGGAGTCCGGGATGCGCGAGGCCGCCGCGGCGGTGCTGGCGTACGGACCGGACTGGGTGCTGATCAAGGGCGGGCACCTGGCCGGGGACGCCGTGGACCTGCTCACGGACGGCACGCGTGAGCACTGGCTGCGGGCGCCCCGGCACGACAACCGGCACACGCACGGCACCGGCTGCACGCTGGCGTCCGCCATCGCGGCGGGGCTGGCGAAGGGGCTGCCCGTGCCCGAGGCGGTGACCGAGGCCAAGGAGTACGTCACCGGGGCCATCGCGGCCGGGTTCGCCCTGGGCCGGGGAATCGGGCCCGTGGACCACGGCTGGCGCTTCCGGACGGGCTGACCTCGTCGTACGGGCAGGGATCCGGGCCGGGGAACGGGCGTATGGCGCCGGGGAACGGGCGTACGGCGCTACGCGCCTGCCGGGCGGTCCAACGGCGCACCACCATGCGGGCACGGCAAAAAGCCGGTCCACCCTCGGGTGGACCGGCTCGATGCGGCGAACCGGCGATGGCCGCGCACTACGAGGTCCCCCGGCCCGTTCAGAGCGCGGGGGAGGTGCGTCAGCGCGAGACCTTGCCGGCCTTGATGCACGAGGTGCAGGCGTTCACGCGCTTCGGCGTCCCGCCGACCACGGTACGCACACGCTGGATGTTCGGGTTCCAGCGACGGGGCGTACGGCGGTGCGAGTGCGAGATTTTGTTGCCGAAGCCCGGCCCCTTGCCGCAGACGTCGCAGTTGGCAGCCACGGGTCACTCCAAAGACTTCAGATGCACTTACGGTTGATCCCGGCTTGCCGGAGATCGAGATCCATGGATCGAAGATCTTGAGTGGCGTTGCCAGGGGAATGGCCCGATCAGGATCGGGCAACCGGAGCAGCATACAACGGCTGCGTCCGTGGGGCGAAACTACCATGGCAGCTCAAGGGCCCCTGCGGCCCTGCTCCGGCCGGCGACGCTCCGGGGTCTACGCTGCGTCCACGTCCGGCCGGCTCAGGGAGGCGCAGGTGGCGCAGGTGCCGCAGACATTCCTCGATGCTCTCGCGGTGCGCAGCTGGTGCGGTCACGCGCTCCGGGCGCTGGGACGGGCCCGCGAGGAGATCGACGCGATCAACGTGTACCCGGTGCCGGACGGCGACACGGGGACCAACCTGTACCTGACCGTGGAATCGGCCGCGGCCGCCGTCGAGGCGGTGTTCGCCGGGTACGAGGCGGGCGCGGGGGAGGGCGCGGTGCCGTCGCTCGCCGAGGCCGTGCACGCCATGGCGCACGGGGCCCTCATCGGGGCGCGCGGCAACTCCGGGACGATCCTCGCGCAACTGCTGCGCGGCATGGCACAGGTGCTCGCGGCCGGGGCGCCCACCGGTGCGGTGCCCGCCAGGAGTGCCGCCACTGCTGCCACTCCCGCGGCTCAGGCGGTGGATCCGGGCGACCCGGGCGACCCGTCCGCGCGGGCGGACGGGTCAGGGGCGGACGGTGCCGACGGAGCGGGGCTCGGGCGCGCGCTGCGGCAGGCCGCCGACTCCGCCCGCCTGGCCGTGGCCCACCCGGTCGAGGGCACCGTGCTCTCGGTCGCCTCGGCGGCGGCGGAGGCGGCCGATGCGGCCGAGGGCGACTGCGAGGCGGTGGCCCGGGCCGCCTATACGGCCGCGTGCGCGGCGCTGGCGGCCACTCCGGGCCAGCTGGCCGTCCTGGAGCGGGCCGGGGTGGTCGACGCCGGAGGGAGCGGTCTGGTGGCCGTCCTCGCGGCACTGGTGGAGACGTTCACGGGGGAGGCGCCCGGCGCCGCCGTCCCGATACGCGGGCCGCACGCGCGTGTGGCACCCGAAAGCGGCGCCGAGCCTCCCGCCGCACCCGCACCCGCACCCGCACCCGCGTACGCGTGCCTGCCGGCCGGTGCCGGGGAGGACACCGGACACGGCGACGGGGCGGAACGGAGCGGGCCCGCCTACGAGGTGATCTATCTCCTGGAAGCCGCAGACACCGCCGTGGACCGGCTGCGGGCCAGGCTCGACCGCCTCGGTGACTCCCTCGTGGTGGTCGGCGGCGACGGGCTGTGGAACGTCCATGTGCACGTCGACGACGCGGGCGCCGCCGTGGAGGCGGGCGTCGAGGCGGGGCGGCCGTACCGGATCCGGATCACCCACTTCGGCCAGGGCGACGTCCGTGCCCACGGGGGTGAGCTGCCGCCCCGGGAACGGGTGCAGCGGGCCCTCGTCGCCGTCGTGCCCGGCGAGGGCCTGGCCGGGCTGTATACCGAGGCCGGGGCCACCACCGTGCTCGCCCGCCCGGGAGAGCCGCCGGCGAGCGGCGAACTGGTCGAGGCGGTACGGCGGGCCCACGCGCGTGAGGTCGTGCTGCTCCCGAACGACGGCGAACTGCGGCACACCGCGGCCGCGGCGGCCGAGCAGGCCCGCGCCGAGGGCGTCCGCGTCGCACTCATCCCGACCCGCTCCGCCGTGCAGGGGATCGCCGCGCTCGCCGTGCACGAGCCGCGGCGCCGCTTCGACGAGGACGTGGTCCAGATGACCTCGGCCGCGGGCGCCACCCGCTACGCGGAGGTCGCCGTCGCCGAACGGCAGTCCTGGACCATGGCCGGCATCTGCCAGGCCGGTGACGTCCTCGGCCTCGTCGAGGGCGACGTCGCGGTGATCGGCTCGGAGGTCACCGGCACCGCCGTCGCCGTCCTGGACCGCATGCTCCAGGCCGGCGGGGAACTGGTCACCATCGTCCTCGGCGACGACGCGCCCGCCGCGGTCGCCGACCGGCTGGAGACACACGTGCGCGAGTCCTACCTCGCCGTCGACACGGTGGTGTACCGCGGGGGACGGCAGGGAGCGCTGCTCCTCATCGGCGTGGAGTGAGACGGGGCGGCCCCCCGCCCGGCAGCGGCCGGACTTCCAGCCGCCTTTCCGGCCCTGCCTCCCCGGTCTCCGGGGCCGGCGTCGTGCCGCCCCTGCCTCCGCGCCGTGCCGCCACCCGGCCAGGGGTTTCCCGGGACGTATGCCGCTTTGTCAGTGCCGTGGTGTGCAATGGATCTCGTGCCCGCACTGGAAGAACCACCGAATCGAACGCTGGACCAACCGCTGAAGTCGGTGCTCGGCCCCGCCACCGCCAAGGTGATGGCCGAGCACCTCGGCCTGCACTCCGTCGGGGACCTCCTGCACCACTACCCCCGCAGATACGAGGAGCGCGGGCAGCTCACCCACCTCGCCGATCTCCCGATGGACGAGCACGTCACGGTGGTCGCCCAGGTCGCCGACGCCCGCCTGCACTCGTTCGCCTCCGCCAAGGCCCCCCGCGGCAAGGGCCAGCGGCTCGAAGTGACCATCACCGACGGCAGCGGACGGCTCCAGCTGGTCTTCTTCGGCCACGGCGTGCACAAGCCGCACAAGGAACTCCTGCCGGGCACCCGTGCGATGTTCGCGGGCAAGGTCTCCGTCTTCAACCGGCGGCTCCAGCTGGCCCATCCGGCGTACGAACTGCTCCACGGCGCCGACGACGACGCCGCGGAGACGGTGGAGACCTGGGCCGGCGCCCTGATCCCGATCTATCCGGCCACCGCCAAGCTGGAGTCCTGGAAGATCGGCAAGGCGCTGCAGACGGTGCTCCCCAGCGCCCAGGACGCGGTGGACCCGCTGCCCGGGCCGCTGCGCGCGGGCCGCGGTCTGGTCCCGCTGCCCGAGGCCCTGCTCAAGATCCACCGCCCGCACACCAAGGCGGACATCGCCGACGCCCGCGCCCGCCTCAAGTGGGACGAGGCGTTCGTCCTCCAGGTCGCCCTGGCCCGCCGCCGGCACGCCGAGAGCCTGCTGCCCGCCGTCCCGCGCAGGCCCGCCCCCGACGGCCTGCTGGCCGTCTTCGACGAGCGGCTGCCCTTCACCCTCACCGACGGCCAGCGCAAGGTCTCGAAGGAGATCTTCGACGACCTGGCCACCGAACACCCCATGCACCGGCTGCTCCAGGGCGAGGTCGGCAGCGGCAAGACGTTGGTCGCCCTGCGCGCCATGCTCGCCGTCGTCGACGCGGGCGGCCAGGCCGCCATGCTCGCGCCGACCGAGGTGCTGGCCCAGCAGCACCACCGCTCCATCGTGGAGATGATGGGCGAGCTGGCCGAGGGCGGGATGCTCGGCGGTGCCGACGACGCCACCAAGGTGGTGCTGCTCACCGGTTCCATGGGGGCCGCCGCCCGCCGGCAGGCGCTGCTCGACCTGGTGACCGGGGAGGCCGGGATCGTGATCGGCACGCACGCGCTGATCGAGGACAAGGTGCAGTTCCACGACCTCGGGCTGGTCGTCGTGGACGAGCAGCACCGCTTCGGCGTGGAGCAGCGCGACGCCCTGCGCGGCAAGGGGAAGCAGCCCCCGCACCTGCTGGTCATGACCGCCACGCCGATCCCGCGGACCGTCGCCATGACGGTCTTCGGCGACCTGGAGACCTCCGTCCTCGACCAACTGCCCGCCGGGCGCTCGCCGATCGCCAGCCATGTCGTGCCGGCGGCCGACAAGCCGCACTTCCTGGCCCGCGCCTGGGAGCGGGTGCGCGAGGAGGTCGAGGGCGGGCACCAGGCGTACGTCGTCTGCCCGCGGATCGGCGACGAGGACGACGACCCGAAGAACCCGGAGAACCCGGAGAACCCGGAGAACCCGGAGAACCCGAAGAAGGCGAGTGCCGCGAAGTCGCCCGAGGACGAGGCCGAGAAGCGGCCCCCGCTCGCCGTCCTGGACATCGCGGACCGACTCGGCAGGGGCCCGCTGCGCGGCCTGAAGGTCGAGATCCTGCACGGCCGGATGCCGCCCGACGACAAGGACGCGGTCATGCGCCGTTTCGCGGCCGGCGAGACCGACGTCCTGGTGGCCACGACGGTCATCGAGGTCGGCGTCAACGTCCCGAACGCCACGGCGATGGTGATCATGGACGCGGACCGCTTCGGCGTCTCCCAGCTGCACCAGTTGCGCGGCCGTGTCGGCCGTGGCTCGGCCCCTGGACTGTGCCTGCTGGTCACCGAGATGCCCGAGGCGAGCGCGGCCCGCCAGCGGCTGAACGCCGTCGCCGCCACCCTCGACGGCTTCGAGCTGTCCCGTATCGACCTGGAACAGCGCCGGGAGGGCGACGTCCTCGGCCAGGCCCAGTCCGGTGCCCGCACCAGCCTGCGGGTGCTCGCCGTCATCGAGGACGAGGAGATCATCGCCGAGGCGCGCGAGGAGGCGGTCGCGGTGGTCGCCGCCGATCCCGGCCTGGACCGCATGCCGGGGCTGCGGACGGCGCTGGACGCCCTGGTGGACGACGAACGGGAGCAGTACCTGGAGAAGGGCTGAGACACTGGGACCGCCACCATCCGAACGCACCCCGTGCCCAGCACCCGACAAGGACCGAAGATGACCCGCGTGATCGCCGGCCGGGCCGGCGGACGCCGTCTGGCCGTTCCGCCGGGCAACGGAACCCGGCCCACCTCCGACCGGGCCCGCGAGGCACTCTTCTCCACCTGGCAGTCCCTGCTCGGCGGCCCCCTGGACGGCGAGCGCGTCCTCGACCTCTACGCGGGCTCGGGCGCCGTCGGCCTGGAGGCGCTGTCCCGCGGCGCCGGTCACACCCTGCTCGTCGAGGCCGACGCCCGGGCCGCCCGCACGATCCGCGAGAACGTCCGGCAACTGGGCCTGCCGGGCGCCGAGGTCAGGTCGGGCAAGGCGGAGCAGATCATCCGGACCCCGGCGCCGGCCGAGCCGTACGACCTCGTCTTCCTCGATCCCCCGTACGCCGTGTCGGACGGCGATCTTCGGGAGATTCTGCTCACACTCCGCGCGGAGGGCTGGCTCGCGACCGAAGCCCTCGTCACCGTGGAACGCAGCACCAGAGGCGGGGATTTCCACTGGCCGGACGGCTTCGAAGCGATCCGGACCCGGCGCTACGGCGAGGGAACGTTTTGGTACGGTCGCGCCGCTTCCCCGTACGAAGACGCACGATGACCGGACCGGAGAGCGAGGGACCACAAGTGCGCCGTGCCGTCTGTCCCGGGTCGTTCGACCCCATCACCAACGGACACCTCGACATCATCTCCCGCGCCTCCCGTCTGTACGACGAGGTCTATGTCGCGGTGATGATCAACAAGTCCAAGAAGGGCCTGTTCGAGATCGACGAGCGGATCGACCTGATCCGCCAGGTCACCGCCGAATACGGAAACGTACGCATCGAGGCGTTCCACGGCCTTCTCGTCGACTTCTGCAAGCAGCGTGACATCCCGGCCATCGTCAAGGGCCTGCGCGCCGTCAGCGACTTCGACTACGAACTGCAGATGGCCCAGATGAACAACGGCCTCTCGGGCGTCGAGACCCTCTTCGTCCCCACCAACCCCACCTACAGCTTCCTCTCCTCCTCGTTGGTCAAGGAGGTCGCGGCGTGGGGCGGTGACGTCTCCCATCTGGTGCCCCCGGTGGTCCTCGACGCCCTCAACGAGCGTCTGCGCAAGGACTGAACGGACTCGATGGACTGATGGGACTACAGTCGTTCCGTCCGTCTCCAACCCGGCTGTAGAGAGTGGCGAGCACAGGTGGACGTGCAGAAGAAGCTCGACGAGATCGTGACCGCGGTCTCCAGCGCACGGGCGATGCCCATGTCGGCGTCGTGCGTGGTCAACCGCGCCGACCTGCTCGCGATGCTCGAAGAGGTGCGTCAGGCCCTGCCCGGCTCCCTCGCCCAGGCCCAGGAGCTGATCGGCGGCCGTGAGCAGATGGTCGAGCAGGCCCGCCAGGAGGCCGAGCAGATCATCCAGCACGCGCACGCCGAGCGCGGCTCGCTGATCTCCGACACCGAGATCGCCCGCCGTTCCCAGGACGAGTCGGAGCGGATCCTCGCCGTGGCCCGCAAGGAGTCCGAGGAGATCCGGGCCGAGGCCGACGACTACGTGGACTCCAAGCTCGCCAACTTCGAGGTCGTCCTCACCAAGACCCTCGGCTCCGTCGGCCGCGGCCGCGAAAAGCTGCTGGGCACCGGCCCCGGCCTCGACGAGGCCGGCTACGAGGACGAGGACGCCCCCGAGCGCAGCCACGACCCGGAGACCCTGCGGCGCACCGCCGACGAGTACGTGGACCTCAAGCTGGGCGCCTTCGAAGCGGTCCTGGCCAAGACCCTGGAGGCCGTCGGCCGCGGCCGGCAGACGCTGCACGGCCGCATCGCCACCGACGACCTCGGCGCTCTCGCCGACGACCAGACGACGTTCCGGCACTCCAGCGACGCCGACTACCTGGCCGGCCTCGCGGAGCCGTCGGACCCGTCGGCCGAGCCCGCTGCGCACCAGCAGCCGGCCGCACCGTACGAACAGCAGCCCGGCGTGCCCTACGAGCCGCAGCCCGCGTACGCCGCCGACTACGCGACCGGCGGCGTCCCCGTCCAGCAGCAGGACCCGTACGGGGCCTTCCCGCAGCAGCAGGGCCACGAGGGCTACGCACAGCAGGACCCGTATGCCGCCACCGCCGGCTACGCACCGGGCGGTGTCCAGCAGGCCGACCCCTACGCCGTCGCGCCCGGCTACGCCCAGACCGCGGACGCCGCCTTCCAGGGCTACGACGTCCAGCAGACCGGCTACGACCAGGGTCAGGACCGGCAGCAGCACCAGCAGGGCTACGCCCTCGACGAGACCAGCCTCTTCGACACCAGCATGATCAGCGCGGAACAGCTGCGGGCGTACGAACAGCGCCGGGGCCTGTGACCGGACACCGGATTGGGCCGACAGCGGATGGTCCAGTACTCTGGCTGTTCGGTCACGGGTACGTCCGTGATCAGCGCTGCCCCGGAACACTCCGGGCGACGACCCCCTGAGCTCGGAAGACCGAAAGCAGGAATGACCGCCAACGCTCGCCTCGACCATCGTGCCCCTCTCGTGTTCGACACGCATGAGCTGGGGCGGCGTCCCGGCGCGCTGCAGCGGCTGGCCCGCGCAGTCGACGCCCCCAAGGACTTCGGTGTCCGGGGGGTCGTCGAAGTGCCGCAAGGCACCCCGGTGCAGCTCGACCTCCGGCTGGAGTCCGTCATGGAAGGTGTGCTCGTCACAGGCACCGCCCGTGCACGGGCCGAGGGGGAGTGCGTAAGGTGTCTGGAGCCGGTCGGGCTGGAGCTCGAAGCGGACTTCCAGGAACTGTTCTCGTACCCTGACGCCGACGACCGGGGCCGCGTGATCGCGGAACCGGGCGACGACGCCGAGGACGACGAGGACAGGTACTTCATCGAGGACGGACTCTTCGACCTCGAACCCCCGCTGCGTGATGCGGTGGTGCTCGCACTGCCGATGCAGCCGGTGTGCCGGGACGACTGTCCGGGTCTGTGCTCCGAATGCGGAGCGCGGCTCGCGGACGAACCGGACCACCATCACAACGCCGCCGACATCCGTTGGGCGGCTTTGCAGGGACTCGCCGACACCATGAGGGACGGCGAGAAGGACGACATGGGCGGCGCCGGAGCAGGCGTCGACGAGAAGCAGGAGAAGTAGCCGTGGCTGTTCCGAAGCGGAAGATGTCGCGCAGCAACACGCGCCACCGCCGGTCGCAGTGGAAGGCTGCGGTCCCCACCCTGGTTGCGTGCGAGCGCTGCCACGAGCCCAAGCAGCAGCACATTGCGTGCCCGTCGTGCGGCACCTACAACAAGCGCCAGGTTCTAGAGGTCTGAGCGGCTGGTGAGAGGCACTGTGTCCACACCGAAGAAGAACTCTTCCCGCGTGAGCGGAAACGGACCAGCGGACAACACGGCCTCGTCCCACACGCTTCTGGAAGGGCGGCTCGGCTACCAGCTTGAGTCCGCCCTTCTGGTGCGTGCACTGACCCACCGTTCCTACGCGTACGAGAACGGCGGTCTGCCGACGAACGAGCGGCTGGAGTTCCTCGGGGACTCCGTGCTCGGCCTCGTCGTCACCGACACGCTGTACCGCACCCACCCCGACCTGCCCGAGGGCCAGCTGGCCAAGCTCCGGGCCGCGGTGGTGAACTCGCGGGCGCTCGCGGAGGTGGGCCGCGGCCTCGAACTGGGCTCCTTCATCCGGCTCGGCCGCGGTGAAGAGGGCACGGGCGGCCGGGACAAGGCATCCATCCTCGCCGACACGCTGGAAGCGGTGATCGGCGCGGTCTATCTCGATCAGGGCCTCGACGCGGCGTCCGAGCTGGTGCACCGGCTGTTCGACCCGCTGATCGAGAAGTCCTCGAACCTCGGAGCCGGCCTGGACTGGAAGACCAGCCTCCAGGAACTGACCGCGATGGAGGGGCTCGGCGTGCCCGAGTACCTGGTCACGGAGACCGGACCCGACCACGAGAAGACCTTCACTGCTGCTGCCCGCGTCGGAGGCGTCTCGTACGGCACCGGCACCGGCCGCAGCAAGAAGGAGGCGGAGCAGCAGGCCGCCGAGTCCGCCTGGCGGTCCATCCGGGCCGCCGCGGACGAGCGCGCCAAGACCGGGCAACCGGCCGAGGAGGCCGTCGTCGAGGCGGCCGAGGCGTCCACCGGCGGCGATCCGGACGAGGCCGCCGCCTCCGCCTGACCATCAGCACATCCGGACCGCCCGTCCCCTGCGAGGGGCGGGCGGTCGTCTTTCCGCACCGTCCGTCACGGGGGTCCCATGCCTGAACTGCCCGAGGTCGAGGTCGTACGCCGGGGCCTGGAGCGGTGGGTCGCCCACCGCACTGTCGCCGACGCCGAGGTGCTGCACCCGCGCGCCGTACGCCGTCATGTGGCCGGCGCCGACGACTTCGTGCACCGCCTCAAGGGCCACCGCGTCGGCGTTGCCGTGCGCCGCGGCAAATACCTGTGGCTGCCGCTCGCGGACACGGACCTGTCGGTCCTGGCGCACCTGGGGATGAGCGGTCAACTGCTGGTCCAGCCGCGGGAGGCGCCGGACGAGAAGCACCTCAGGATCCGGGTGCGGTTCGCCGACGACCTGGGCACCGAACTGCGCTTCGTCGACCAGCGCACCTTCGGCGGCCTCTCCCTGCACCCCACCACTGCGGACGGGCTGCCCGACGTCATCGCCCACATCGCCCGCGACCCCCTCGACCCGCTTTTCGACGACGAGGCGTTCCACCAGGCGCTGCGCCGCAAGCGGACCACCATCAAACGGGCGCTGCTGGACCAGTCGCTGATCAGCGGCGTCGGCAACATCTACGCGGACGAGGCGCTCTGGCGGGCCCGGATCCACTACGAGCGTCCGACCGCGCACTTCACCCGGCCGCACACGGCCGGACTGCTGGGCCATGTGCGGGACGTGATGAACGCGGCCCTCGCCGTCGGCGGCACCAGCTTCGACAGCCTGTATGTCAACGTCAACGGCGAATCCGGATACTTCGACCGGTCCCTCGACGCCTACGGGCGCGAGGGGTTGCCCTGCCGGCGCTGCGGGACACCGATACGCCGTCGCCCCTGGATGAACCGGTCCAGCTACTTCTGCCCGAAGTGCCAGCGCCCGCCGCGCGTCACACCGTAGCGGTCCGGGCGTCGTACGCCGCGCGGGCCCTCAGGACGTCGTCCATGGCGCCCTCCACGCACTGGATGAGGGCCAGCAGCCGCCCGGCGACCTTGTGGCCCAGCGGCGTCAGCTCGTAGTCCACCCGGGGCGGGTTCGCCGACCGGGCCTCGCGGTGCACCAGGCCGTCGCGTTCCAGCGCGTGCAGCGTCTGGGACAGCATCTTCTCGCTCACCCCGTCGACGCGGCGGCGCAGTTCGTTGAAGCGGTACGAGCCTTCGTACAGGGCACCCAGGGTGAGCGCGCCCCAACGGCCCGTGACGTGCTCCAGTGTGCCGCGCGACGGACACACCTTGGCGAACACGTCGTACAGGCGCTGCTCCTCGGTTCGCTCCTCGGTCGTGGCCATGGCGTCAGCGTAGGTGAGCCGCGGTGCCGACCGCCAGGTCGTGCCGCCCAGGAGCCGGCGGTGCCGGTGCGGGCGGGTCAGCGGCCGAAGTCCTGGGTCCACCACGGGCCGCCGGAACCGAAGTGCACACCGACGCCGAGGGTCGTGAAGTCGCAGTTCAGGATGTTGGCCCGGTGCCCCGGGCTGTTCATCCACGCTTCCATCACGGCGGCCGCGTCGGCCTGGCCCCGGGCTATGTTCTCGCCGCCGAGACCGGAGACGCCGGCCGCGGACGCCCGGTCCCACGGGGTTCTCCCGTCCGGGTCGGTGTGGTCGAAGAAGTCCCGCGCAGCCATGTCGGCGCTGAACGCCTCGGCCAGCCGGGTCAGCGGGCCGCTCGCCGTCAGCGCGCCGCACCCGGCCTTCGCCCGCTCCTCGTTGACCAGCTTCAGCACCTGCGCCTCGGCGGCGGTCGCCGCGGACACCGTCGCGGGCGCCGACGTCCGCTGGGTCGGCGCGGGCGCCGCGGGCGTGGTCGGCTTCCGGGTCGGCTGCTTCGAGGGGGTGGCCGTCGGGTGCTTCGACGGCGTCCTGGCCGGGGCGGGCGCGGAGGAGGCCGGGGTGGACGACGCGGACGAGGACGGCCGGGGAGTGGCACGGCCGCCGGGCGTGCCGTCGTGGCCGGGTTCGGTGCTGCCGGCGGTGCCGCCCTGCTCCGTCGGCGTGTTGCCCGGCTCCCCGTCGGCCCGCACCTGGTCGCCGTCGCTCGTGCCGCCGGTCCGGTAGCCGTCCAGACCGGGCAGGACGCCCGTGGCCACCGCGACGGTACCGAGGGCGACGGCGGCGGAGACGCCGAGCAGGCCCGTGCGCACGGTCGCGGCGC
Source organism: Streptomyces sp. NPDC006012 (assembly GCF_042871185.1). NCBI lineage: Bacteria > Bacillati > Actinomycetota > Actinomycetes > Kitasatosporales > Streptomycetaceae > Streptomyces > Streptomyces sp. NPDC006012. The sequence continues at coordinate 39,606 of NZ_JBIAIE010000022.1, forward strand.
CCTTCTTCTTCCGCCGGTGCCCCCGCTCGCGCGGCCCGTCCTCGTCGAAGGGGGCGAACTCCGGCGGGGAGAACCCGCCGCCGCCCGGGCCCCGGGCGCCCGTCTGCTCGGGGCGCGGCCCGTACCCCTGGTCCGGCAGCCGCCCGTACCCGTCTCCCGGGCGCTGCTCGTACCCGCCGTGCGGTCGGCGCCCGTACCCGTCGCCGGGCTGCCGTCCGTACTCGCCGTCCGGCTGCCGCCCGTAGCCGCCGCGGGGCTGCCGTCCGTGCGCGTCGTCCGGTCGAGGTCCGTAGGGGGCGTCCGTCGTCGCGTACAGGTACGCCGTGCTCGCCGCGCTCTGCGCGTCGGGAGCGGAGTACGTCCGCGGGTACGGATTCTGCGGGTTCGGACAGGGGGCGGTGCCCGTGGAGGCGCGGTCGTCCGGGTACGGGTGCCGCGGGTCGGGACCCTGCGGGGCCGAGCCGCGCGGCGGTATGACTCCGGTGGCGCGGCCGGCGGCGGAGCGTCGGTGGCGTCCCATGTCCTGGCCTTCCCTCGGTCTCGCGGGCGACCCCCCCCATGCGAACCCGTGGGTCAACCCATCTCACTCGAACGAGTGAGATTCATATGAGATTCATTGGGTCGGGACGGTACCGCATGGGGCCCGGACGGGAAGTGCCCCTGGAGAGATCGGCCCGCTAGGTTGCAGCCATGAGCGACGACGTACGGCTGGTCGCCTGGGTGCGCGGACGCGTCCAGGGTGTGGGTTTCCGCTGGTTCACCCGGGCCAAGGCACTGGAGATCGGAGGTCTGAGCGGATTTGCCCTCAACCTGGGGGACGGTCGCGTGCAGGTGGTCGCCGAAGGGACCCGGGAGCACTGCGAGGGGCTTCTCGACTGGCTCCAGGGCGCCGACACGCCCGGGCGGGTGGACGGCGTCACGGAGATCTGGGACACACCCCGCGGGGGTTACGAGGGGTTCGCCATGCGCTGAGCCCGGCCGGCGGACGGCCGCGGCCGGTAGCGGCGGCACGTGCCCGCGGCACCTGCTGGAAGTGGAAACGCCCTGGTGGTTGCCAAGGACCGGCAGCCGTGGCAGGCTCCCCCGGTACGAGTGATCGCCATGCCCTGAGGGCCCCGTGGCGGACGTGGCGCGGCCCCTCCGACGGCCGGGCGTCCCCGGGATGTCCGCCGACACGGGGCGTGATCGTGTTGACCGTCAAACTTTTTGGTGAGACGCTGAAAGCCCCGCGCACCTTAGCTGTTTGGCATGTAGGAACAGCAGAGCAACACTCGGCAGTGCCAAGCACCGCGGGTGCGAATCCCTCACGACCCACACCGATTCGGTCGGTCACTCAGTGTGGAGGACCATCCATCATGGCAAAGGCGCTTCTCGGTTACGTCGGCGGCTCCGACCCTCGACTCCTTGCCGAGATGCGACGGCTCCAGCAGCGCGTCCAGGACCTGGAATCCGAGCTCGTACGGATCCAGGCGGAGAACGAGGCGCTGACGGCTGCCGCTTCTCACGACAGGGTCATGGAGAGCATCGACGCACACCAGGCGGAGCCTGCGCTCACCTGATCACTGCACCGCTCCACGACCAGCACACGCAGTGGTCGGGCTGCCCGTGTCAACCGCTAAGTTGTCAGAGTTGCAAGGGACGCTTCGGCGTCCCTTCTTTCTTACCCGGTTCCTTACCCGGTTCTTACATGCCCGGTCATTCTCTCCGCCGCGCATCCTTTCACCCTCTTTAACGTCTGGTGTGCCCTGCATGTTCAGGCGTGAAACCGCGGGGTTGCGAGGGTTCATGGAGTGGAACAGCGGCGGCGGGTAGAGTCCACCGGCGTGCACCTCAAGGCCCTGACCCTGCGCGGGTTCAAGTCGTTCGCCTCGGCGACCACGCTCCGGTTCGAACCGGGGATCACGTGCGTCGTCGGGCCCAACGGCTCGGGCAAGTCCAATGTCGTGGACGCGCTCAGCTGGGTCATGGGCGAGCAGGGCGCCAAGTCGCTGCGCGGCGGCAAGATGGAGGACGTCATCTTCGCCGGCACCACGGGGCGTCCCCCGCTCGGCCGCGCCGAGGTGTCCCTGACCATCGACAACTCCGACGGCGCCCTGCCCATCGAGTACGCCGAGGTCACCATCACGCGGATCATGTTCCGCAACGGCGGCAGCGAGTACCAGATCAACGGCGACACCTGCCGCCTCCTCGACATCCAGGAACTGCTGTCCGACTCCGGCATCGGCCGCGAGATGCACGTCATCGTCGGTCAGGGCCAGCTCGACTCCGTGCTGCACGCCGACCCCATGGGCCGCCGCGCCTTCATCGAGGAGGCCGCCGGCGTCCTCAAGCACCGCAAGCGCAAGGAGAAGGCGCTGCGGAAGCTGGACGCGATGCAGGCCAACCTCGCGCGCGTGCAGGACCTCACCGACGAACTGCGCCGCCAGCTCAAGCCGCTGGGACGGCAGGCGGCCGTCGCGCGCCGGGCCGCTGTCATCCAGGCGGACCTGCGGGACGCCCGGCTGCGGCTGCTCGCCGACGACCTGGTACGGCTGCGCGCGGCGCTCAGGACCGAGATCGCCGACGAGGCCGCGCTGAAGGAGCGCAAGGAGGCCGCCGAGCAGGAACTGCGCAAGGCCCTCCAGCGGGAGGCGCTGCTGGAGGACGAGGTGCGCCGGCTCACCCCCCGGTTGCAGCGCGCCCAGCAGACCTGGTACGAGCTGTCCCAGCTGGCCGAACGGGTGCGCGGCACGATCTCGCTGGCCGACGCCCGGGTCAAGAGCGCCACCTCCGCGCCGCCCGAGGAACGGCGCGGCCGGGACCCGGAGGACATGGAGCGGGAGGCCGGCCGGATCCGCGAGCAGGAGGCCGAGCTGGAAGCCGCCCTGGAAGCGGCTCAGCGGGCCCTCGACGACACCGTCGGCCACCGCGCCGAACTGGAGCGCGAGCTGGCCCTTGAGGAACGGCGCCTGAAGGACGCGGCACGCGCCATCGCCGACCGTCGTGAGGGCCTGGCCCGGCTGAACGGGCAGGTCAACGCGGCCCGTTCGCGGGCCGCCGCCGCCCAGTCCGAGATCGACCGGCTCGCGGTGGCCCGGGACGAGGCCCAGGAGCGGGCCGCGCGGGCGCAGGAGGAGTACGAGTCGCTCAAGGCCGAGGTCGACGGCCTCGACGCGGGCGACACCGAACTCGGCGGGCGGCACGACGCGGCGAAGACGGCGCTGGCCGAGGCGGAGTCCGAGCTGGCCGCCGCCCGCGAGGCGGCCACCACGGCCGAACGACGACGCGCCGCGACCCAGGCCCGGCACGAGGCGCTGGCGCTCGGCCTGCGTCGCAAGGACGGCACCGGCGCGCTGCTCTCAGCCAAGGACCGGCTCACCGGAGTGCTCGGCCCGGCGGCGGAACTGCTCACCGTGGCGCCGGGCCACGAGACCGCGGTGGCGGCGGCGTTCGGCGCGGCGGCCGACGCCGTCGCGGTGACCACGCCCGCCGCGGCCGCGGACGCCATCCGGCTGCTGCGCAAACAGGACGCGGGCCGTGCGGCGCTGCTGCTCGGCGGTGCCCCGGACGACGCACCGGCCCAGCCCCGCCCGGACGGGCCGCCGTACGCCGCCGACCTCGTCCGGGGCCCTGCCGAGCTGCTGCCCGCCGTGCGCCGGCTGCTGCGCGGCGTCGTCGTGGTCGGCACCCTCGAAGACGCCGAGGACCTGGTCTACGCGCACCCCGCGCTGACCGCGGTCACCGCCGACGGTGATCTGCTCGGCGCCCATGTGGCGCACGGCGGGTCCGCCGGGGCGCCGAGCCTGCTCGAAGTGCAGGCGTCCGTCGACGAGGCGGCCGCCCAGCTCGACGAGCTGGAAGTGCGCTGCGCCGAGCTGACCGAGGCGCAGGCCGCGGCGGGGGAGCGGCGCCGGGAGTGCGCCGGGCTGGTGGAGGAACTGGCGGAGCGGCGGCGGGCCGCCGACCGGGAGAAGTCGGCCGTCGCCCAGCAGCTCGGCCGGCTCGCCGGGCAGGCGCGCGGCGCGGCCGGCGAGGCCGAGCGGTCCGCCGCGGCGGCGGCCCGGGCGCAGGAGGCGCTGGAGCGGGCCGTACAGGAGGCCGAGGAACTCGCCGAACGGCTCGCCGTCGCCGAGGAGATGCCGATCGAGGAGGAGCCGGACACCTCGGTACGGGACCGGCTCGCCGCCGACGGCGCCAACGCCCGGCAGACCGAGATGGAGGCCCGGCTCCAGGTCCGTACCCACGAGGAACGGGTCAAGGGGCTCGCCGGGCGGGCCGACGCGCTCGACCGGGGCGCCCGCGCGGAACGCGAGGCACGCGCGCGTGCCGAACAGCGGCGGGCCCGGCTGCGCTACGAGGCGTCCGTGGCCGAGGCCGTCGCCTCCGGCGCGCGGCAGCTGCTCGCGCACGTAGAGGTGTCGCTCGGCCGGGCCGACGCGGAGCGGGCCGCCGCGGAGGCGGCCAAGGCCCGCCGGGAACAGGAGCTGGCCACCGCCCGGAACACGGGACGCGACCTCAAGGCCGAACTCGACAAGCTGACCGACTCGGTGCACCGGGGCGAGGTGCTGGGCGCGGAGAAGCGGCTGCGGATCGAACAGCTGGAGACCAGGGCGCTGGAGGAGCTGGGCGTGGAGCCGGCCGGGCTGGTCGCCGAGTACGGCCCGCACCAGCTCGTACCGCCCTCGCCGCCCGCCGAGGGGGAGGAACTGCCGGAGGATCCGGAGCATCCCCGCAACCAGCCGCGGCGGTTCGTGCGGGCCGAGCAGGAGAAGCGGCTGAAGGCCGCGGAGCGGGCGTACCAGCAGCTCGGCCAGGTGAATCCGCTCGCCCTGGAGGAGTTCGCCGCGCTGGAGGAACGCCACAAGTTCCTCAGCGAGCAGTTGGAGGACCTGAAGAAGACCCGCGCCGACCTGCTTCAGGTGGTGAAGGAGGTCGACGAACGGGTCGAGCAGGTCTTCACGGACGCCTACCGGGACACGGCACGGGAGTTCGAGGGCGTCTTCAGCCGGCTTTTCCCGGGCGGTGACGGCCGGCTGGTGCTGACCGATCCCGACAACATGCTCACCACGGGCGTGGACGTCGAGGCGCGTCCGCCGGGCAAGAAGGTCAAGCGGCTGTCGCTGCTGTCCGGCGGGGAGCGGTCGCTCACCGCGGTCGCGCTGCTGGTGTCCATCTTCAAGGCCCGGCCCAGCCCCTTCTACGTCATGGACGAGGTCGAGGCCGCCCTCGACGACACCAACCTCCAGCGGCTGATCCGCATCATGCAGGAATTGCAGGAGGCGTCCCAGCTGATCGTGATCACCCACCAGAAGCGCACGATGGAGGTCGCCGACGCGCTCTACGGCGTCTCCATGCAGGGCGACGGCGTGTCGAAGGTCATCTCACAGCGGCTGCGCTGACCCCTGCTTCAAGAGGTGAACCAGCAGGTGAACCCGGCAGCTCCGGCATCAGTCCGCCAGCGCCGGAAGTACCCGTTCCGCCAGCAGCCTGAGGCTGCGCCAGCCCTCCTGAACCGGCATCCCGCCCGCCAGCGGGTGCAGGACCAGGTTGTCCAGGCCCTGGGCCACGCACTCCTCGGGGGTGAGGATCCGGTACACGCCCTCCGCGCGCAGCTCGTCCACCGTCGTGGCCGCCGAGCGCACCGCCGAGCGGATGTCCGCGGACTGCCAGGAGGCGTAGGTCCGCGCCTCGTGCAGGAAGTGCTTGCCGTACGCGGCCCACGCCCGGTCCGGGTCCTCGGCGATGTGCAGCAGCGGTGTCTCGGCGGCGGGCATCATGGTCCAGCCCTCCGTGCCGTACTCGGCCAGCCGCTCCTTGTAGTAGGTCTCCAGTTCCGGCAGGTGCGCGCTGGGGAAGAGGGGCAGGCCGAGCCGGGCCGCCCGGCGGGCCGCGGCCCGGGAGGAGCCGCCGACCAGCAGGAGCGGGTGCGGTTCGGTGCACGGGCGCGGGGTGACCCGGACCGTCCGGCCCCGGTAGTCGAACTCCTCGCCGGTCCACGCCTTCAGCAGGGTCTCCAGCAGCTCGTCCTGGAGCCGGCCCCGCTGCTTCCAGTCCACGCCGCTGCGGGCGTACTCCTCCTGCCGGTACCCGATCCCGGCGACGGTGACCAGCCGGCCCCCGCTGAGCAGGTCGAGTACGGCGATGTCCTCGGCCAGCCGCAGCGGATCGTGCAGCGGCCCGATGACCGCGGAGACCGTGACGGCGATCCGCCGCGTCGCCCCGAACACCGCGCCCGCGAACACGAACGGCGAGGGCATCCAGTTGTTCGCGACCCCGTGGTGCTCCTCGGTCTGCACCGTGGTGATGCCGTGCTCGTCGGCGTAGGCCGCCATCTCCAGGGCGGCCCGGTAACGGGCGGCGAGGGAGGCGGGGGTGGCGCCGGGCTCGACGAGGTTGAACCGGACGACCGAAGCGGGCATGGGAAGTCCCCCTGTTCACGGGGTCGGATGGGTGCCGTGGGGGACGTTAGCTGACGATACGTCAGACGGCTAGGGTCGTGGACCCCTCGGCGGCTGCCGACGGGTCCGGGGACCCCGCCACCGCCGCCGGCTTCGGCAGGATCGCGTACACCGTGCCCGAGACGGCGATCGTCGCCACCCAGCCGAGTCCGTACCCGCCGACCGGGTTGTTCCCGGCGAGCGGGCCGGTGAACCAGTCGGACCCGGTGAACAGCAGACCCGTGGAGAGCCCCAGCGCCCAGGCGGTGACGGCCGCCGGCGAGAAACCGCAGCGGTACCAGTACGCGCTGGTGCGCGTGGTGTCGAGCAGGGCCCGCGCGTCGTACTTCCGGCGGCGCAGCATGTCCGTGCCGAACACCCCCGCCCAGGCCGAGAAGGCCACCGCGAGCAGTGACAGGAAGGCGATGAAGGAACTCAGGAAGGACGCCGCCGCCAGCATCAGGACGCCGCCGAGGACCAGGGAGATCACCGCGTTGACCGAGACCGCCCAGGGGCGCGGGACCCGCAGGCCGAGCGTCTGCGCGGTGAAGCCCGCCGAGTACATCGACATCGCGTTGATCAGCAGCATGCCGATCAGGGCGATGAGCAGATAGGGGACCGCGAGCCACAGCGGCAGCATCCGGCCCAGGAACGAGACGGGATCGGCCGCCGTGGCGAACCGCGGATCGGAGGCCGCGAGCAAGGATCCCATCAGGAGCATCGGCAGCATGACGACGGTGGACCCGCCCACGGTGCCCAGCACGATGGCCCGCGACGAGGCCGTACGCGGCAGATAGCGGGTGAAGTCCGCCGCCGTCGGTGCCCAGCTGATGCCGCCCGCGGCGATCAGCCCGATGCCCGCGATCACCGCGGAGGGCGGCGCCGCCGCACGCGCGAAGACGCCGCTCCAGTCCGTCGTCACGACCAGCCGCCCCAGGACCAGCAGCGAGAAGGCGCCGAACAGCCAGGGCGCCCATCTGGCGCAGTGCAGCACCGCGCGGATGCCCAGGCCCGAGATCGCGAAGGTGGCGAGCACGAAGGCCAGCAGGGTGGCCACGGTCAGCGGGACGGTACGTCTGATGCCCAGGGTGAGGTCCAGAACGGCGAGCAGCGCGTAGGCGCCGGTCACCGCGTTGATCGTCTCCCAGCCCCAGCGGGCGATCCAGATCAGCGCGCCGGGCAGCAGGTTGCCGCGCTGCCCGAAGACCGCGCGGGACAGCGCCATGCCGGGTGCGCCGCCGCGCTTGCCGGCGATGCCGAGGGCGCCGACGAGGCCGTACGAGACGACTGGCGCCGCGAGGCCGACGACCAGGACCTGCCAGAGGTTCAGCCCGTAGGTCACGGACAGGCCCGCGCCCAGGGTCAGCAGCAGGACGGTGATGTTGGCGGCGATCCAGGTGGGAACGAGTCCGCGGGTCCGCGCGGTGCGTTCACTCCTGGGGACCGGTTCGATACCGCGGGTTTCCAGACCGTGGCCCCGCGCGGATTCCGGGCGGGGCACGCGATGGTGGGGAGCGGCGGTACCCATGGGACGACATGTTACGTAATAGAACAAAATTCCTGAAATGGTCCGAGCCTCCTGGCGGATCCCGGAAGCTGGGTCCGGCCGGGACCCATGGCCGATACTGGACGGGTTATGGAAACCGTCATCCTTGCTGTAGTCATCGCCGTGGTCGTGATCGCCGCGATCGGCGGGCTCGTCATCGGCAGCCGGCGCCGCAGGCCGCTGCCCCCGCCCCCGCCGGCCGCCCCCGACATCACCGCCCCTCCGGCCGAGCCGCACGTCGGCGACGAGGCCGAGACGCCGCACGACGAATCCCGCCGGACGATCGAGGAGGTGGACCTCCCCGGCGGCTCCGCCCCGGCGGCCGTCGAGGAGCCACCCGTCGTCGAGGAGCTGCCGGCCCCCGAGATCGAGGTCCCGGAGCCCACGGCCGGCCGCCTGGTGCGGCTGCGCGCCCGCCTCTCCCGCTCGCAGAACGCCCTCGGCAAGGGGCTGCTCACGCTGCTTGCGCGCGAGCACCTCGACGAGGAGACCTGGGAGGAGGTCGAGGACACACTGCTGACCGCCGACGTCGGTGTGCAGCCCACCCAGGAGCTGGTCGAGGGGCTGCGCGAGCGCGTGAAGGTGCTCGGCACCCGCACCCCCGACGAACTGCGCGGGCTGCTGCGCGAGGAGCTGCTCAAGCTGGTCGGCACCGATGTGGACCGCACCGTCCGGACCGAGCCGGAGGGCCGCAGGCCGGGCATCGTGATGGTCGTCGGCGTCAACGGCACCGGCAAGACCACCACCACCGGCAAGCTCGCCCGCGTCCTGGTCGCCGACGGGCGCACCGTCGTCCTCGGCGCCGCCGACACCTTCCGGGCCGCCGCCGCCGACCAGCTCCAGACCTGGGGCGAGCGGGTCGGCGCCTACACCGTGCGCGGCCCCGAGGGCGGTGACCCCGCCTCCGTCGCGTTCGACGCGGTGAAGGAGGGCAAGGAGATGGGCGTCGACGTGGTGCTCATTGACACCGCGGGGCGGCTGCACACCAAGACCGGGCTCATGGACGAGTTGGGGAAGGTCAAGCGGGTCGTCGAGAAGCACGCCCCGCTCGACGAGGTGCTGCTCGTCCTGGACGCCACCACCGGGCAGAACGGCCTGGTCCAGGCCCGGGTCTTCGCCGAGGTCGTCGACATCACCGGCATCGTGCTGACCAAGCTCGACGGCACGGCCAAGGGCGGCATCGTGGTCGCCGTCCAGCGTGAACTGGGTGTGCCGGTCAAACTCGTCGGCCTCGGCGAGGGCGCCGACGACCTGGCGCCGTTCGAACCGGAGGCGTTCGTGGATGCGCTCATCGGTGAGTGATGGCGGCCCACCGAAGCACATGATCCACGGCACCGACTCCGGAGATCCGGAGGTGTTCGGGAAGCGCCCGTCCCCACCAGCGTGCGGCTGGGGACGGGCGCTTCGCCGTATGCGCCGGATGCGCAGGCAGGTCTGCGGGAGTGAGCGGGCGCGCGGAGTTCGGCGGGGTCCAAGGGACCCGGGGAGCGCCTCGAACCTCTCGTCGGCCCCGCCGCTTCCCCGGCCCGCCGCGGGGCGGCGCCCCCAGGCCCGCGCCCTCACCGCGCCGTCGGGCTCACCCCCGTACGCCCGGCACGAGGACGGCCCTCCGGCCTGTGATCGCGCGCGCCGGACGCCGTCGGGCCCGCCCTCCGGGGGCGGGCGGCGCTGCTTTCGGGAGCCGTTCTACGCGCGCGACCGGTGTGCCACGTAGGCCAGGGTGCCCAGGAGCAGGCGGGCGGCCGGGGGCTTGGTCGCGGAGTCGAGGGAGGGCGCGCGCAGCCAGCGGGTCGGGCCCAGGCCGCCGCGGTCCGAGGGCGGCGCCGTGAGATACCCGCCCGGGCCGAGGCCGCGCAGGTCGAGGGCGGCCGGGTCGTCCCAGCCGAGGCGGTAGAGCAGGGCGGGGAGTTCGGCGGTGGCGCCGGGGGCGACCAGGAACTGGGCGCGGCCGTCGGGGGTCGCGAGGACCGGGCCCAGGGGCAGGCCCATGCGCTCCAGGCGGACCAGCGCCCGGCGCCCGGCGGGCTCGGCCACCTCCAGCGCGTCGAACGTGCGCCCGGCCGGCAGCATCACCGCGGCGCCGGGGAATTCTCCCCAGGTCTTGGTGACCTCGTCGAGAGTGGCGCCGGCGGTGATGTGGGGTGCGAACTCCAGCGGATGCGCGCCCGGCGCGCAGCAGTCCGCCCGGCCGCACGAACAAGCGCCCCCCGCGGCCCGCGCGCCCGGCACCACGTCCCAGCCCCACAGACCGGTGAACTCGGCTACCGCGGTGCACTCCGAGGAGCGGCCGCGCCGGCGAGTGCCGGAGCGGATCTCGCGAATGCCGCCGATCGTGAAGCCCATGCCCCCTCCAACGGGTCCAGCGCGCCGGTGGTTACGACGCGGAGCGAGACGGAAGCGGAAAGTGACCGTATACGGCTCCGTCTACCCCGCCCCCGCGGGGGTCGAGCGGCGCTTTGAAGCGTCTTCGGTGGTGCGTCGGGAGACGAGCGCCCCCGAGTGCGCCGTTGCATCCACTTGTGACCGTCCAATGTCAAGTGAATCGCGCCCGGGCATGCGTGAGTTCATTCGAAGGGGTGGCGAATGGTGGCGTTTCCGGGATCGCCATGGTCGGGCCGTGAACGTAGGATTACGTTCAGTACACGCGTCCCGGGGCACTTGCGTTCATGGGTATGCCGGAGGCAAGTCGGCTTTCCGTTCGAAGGGTGAGAACCGCCGGACGGGCCACGGCGGGTGGCGGCATCCTGATAGGGCTTGGCGCACTCGGTGACAAGTAGTCTCAGGAATTGGGGGGCGTTCCAGTGGGCGGCAACGGCGGTGGCGGGACGAACGCTGACAAGCGCCCCAACGAGTTGCTGGGCTCGTGGTTCGTGCGCAGCGGCTGGTCCAAGGGCGAACTGGCCCGCCAGGTGAACCGCCGCGCCCGCCAGTTGGGCGCCGGCCACATCTCCACGGACACCTCCCGGGTGCGCCGCTGGCTGGACGGCGAGAACCCCCGCGAGCCGATCCCGAGGATCCTCTCCGAGCTGTTCTCCGAGCGGTTCGGCTGCGTCGTCTCGGTCGAGGACCTGGGCCTGCGCGCCACCCGCCCGTCACCCTCCGCAACCGGCGTCGACCTGCCCTGGACGGGCCCGCAGACGGTGGCCCTGCTGAGCGAGTACTCCCGCAGCGACCTCATGCTGGCCCGCCGCGGCTTCCTCGGAACCTCGCTCGTCCTGTCGGCGGGCCCGTCCCTCATCGAGCCGATGCAGCGCTGGCTCGTCCCCTCGCCGCCCTCCCCGCGCCCGGAGCCCGAGCCGGTCGAGCCCCGCCGCCCCGGCCGCCTGTCCAAGCCCGAGCTGGACCTGCTGGAGTCCACCGCGGTGATGTTCCGCCAGTGGGACGCCCAGTGCGGCGGCGGTCTGCGCCGCAAGGCGGTCGTCGGCCAGCTGCACGAGGTCACCGACCTGCTTCAGGAACCCCAGCCGGAGGCCACCACCAGGAAGCTGTTCAAGGTCGCCGCCGAACTCGCCGAACTGGCCGGCTGGATGAGCTACGACGTGGGGCTCCAGCCCACCGCGCAGAAATACTTCGTCCTCGCCCTGCACGCCGCCAAGGAGGCCGGCGACAAGCCCCTGGGCTCCTACATCCTCTCCAGCATGAGCCGCCAGATGATCCACCTCGGCCGGCCCGAGGACGCCCTGGAACTGATCCACCTCGCCCAGTACGGCAGCCGCGACTGCGCCGGCCCGCGCACCCAGTCCATGCTGTATGCGATGGAGGCCCGCGCCTACGCCAACATGGGCCAGCCCGGCAAGTGCAAACGCGCGGTGCGGATGGCCGAGGACGCCTTCGCCGAGGCCGACGAATGGGACGAGCCGGACCCCGACTGGATCCGCTTCTTCTCCGAGGCGGAACTGTACGGCGAGAACTCCCACTCCTACCGGGACCTCGCCTACGTCGCCGGCCGCAGCCCCGCCTACGCCTCCCTGGCCGAACCGCTGATGCGGCGGTCCGTCGAGCTGTTCGCCGCGGACCAGGAGCACCAGCGGTCGTACGCACTGAACCTGATCGGCATGGCCACCGTGCACCTGCTGCGCCGCGAGCCCGAGCAGAGCGCCGCCTATGTCACCGGGGCGCTGGGCATCGCCGGGAAGGTGCGGTCCGAGCGGGTGAACACGCGGATCCGCAAGACCGTCGACACGGCCGTACGCGACTTCGGCGACCTCGCCGAGGTCATCGACCTCACCGACCAGCTCGCGACCGCCCTCCCGGAGACCGCTGAGGCGGTCTGACCCCGCAGAACCCCGGCCGCGGCCGGCCCTCCCGAACAGCCCGACTCGGCTCCCCCATGCCAGGTCATCGGAGGGCCGTCCGCGGCCGGTTTCGTTCCGCGGGAGATGGTTGCGCCACGATAACGATCGCCATGCGGCGAATCCGGCAGTTCATCCACGTGTAACACACACGGCGCCTTCGTCACTCCGGTGAAACAACGAGGGGCTTCGACCGAAACGGCGCTGCGCCAGTCTCGTGGCGCATAACCGGCCCGCCCTCACCGCCCGTACCACTCTTCAGGCCCTGCCCGCACGGGCCGTACCAATCGACGAGGAGACGCCGATGGCACCAGCCATCACGCTTGCCGCGGAGGCACCCAAGCTGTCCGCCGCGGACACAGGCTTCATGCTCATCTGTTCCGCCCTGGTGATGCTCATGACCCCCGGCCTGGCCTTCTTCTACGGAGGCATGGTCCGGGTCAAGAGCACCCTGAACATGCTGATGATGAGCTTCATCAGCCTGGGCATCGTCACCATCCTGTGGGTGCTCTACGGCTTCTCCGTGGCCTTCGGCACCGACAAGGGCTCCCTCGTCGGCTGGACCTCCGACTTCGTCGGATTCAGTGGCATCGGCAAGATGGACCTCTGGCCCGGCTACACCATCCCGGTCTTCGTCTTCGCCGTCTTCCAGCTGATGTTCGCGATCATCACGCCCGCCCTGATAAGCGGTGCCCTCGCGGACCGGGTGAAGTTCTCGGCCTGGGCGGTCTTCCTCGTCCTGTGGGTCACGATCGTGTACTTCCCGGTGGCGCACTGGGTCTGGGGCGCCGGCGGGTGGGCCTACGAACTCGGCGTGATCGACTTCGCCGGCGGTACCGCCGTCCACATCAACGCAGGTGCCGCGGCCCTCGGCGTGATCCTCGTCATCGGCAGGCGCGTCGGCTTCAAGAAGGACCCGATGCGCCCGCACAGCCTGCCGCTGGTCATGCTCGGCGCCGGTCTGCTGTGGTTCGGCTGGTTCGGCTTCAACGCCGGCTCCTGGCTCGGCAACAACGACGGCGTCGGCGCGCTGATGTTCGTCAACACGCAGATCGCCACCGCGGCCGCCATGCTGGCCTGGCTCGTCTACGAGAAGATCCGGCACGGCGCCTTCACCACGCTGGGCGCCGCCTCCGGCGCGGTCGCGGGGCTGGTCGCGATCACCCCGTCCGGCGGCGCGGTCTCCCCGCTCGGCGCGATCGCCGTCGGCGCCATCGCCGGTGTGCTGTGCGCCATGGCGGTGGGCCTGAAGTACAAGTTCGGCTACGACGACTCCCTCGACGTGGTCGGCGTCCACATGGTCGGCGGTGTCCTCGGCTCCCTGCTCATCGGATTCTTCGCCAGCGGCAAGGGCCAGTCCGACGTCAAGGGCCTGTTCTACGGCGGCGGACTCGACCAGCTCTGGAAGCAGTGCGCAGGTGTCTTCGCGGTCCTCGCCTACTCCCTGATCGTCTCCGCCGTCCTCGCCTTCCTCCTCGACAAGACCATGGGCCTGCGGGTCAGCGAGGACGAGGAGGTCTCCGGCATCGACCAGGCCGAGCACGCCGAGACCGCATACGACTTCAGCGGCGCCGGCGGCGGGGTCATCGGTAGCATCGCGCCCGCCCTGGCCGCCATGCAGAGCAAGAAGGTGGACGCATGAAGCTCATCACCGCGGTCGTCAAGCCGCACCGGCTCGACGAGATCAAGGAGGCCCTGCAGGCCTTCGGGGTGCACGGTCTGACGGTCACCGAGGCGAGCGGTTACGGTCGTCAGCGGGGACACACCGAGGTCTACCGCGGCGCCGAGTACACCGTCGACCTGGTACCCAAGATCCGTATCGAGGTGCTGGCCGAGGACGGCGACGCCGAGCAGCTGATCGACGTCATCGTCAAGGCCGCCCGGACCGGAAAGATCGGTGACGGCAAGGTCTGGTCCGTGCCGGTCGAGACGGCCGTACGGGTCCGCACCGGCGAGCGCGGCCCGGACGCCCTCTGACCGGACGCGCAGGCGAACAGCAGACGACAGGAGCCGCCGGGTGACGGGTACGGAAGTGCACAACGACGCGAAGGACCCGGGACCCAGTGGCTACGCGGCGGCCCGGCTGCGCCTCCTCACCGAGGGGGAGCAGTCCGGGCCGCCGCGCCGCGGGGCCCTCGCCGAGCTGACCGACGACTGGCTGGCCGGGCTGTTCGACGCGGCGGCCGAGGGGCCCGCGGGCGTCTCGCTGGTCGCCGTCGGCGGGTACGGCCGCGGTGAGCTGTCCCCGCGCAGCGACCTCGACCTCCTGCTGCTGCACGACGGCCCCGACGCCGAGGCGGTCGCCGCCCTGGCCGACCGCATCTGGTACCCGGTCTGGGACCTCGGCCTCGCCCTCGACCACTCCGTACGCACCCCCGCTCAGGCCCGCAAGACGGCGGGCGGCGACCTGAAGGCCCAGCTCGGGCTGCTCGACGCCCGCCATCTCGCGGGCGACCGCGGTCTCACCGCCGCGCTGCGCACGACGGTGCTCGCCGACTGGCGCAACCAGGCGCCCGGACGCCTCCCGGAGCTCCAGGAGCTGTGCGCCGAACGCGCGGCCCGCCAGGGCGAGCTGCAGTACCTCCTCGAACCGGACCTCAAGGAGGCCCGCGGCGGCCTGCGGGACGCCACCGCCCTGCGCGCGGTCGCCGCGTCCTGGCTGGCCGACGCCCCCCGTGAGGGCCTCGCCGACGCCCGTCGCAGCCTGCTCGACGTACGGGACGCCCTGCACCTGACCACCGGCCGCGCCACCGACCGCCTCGCCCTCCAGGAACAGGACCAGGTGGCCGCCGAGCTGGGCCTGCTCGACGCCGACACACTGCTGCGGCAGGTCTACGAAGCGGCCCGCGTCATCTCGTACGCCAGCGACGTCACCTGGCGCGAAGTGGGGCGCGTGCTGCGGTCGCGCGCCGTACGTCCCACGCTGCGCAGACTGGCGAGGGAGCGCAGCGACCTCCTGCGGAGGGCGGTGTCGGGCGACGGCCGGGCCCCGGGCGGCAATCCGGTCGCCGAGCGCTCGCCGCTGGCCGAGGGGGTCGTGGAACAGGACGGCGAGGTGGTGCTCGCCCGCACCGCGCGCCCCGAACGCGACCCGGTGCTTCCGCTGCGCGCCGCGGCCGCCGCCGCTCAGGCCGGCCTCCCGCTCTCCCCGCACGCCGTACGGCGCCTGGCGGCCACCGCCGGCCCGCTGCCCGCGCCCTGGCCGGCGGAGGCCCGCGAGCAACTGGTCACGCTGCTCGGCTCCGGCCGGCCGACGGTGGACGTCTGGGAGGCGCTGGAGGCGGAGGGCCTCGTCACCCGGCTGCTGCCGGACTGGGAGCGGGTGCGCTGCCGCCCGCAGCGCAACGCCGTCCACGTGTGGACCGTCGACCGGCATCTGATCGAGACGGCGGTCCGCGCCTCCGAACTGACCCGCCGGGTCGGCCGCCCCGACCTGCTGCTGGTCGCCGCGCTGCTGCACGACATCGGCAAGGGCTGGCCGGGCGACCACTCCGTGGCCGGCGAGATCATCGCCAGGGACGTGGCCGTCCGTATCGGCTTCGACCGCGCCGACGTCGGCGTGCTCGCCACCCTCGTACGCCATCACCTGCTGCTGGTCGAGACCGCCACCCGGCGCGACCTGGAGGATCCGGCCACCGTCCGCGCGGTCGCCGACACGGTCGGCACCGCGGGCACGCTGGAACTGCTGCACGCGCTGACCGAGGCGGACGCGCTGGCCACCGGCCCGGCCGCGTGGTCGTCCTGGCGCGGCGCCCTGGTCGCCGACCTGGTGAAGCGGGTCGCGGCCGTCCTCGCCGGGGACCCGCCGCCCGAGCCCGAGCCCGGCACCCCCACCGCCGAGCAGGAGCGCATCGCCATCGAGGCGTTCCGTACCGGCGGCCCGGTACTGGCGCTGCGCGCACAGCCGCGGCAGGCGACGGACGAGGAGCCCGCCGCCGATCCCGAGCCGCTGGGCGTCGAACTCCTCATCGCCGTACCCGACCAGCCGGGGGTGCTGCCCGCGGTGGCCGGAGTGCTCGCGGTGCACCGGCTCACCGTGCGCACCGCGGAACTGCGCACCCTGCGGCTGCCGGACGACGTCGACGACGGCTCGCTGCTGCTGTTGGACTGGCGGGTCGCGGCGGAGTACGGCTCGCTGCCGCAGGCCGTCCGGCTCCGCGCCGACCTGGTGCGGGCGCTGGACGGCAGCCTGGACATCGCGGGCCGGCTCGCGGAGCGCGACGCGGCCTATCCGCGCCGCCGCGGCTGGCCCGCTCCGCCGCCGAGGGTCACGGTCGCCCCGGCCGCCTCCCGGCACGCCACGGTGATCGAGGTGCGCGCCCAGGACGCGCCGGGGCTGCTGTTCCGGATCGGCCGGGCGCTGGAGGACGCGGACGTCCGGGTGCGGAGCGCGCACGTGAGCACGCTGGGCGCCAACGCCGTGGACGCCTTCTACGTGACGACGGGGACGGGGGCGCCGCTGTCGGCCGGGGACGCGGCGGCGACGGCCCGGGCGCTGGAGCAGACGCTGCGGGCGTGACCTCGCGGTCGTGCCGGGGCGCCGGCCCGGACGCTGACCGCCGCGCCCGCGGGGCCCCGCCCCGCCCACCGAATGCGGCGGTCGTGGACGATCTGCTTGCGGGGCCGGATACCCTGGAAGACGCTCTGTACTGCCCCCAACCCCGAGGACCGACGCCGCCGTGTTCGATACTCTCTCCGACCGCCTCAGTGCCACTTTCAAAAACCTCCGTGGAAAAGGCCGGCTGAGCGAAGCGGACATCGACGCCACGGCGCGCGAGATCCGCATCGCGCTGCTCGAAGCGGACGTCGCCCTTCCTGTCGTCCGCACGTTCATCAAGAACGTCAAGGAGCGGGCCCTCGGTGCCGAGGTCTCCAAAGCGCTGAACCCGGCCCAGCAGGTCCTGAAGGTCGTCAACGACGAACTCGTCACCATCCTCGGCGGCGAGACCAGGCGCCTGCGCTTCGCCAAGCAGCCGCCCACGGTGATCATGCTGGCGGGTCTTCAGGGTGCCGGTAAGACCACCCTCGCGGGCAAGCTCGGCCGCTGGCTCAAGGAGCAGGGCCACTCCCCGCTGCTCGTCGCCGCCGACCTGCAGCGCCCGAACGCCGTCAACCAGTTGAGCGTCGTCGCCGAGCGCGCGGGCGTGGCGGTCTTCGCACCGGAACCGGGCAACGGCGTCGGCGACCCGGTGAAGGTCGCCAAGGACTCCATCGACTTCGCGAAGTCCAAGGTCCACGACATCGTCGTCGTCGACACCGCCGGCCGCCTCGGCATCGACCAGGAGATGATGCAGCAGGCCGCGGACATCCGCGACGCGGTCTCCCCGGACGAGATCCTGTTCGTCGTCGACGCGATGATCGGTCAGGACGCGGTCAACACGGCGGAGGCGTTCCGCGACGGCGTCGGCTTCGACGGCGTGGTGCTCTCCAAGCTCGACGGTGACGCCCGCGGTGGTGCCGCCCTGTCGATCCGCCAGATCACCGGCAAGCCGATCATGTTCGCGTCGAACGGCGAGAAGCTCGACGACTTCGACGCCTTCCATCCGGACCGGATGGCCTCCCGCATCCTCGACATGGGCGACCTGCTCACCCTGATCGAGCAGGCGGAGAAGACGTTCAGCCAGGAAGAGGCCGAGAAGATGGCCTCCAAGCTGGCGTCGAAGAAGGGTCAGGACTTCACCCTCGACGACTTCCTGTCCCAGATGGAGCAGGTCAGGAAGATGGGCAGCATCTCGAAGCTGCTCGGCATGCTGCCCGGCATGGGCCAGATCAAGGACCAGATCAACAACCTCGACGAGCGCGACGTCGACCGCACCGCCGCGATCATCAAGTCGATGACCCCGGGCGAGCGCCAGGAACCGACGATCATCAACGGCTCGCGCCGCGCCCGTATCGCCAAGGGTTCGGGTGTCGAGGTCAGCGCGGTGAAGAACCTCGTCGAGCGGTTCTTCGAGGCGCGCAAGATGATGTCCAGGATGGCCCAGGGCGGCGGGATGCCGGGCATGCCGGGCATCCCGGGCATGGGCGGCGGTCCCGGCCGGCAGCGCAAGCAGCAGAAGAAGGCCAAGGGCAAGCAGCGCTCCGGCAACCCGATGAAGCGCAAGCAGCAGGAGCTGGAGGAGGCCCAGCGGCGCGAGGCCGCCGCGCAGGGCGGGGGAGCCCTGGGCCTGCCGCAGCAGGGCGGTCAGGACTTCGAGCTGCCGGACGAGTTCAAGAAGTTCATGGGCTGAGCCCGGCGGGGGCCCGCGCGGGCCCGGCGGTACGTGACCGGAGGGCGTCCCCTGCTGAGCGGGGACGCCCTCCGGCGTGTGCGAGGGTGCCGTCGGCCATGCCCGCCGAGGCGCCGCAACGTCGACGACTGCTACGAGGAGGCGTGCCGCGAACTCCGCGAGCACCGCGGCCGGCCGGCCGCGCCGGCCAGGGCCCTGAGGGAACGGGAGACCCTGCAGGAGAGGGACGCCCGCCACCTTGCCGGGATCACCCGCCTGACGAAGGACGAACCCTGAGCCGATGCGCCCCGCTCGGGCCGCGCCCCGAGAGGCGTCCTAAGGAACGCGGGCGATCAGATAACGGAACACGTTCGGCATCCACACCGTCCCGTCCCGCCGTCGGTGGGGATGCAGCGCTTCGCGCAGTTCCTGGTCCACCCGCGCCCGGTCGGTGGCCGTGAGCGCGGCGTCGAACCACCCCGTCGACAGCAGACCGCGTACCGCGCTGTCCACGTCCGCGTACCCGAACGGGCAGGCCACCCGCCCGGAACCGTCCGGCCGCAGCCCGGCCCGCCGGGCGGCCTCCTCCAGGTCGTCGCGGCCGGCCGGGCGCGGCCGGTCCGCGGCGTGCGCCGGACCGGCCGGCCCGGCGGCCACCCGCAGCACGTCCGAGGTGGCGCAGCGCTCCGGCGGACCCCAGCCGGCCAGTACCACGGCCGCGCCGCGCGCGGCGAGCGGCAGCGCGGCGGCGAGCAGTCCGCCGAGCCCCTCCGGGCCGCCCGCACGGCATCCGATCGGTTCGAAGGCGGTCACCAGGGTGTACGCGGGCGTCTCCGCGTCGGCCGCGTCCCCGGGTGAGCCGTCGACGATCCGGGCACGCGTACGCGCGCGCGTGTCCCGCGCCTCCGGCAGCAGGCGCCGGCGCGCGAGGGCGAGCAGTTCGGGCCGCCCCCGGTCGACACCGGTCACCGCGGCCCCTCTGGACGCCGCCGTCAGCAGGGCGAGTCCGGAGCCGCAGCGCAGGCCCAGCAGCCGGGTGGCCGGGCCCACTTCAAGCCGTTCGTAGACGGCCTCGTGGAGCGGGACCAGCATCCGTTCCTGGATCTCGGACCAGTCACGCGCGCGTGCGCGCCGGTCCGCACCGGACGCGGTGCCCGCAGGGGCCGGATGCTGCCGCACGAGCGTAGGTGTCATGGATCAGCGCCCCAATCCGCCGAAGGCCGCCGCCGCGACCGGTTGCGTGGCCCCCGTGCCGTGCGCTCGCACGTTCCACCCAAGCCAGGTAACTCCCGGCCCGCGACGGCGTCCAGGGGTCCGGGAGCGCGGATTGCCGCTGCCCGGCGGCCGTGGCCGGAATTCACATCCCGGCAACATGGACCCGTACCATCGCGCCATGGCAAAGGCACCCGTTCTCACCCCCCGGGCGGTCGACTTCCCCCGCTGGTACCAGGACCTGATCAACAAGGCGGAGCTGGCCGACAACGGCCCGGTGCGCGGCACCATGGTGATCCGACCGTACGGGTACGGGCTGTGGGAGCGGATGCAGGCCGAGATGGACACCCGGATCAAGGGGGCCGGCGCCGCCAACGCCTACTTCCCGCTGTTCATCCCGCAGTCGTACCTGACCCGGGAGGCCGAGCACGTCGAGGGCTTCGCGCCGGAGCTGGCCGTGGTCACGCACGCCGGCGGCAAGGAGCTGGAGGAACCCGTCGTCGTCCGGCCCACCTCCGAGACGATCGTCAACGACTACTTCGCCAAATGGGTGCAGAGCTACCGCGATCTGCCGCTGCTGATCAATCAGTGGGCGAACGTGGTGCGTTGGGAGCTGCGCCCGCGCGTGTTCCTGCGCACGACGGAGTTCCTGTGGCAGGAGGGCCACACCGCGCACGCCACCTACGAGGACGCCCGGGACTACGCCGCGCGCATCCACCGTGAGGTGTACGCCGACTTCATGGAGAACGTCCTCGCCATGGACGTCCTGGCGGGCCGCAAGACCGCCCGTGAGCGGTTCGCCGGCGCAGTCAACACCCTCACCCTGGAGGGCATGATGGGCGACGGCAAGGCCCTCCAGGTCGCCACCAGCCATGAACTGGGCCAGAACTTCGCCAAGGCCTTCCACACCCGGTACCTGTCGAAGGACGGCCGGCAGGAGTACGTCTGGCAGACCTCGTGGGGCTCCACCACCCGCATGATCGGCGCCCTGGTGATGATGCACGGGGACGACGACGGACTGCGCGTCCCGCCCCGGCTGGCGCAGATCCAGGCCGTGGTCATCGCCGTCAAGGACGACGAAGCGGTCCTGGCCGAGGTCCGCGAGCTCGGCGAGCGGCTGACCGCGGCCGGGATCCGGGTACGGGTGGACGACCGCACGGACACCCCGTTCGGCCGGCGTGCCGTCGACTGGGAGCTGAAGGGCGTGCCCGTCCGCATCGAGGTCGGGCCGCGCGACCTGGAGAGCGGCAGAGCGATGCTGGCCCGCCGCATCCCCGGCGGCAAGGAACCGGTCGCCCTGGACGCGCTGCCCGCCCTGCTCCCGGGGATCCTCGAAGCGGACCAAGCGCTGCTGCTCAGGCAGTCCCGCGAGCGCCGCGAGTCCCGCACGGTCGACGTGGCCACCGTCGCGGAGGCCGTCGAGGCCGCCACCGCCGGCGGCTGGGCGCGCATCCCGTGGGCCGACCTCGGCGAGGAGGGCGAGGCCGAACTGGCCGAGCACGCCGTGACCGTACGGTGTCTGGTCGCGGCGGACGGGTCGGTGCCGGACACGGACGGCGGCCCGGGTGACGTGGCGATCGTCGCGCGCGCATACTGAGCCGGCGCCCTTCGCGGCGAGAGCGGCCGAAACGGCTCTTGCGCACCAGCCGGCCACAGCCGCTCCGGCACGCGGACGCGTTCCGCGTGCCGGGTTCTACGTCGGACTACGTACCGGGTTGGTAGGAGCTGTGCGGCTTCTCCGCAGATCAGCGCTCCCGCCCTCGTCAGGTCGCATCAGTGGCAACTGACGGGTACGTGCAAAATTATTTTGGGATGCCCCGGAATCGGAACACAGCGGCGGTCCGGCTCGTTCTCATTACGTGAGCACGACACAGACACCACCTGTACTCGCCGCAGAGCTGGCACAGGCGTGGGCCGACATTCAGCGGTACCACCCCGAGCTGCCCGACCTTGCCGCGCCAGAGTCCCTGATCGGGGAGTCGTCGTCCGCGTGCGGACACGAGCTCTCCTTCGAGCGACTGCTTCACGAGGCAGTCCACGGCATCGCCGCCGCCCGCGGCGTACGCGACACCTCCCGGGCCGGCCGCTACCACAACCGGAGATTCCTCGCCATCGCCGAGGAACTGGGCCTGGACCACCCCGACGAGCCGCACCCGAGCAGCGGCTTCTCACTGGTGACGCTCAACCCCGAGGCGAAGCGGCGCTACCGCCCGACGACGGAGCGGCTGCAGCGCGCCCTGAAGGCCCACGTGGCAGCCACCTCCGCCGACACCTCCCGCACCTTCCGCGGCCCGGCCGCCCGTCACGGCTCCTCCGGTGGCGGCGTCCGGGTCAAGGCCGTCTGCGACTGCGGGCGCAATGTTCGGGTCGTCCCGTCCGTCCTGGCCCAGGCGCCGATCATGTGCGGTGGCTGCGGCAAGCCGTTCCGGATCCCGGAGGCCGTGGGAGCGGCGGCGAACTAGCCACGCGGCTGCTCGTGGCAGCCGCGTGCGCCGGCTCGCCGGTGCCGGGCAGCGCACCCGACGTGCGGTCGTCTCCGCGCCGGGTGCCTGTCCGGCATGCCCGGGCCCCGGCCGGAAGCGACCCGCGGCGTGTGGCACAATGGCTAGCTGTACTCGACAGTCGCACAGGACCCCTCTCTCCTCCGGCTGACGCGTCCATCGGGCCACTCGGGTCCGCAACCCCACGCGGCATCTCGTTGTGCCCCACCACGTCAAATCCAGGAGAACCCACTCCCGTGGCAGTCAAGATCAAGCTGAAGCGTCTGGGCAAGATCCGTTCGCCTCACTACCGCATCGTCGTCGCCGACTCCCGTACCCGCCGTGACGGCCGGGCCATCGAAGAGATCGGCAAGTACCACCCGACCTACAACCCGTCGGTCATCGAGGTGGACGCCGACCGCGTGGCGTACTGGCTCGGTGTCGGCGCCCAGCCGACCGAGCCCGTGCTCGCCATTCTGAAGAAGACGGGCGACTGGCAGAAGTTCAAGGGCGAGCCCGCTCCGGCGCCGCTGCTCGTCGCCGCGCCGAAGGCCGCGCGTCCGACCTTCGAGGCTCTCGGCGGCGAGGACGAGGGCAAGGGTGAGGCGATCACCCAGCGGAAGAAGGCCGAGAAGAAGGACGAGGCCGCCGCCGAGTCCTCCGAGTCGACCGAGGCCTGAGCAGCATGCTCGAAGAGGCGCTTGAGCACCTCGTGAAGGGCATCGTCGACAACCCTGACGATGTGCAGGTCGCCTCGCGCAACCTGCGCCGTGGGCGCGTCCTTGAGGTCCGGGTCCACCCCGACGACCTCGGCAAGGTGATCGGCCGCAACGGCCGCACCGCGCGTGCCCTGCGTACCGTCGTGGGTGCCATCGGCGGCCGTGGAGTCCGCGTCGACCTCGTCGACGTCGACCACGTCCGCTGACGCTTTCGCAAACCGGCTCGGGCCGGGGACGGCCACTGGGCCGTCCCCGGCCCGTAGCCGTATGACAGGAGATCTGGAAACGTGCAGCTGGTAGTCGCACGGATCGGCCGTGCCCATGGCATCAAGGGCGAGGTCACCGTCGAGGTACGCACCGACGAGCCGGAACTCAGGCTCGCGCCCGGCGCCGTACTCACCACCGATCCCGCCTCCGCGGGACCGCTCACCATCGAGACCGGCCGCGTGCACAGCGGCCGCCTGCTCCTGCGTTTCGCCGGCGTGCGGGACCGCAACGGCGCCGAAGCCCTCCGCAACACCGTCCTGATCGCCGAGATCGACCCGGAGGAACTGCCCGAGGGCGAGGACGAGTACTACGACCACCAGTTGATCGACCTCGACGTGGTCACCGAGGACGGCACGGAGGTCGGCCGCATCACCGAGATCTCCCACCTGCCCTCCCAGGACCTGTTCATCGTCGAACGGCCCGACGGCAGCGAGGTGCTGATCCCCTTCGTCGAGGAGATCGTCACCGAGATCGACCTGGCGGAGCAGAAAGCCGTCGTGGCGCCCCCGCCGGGCCTGCTGGACCTCGCGGCCCGCGAGGACACCGCCGCCGAACATGGCGCCGGGGACGAGGGCGCATGAGGCTCGACGTCGTCACCATCTTCCCCGAGTACCTGGAGCCGCTGAACGTCTCCCTCGTCGGCAAGGCACGCGCGCGCGGGCAGCTCGACGTGCACGTGCACGACCTGCGGACCTGGACGTACGACCGGCACAACACGGTCGACGACACGCCCTACGGCGGCGGCCCCGGCATGGTCATGATGACCGGGCCGTGGGGCGACGCCCTCGACTGCGTACTGGCCGACGGCTACGAGACCGGCTCCGGGACGCCCGCGCTGATCGTGCCCACCCCGAGCGGCCGCCCCTTCACCCAGGAACTGGCCGTCGAACTCTCCGAGCGCCCCTGGCTGATCTTCACACCGGCCCGGTACGAGGGCATCGACCGGCGCGTCATGGACGAGTACGCGACCCGGATACCCGTCTACGAGGTGTCCATCGGCGACTATGTGCTCGCCGGCGGCGAGGCGGCCGTCCTGGTCGTCACCGAGGCCGTGGCACGGCTGCTGCCCGGCGTCCTGGGCAACGCCGAGTCCCACCGGGACGACTCCTTCGCGCCCGGCGCCATGGCGAGCCTCCTGGAGGGCCCCGTCTACACCAAGCCGCCCCGCTGGCACGGCCGGGGCATCCCGGACGTGCTGCTCAGTGGCCATCACGGGAAGATCGCCCGCTGGCGCCGGGACGAGGCGCTGAAGCGTACGACCGCCAACAGGCCCGACCTGATCGAGCGTTGCGACCCCCGGGCCTTCGACAAGAAGGACCGCGAGATGCTCTCCATCCTCGGCTGGGCGCCGGACCCGGACGGGGAGCCGTACGGCCGATTTTGGCGCAGGCCAGAGGGCATGGAAGAATAGCCCGCTGTTGTGCATCCGGTCGGCGTGCGCCCCTGCCACAGGGGGAGACGACGCCCGTCCCGACCCGCACGGCACTCCTATGACGAACATCTAGTTCCCGTTGATGACCTGTGGCATCCGCGAAGAAAGCAGACGACATGTCTCACCTGCTCGACTCTGTCGACTCCGCTGCGCTGCGCAGCGACATCCCGGCCTTCCGCCCGGGTGACACCGTCAACGTCCACGTCCGCGTCATCGAGGGCAACCGCTCCCGTGTGCAGCAGTTCAAGGGCGTCGTGATCCGCCGCCAGGGCTCCGGTGTCCGCGAGACCTTCACGGTCCGCAAGGTCTCCTTCTCCGTCGGTGTCGAGCGCACCTTCCCGGTGCACACCCCGATCGTCGAGAAGATCGAGCTGGTCACCAAGGGTGACGTGCGTCGCGCCAAGCTCTACTACCTGCGCGACCTGCGCGGCAAGGCCGCGAAGATCAAGGAGAAGCGCGAGCGCTGAGCGCTCCCGGGAGTTCCCAGCCGGGCCGGATAACATCAGCCCGCGATGGACACCGAAGCACAGCCGACGAGACGCGACCGTTCCTCCTCCAGCCCCGGCGCACCGGGCACGGAGGGACGGTCGCGTTTCGCGTTCGCGTCGCGTTTCGCGGACTGGCTGCCGGGCGGACGGATCACCCTCACCCTCTTCGCCTGCCTGCTGTTCCTGCTGCTCCTCAACACGTACGTGGCGCAGCCGTTCCAGATCCCGAGCGGATCCATGGAGAACGGGCTGCGGATCGGCGACCGCGTGCTCGTGAACAAGGTGGCGTACCGTTTCGGTGCCGGGCCGCGCCGTGGTGACGTGGTCGTGTTCGACGGAACCGGGTATTTCGGGGACGCGGACTACATCAAGCGCGTGGTGGGTGTGGGCGGAGACCACGTGGTCTGCTGCGACAAGGAGGGCAGGATCGAGGTGAACGGCCGACCGGTCGACGAGACGGCGTTCCTCCATCCCGGGGACAGCCCGTCCACCGTGCCCTTCGACGTCGTCGTACCCCAGGGCAGGCTGTTCGTCCTCGGCGACCACCGCGACGACTCCAGCGACTCCCGCGACCACCTGGGATCCCCGGGCGGTGGCATGATCCCCGTCGCCGACGTGATCGGGCGTGCCGACTGGATCGTCTGGCCCGCCGCCCACTGGACGCGCCTCGGCCGGCCGGCCGCCTACGCGCGCGTGCCCGCCGCGGAGCAGCCGCATGGGTAACCGCGGCAAGCCCCGCGGTGCGCCCCGCAAGGCGGCCGACGGCCCGCCCCCCACCGGGCGGCGCGCGGCCGGTCCGGCCGGCGGCCGCACCCGCGCGGAGCGGCGCCAGCTGCAGCGCAAGGTCAAGCGCAAGCGCAGGCGCAGCGCGGCGCGTGAGATACCGCTCCTGGTCGGCGTGGCCGTGCTGATAGCGCTGGTCCTGAAGACCTTCCTCGTCCAGGCCTTCGTGATCCCGTCGGGCTCCATGGAGCAGACGATCCGGATCGGCGACCGCGTCCTGGTCGACAAGCTCACCCCGTGGTTCGGCTCCGAACCGCAGCGCGGGGACGTCGTCGTCTTCCACGACCCGGGCCGCTGGCTGGCCGGTGAGCAGACCGGCAAGAAGAACGACCCCGTCGTCGTCAAGCAGATCAAGGAGGGGCTCAGCTTCATCGGGCTGCTGCCCTCCGACAACGAGAAGGACCTCATCAAGCGGGTCATCGGTGTCGGCGGTGACCATGTCAAGTGCTGCGACACGCAGGGCCGGATCACCGTCAACGGCGTTCCGCTGTCCGAGTCGGACTACCTGTATCCGGGCAACGCCCCCTCCAGCACGCCGTTCGACGTCACCGTCCCCCAGGGACGACTGTGGGTGATGGGCGACCATCGCGGAAACTCCGCGGACTCCCGCGCCCACCAGGACACCGACTACGGGGGCACGGTCTCCCTGAACTCCGTGGTGGGCCGGGCCATCATCATCGGCTGGCCGATCGGCCACTGGTCCCGTCTGACCGAACCTAAAACCTTCGCAAGCGTCTCCGACTCGGCGCCGGGGTCGACCGCGGCCCCCCGCCTGTCGCATAGGGTTGCCTCCGACGATCCGGACGGAATGATCCAGCTCCCGACTCCTGCGGAACTCCCGCTCGTTATGGGAGTGGTGGGCCTGCACCGTACCCGGAGCAGGCGGCGGCACGGCGTAAGGAGTTGGCGTGGGGGATGTGGCGGTTGGCGCACGGTCGGGATACGACGGCGAAGAACACCGCGGGCGCCCCGTGGAATCGAGCGAACCCACGGCGGAGAACGCCGTGACCTCCGGAAATGACCCTGAATCGACCCCGAGCGGAACGCCGGCCGAGGGGCAGCCCCCGGCTGTCGGCACTCCGGACGAGGGGCCGGGCGGCTCTGCTCCCGGGCCGAGGAAACCGCGCTCCTTCTGGAAGGAGCTGCCGATCCTGGTCGTCATCGCACTGGTGCTGGCACTGCTGATCAAGACGTTCCTGGTGCAGGCGTTCTCGATTCCGTCGGACTCGATGCAGAACACCCTCCAGCAGGGTGACCGGGTCCTGGTCGACAAGCTCACCCCGTGGTTCGGCTCCAAGCCCGACCGCGGCGAGGTCATCGTCTTCCACGACCCGGACAACTGGCTCGCGGGGGAACCGGCGCCGAATCCGAACCCCGTGCAGAAGGTCCTCAGCTGGATCGGCCTGATGCCGTCCGCGGAGGAGAAGGACCTGATCAAGCGGGTCATCGGCGTCGGCGGTGACACGGTCGAGTGCAAGAACACCGGCCCGCTGCTGGTCAACGGCAAGCCGCTGAACGAGCCGTTCGTCTACCCCGGGAACACGCCGTGCAGCGTGGACGACCAGGGCGGCCAGTTCAAGGTGACGGTTCCCAAGGGCTACCTCTGGGTGATGGGCGACCACCGCCAGAACTCCCGTGACTCGCGCTACAACCAGTCCGACAAGAACCACGGCATGGTCCCCGTCGCCGATGTCGTCGGCCGCGCCATCGTCCGGGCCTGGCCGATCAACCGCTGGGGCACCCTGCCGGTCCCGGACACCTTCGATCAGCCGGGTCTCGACCAGCAGTCCTCCGCCGCCTCCTCCGCTGCCGTCCCGCTGCCGGTGGGCCCCGAGAGCATCGCGCTCGTGGGCGTGCTGCCGGTGGTGGCGTGGCGCCGCCGCCGGGCCGCGGCGAGCCGGACCCGCTGAGGACCGGACCGGAACGAGGCAACCCCCGGGTCGGCTGAGAACCCCGGGGGTCGGCGGGTGAATCCCCGGCCGTGCGCCTTGGAAGTCTGCCTGTCCGTCCGGGACGTGGGCCTGGGGTGTCCATCCGGGGTGCGCTCGGTACAGCGCGACCGCCCGGAAGCGTGCGAGGCCCGGTCTGGCCCTCCTCCTGTCCGAGGGTGAGGGAGACTGGGGCCGCTCGGTACCGCCCGGTAGGGTGCGGGTCCATGGGTGGCGAGAGCACGACACGTACGGCCCCGCACCGCGGTGGCACAGGCACGGCACAGGCCGGCAGCGCGCTCGGGCAGCGGCTGTCCGGGGTGGCCGTGGCACTGGGCCTGGTGCTGTTCCTCGGGGGATTCGCGTGGGGAGCGGTGGTCTACCGGCCGTACACCGTGCCCACCGGCTCCATGACCCCGACGATCCACGCCGGTGACCGCGTCCTCGCGGAGCGCGTCGACGGTGGCGAGATCCGCCGGGGCGATGTCGTCGTCTTCCAGGACAAGACCTGGGTCACCGGCTCCGACGTGGTCAAGCGCGTGGTCGCGGTCGGCGGGGACACCGTCGCCTGCTGCACTGACGGCAAGCTGACCGTCAACGGCAAGCAGATCGACGAGCCCTACCTCCCCGAGGGCAGCGCAGCCGAGCTGATGGGCATCCCGACCGTCAAGGTCCCCGAGGACCGCCTTTTCCTCCTCGGCGACGAGCGGCAGGGCTCGCTGGACTCCACCGCCCACCTCACCGACGCCGCCCGCGGTACCGTCGCCGCCGGTGCCGTGTCCGCCCGCGTCGACGCCGTCGTCTGGCCCGTGAAGGGCATGCTGAAGCGTCCCGTCGGCTTCGAGGCGCTGGGCGCCCTCTCCCAGCCGGGGCCGCTGCGCACCATCGTCGTGCTGATCGTGGCCGGAGCGGTGCTCGTCCTCGCCGGCGGCGCCTACGGCCCGGTCGCCAAGCTGCTGACCCGCTCCCGTACCCGCCCGGAGCCCGCCGGTGCCCGCTGAAGCCCGGGAGCCGGGCGCGGATTCCTTCCCGGGCGGCCTGCGCAGGGTCGCCCGGGTGGTGCTGCTGGACCCCAGTGACCGCATACTGCTGTTGCACGGCCACGAGCCGGACGACCCGGCCGACGACTGGTGGTTCACGCCCGGCGGCGGCCTGGAGGGCGAGGAGACCCGCGAGCAGGCCGCGATGCGGGAACTGGCCGAGGAGACCGGTATCACCGACGTCGAGCTCGGCCCGGTGCTGTGGCGCCGGCAGTGCTCCTTCCCGTTCGCCGGCCGCCGCTGGAACCAGGACGAGTGGTACTACCTGGCCCGTACGGCCCGTACGCCCCAGCGGGACCCCGGGGCGCTGGCCCTGACCGAGCTGGAGCGCCGCAGCGTCGCCGGAGCGAGGTGGTGGACCTGTCGGGAACTCGCCCGGGCGCATGAGACGGTGTACCCGACCAGACTCGCCGAGCTGCTCCGGACGCTGCTCGACGAAGGTCCCCCGGCCAAGCCCGTGACCCTTGACACGGAAATCGTCTAGAGGCGCGCGGGACTGGCGCACAATGGTGGGATCGCACGGCTGAAGGGGAACATGCCATGAGCGCCGAGGACCTCGAAAAGTACGAGACCGAGATGGAGCTGAAGCTCTACCGGGAGTACCGCGATGTCGTCGGTCTGTTCAAATACGTGATCGAGACCGAGCGGCGCTTCTACCTCACCAACGACTACGAGATGCAGGTGCACTCGGTACAGGGCGAGGTGTTCTTCGAGGTGTCCATGGCGGATGCCTGGGTCTGGGACATGTACCGGCCGGCCCGGTTCGTGAAGCAGGTGCGTGTCCTGACGTTCAAGGACGTGAACATCGAGGAGCTGAACAAGAGCGACCTGGAACTGCCGGGCGGCTGAAGAGACGTCCGGGGCGGTTGACGGGGCCCTGGGCGGCTGAAGGGAATCCGGGCGGGCGCGCGGATTTTCCCGGCCGTACGTACGGGATTCCCTGGCCGTAGGGGTTTGTCGCACGGTGTACGGGATTCCCTGGGCCGTATGGCTTTCCCTGGGTCGATGGGGGTCCTCGGGGGCATACGGCACTCCCGGCCGATGGTGATTCCCCGGGCCGGCGAGGGATGCGCGGGCGGGCCCGGGCCGGCGAGGGGTGCTGCGGGCGGGTCCCGGGCCGACGAGCGCGGCGTGGGCGAGTCCAGGGCGACGCGCGTGCGCGGGTGGGTGACGAGGTTGTCCACAACCGGCGGGTAACCCACCAAGATCCACTTCTTCCGGCCGGATACGTGACGGTGGGCGCGGAGGTGGTGCCCACATGAACGCACAGCAGGCACGCAACGCAATCGGCAGGTACGGCGAAGACCTGGCCGCTCGGCGGCTGACCGGGGCCGGGATGACGGTCCTTGAGCGCAACTGGCGCTGCGGCCGATCCGGTGAGATCGACATCGTGGCCCGGGACGGGGACACGGTCGTCCTCTGCGAGGTGAAGACGCGCCGTGGCGGGTGCTACGAGCATCCGATGGCCGCGGTGACCCCACGGAAGGCGCAGCGGCTGCGGGACCTCGCCGAACGCTGGATCCAGACCCATGGCGGCACACCGCCCGGCGGCGTCCGCATCGACCTGGTCGGCGTCCTCCTGCCGGACCGCGGAGCCCCCTTGGTCGAGCACGCGCGGGGGGTGGCCTGAGATGGCGTTCGCCCGTACGTGCTCCGTGGCGCTGGTGGGCGTCGAGGGCGTGGTGGTCGAGGTCCAGGCCGACCTGGAACCGGGAGTGGCGGCGTTCACGCTGGTGGGGCTGCCGGACAAGAGCCTGTCGGAGAGCCGGGACCGGGTGCGGGCCGCGGTGGTCAACTCCGGCGGGTCCTGGCCGTCGAAGAAGCTCACCGTGGGCCTCAGCCCGGCCTCGGTGCCGAAGGCGGGCAGCGGTTTCGACCTGGCCGTGGCCTGCGCGGTGCTCGGCGCCGCCGAGCGGATCGACCCCAGGGTGCTCGCCGACATCGTGATGATCGGCGAACTGGGCCTCGACGGCCGGGTGCGCCCGGTCCGGGGCATCCTGCCGGCGGTGCTGGCCGCGGCCGACGCCGGATACGAACAGGTGGTGGTGCCCGAGTGCGCCGCGGCCGAGGCATCGCTGGTGCCGGGGGTGTCGGTGCTCGGCATCCGCAGCCTGCGCCAGTTGATCGCCGTGCTGGCGGACGAGCCCGTACCGGATGAGGAACCCGACGAGCCGGGGCGTCCCGATTCGCTCCGTGCGGGGCTGCGGGCGCTCGGCGCGGGCGCGGCCACCGGCATGCAGGGCGTCGGTGTCGCACACCACGACCACGACCTCGCCGACGTGGTGGGACAGCGCTCCGCGCGCACGGCGGTGGAGGTGGCCGCCGCGGGCGGTCACCACCTCTTCCTGGAGGGCCCGCCCGGAGCGGGCAAGACGATGCTCGCGGAACGGCTGCCCGCCGTGCTGCCCCGGCTCGGCCGGGAGGAGTCGCTGGAGGTCACGGCGGTCCACTCGGTGGCGGGACTGCTGCCCCCGGGCAAACCGCTGATCGACGTCGCGCCCTACTGCGCTCCGCACCACTCGGCCACGATGCAGTCGCTGGTCGGCGGCGGCCAGGGCATCGCACGCCCCGGCGCGGTGTCGTTGGCTCATAGAGGAGTGCTTTTCCTGGACGAGGTTCCGGAATTCCGCAGTCAGGCCCTGGACGCGCTGCGGCAGCCCCTGGAGTCGGGGCACGTGGTGATCGCGCGCAGCGCCGGGGTGGTCCGGTTCCCCGCCCGTTTCCTGATGGTGCTCGCGGCGAATCCCTGTCCGTGCGGCCGTTTCTCGCAGCGGGACATGCTGTGCGAGTGCCCGCCGTCGATGGTCCGCCGCTATCAGGCGCGGCTGTCCGGGCCGCTGCTCGACCGGGTCGACCTCCGCGTCGAGGTGGATCCCGTGACGCGCGCCGAACTGACCCGGCCCGGTGCCCGGGGCGAGTCCACCGCGGCGGTCGCCGACCGGGTCCGGGAGGCCCGGGACCGTGCCGCGGCACGCCTCATGGGAACTCCGTGGCGGACCAACAGCGAGGTGCCCGGACGTGAGCTGCGCAGCCGCTGGCAGGCGGCGAGCGGCGCGCTGGCCGAGGCGGAGCGGAATCTGGAGCGGGGCGTCCTGACGGCCCGGGGGCTCGACCGGGTCCTGCGCGTGGCCTGGACGGTCGCCGACCTCGCCGGTCACGACCGGCCCGACTCCGGTGACGTCGCCCTGGCCCTGCAACTGCGCACCAGGGTTCCACGAGGTGTGCCCATGGTCATCGGGGCACCGGCGTGACCGGCGACGCCGCTTCGGACGACAGCCTGCTCTCCCGTGTCCTGCTCACCCGCGTCGTCGAACCCGGCGACGAGGTCGGCGGGCGGTGGCTGCGGGAGCACGGGGTGCGGGAGGTCGCCCGGCGGCTGTGCGACGGCGGACGGCCGCTGCCCGGGGTGAGCGGGAGGCGCTGGGCCGGCCTGCGGGCGCGTGCACTGCGAGCGGAGCCGGGCCGGGACCTGGAGGCCGCGCGCACCGCCGGGGTGCGGTTCGTCGCACCGGGAGACGCCGAGTGGCCGGTCCAGCTCGACGACCTGGGGGACGCCCGGCCGCTGGGCCTGTGGGTGCGCGGCCGGCCCGGGCTGCGGATGTGGGCGCTCAGATCGGTCGCCGTCGTCGGCGCCCGGGCCTGCACCGAGTACGGCGCCCACATGGCGGCCACTCTCGCCGCGGGGCTCGCCGAGCGCGGCTGGGTCGTGGTGTCGGGCGGCGCCTACGGCATCGACGGCGCCGCCCACCGGGGCGCCCTCGGTGCGGGCGGGGCCACCGTCGCCGTCCTGGCCTGCGGCGTCGACCGGCCCTACCCCCGCGGACACGCTGAGCTGATCACCAGGATCGCGGCGCAGGGACTGGTCGTGGGGGAACTGCCGCCCGGCGACCATCCGACGCCGAGCAGATTCATCCTGCGCAACCGGGTGATCGCGGCGCTCACCCGGGGCACGGTCGTGGTCGAGGCCGCCCACCGCAGCGGATCCCTGGCCACCGCGCGGGCGGCACAGCGCCTCGGGCGGTTCACGATGGGGGTGCCCGGGCCCGCCACCAGCTCACGCTCCGCGGGCGTCCACGAGTTGCTGCGCGCGGAGGGCGTGCTGGTCACCGATGCCGCGGACGTCGTCGAGCTCGTCGGGGACATGGGAGAACTCGCCCCGGCCAGACGCGGCCCGGTCCTCCCGCGTGACCTGCTGGAACCCGGCGCCCGTCGGGTCCTGGCCGCTCTGCCCGCGGGCCGGGCGGCACACCCGCGGGAGATCGCGTGCGACGCGCAGACCACCGAGGACGAGGTGATCGCGAGGCTGTACGAACTCAGAGCACTTGGATACGTCGAACGACACGGCGACGGCTGGAAGTTGACACGCCAGGCGGTGATGTCGGTACGGGCCGGTCCGGGGCCCTGCTGACCGAGGGTGTTCGGCCGTCCGGGGGAACCCCGATGCCCTTGCGATTCCCCGGAGTTGACCCGTCGGGCCGGTCACCCACGGCGATGCGCCGGGCCTGCTGGAACGGGCCCCGGAGCACGCCCGCCCACGGGTGGAGCCCCGGCGTTCGCACACCGCGACTCCTCAGTCACGCTACGCTCACGAGGACTCCGGCGCAGACCGGCCCCACTCGATACCAGACCGACGGCCCGCCCACTCACGCTGCTCCACAGCACTTCACGGCACTTCACGGCAGAACGGCACAAGGCGACGAATGCCCCAGCACACCTCCGGGTCCGACCGTGCGGCCATCCCCCCCGCCGCCCGCGACGGTGCCAGCGCACGACCGCCCGCTCCTTCGACACTCGACGAACTGTGGCGGTCGTACAAGGCGACGGGGGACGAGCGGCTGCGGGAGCAGCTGATCCTGCACTACTCGCCGTTGGTGAAGTACGTGGCGGGCCGGGTGAGCGTGGGACTGCCGCCCAACGTGGAGCAGGCGGATTTCGTGTCGTCGGGGGTGTTCGGGCTGATCGACGCGATCGAGAAGTTCGACATCGGGCGGGAGATCAAGTTCGAGACCTACGCGATCACGCGGATCCGGGGCGCGATGATCGACGAGTTGCGGGCGCTGGACTGGATTCCGCGGTCGGTGCGGCAGAAGGCGCGCAACGTGGAGCGGGCGTACGCGACGCTGGAGGCGCGGCTGCGGCGCACGCCGTCGGAGGGCGAGGTGGCGGCGGAACTGGGAATCGGGGTGGACGAGCTGCACGCCGTGTTCGGCCAGTTGTCCCTGGCGAACGTGGTGGCGCTGGAAGAACTGCTGCATGTGGGGGGTGAGAGCGGGGACCGGCTGAGCCTCATGGACACGCTGGAGGACACCGCGGCGGACAATCCGGTGGAGGTGGCGGAGGACCGGGAGCTGCGGCGGTTTCTGGCGCGGGCGATCAACACGTTGCCGGAGCGGGAGAAGAC
Source organism: Streptomyces sp. NPDC006012 (assembly GCF_042871185.1). Taxonomy (NCBI): domain Bacteria; kingdom Bacillati; phylum Actinomycetota; class Actinomycetes; order Kitasatosporales; family Streptomycetaceae; genus Streptomyces; species Streptomyces sp. NPDC006012. The sequence goes on from NZ_JBIAIE010000022.1 coordinate 73,819, forward strand.
CGTGGTGACGCTGTACTACTACGAGGGACTGACACTGGCGGAGATCGGGAACGTGCTGGGGGTGACCGAGAGCCGGGTCAGCCAGATCCACACGAAGTCCGTGCTCCAGCTGCGGGCGAAGCTGGCCGGTTTTGGACGGTGACCTGCGATCGGGACGGGTGCCGGCTGCTGCCGGGCCGCCGTGTCCTTCCCTGGCCGTACTGCTCCCGGGCCGTACCCGGTCACGGCCGTGACCGGCCCCAGGGGCGGGGACAGCCCGTACGCCATCGGGTGACTCCCGCGTCGGCGGGCGCGTCCGTACAGTGGAGGGCGTGCCAAGGATTCGAGCGGCCTCCGTGGTCGAGCACCGGTCGATGCAGCGAGCCGCTCTGCTGGACGCGGCCCGGAGCCTGCTGTCCGAGGGCGGTACGGAGGCGCTGACCTTCCCGGCCCTCGCCGAGCGTACGGGACTCGCGCGCTCGTCCGTGTACGAGTACTTCCGCTCGCGCGCCGCGGTCGTCGAGGAGTTGTGCGAGGTCGACTTCCCCGTGTGGGCCGCCGAGGTGGCGGCGGCGATGGAACGGGCGGATTCGGCCGAGGGCAAGGTGGAGGCGTACGTGCGCCGGCAACTGGCGCTCGTCGGCGACCGGCGCCACCGTGCCGTCGTGGCGATCTCGGCGAGCGAACTGGACGCCGGGGCACGGGAGAAGATCCGTGCGGCGCACGGCGGGCTCGTCGCGATGATCGTCGAGGCCTTGGAGGAACTGGGGCACGCCCAGCCACGACTGGCGGCGATGCTGCTGCAGGGCGTCGTGGACGCGGCGGTCCGCCGCATCGAACTGGGCGCTGCCGAGAACCCCGAGACCATCACGGACGCCGCCGTGACGATGGTCCTGCGGGGCGTACGGGGCTGACCTGCCGAGCCTCGTACGTGCCCCGTCCGGGCCGAGACGGAAGCATGACGAATGATTCCGTCTGTCGGGGATTCGCCGGCCAGGGGTGGTGGCCGGCTCCGGTTCCCTGGAGGTGCGGCCGCCCGTGCCACCGTCGGTGCTAGGTGTCACCTCGTCATTCCTCGAAGGGGAGGCCCGGATTCGGCCAGGTATCCGGTCTCACGGAAGCGGTACCCGAGCATCTCAGGGAAGCGGTACCCCGAGGACCGGCAGCAGTCTTGACGGGCCCCGGTACAGCAGCCACGGGGGCAGCAGCCGGAGCGGGTTCAGGTAGCTGTCGTCGCTGAGCAGCCCCCAGTGCAGGCAAGGGCCGGCGGCGCAGTGCGGCGCGGTCGGCTCGACCCGGCCCACGGCCTCGCCCGCCGCCACCTCGTCCCCGGCGCGTACCGACGGACTCACCGGTTGGTAGGTCGTCCGCAGGTTCGTCCCCAGCAGTGCGACGGAGACCACGCCCCGCCCGGCCACTTTGCCCGCGAAGGAGATCCGGCCCGCCGCCACCGCCCGTACCGGAGCGTCGGGCGCGGCCCCCAGGTCGACGCCCCGGTGCCCGGGTCCGTACGGCGTCGCCGGAGGTTCCCAGCCCCGTACCACCGCGGGCCGCGTCCCCACCGGCCAGGCGCGGGCGACGGCCGGGACCGCGGGTGGAGACGACGCGGGGACCCGCGAACCCGGCGCCTGTGCACGGGCCGGGGGAGCGGGTCCGCCCAGGACCGCAACCGCAACCACCGTCGTCAGTGCCCACACCCACACCCACATCCCCACCCGTGCCCCCGGCCGGGTCCATCCGATCCATCCCGTCCATCCGGTCCTTACCGCACGCCTCACAGACATCGCACACATGCGAGAACGGTCCCGCACGTGTGACGAACACGGCCGGGACCGGTGGACTACTCCCCGGTTGTGGACAGCGGCGTCACCCGGTGCCCCGCCGGTCCCGTACACTTCTGGTGGCGACCCGGGTCACCGGGTCGACTTCGCACGCCCCGACACGAAGCGGCCGGCAACGGTCCGTTCGGGTCAGCGCCTCTCGGTCCTCACGTGGCAACGGCGCAGGTGGGCGTCAGGCGCGGAAGCCGCCCGGGCATCCGCGGCACAACCGAGAAATCCAAGGAGTTACGGCCATGGCCGTCGTCACGATGCGGGAGCTGCTGGAAAGCGGCGTCCACTTCGGTCACCAGACCCGTCGCTGGAACCCGAAGATGAAGCGTTTCATCTTCACCGAGCGCAACGGCATCTACATCATCGACCTGCTCCAGTCGCTGTCGTACATCGACCGCGCCTTCGAGTTCGTCAAGGAGACCGTCGCCCACGGCGGCACGGTCATGTTCGTCGGTACCAAGAAGCAGGCGCAGGAGGCCATCGCCGAGCAGGCCACCCGCGTCGGCATGCCCTACGTCAACCAGCGCTGGCTGGGCGGCATGCTCACCAACTTCTCGACCGTCTACAAGCGTCTGCAGCGCCTGAAGGAGCTTGAGCAGATCGACTTCGAGGACGTCGCCTCCTCCGGTCTGACCAAGAAGGAGCTTCTCGTGCTCTCCCGCGAGAAGACCAAGCTGGAGAAGACCCTCGGTGGTATCCGCGAGATGCAGAAGGTGCCCAGCGCCGTCTGGATCGTGGACACCAAGAAGGAGCACATCGCGGTCGGCGAGGCCCGGAAGCTCAACATTCCGGTCGTCGCCATCCTCGACACCAACTGCGACCCCGACGAGGTCGACTACAAGATCCCGGGCAACGACGACGCGATCCGCTCCGTCACCCTGCTCACCCGGGTGATCGCCGACGCCGTCGCCGAGGGCCTGATCGCCCGTTCCGGTGTCGCGACCGAAGGCAAGGGCGAGAAGGCCGCGGGCGAGCCGCTGGCCGAGTGGGAGCGCGATCTGCTCGCGGGCGAGAAGAAGGCCGAGGACGCTCCGGCAGCCGAGGCCCCGGCTGCTGAGGCTCCCGTCGCCGAGGCCCCTGCCGCTGAGGCTCCCGCCGCTGAGGCCCCGGCCGCCGAGGGCGAGCAGGCCTGACCCGTCAGCGCCGCGTCGACGGCGGGAGCGGCGACATGAAGTTCGCTCCCGCCGTTCACCCGTAGGTCAGCACCAGGTCGGGGATCTGCACCTGCATGTGGACCACGGACCGTGCAGATCTTCGATCCTTCAGACTTCGAGAGAGATTCACACACTCATGGCGAACTACACCGCCGCCGACGTCAAGAAGCTCCGTGAGCTCACCGGCGCTGGCATGATGGACTGCAAGAAGGCGCTGGACGAGGCCGACGGCAACGTCGAGAAGGCCATCGAGGCGCTTCGCATCAGGGGCCAGAAGGGCGTCGCCAAGCGCGAGGGCCGCTCCGCCGAGAACGGCGCCGTGGTCTCGATCATCGCCGACGACAACTCCTCCGGCGTCATCGTCGAGCTGAAGTGCGAGACGGACTTCGTCGCCAAGGGCGAGAAGTTCCAGGCCGTCGCCACCGCCATCGCCGAGCACGTCGCCAAGACCTCCCCGGCCGACCTGGAGGCCCTGCTCGCCTCCGAGATCGAGGCCGGCAAGACCGTCCAGGCGTTCGTGGACGAGGCCAACGCCAACCTGGGCGAGAAGATCGTCCTGGACCGCTTCGCGCAGTTCGCCGACGGTTTCGTCACCGCGTACATGCACCGCACCATGCCCGACCTGCCGCCGCAGATCGGTGTCCTGGTCGAGCTGGACAAGCCGAACGCCGAGGTCGCCAAGGGCATCGCCCAGCACATCGCCGCCTTCGCGCCGAAGTACCTGGCCAAGGAGGACGTCCCGGCCGAGGTCGTCGAGTCCGAGCGCCGCATCGCCGAGGAGACCACGCGCGCGGAGGGCAAGCCGGAGGCTGCCATCGCCAAGATCGTCGACGGTCGTCTGAACGGCTTCTTCAAGGACGCGACGCTGCTCGGCCAGCCGTACGCGCTCGACAACAAGAAGTCGGTCCAGAAGGTTCTGGACGAGGCCGGTGTCACCCTGAAGCGCTTCTCGCGCATCAAGGTCGGCATCTGAGTCCGTACCGCGATCGACACGCGACCCCGATAGGGTCGACAGCAGTCGTCCGCGCACAGCGCCGCACCCGGGCGCGCGGCGGACGGCAGCAGATCTGACGAGGAGGCCATTGCCGCGCATGGGAGCGAGAAGCGACCCCACCGGCAATGGCCTTCTTCGTATGCGCACGAGGTGAAAGAGGCGGATCCCATGACCACCAAGGCCCAGAAGAGTGACGACGGCAAAGTACGCGGCCGGTTTCTGCTGAAGCTGTCCGGAGAGGCGTTCTCCGGCGGTGGCGGCCTGGGCGTGGATCCCGACGTGGTGCACAAGATCGCGCGCGAGATCGCCGCAGTCGTCCGGGACGGCGCGCAGATCGCCGTGGTCATCGGCGGCGGCAACTTCTTCCGCGGTGCCGAACTCCAGCAGCGCGGCATGGACCGGGCCCGCTCCGACTACATGGGCATGCTCGGTACGGTGATGAACTGCCTCGCCCTCCAGGACTTCCTGGAGAAGGAGGGCATCCAGTCCCGGGTGCAGACGGCCATCACCATGGGCCAGGTGGCCGAGCCGTACATCCCGCTGCGCGCCGTGCGTCACCTGGAGAAGGGGCGCGTGGTGATCTTCGGCGCCGGTATGGGCATGCCGTACTTCTCCACCGACACCACCGCGGCCCAGCGTGCCCTGGAGATCGACGCCGAGGCGCTGCTGATGGGCAAGAACGGGGTGGACGGGGTCTACGACTCCGACCCGAAGGCCAACCCGGACGCCGTCAAGTTCGACTCCCTCGGCTACGGCGAGGTCATCACCCGCGACCTCAAGGTCGCCGACGCCACGGCCATCACACTGTGCCGCGACAACAAGCTGCCGATCCTTGTCTTCGAGCTTCTCGCGGAAGGCAATATCGCCCGGGCCGTCAAGGGTGAGAAGATCGGCACACTCGTGGGCGACCAGGACGCTCGGCACTGACCGGAGAACCACCCCGACCCTGACCGGGGGATGGACAAGGACCTGCCGGTCGGGAACCGTGCAGGAAGAAGACGCGACGCAGCCGGCCGTGAACCCCGACAGGGATCCGCAGCCGGGCCTACTCAAGACACGCAGGAGCAAGTGGTGATCGAAGAGACCCTCCTCGAAGCCGAGGAGAAGATGGAGAAGGCCGTCGTGGTCGCCAAGGAGGACTTCGCCGCGATCCGCACCGGCCGTGCGCACCCGGCGATGTTCAACAAGATCGTGGCCGACTACTACGGCGCACCGACGCCGATCAACCAGCTGGCCTCGTTCTCCGTGCCGGAGCCGCGCATGGCGGTCGTCACCCCGTTCGACAAGAGCGCGCTGCGCAACATCGAGCAGGCGATCCGCGACTCCGACCTGGGGGTCAACCCCACCAACGACGGCAACATCATCCGCGTGGTGTTCCCCGAGCTGACCGAGGAGCGTCGCCGCGAGTACATCAAGGTCGCCAAGGGCAAGGGCGAGGACGCCAAGATCTCCATTCGCTCCGTGCGCCGCAAGGCCAAGGAGACCATCGACAAGCTGATCAAGGATGGCGAGGTCGGCGAGGACGAGGGCCGGCGTGCGGAGAAGGAGCTCGACGACACCACGGCGAAGTACGTCGCCCAGGTGGACGAACTCCTCAAGCACAAGGAAGCAGAGCTGCTTGAGGTCTGATGAACGACTCTTCCTGGGGGGCGCCGCCACCGGCCGGGTACTGGGGGCCCACCCACGACGGGCCCGGGCAGGCGTACGCCCAAGGAGCCGCCCCGGCGGCTCCCGCGTACGATGCGCAGGACGCCCAGCAGACTCGCCCCATGCCCATCGTCCCGGACGGCGTACCCGCGCACGGCGGTGACCAGGACGGTGGCCGGGGGGCTGCTCGGCCGGGCGGCTCCCCGACCCGAGACGAGACGTTTCGCAGCGGTGCGCACCACCACGGTGCGTACTACCAGCAGCCCCCCTCGGCGTACCCCCACGGGGCGCCGCCGCAGAATCCGGAGCCCATGTCCGACGCACCGCAACCCGCCCCCGCACCGCAGAAGAAGAACGCGGGCCGGGACCTGGGCGCGGCCATAGGCGTCGGCGTCGGACTCGGCGTGGTCATCGTCGCGTCGCTGTTCATCGTCAAGGCCGTCTTCGTCGGCGTCATAGCGGTCGCCGTCGTGGTGGGGCTGTGGGAGCTGACCAACCGGCTCCAGGAGCGCAAGAACATCAAGGCGCCCCTGGTCCCCCTGGCCGTCGGCGGCGCCGCGATGGTCGTCGCCGGATACGTCCGCGGTGCCCAGGGCGCCTGGGTGGCCATGGCGCTGACCGCGCTCGCGGTCCTGGTCTGGCGCATGACGCAGCCACCGGAGGGCTATCTGAAGGACGTCACGGCGGGCGTCTTCGCGGCGTTCTACGTGCCGTTCCTCGCCACGTTCGTCGCGATGATGCTGGACGCCGCCGACGGCCCGTTCCGGGTGCTGACCTTCCTGATACTCACGGTCGTCAGCGACACCGGCGCGTACGCCGTCGGCTGGCGCTTCGGCAAGCACAAGCTCGCTCCGCGCATCAGCCCCGGCAAGACCCGCGAGGGACTGCTCGGTGCCGTGCTGTTCGCGATGGTCGCCGGTGCCCTGTGCATGCAGTTCCTGATCGACGACGGCACCTGGTGGCAGGGCCTGCTCCTCGGCCTGGCGGTCGCGGCCAGCGCCACCCTCGGTGACCTCGGCGAATCCATGATCAAGCGGGACCTGGGCATCAAGGACATGGGCACCCTGCTCCCCGGTCACGGCGGCATCATGGACCGGCTCGACTCGCTCCTGCCGACGGCGCCCGTGGTCTGGTTGCTGCTGGTGCTGTTCGTCGGATCCGCCTGACGGACACGGCAGCCGGTACACATCCGGTACGCATGCGAACCCCTTGCCCGTCGTCGGGCGGGGGGTTCGTCCGTTGCGGTGCATGGTGCGGGGGTTTTGGCCGGAGGCCGGCCTGGGGCCGACCGCGTCCACTTCCTCGCTGTCTCCCGGTGGAGCGCTGGTTGGCGCTACGTCGTCCGCAGCCGGGTCAGAACGTCGAATCGACGGGCGCTGCTGATCTGACTTCACCTGTGCCCATGGGTCTGCGCTGTTGACCCCGTGCTGGCTAGATATGCGTCATGTGTGTAGTGATCGTCGTGACCGTGACGCGGAAGGTTCGCCGGTACTCCGGCGGCGTGTATGACTTGGGGCTTCACGTGGTGTGGTGCCCCAAGTACCGCCGTCGCGTGCTCGGTGGCCGGGTCGCGGTCCGGTTGCGTGAGCTGATCGAAGCTGATCGAGCAGAAGGCGGGAGAGAAGGGCTGGGAGGTCATCGCCCTTGAGGTGATGCCCGATCACGTGTACCTGTTCGTCAAGCACGGGGCCGAAGGCTTCCGCTTCCTACGTCGCCAACCAGTTCAAGGGCTTCACCTCCCGCGTGCTCCGCTCAGAGTTCCCGCACCTCAAGAGCCAGATGCCTACGTTGTGGTCGTCGTCGTTCTTCGTCGCCTCGGTCGGCGCCGTCTAGCAGTGCATCAACACCCAGTGGGAACGCCCCTGGACGAAGAAGCAGAAGGAGGACAGGGCTTGATACGCGCCTGCAAGTTCCTCCTTCGCCCCACAGTCCGGCAGCGTCAGGCGCTCGGCGAGATGCTGCGGGATCACTGCTCCCTCTACCCGCTCGCCGTATTGGTGAACAGGAGGCGAGCGGTCACCTTCGGACCGTCTGGCTTGCGCCAGGGCAACGTGATCTCGACGGGCTTGTGTGCGGCCATGTGGGAACGGAGGGCTTCGGCCACCGACGGACGGACTTACCCGAGCACGGCTTTCGGGGCAACAGTCCGTCGTCAACAACAGCACTGAGCACGGTTTGAACGTCGCCGTAGATGTTCCGCGCATAGCCGCCACTCACAGCCGGGTCATTCTCCAGTGCGCTCACCAACCCACGGATGTGCTCCGGGCGGAATGAATCGAGCGGACGCGAGCCGATCAGCCACTTCTCGGCGAGGCCTTTCTGACGATCCGGGAAGCTCTTGGACTTCTCGGTGCCGTCGGGCCCGATATACCGAGCGCGGTAGCGCATACCGGTGCCGTACCGGTCGGTCTTGACCTTGACCTCTACACCGTCCGGTCCGGTCTCGGTCTTGTACCAGCGGTCTGGGATATGGCCGGCCATCAGGCAGCCTCCCCAAGCTGGGATTCCACCCAGCCCCGCACATGACCAGGGTCGAAGCGCAGGTGCCGCCCGACCCGGAAGCCGCGCGGACCGGTGTGCTTCCTACGCCACTGGTACACCGTCTCCACGCGGGGAAGCTCGAACATCTCGACCAGGTCCTCAGGGGTCAGGAACCGGTTCGGCAACTCTGAAGCCATGGTCAACAGTTCCTTTCGTCGACGAGCGGAGCGGGTAGTTCTTCGCGGGCGGTTTTGCGGTTGTGCTGGATGTCGCGGCGGATATTGGCGGCGAGCCAGGATTCGCCGGGGGTGTGGCCGTGGCCGGCGTGCGTACGGGATGAGAGTCGGGGTGAGTGGTGGGCTGAGATGGGAAAAGCGGCTGTTGGCAGTGGCGATGCCCTCGTGCTCTCGATTCATGGCCGACGCAGAGCGCTCCAAGTTCTTGAAGGACCTCAACGCCGATTCGCCACCAGGGCCTGTCTGACGGGTCGCGTCACCGACCCCGCACCCGACAGCAATGTCACTCGAACGGCGCAACATGACGTGCCACCCACATGGGTGAAGATCAAGCTGGCTAGTGCCCCACCGAGGCAATCCGTGAAAGGGGAACCAAATGCGTATTCGACGAATCCTCGCCGCCGTCATTGCCACGGCAGCCCTCGCTGGTCTCGGCCTCACAGGCGCCGCCACCGCCACCGCCGCCAGCCTCACCCCGGGTGAGTGCGAGCAGGGCGGCGGAACGGTCAATTGGGCGAACAACACTTGCAGGGGCGGTACGTACGACGGGCAGATGGTCGACTAAACCCCACTAGGGGCTGTCCGGCAGGCGGCCCACACGCACGCAGCGCCCTCCGCCGGGGTGGTCAAAGGGGAGGGCGCTGCGGTGTTGGTCCAGTCGTTACGAGCGTACTGGGCGCTGCTTAGCGTAGGCGCCGGCGACCATATTCGTAACTACGTTCGAATTATTGCCGTCGCGGTTGCCGCTGGCCTGGCTTCCGAACAGGGTCGGGTCCGGCGGCAGGAGGATGAGTCAGATACAGAGCTGGCGGGCCCCGGCTTCGAGTAGTGCGGAAGCGCTCCAGCTCTGGGCCGTCCGTGGGCCGTCCGAGGGTGATCAGTGACGACCGGTGACGACCAGTGACGACAGGCGTCCGGACCGACAGTCGCAGGCCACCCAATTGGATCTGCGACACTGATAGCGCCATGCCTAAACCCGGAGAACTGGCAGCGATCCGGCAGCAACAGGCCCCCTACCTGGTCTTTAGCAACCGGTAGGGGGCTTGTTCCGTGTTGCTGGGCCGTCTCTGGGCCGTCTGCCGCTCATAGCTCAGTACCGGTACTCGGCACTGTGCTGGGCAAGGAGAGCCGAGTATGCGCCCTCAGCCATACGCCCCGCAGCAACTTCCGCCGGAGCGTAGTTGAGGAATGAGTCCGTGGTGCCATGGTGAAGCACTCGACCACTGTGCAATACGGTGACGTGATCTGCCTCTTCTGCCAGGTCTGCCACATCGTGAGTTGACAAGAGAACCTTCACATCGCCAGTGAGGGAACTGAGAATGTCCCGGAATACCCTGCGCTGGTGCGGATCCATTCCCGCCGTCGGCTCATCTAGGAGAAGTACGCGCGCCTCGTGAACGAGCGCGCTCGCGACACCCACCCGCCTGAGCTGACCTCCACTCAGACGGTTGCTCTTCGTCTCAGACTCCTTGCTGAGGTTGACGCGCATTAGAGCCTCACGGGCACCGTCCCATGCGTCGCTACGGCTCATCCCCTTCAGCCAACCGACATACGAGACGTATTCGCGCGCCGTCAGACTGGGCATCGGGACGACATCCTGCGGCATCCAGGCAACGGCGGTGCGGAACTCATTCGTGCCAGCAGCCTTACCGTCAAGGGAAACGGTTCCCGAGCGAGGACGGGTAACGGAAGCGGCGAGCTTGAGCAGCGTTGATTTTCCCGCACCATTAGGGCCGAGGAGAACCGTCATTCCGTTTTCAAGACGATAGTCCAATCCCTCAAGTACCGGAGCTTGGCGGCGCCTGTAACCGTACGTGCAGGAAACGAGTTCTAGAGTCATGAGATTTTCCTCGAAGGGCGCAGCTGGATAAGATTACCGACAGCGAAAAGAAGCGTCGAACCAACGGTTGCATGGAGGGTTCCGCGAGGCTCCGGAATGATCGTCCAAGGGTAGGGGTCGCCTGGACCGCGAAATCCAAAGAAGACCACGAGAAGCAGCCACGCGACGGGAAACATCACAGCTGCTTCACCGGCAAAAGCGCTTCCGCAAAGCATGAGCCCCATGAGGAAGCACGCGTTTCGTCCAGCTGTAGAAATTTGTGGGACATCGAATAGGAAGCCTACGAAAGCACTACTTAGCAGGGCCGTACCCGCGCAAGCCAGAACGAGAAGGGCATCCAGGACCTGCACTGGACGGCTTCCAGACATCTCGAAGGAAGACAACCGTGATTCGAGGCTCAGCATCAGGCCGGCGACTAGCGGAATCGGGATGAACAGGGAAAGTGCTACCTGACTTCTACCCATAATCGACGGCAGCATGATGGTGACGTTCTGAACCAGCGCGGCAAGAATCGCAAATGCAACTATTGCCGCCGGGAGGACCGTGTGGGCCCGTCGTACTTTGAACCAGTAGATCAAGACTGGCTCCCGGAACAACCCAGCGTCAGGGTGCGCTTGAACCAGTTCGCCTGTGCCGCGATTGGCTCCGTAAGCACATCGGCAACGACCGTGCGAATCTGCTGCTCAGTTTTTGTGGCCGCAGAACCAGTGACGGTCCGCTTACTGTTCTTGTCGTAAACATCACCTTGCCCCGTGACCGATGCGGCCCATCGCAAAGCTACCATTTGTGCAAATGGATCCGGAGAAGCGCAGGGAAACTTCACGACCGAACGCATGGTCTCGTAGCGGACTGCCTTCGACCTATCCGCTGCGGACAGGTCCAGATACCACGTATGCGATGTAGATGATTTCTGCTTACGACCATCAAGCATCCGGTCGGTGACAAGAGATGGATTCGCATCGATCCCGCTCTTCCGTAGGTCTGCCATAACGGCCACAACGTCCCTCCTCACCTCGGCAAGGTTTCCAGCCGTGACCTCCGGCATGCAAACACGCGGATTGGTTCCGAGGCAGGTGGTTGCAGCCTGTCCCACGACCAAGGGTGGGGTGTGTGGCCAGCTATTCGAAACCGAGTAGGCAACGCTCATACCAGCTACCGCTATGACGCAAGCGAGAACGCGGGGGACCCTCCTGTCCCGCAGCGGAAGCCAGAGGAGGATCACGCCAGTAGCTATCCCTCCTGCCAGAAAGAGTGGCGGCAGCAGCGTAATGATGCTGGGGATTTCGCTGAACCCGAATGAGCCGAATTGCCCTGACACGTGACGAATCCAGTACGGCTGAACGGTTCGAGAAAACGCAACCAACACCCAGATAGTAACCGCCACTAGGGGTGCTGCGATCACCCGAGACACCCTGAGCCCGATACCAAAGCCAATGATGGTATGCGCCACGCAGAGCAACAGGGCAACTAGAGGAAGGCGCAAGCTTACCGCTGTCGGCATCGTGCCAGTTCGAACCAGAGAAATAGCTGGCGGTAGGAGAACAACAAGCCAGGAGATCGTCACGGTTGGCCAGATAACATTGGCTGCAACTCGAAATCGTGACCGGGCAGGTGCAAGCAGAAAGACGCCGTCACGTCGGACACGGCCGCTTTCCCAGACAGCCAGGGAAGCCGCAATCGCGTATGCGAGTGCATAGGTGGCTCTCAGTGGCTCAGCCACGAGCGATGGCGCATACCCCAAGTAGCTGTCAAGCGGAACACTACTACCTGCAAAGTAGTAGAAGAGTGTTAGCAGGATAGCGAATGGCGCTGCCCACAGAGTGATGCCACTGCGCACGGCAGTACTGAACTTCATTGTATCCCTCAGGATGTGGGGGGGTGACAATGCAGAATGGGTCGACCCTCTTGGGGTCGACCCCTTCCTGCCTATTTTCGAAGTAATTAATACCGAAGTAGTTAGTCTGCCTTGGTGTTATCCATCTGCCTTGGTGGTATCCTGCACAAACTTCTCTACAGACAGGTCGTATCCGCCTTCACTCCATCCATTGATGTCCATGATCTGGAAGTAGTAATCCTTTATGCCGCTGGGCAGGTCCGTCCATTCCCCATTGCTGACCTCGTTATTGAAACAAGCAGTGAAGCTCTTGCGGTCGTAGGACTCATCCGGCTGAAGACTGATGTCCTCCCATATTTGAGCCGTGAATCGCTCTTGGCTCCCATCGATAGGCGTACCGGCTTCGCATCCGTGCCACGTGATCTGAGAATAGAGCTCGTCCTTCCATCGTGTGGATTCGTAGCCCTGGGAGACGTTCTTCAAACTTCCAGTCCAATTCGCCTGCGCATTGGACGCAAGGGCGAGCATGGTCACCGCAGCTAAACCGAGTGCCGTACTGATGCGTCGCGTCGTCGCTCTCATCTTTATCGCTCTCCGTTGTTTAGAGAAACATGAGCGCAAAACCGAACAATCTCGCCGAAGGGACTGCGTCCTGACTCCGCATTTTGCGCCCCCTGAGCGTACGGGGCGAGTGAACATTTAGCAAAGTCGAAAAAAAGCCAAGGTGAACAATCGGGGGTCATGTCGCGTTCAACCAATTTCTCGCCCTCTGACGCATTCCCTTCTTTGAGGTGCTATTGAGCGTGAAGTCGTAGCTGCTGACGAGCCTTGATCGTCGCGGTACGCCGTTGTCATGAGGTATGCACAGGGCGGTGGGCTGACTTCAGGGCGTCCGCAAGCTACTGATACGTCACAGCTTCTCCTACCAGATCCCGGTCGGGCGCGCCCTCGAACGTGACAGGTGGCGCGGCCGCGCCCGGTCATCCGGGTCCGCGGCCGCCCCCGACGCCTCATCTCGATTGCCACTGTGACCTGCTACAACCCCGGCGAACGCTTCCGCCTGATCTACCCCCGTCCGGATGTCGAACAGCGCTACGGACGCAAGAGTTTCGCCTCGAGCGGCTTCAGCCGAGGATCGTGCAAACCGTCGTGACTGGGTACGGTCTAAGTGTTGTCCCGTAAATGATCTGAGGTGACCCCCGGAATGTGGACACAGGGGTTTATGCCGCGAGTGAGAGTTTAGCCGTGTTGTGGTGCTGCTGTTCGAACTCGATGGGAGAGAGGTAGGCCAGTGCGCTGTGCCGCCGTCACGCGTTGTAGTACGTGAGCCATCGGAAGATCTCCAGTCGGGCCTGACTCATCGTCGGGAACACCGTCTTGTACACAGCCTCTCGTTTCAGGCTCTGCCACAGACTCTCGGCCAGCGCGTTGTCGTAGCTGGAGCCGACCCGGCCCATGCTCCTGCGGACCCCGAACCGGCTGCAGACCTGCGCGAACGCCGCGGAGGTGTACTGCGACCCGCGGTCGGAGTGGAATACCACACCGGCCACGTTGGCGCCCCGGGCGGCCACCGCCATCTGCAGCGCGTCGATGACCAGCTCCGTCCGCATGTGCGAGGCCATGGACCAGCCGAGCACCCGACGCGAGCAGATGTCGATCACGCAGGCCAGGAACAGCCACCGCCCACCCGCCTGGATGTACGTGATGTCGCCGCACCACCGCTCATCGAGGCGGGCAGCGGTGAAATCCCGCTGCAGCAGGTCCGGCGCCGGCGGTGCGACCGGGTCCGGAACCGTCGTCCGCTGCCTGCGGCGCAGGTGGCGGCCGATGATGCCGCGCTCGCGCATCAGCCGCGCCACCCGTTTGCGGTTCACGTGGTGTCCGAATCCCATCAGGTCAGCGTGGACCCGCAGGACTCCGTACGCTTCACCGGATTCGGTGTGGATCTCGCGGATCTCGGCCACCAGGGCGTCGTCCGCCGCCTGCCGGGCGGCCCGGGCATCCGTGCCGGCCACCCACCGGTAGTAGCCCGAGCGGGAGACCTGAAGCACCCGGCACAGCCGCTGGACGCCGAACTCGCCGGCCTGTGCGGAGATGAAGTCCCAGCGGCGGGACTTCACTTCATCTCCCTGGCAAAATACTGGGCTGCCCGGCGCAGGATCTCCCGTTCCAGCTGCCATTCCTCCTCGGCCTTCAGCAGCCGGGCATTCTCCGTCCGCAGCCGGGCCACTTCGGCCTCCTGGGATCCGGCCTGCCCCGAACCTCCCGCCGCGGCCTGGCCGCCGCCCTCTGCCGCTCGCACCCACAGCCGCAGCGTCTCGCGGGTGATGCCCAGGTCAGCGGCGATGGCCTTCATCGTCCGTTGTCCCGCCGAGGCCCGCCACAACGCCACCGCATCCGCCCGAAACTCCGGGGTGTATATCCGCCCTGCCATGTGAACCATCTTCCCGGACCATCAAGATCCGCCATCAGAGTGTCCACACTGCAGGGGTCACCTCACAGCATCCTGTCAGCCATGAGCCATCAGGCAACCTTCCTCGGCCACTTCACACACGGTGCCACGCTGGCACGCGGTGCTCTCATGGGCATCTCGGGCGTAGCGACTCCTACTCTCCGGGCCCAGTTCCACGCGATGGAGGCTCGTGCCCTTGCCCGTACGGGTGATGTACGGGCCTGTGAGCTTGCCCTTGCAGCGTCGGCAAAGGCGTTGGAGAGCGTGAAACAGCGATGACGAGCCCGAGTGGATCACGTACTTCGACCAAACTGAACTCGCAGCCGAGTCCGCTCACTGCTTCCGCGACGTGAAGAGCGCTCGTCAGGCCGTGGCGCACGCCGAGAACGCCATGAGCGGCAGCCATGTCCGAAGCGACTTCTTCGTGACCATGGTTCTGGCAGACGCTCACCTGCACGCGGGAGAGCCCGATGAGGCGTGCCGCGTGGCGCTCGATGCCCTGGACCTGGGGGAACAGCTCAAGTCCGCGCGCTGCGTGGCCTATCTCGGCGAGTTCCGTCAGCACCTCGGGCGATTCAGTGACGTGGCTTCTGTTCAGTACTTCCATGAGCAGGCCAGGGAACACAGACTGTGGAGCGCCACAGACTCGTATAGGCCCAAGAGCTCGATCCCCTCTCAGCCGTGATCGCAGAATCAGAGCAGGGCGATTTTTCGCGAACCCTGCCCTGAGGCAGCTGCCCTAGAACAGTCTGTACGCCATGGACGGGGTTACTGGCGGAACGGTTCTGGCTCTGGCTGGTGTCCTTCTTGGGACTTCGGGCACGCTCGTAGGTCAGTACCTGGCCACGCGTGTCGAGAGACAACGTGATCGAGGGCAACGCGCGGCGTTGCAGCGTGCCGAACGTAAGACAGCAATCGTTGACTTCCTCACTGCCGCGCAACGCGTCGAGTTGATACTTGACCGCCGAGAAATTGGTCTACTGGTCACTGAAGATCCGGCAGATGAGAAATTGCACGATCTGTGGCTGGCAAAGAAGACATTAGAGCTGACCTGTTCACATGAGACAGCTCAGGCTGCCCAGGATTACACCCAGGCGCTACACATTCGTATGCGCGGCGCCGTTCCACCTCAGGGGGAACCCACGAAGCGTGAGTATCGCCATTCCTTCATGGAGGCGGCACGGAAAGCCTTGGGTAGTAGTGGCCCAGGAATCGTGAGATAACTACCGTATTGGTCACGCTGCTCATCATGATCGAGATCGCCACGGGAGCCGTAGGCAAGAGGTATCTCAGTGAGTACCTACGCTCCCCAGCCCAGCCCGACCTGCAAAAACCTAGAAAGGCTGCCAGTCGTGCCGACGGTCGCCGCTCCTGATCTCAGCCGCACGATGCGTGAACTCCTCCGCGGCCTTCTCGTTCGTGGCGCCCTGGTGCCCCATCCACAGCGTCATCATGAGTTCGCGGATGTCGCCCAGCACCTTGTAGCCCGGCCAGTTCATGATGTCGAACCCATAGTGGTGAACAAATCCTTCGTACTGTGATCGATCGTGCCAGCCGTACCGGTCGTAGAAGATCGCCGTCTGGATGAGATCCCACTCGCGCGGAGCGAGGGTGAAGCCGTCGAGGTCGCTCAGAATGGCTTGGCCGTTCCGGTGGCGAAGGATGTTTCCGATGCTCGCGTCCCCCGTGGATCATTCCGAAGGGGAGCACGAAATCCAACCGGCCGTACTCCTTGCCGAGCTTTTCGGCTCGCTCCTCCAAGAACGCCCGGTCGTCGTCCGTGACGCCTTTCAGTTCCCCGAGGCTTGCCGTCACCTTGGCCATCGGGTCGTGGTAGGGGAGACCGAGTGACTGCGGTTCTTCGAGCCAGTGCAGACGCCGAAGGAGGTCGCCCAGCTCGGTCACGGTCGCGTATTCCTCGCGGTCCTGGGCGCTCTCCCAGTACGTGACGACTCTGCCCCCGATTGCCGGACGCCGGGCAGTACACGGGTGGCAGGAAAGTCGTGCTCTGCCAGCCAGCGGGCCACGTCGACAGCCCGCTCCATCTCCAGCAGGGCGTCAGGGTCACGGGCGATGCGCACGATGACGGGGGAGTGGTTGAGCCGGTACACGGCGTTTGACCCGAGCCTCAGCAGCTCGGCATCCGTCGGATCGAGCTCGGCCTGTCGGCATGCCTCCCTGAGAACGTCTTCCGCTGCCTCCGCCGTGAACGGCGTCACGCTGCCCTGGGTGTCTCCGTCGCCCGACATCATGGGGCCGACGCTACCGCCAGCATGGGCCGGGCCGACAGACGGCCCGTCGCGGAAGGATGTCCCATGCCGTTGGCCAGGCCCGGAAATCGCAGGTCACAGGCGTGAGGGCAGTGTCTCTCGGCGCTTCCGCCGGGCCGTCTGTGGGCCGTCCGAGGGCGGCCAACGGCGACCGAGAACGACAGATAACGACCACCGTTCGGGCCTTCCGCCGCAGGTCACCCGAGTGGATCTGCGACACTGATACGGCCATGCCTAAACCCGGAGAACTCACCTTCACAGCCCCGCGCGGCGCCCAGCGGCCGCCGCGGCATCTCGCCGATCTCTCGCCCGCCGAACGCAAGGAGGCCGTCGCCGCGATCGGCGAGAAGCCGTTCCGGGCGAAGCAGCTCTCGCAGCACTACTTCGCGCGGTACGCGCACGACCCCGAGCAGTGGACCGACATTCCCGCTGCCTCCCGCGGCCGGCTGCGGGAGGCGTTGTTCCCCGAGCTGATGACGGTCGTGCGGCATCTGTCGACCGACGAGGGAACCACGCGCAAGACGCTGTGGCGGCTGTTCGACGGGACGCTCGTCGAGTCGGTGCTGATGCGGTACCCGGACCGGGTGACGATGTGCATCAGTTCGCAGGCGGGATGCGGGATGAACTGCCCCTTCTGCGCCACCGGGCAGGCCGGTCTGGACCGGAACCTGTCGACCGCCGAGATCGTGCACCAGATCGTGGACGGCATGCGGGCCCTCAGGGACGGCGAGGTGCCCGGCGGCCCCGCGCGGCTGTCCAACATCGTGTTCATGGGCATGGGCGAGCCGCTCGCCAACTACAAGCGGGTCGTGGGCGCTATCCGGGCGCTCACCGATCCCGAACCGGACGGGCTCGGGCTGTCCCAGCGGGGGATCACCGTCTCGACCGTCGGGCTCGTCCCGGCCATCCACCGGTTCGCCGACGAGGGCTTCAAGTGCCGCCTCGCGATCTCCCTGCACGCGCCCGACGACGAACTGCGCGACACCCTCGTCCCCGTGAACACGCGGTGGAAGGTGCGTGAGGTGCTGGACGCCGGGCTGGAGTACGCCGCCAGGTCCGGGCGTCGGCTGTCCATCGAGTACGCGCTGATCCGGGACATCAACGACCAGGCGTGGCGGGGCGACCGGCTCGGCCGGCTGCTCAAGGGCAAGCCGGTGCACGTCAACCTCATCCCGCTCAACCCGACACCGGGCTCCAAGTGGACCGCCTCCAGGCCCGAGGACGAGCGGGCCTTCGTGGCGGCCATCGAGGCGCACGGGGTGCCGGTGACCATCCGGGACACCCGCGGGCAGGAGATCGACGGCGCCTGCGGTCAGCTGGCTGCCGCCGAACGGTAGCCGGACGGTAGTCTGAGCCCGGTCATAACGTCATATCGGGAACCTCGTGTTCCGAACATGTTGAATATTCCGACAGGGGAGCGCCACAGCGCTGAGAGTGCGGCACACCGGCCGCAGACCCTCCGAACCTCGCCCAGGTCATTCTGGGTAGGGAGATCGGTTCTCACTCAAGCTGTTGCGCCCTGCCCGGATCCGCCTCGTACGGTCCGGGCAGGGCCGCGTCTCTTCCTGGTCAACCCCAGGAGGACATCAGTTGCACACCAAGACCTTCGTGGCCGTCGCGGTCGGGCTCGGCCTGGTCACGCTGTCCGCGTGCGGGACCACGAACGACGGGGGCGCCGACTCCAGGACGGTCACCCTCGTCAGCCACGATTCGTGGGCGGTCTCGAAGAACGTGCTCAAGGACTTCGAGAAGCAGTCCGGTTACACCGTCAGGGTCCTCAAGGACGGCGACGCGGGGCAGGCCGTCAACAAGGCGATCCTGACCAAGGACAACCCGCAGGGCGACGTCTTCTTCGGCGTCGACAACACCCTGCTGTCCCGCGCGCTCGACAACGGGACGTTCCAGCCGTACGAGCCGAAGGACTACGACCGGATCCGGCCCGAGTACCGCGACGGCACGTCCGGGCACCGGGTCACGCCCATCGACACCGGTGACATCTGCGTCAACTACGACAAGGCGTACTTCGAGCAGCACCGGCTGGCCCCGCCGCGGACCTTCGACGACCTGGTCGAACCCCGGTACAAGGACCTGCTCGTCACCGAGAACGCCGCCACCTCCTCGCCCGGCCTCGGATTTCTGCTCGGCACCGCCGCGAAGTACGGCGACGCCGGCTGGGACGCGTACTGGAAGAAGCTCAAGGCCAACGGCGTCAAGGTGGTCGACGGCTGGGAGCAGGCGTACGACGAGGAGTTCTCCGGTTCGGCCGGCGGCAGGAAGGCGGGCGGCGACCGGCCGCTCGTCGTGTCGTACGCCTCCTCGCCGCCCGCCGAGGTCGTCTACGCCGACCCGAAACCGGCCACCGCGCCCACCGGAGTGGCCGCCGGTACCTGCTTCCGGCAGATCGAGTACGCCGGCCTGCTCTCGGGCGCCCGCAACAGCGCGGGCGGCAAGGCGTTCCTGGACTTCCTGACCGGCAAGGAGTTCCAGGAGGACATGCCGCTGAACATGTTCGTCTACCCGGTGCGCGCGGATGCCGCGGTGCCGCAGGAGTTCCGGACCTACGGTCCGCAGGCCAAGGACCCCGAGACCATGGCGCCCGACCGGATCGCCGCCGACCGTGACCAGTGGGTCAAGTCGTGGACCTCACTCGTACTGAACTGACCGGCGCGGACGAGGGGACCGCGCCGGCGAAGGCGGCCGGTTCCCTGCCGCGCGGGCGGCGCGGCAGCGGGAGCCTGGTGCGGCTCGCGCTGCTGGCCGGGCCCGTCGTGTTCTTCGCCGTGTTCTTCGCCTGGCCGGTGGCCGCGATCGTCGCCCGCGGGCTCAAACCGGACGGCGCCTGGCAACCCGGCCGGATCGCGGACGTCGTGGCCCGTTCCGACATCCGGCACGTGCTGTGGTTCACCACCTGGCAGGCGCTCGCCTCCACCGTGCTCACCCTGCTGGTCGCGCTGCCCGGCGCGTATGTCTTCGCCCGCCTCGACTTCCCGGGCAAACGGGTCCTGCGGGCCGTGGTCACCGTGCCGTTCGTGCTGCCGACCGTCGTCGTCGGCACCGCCTTCCTCGCCCTCGTCGGGCGCGGCGGCCTCCTCGACGACCTGTGGGGCGTGCGGCTGGACACCACCGTCTGGGCGATCCTGCTCGCGCACGTCTTCTTCAACTACGCCGTCGTCGTTCGCACGGTCGGCGGACTGTGGTCCGGCCTTGACCCGCGCCAGGAGGAGGCCGCGCGGATGCTGGGCGCGTCGCCGCTGACCGCCTGGCGCACGGTGACCCTGCCGGCGCTGGCCCCGGCGGTGGCCGCCGCCGCGCTGATGGTGTTCCTGTTCACCTTCACCTCCTTCGGCGTGGTGCAGATCCTCGGCGGCCCCACCTTCGCCACGCTCGAAGTCGAGATCTACCGGGAGACGTCCCAGATCTTCGACCTGCCCACGGCCGCGGTCCTCACCCTGGTCCAGTTCGCGGCGGTCGGCGTGATCCTCGCCGTGCACGCCTGGACGGTACGGCGGCGGGAGAGCGCGCTGCGCCTGGTCGACGCGTCGCTGACGGCGCGTCCACCGCGCGGGGCGGGCCAGTGGGCGCTGCTCACCGGTGTCCTGGCCACCGTCGGCGGGCTGGTGCTGCTGCCGCTCGGGGTGCTGGTGCAGCGCTCCCTCGCCGCCCCCGGCCTCGGCTACTACCGGGCGCTGACCCGCGAGGACGGCGGTACGTTCCTGGTGGCGCCGATCGCCGCGGTCGGCAACTCCCTGCGGTACGCCGTCGTCGCCACCGCCATCGCGGTGCTGATCGGTTCCCTCGCCGCCGCGGCGCTCTCCCGCGGCGCGGGCCGGATCGTACGGGGCTTCGACGCGCTGCTGATGCTGCCGCTCGGCGTCTCCGCCGTGACCGTCGGCTTCGGTTTCCTGATCGCGCTGGACAAGCCGCCGCTGGACCTGCGGCAGTCCTGGATCCTCGTTCCGCTCGCCCAGGCGCTGGTCGGCGTGCCCTTCGTCGTACGGACCATGCTGCCGGTGCTGCGGGCCGTCGACGGTCGGCTCCGGGAGGCGGCGGCCGTGCTCGGTGCATCGCCCTGGCGGGTGTGGCGGGAGGTCGATCTGCCGCTGGTGCGGCGGGCGCTGCTGATCGCGGCCGGATTCGCGTTCGCCGTCTCGCTCGGTGAGTTCGGCGCGACCGTGTTCATCGCGCGGCCCGACAATCCCACGCTGCCGGTCGCCGTGGCCCGGCTGCTCGGCCGGCCGGGCGACCTCAACTACGGCCAGGCGATGGCCCTTTCGACGATTCTCATGGTGGTGTGCGCGGCGTCCCTGCTGGTCCTGGAGCGCCTGCACCCCTCGTCTCGAACAGAGGCGACCGGGGGGAACCCGGTCGACCGGGGGGAGTTCTGATGCTGCTCAGCCTCACGTCCGCGACCGTGCGCTTCGGCGGGCGGGCCGTGCTCGACGCCGTCGATCTGGAGGTCGCCGAGCACGAGACCGTCTGCGTGCTCGGACCCAGCGGCAGCGGCAAGTCGACGCTGCTGCGGGCGGTGGCCGGACTGCAGCCCCTGGACCGCGGGCGGGTGGTGCTCGACGGGCGGGACCAGACGGGCGTACCCGCGCACCGGCGCGAGGTCGGGCTGATGTTCCAGGACCACCAGCTGTTCCCGCAGCGGGACGTCGGCGGCAACGTGGCGTTCGGGCTGCGGATGCGCGGTGCCTCGAAGGAGCGGCAGCGGGCCGAGGTGGCGGAGCTGCTGGAACTGGTGGGGCTGCCCGGGGCCGCCCGGCGGGCCGTGGCCCGGCTCTCCGGCGGCGAACAGCAGCGGGTGGCGCTCGCCCGGGCCCTCGCGCCCCGGCCGCGGCTGCTGATGCTCGACGAACCGCTCGGCCAGCTCGACCGCTCGCTGCGGGAACGGCTCGTGGTCGAACTGCGCGAGCTGTTCGGCCGGTTGGGCACCACCGTGCTCGCCGTCACCCACGACCAGGGCGAGGCGTTCGCGCTGGCCGACCGGGTGGTGGTGATGCGGGACGGCCGGATCGCCCAGTCCGGTACGCCCCTTGAGGTGTGGCAGCGGCCCGCGGACGAGTTCGTCGCCCGCTTCCTCGGTTTCGAGAACGTCGTCGCCGCGGAGATCACCGGAGCGGTGGCGGTCACCGAGTGGGGCAAGCTCCCGGTGCCCGAGCCCGCGCCCCAGGGCCGGCGCACGCTGCTGGTGCGTCCCGCCGGTGTGCGGCTCGGACCGGCCGGCGAGGGTCTGCGCGGCACGGTGACCGCCCGCACCTTCAAGGGCACCCATGTGGCCGTACGCCTCAAGCCGGAGGGCGGTCCGCGTCTTGAGGCGGCGTGCGCGCTGCGGGCGGCGCCGGAGACCGGGGACGAGGTCGGGGTGGAGTTCGACCCGGCGGAAATCGTCGTGCTGGGATGACCGCGGGGCCGTAGCGTTCGGAGTATGACGCTTCTCACGCATGACCGTTACTGCGACGAGATCGCTCACCAGATGGGGCAGTTGAGGGCCGTGTTCAGCTCCGGCGCCGATCTGTCCGCCACCGTGCCCACCTGCCCCGACTGGTCGCTGGAGGACCTGCTGCGGCACCTGGGCGGCGCTCTGCGCTGGGTGGAGGTGCTGGTCAGGACCCGGGCCCAGGAGGACATCCCCGCGGAGCGGGTCCCCGATGCCGGGCGGCCCGAGGCGCGCGGCGACGCCGCGGCCCTGGACGCGTGGCTCGCGGAGAGCGGCCGGCTGCTCGTCGACACCCTGCGCGAGGCCGGGCCGGACACGAAGGTGTGGACGTGGGCCGGAACCCTCGACGCCGGCTTCTGGGCCCGTCGTATGACCCACGAGATCACCATTCACCGGGCCGATGCCGCGCTCGCCGCCGGACTGTCGTACGACGTCGCCCCGGACGTGGCCGTCGACGCGATCGACGAGTGGTTGCAGATCATCGAGTTGGTGCAGCGGTCGGGGCTGAGCAAGACGGCCGGGGAACTGCGCGGGCCGGGCCGCAGCATCCATCTGCACGCCACCGACACCGCACCGGAGTTGAACGCCGAGTGGCTCGTCGAGTTCGCCGAGGACGGCATCGTCTGGCGCCGTGGCCATGAGAAGGCGACGGTCGCGCTGCGCGGTCCGCTCACCTCGGTACTGCTCGCCTTCTACCTCCGCATCCCGCCGGCCGGACCGGGGCTGGAGATCGTCGGCGAGCGGGAGGTGCTGGACTTCTGGCTGGAGCGGGCCACGTTCGGCTGAACGACTGCGGCCCGCCCCCGCGGTGCGGGGACGGGCCACGGCCGGGTGCCGAAGTGAGGCGTCAGCGGTTGCTGTTCGCCCCGCGGCGGCGCATGCCGAAGAACACCGCGCCACCGCCGACGACGACGAAGGCAGCGGCGATACCGGCGATCAGAGTGGTGTTGGAGTTCGCACCGGTCTCGGCGAGGTTCGAGTCACCGGCCGCCGGGGACGGCGCGTTGCTCGGCGTACCCGCCGGGGCGGTGCTGCTCTGCGAGGCCGACGGAGTCGGGGTCTCGGCCGGGGTCGACTCGGACTCCGACGGAGACGGGCTGGTCTCCGAGGGGGTCGGGGTCGGGGTCGGCGTCTCCTCGGTCTTGCAGGCCGTGGACGGGGTGACGAGGTCGGGCTTGATGTCCTCGTCGACCGGTCCGCCCTTGACGTGCACCCGGTAGGTCGCGTTCGGCTTCCAGTCCGCGGTGAACGTGGCGGTGGTGCCCTCGCGGGAGCCCTTGAGCTCCTGAGGCTCTCCGACCTGCTCGTCGGAACCGTTGTTCTTCAGGAACACGGAGATGGTGACCGGCGTGCCGGAGGCGTCCTTGTCGGTGACGACGATGACACCGTTGGTGCCGTCACAGTCGGCCTTGGCGGTGAACTCGCTGATGTTGCACGCGAATGCGGAGTTGCTGACGCCCAGCGCGAGCGCGACAGTCGCGGAGGCAACACCCAGAATGCGCACGGAACGACGTGCGCTGCGGCGTGTTATGGACACGTTTGTCCTTTACAGAGTGCATCTGCGGGGGGGCTTGGGGGGCAGGTGAAGCAGTTGTGAAGACGGCGTCACCATCCCCAGGAGAATCACAGGTCTATAAGTGTTCCATAAGCACTGTCAACGCATATGCCCCCCACCGGTGTTGGCTTTACCGTGTTGTTAACTCCCGGTGCGTTTCAACGCCTCGGGGGTCGGCCCGGCCCGCTCGGCCGGGGACGGTCTCAGCCCTGCACCGTGCCGGCCCGGCAGCGGACCGGCCATTCACGGGGTCGGCCCTGTGCCGGACGGCCCTTCGGCGCGTCTGGCCTGCCGCGTCATGCCTGCGCCGCTTCAGCTCTGCGCCGTTTCAGCTCTGCGCCGTTTCAGCTCTGCATGGCCTCAGCTCTGCACGGCCTCAGCCCTGTACCGCCGCCGGGTCCATCCACATGACCTCCCAGGTGTGGCCGTCGAGGTCGTCGAAGGCGCGGCCGTACATGAAGCCCTGGTCCTGGGTCTCGCCGGTCTCCGTGCCGCCCGCCGCGATCGCCTTGTCGACCAGCTCGTCGACGCTGGCACGGCTTTCGGCGCTCAGGCAGATCAGCGTCTCGCTGGTCTTCGTGGAGTCCGCGATCTCCTTCTTCGTGAAGTCCGCGTAGCGCTGCTTGCTGAGCAGCATCGCGAAGATGGTGTCGCTGATCACGACGCAGGCGCAGTCGTCCGTGGAGAACTGCGGGTTGATCGTGTAGCCGAGCGCCGTGAAGAACCTCTTCGACGCCTCGACGTCGTTGGTGGCCAGGTTCACGAAGATCATCTGCTGGTACATGGGGCCTCTCCCCTCGGATTCGTACTGTTCGAAGGGTAGACCGGTGGCCGTCGGGAAACTCATCGGCGGCCACGGACTTTTTTCGTACTGCTGTGCGGTTGTCACTCCGGAGGGGACGGGCCGGCCGTCGATCCGGTGTGGACGGAACGGCCGGTCGGGCTGCTTGGCCGGATGAGCGGCCCGGCCGGCTGAGCCGGTGGAACTGCCCGGCCGGTTCAGCCGCCCGGCCGGTTCAGCTGTCCAGCGGGAGCACCACCAGGTTGGCCACCACCACGGTGAGCGGGCCGAACAGGGCGAGCAGCGCGCCCACGCGCAGCGCGGCGGCGCCGCGCAGCAGGGTCGAGGGGGCGCCGAGGCGCAGCAGGGCGGCGACGGTGTCGGCGCGGGACTGCCGGGCCTCCACGGCCGCCGTCAGCAAGGTTCCCACGGTGCAGCCGATGACCAGCAGGAGGCCGAACGCGGTGAGTTGGCCGTAGGGCGCGGCGTCCTCGGAGCTGAAGGCGGTCATGGCGAGCGCGCCCGAGACGACCACGCACACCACGCCGAGCGGGCGGCCGATGCGGACGGCCTCCGCCATCAGCGCCCGCCCGGCCAGCAGCCGCAGCGCGCCCGGCTGGACCGCCTGCAGCAGCCGGCCGCACAGATGCGTGAGGCCCGGCCCGGCGAGGACCAGGCCGACCGCGGCCAGGGCCCAGCCGGCCAGCACGCCGGTGAGCGCCGGACCGGGCTCGTCCGCGAACCCGGCGTACGCCTCCACGGCCAGGCCGACGGCGAGGAGCGCGATGCCCCACGGGAAGCCGGCCGGGGAACGGCGCGGATCGGCGAGGGCCGTGCTCCAGCCGGTGCCCGGGTCCGTCGCCCCGTCGGCCGGGGCGGGCCGCTCGGCGTCCGGTTCGCCGTCCGCGGACGCCGTCGGATCGCCGTTGTGACCGAGCGCTTGCCCGGAAGCGCCCCGTTGCGGGGCCGGCACCGGTTTCTGCGGGACGGGCACCGTGGCGACGATCCGGGTCCCGGTGGCCGGGCGGGCGGCGCCGTCCCGCACCTGCGCGCTGAACCCGGTGTGGGTTCCCAGGGCCTCAGGTGAGCGCGCCCGGCCGTAGGAGCCGAAGCGGCCGTACGTCCAGGCCGCGCCGCGCGCCGCGGGGCGGGCGTCCCGGGGCCGCAGGACCAGTGCCACGGTGCCCGACGCGATCACCGGTGCCAGCGCCAGGAGGGTGAGGGCGGCGGGCAGCGGCAGCGGCTCGCCCGCGGCCAGGAACGTCGCCGCCGCTCCGTCGAAGGGTGTGCCCGTGAGGTCGCCGCGCAGATGGAGGAAGGCGAAGAGGGCCAGCAGCGAGCCCAGCGTGCAGGACAGGGCCGTCGTCAGGACCGAGACGGCCATCAGCCGGGCCGGGCCCAGGCCGAGGGCCGACAGCCCCGGGCGGGGCTTGGTGCCCGGGTCGGTGCGGGCGACCGCCACCGCGAAGTGGACGGTGGCGGCCAGCGGTACCGCGCACCAGGCCAGCCGGGTCGCCGAATCCGTGGGCTGCCCGGGGTGTCCCAGCGCGTAGCCGAGGGTGCTCAGCAGAAGGAAGCCCGTGCCCGCCGCGGCGGTCGCCACCAGCAGGCGGCGCAGTTGGACCGCGGGGCGGGCACCGCGGGTCAGACGGAGAGCGAGCACGCGGCCCGGCCTTCCGACTCGGTGACCGGAGGCAGGTGCACGGTCGTCACGCACCGTCCGTCCAGCAGCGCCACCGTGCGGTCGGCGAGGGCCGCGGTCTCCGCCTCGTGCGTGGCCAGCAGGACCGTGATGCCGTGCGAGCGGGCGGCCGTCGTCAGCGTACGCAGCACCTGGGCGCGGTCTGCGCGGTGCAGGGGAGCCGTGGGTTCGTCCGCGAACAGCACCGTGGGGGCCGGGGCGAGCGCGCGGGCGATCGAGACGCGCTGGCGTTCGGCCTGCTGCAGCTCGTGCGGATGGCTGCGGGCCCTCTCGCCGACGTCCAGCCGCTCCAGCCACTCCAGGGCGGTGGTCCTGGCCCGGTGGCGGTCGGCGCCGCGCAGCATCAGGGGCAGGGCCGTGTTCTCCCAGACGTTCAGTTCGGGGACCAGGGCCGGTTCCGGGTCGATCCAGCCGAACCGGTCGCGGCGCAGACGCTCCCGGGCCGTCGGGCGCAGGGTGTGCACGGGTGTGCTGTTGAACCAGATCTCGCCGTGCCGGGTCGGCAGCAGCCCGGACAGACAGCGCAGCAGGGTCGTTTTTCCGCTGCCGCGGGGTCCGCTGACGGCGAGGATCTCGCCCTCCCGAACGCCGAGCGAGACACCGCCCAGGGCGGGCGAGCCGTCGTGGTGGGTGAAGTGCAGGGACCGTGCCCAGAGCACGTTGTCGTCCGGCGGGGCTTCCATGGGCGTACACCTCGCTTCTGATCCGCTTTTCCCGGGTTTCCCGGCGCTTTATCCCTCTTCCGGGGGAACGAAGGCTGGGCCGATCGGTCACTGGCACGCTAGGCAGCCGTCGCCGGCCGGCCGGACAGCACACGGCCCCGGACCGCCGTTCTCACTCGAACGGGCGGCTCCGGGGCCGGTGTCGATCAGCTGATCAGCGGTGCGGGGCCGGGTACGGGCGCGCGGTCCGGCCAGGGGCCGCGGGCCGGGGACCAGAGCCCGGTCCGTGCCCCGGTCGGTGTCGCGGGGACAGGGTTTGTTCCCTGCCCCGGTCGGCGTCGCGGGGTCAGAGCTTGGTCCACGCCTCGGTCAGCGTCGCGCGCAGGATCTGCTCGATCTCGTCGAAGGTCGCCTGGCCGGAGATCAGCGGCGGGGCGAGCTGGACGACCGGGTCGCCGCGGTCGTCGGCCCGGCAGTACAGGCCGTTGTCGAAGAGTGCCTTGGAGAGGAAGCCGTACAGGACGCGCTCGGTCTCCTCCTCGTCGAAGGTCTCCTTGGTGGCCTTGTCCTTGACCAGTTCGATGCCGTAGAAGAAGCCGTTGCCGCGGACGTCGCCGACGATCGGCAGGTCGTGCAGCTTCTGCAGGGTGGTCAGGAAGGCGCTCTCGTTGTCCAGCACGTGCTGGTTGAGGCCCTCGCGCTCGAACAGGTCGAGGTTGGCGAGGCCCACCGCGGCGGAGACCGGGTGGCCGCCGAAGGTGTAGCCGTGCAGGAACATGTTGTCGCCCTGGTAGAACGGCTCGGCCAGGCGGTCGGAGACGATGCAGGCGCCGATGGGGGAGTAGCCCGAGGTCATGCCCTTGGCGCAGGTGATCATGTCCGGTACGTAGCCGAACTTGTCGCAGGCGAACATGGTGCCGAGGCGGCCGAAGGCGCAGATGACCTCGTCGGAGACGAGCAGCACGTCGTGGCGGTCGCAGATCTCGCGCACCCGCTGGAAGTAGCCGGGCGGCGGCGGGAAACAGCCGCCGGCGTTCTGCACCGGTTCCAGGAAGACCGCGGCGACGGTCTCCGGGCCCTCGAAGAGGATCTGCTGCTCGATCTGGTCGGCGGCCCAGCGGCCGAAGGCCTCCGGGTCGTCACCGTAAATCGGCGCCCGGTAGATGTTGGTGTTCGGGACCTTGTGCGCGCCCGGCACCAGCGGCTCGAACGGGGCCTTCAGACCCGGCAGGCCGGTGATGGACAGGGCGCCCTGCGGGGTGCCGTGGTAGGCGACAGCGCGGGAGATGACCTTGTGCTTGGTGGGCTTGCCGGTCAGCTTGAAGTACTGCTTGGCGAGCTTCCAGGCGGTCTCGACGGCCTCGCCGCCGCCGGTGGTGAAGAAGACCTTGTTCAGATCGCCCGGCGCGTGGCCAGCCAGGCGCTCGGCCAGCTCCACGGCCTTCGGGTGGGCGTAGGACCACACCGGGAAGAACGCCAGCTCCTGGGCCTGCTTGAAGGCGGTCTCGGCGAGTTCTGTACGTCCGTGACCGGCCTGGACCACGAACAGACCCGCGAGACCGTCGAGGTAGCGCTTGCCCTTGTCGTCGTAGATGTAGGTGCCCTCGCCCCGGACGATGGTGGGGACGGGCGCGTTCTCGTACGACGACATGCGGGTGAAGTGCATCCACAGGTGGTCGTACGCGCTGCGGCTCAGGTCCTTTGTGCTCACGGTTATCGGG
Source organism: Streptomyces sp. NPDC006012 (assembly GCF_042871185.1). NCBI lineage: Bacteria > Bacillati > Actinomycetota > Actinomycetes > Kitasatosporales > Streptomycetaceae > Streptomyces > Streptomyces sp. NPDC006012. The sequence goes on from NZ_JBIAIE010000022.1 coordinate 102,399, forward strand.
TTCCCCACATGTAGGTCTGCTTCTTGAGCCTCAGATAGACGAAACTCTCGGTGGAGCGCACGCCGGGCAGGGCCCGGATGCGGCTGTTGATGACGTCCAGCAGGTGGTCGTCGTCCTCGCAGACGATCTCGGCGAGGATGTCGAACGAGCCCGCAGCCATCACCACGTACTCGACTTCCGGCATGGCGGTCAGCGCGTCGGCCGCGGCCTCGACATCGCCCTCGACGTTGATGCCGACCATCGCCTGCCGGCGGAAGCCCACGGTGAGCGGGTCCGTGACGGCGACGATCTGCATCACGCCCTGGTCGAGCAGTTTCTGGACGCGCTGGCGCACGGCCGCCTCGGACAGGCCCACGGCCTTGCCGATGGCGGCGTAGGGCCGGCGGCCGTCCTCCTGGAGCTGCTCGATGATGGCGAGGGAGACGGCATCCAGGTGCGGGGTGCCGTTGCGGGACTCGCGGGACGAGCCCTTCTGGTCTGCGCTTCTACTGGCCACGGTCTCACTGTGCACGAGGTCTCGACAGTTCCGCAAGGCGCTATCGATGAAATTCGTTGTTTACGCTGTCGAGACTTGCGGATTTCGCAGCCGTAGCCCGAACGGGGGTGTTGAAAACGTCGGCTCCCGGATTAGGGTGGGTGTCTCAGTGATTGGACAGTTCTGACCCGACAGGAGGCCGGCAGTGAGCACCGAGCAGGCGCGGCTGCGCAAGCTCCGCAATTACGTCGACGGTGAGTTCCGGGACGCCGCAGACGGACGGACCACCGACGTGGTCAACCCCGTGACGGGCGAGGCGTACGCGACCGCGCCGCTGTCCGGCCAGGCGGACGTGGACGCCGCGATGGCCGCCGCCGCCGCGGCCTTCCCCGGCTGGCGCGACACCACGCCCGCCGAACGGCAGAAGGCCCTCCTGAAGATCGCCGACGCGTTCGAGGAGCGCGCCGAGGAACTGATCGCGGCCGAGGTGGAGAACACGGGCAAGCCGGTCGGGCTGACCCGCTCCGAGGAGATCCCGCCGATGGTCGACCAGATCCGCTTCTTCGCGGGTGCCGCGCGGATGCTGGAGGGGCGTGCGGCCGGCGAGTACATGGAGGGCCTGACCTCCATCGTGCGCCGCGAGCCGGTCGGCGTCTGCGCGCAGGTCGCGCCCTGGAACTACCCGATGATGATGGCCGTGTGGAAGTTCGCCCCGGCGATCGCCGCGGGCAACACGGTCGTGCTGAAGCCGTCGGACACCACCCCGGCGTCCACCGTCCTCATCGCCGAGATCCTCGGGGGGATCCTCCCCAAGGGCGTCTTCAACGTCGTCACCGGCGACCGCGAGACCGGCCGCCTGATGGTCGAGCACCCGGTCCCGGCGATGGCCTCCATCACGGGTTCCGTGCGCGCGGGCATGCAGGTCGCCGAGTCCGCGTCCAAGGACCTCAAGCGGGTCCACCTGGAGCTGGGCGGCAAGGCGCCGGTCGTCGTCTTCGAGGACACCGACATCCCGAAGGCCGTGGAGGACATCTCCGTGGCGGGCTTCTTCAACGCCGGCCAGGACTGCACCGCCGCGACCCGCGTCCTCGTCCAGGAGTCCATCCACGACGAGTTCGTCGCCGCGCTGGCCAAGGCGGCCGCCGACACCAAGACCGGGCAGCCGGACGACGAGGACGTCCTCTACGGCCCGCTGAACAACCCCAGCCAGCTGCGGCAGGTCTCCGGCTTCATCGAGCGCCTGCCCGCCCACGCCAAGGTCGAGACGGGCGGCCGGCAGGTCGGCGACAAGGGCTACTTCTACGCCCCGACGGTCGTATCGGGCCTCAAGCAGGACGACGAGATCATCCAGCACGAGGTCTTCGGGCCGGTCATCACCGTCCAGTCCTTCGCCGACGAGGACCAGGCGGTCGAGTGGGCCAACGGCGTCGAGTACGCCCTCGCCTCCTCGGTGTGGACCAAGGACCACGCCCGTGCCATGCGGATGTCCAAGAAGCTCGACTTCGGCTGCGTGTGGATCAACACCCACATCCCGCTGGTCGCCGAGATGCCGCACGGCGGCTTCAAGAAGTCCGGCTACGGCAAGGACCTGTCGGCGTACGGCTTCGACGACTACACCCGCATCAAGCACGTCATGACGTCCCTGGACGGCTGACCCGTCCGCGGCGGGCCCCGGTACGTCTGCCGCGAGACCCCGGATCGGACCCCGGATCGCCTGCCGTACGGCGGCGGAGGGTCTGCCGTACGGCCGTGAACGGTCTGTCGCACGGCCCCGGACGGGCATCCCGCCCCTCCGGGGCCGTTCCGTGTCAACTGCCGGGCGATTGCCCGCAGATGGCGGCTCGCAGACGACGGCTCGGGGACGACGGCTCGAAGATGACGGCGGGCACCAGGGGTGCCCGCCGCCTTCGTCGACTCCGCCGACCGCGCCGGGCCGGACAACTCCGCGACCTGATCGTCATCAGCGACTGGATGTGCGCGCGGTTCGTCCGCCTCGGCTGGGCGAGGCGCAGCGGGGCGGCCTCACGCCAGGACGCGGCCGAGGAAACCGCGGATGTATCCGGTGACGGCGTCGAGGTGGCTCTCCAGCGCGAAGTGGCCCGCCTGAAGGAGGTGGATCTCCGCGTCGGGCAGGTCGCGGCGGAAGGCGCGGGCGCCGTCCGGGCCGAAGATCTCGTCCCCCGCGCCCCAGACGGCCAGCAGAGGGACCTGGCTGGTCCGGAAGTACGCGTGGAGCTGCGGGTACATCGCCACGTTGGCCGGGTAGTCGCGGAACAGCCGCAACTGGATCTCGTCGTTGCCGGGCCGGTCCAGCAGGGCCTGGTCGAGGGTCCAGGAGTCGGGGCTGACCAGGCTCGGGTCGGCCACGCCGTTCTCGTACTGCCACCGGGTGACCGGCAGGGTGAGGGCACCGCGTACGGCGGGCTCCGTGTCCGGACCCGGGGCCTCGGCGTAGGCGAAGAGGCCGTCCCAGAAGGACTTCACGAAGCCGTCCTCGTAGCCGTTGCCGTTCTGGGTGATGACGGCCGTCACCCGTTCCGGCCCGCGGGTGGCGAGCCGCCAGCCGATCGGCGCCCCGTAGTCCTGGACGTACATCGCGAACCTGTCGACCCCGACCCGCCGGAGGAATGCCTCCGTCACGTCCGTCAGCGCCTCGAAGGTGTACGGGAAGTCGCCGAGCGCGGGCATCGACGAGTACCCGAAGCCGATGTGGTCGGGGGCGAGCACGTGGTAGCGGTCGGCCAGGACCGGGATCAGATGGCGGAACATGTGCGAACTGGACGGGAAGCCGTGCAGCAGTACGACGGCGGGCGCGTCGCTCGGACCGGCCTGCCGGTAGAAGACGTTCAGACCGTCGATCTCGACGGTGCGGTGGTGCACGACCGGAGCCATGGCCGACCTCCAGGGCGGACGAGTGCTTCGCGGGGACCCGTGGGCGGCGTGCCCGGCCGGCGCAGGTCGGCCGACGACCAAGGGACAGCCGACGACCAAGGGATATCAGCATCCGCCCACGGGACGGCCGGAACCCGGTGCCCAGGTCATACGACTGGCGGACCCCGCGGCCCGCTCGGTGCCCGGGGATGAACCCTGGACCTGCTGTTGTTCCACCATCGGATGTGGCGGGTGGGCCATCTGTGACGGGTCGTGCGGTGCGCACCGTCGTGGCGGCGTGATCCGTCGTGGCGGCGCGGACCGGGTGGTGATGCCACCGGGGTGGCGGGGCGCTCCGCGGGCAGCGGGCAGCGCCTGCCGGTGTACTGGATGCCGACGGGTCACCCGCCGACCGCCCGGACACGCACCGACGCGCGCGCCACGACCGACTGACCCACCGGCGTACGCGCCACGACCGACCGACGTACGAGCAGCAACCGACCGACTGACCGACGACGACTGACCGACGACCGACCGACGAGCGGCTGAGGACGGCCTTGGAAGCCACTGATTACACCGGCCAGAGTGCATGCGGCATGGACACGCGTTCACCGTTGCGCGACTTCCTGCGGACCGAGACCGGCAGCGCCGCCGTCCTGATGACGGCGGCGCTCGCCGCGCTGGTCTGGGCGAACGTCGCACCGGCCGGCTACGAGTCCTTCTGGCACACGCACCTGTCCGTCCGGCTCGGCGCCCACGGGATCTCCCTCGGCCTGCGGGAATGGGTGAACAGCGGCCTGATGGCGCTGTTCTTCTTCGTCGTCGGACTGGAGGCCCGCCGCGAATTCGACATGGGGGAGCTGCGCGACCGCAAGCGGCTCGCGCTGCCGCTCGTGGCGGGTGTCAGCGGCATGATCGTGCCCGTCGTGATCTACCTCGCGGTCACCGCAGGGCACGGCTCGGCGCAGGGCTGGGGCGCGGCGATGTCCACCGACACCGCCATCGCCCTGGGCATGCTGGCCGTGGTCGGCCGGCGCATGCCCGCCGGGCTGCGGGTCTTCATCCTCACGATCACGGTCGTGGACGACTTCGTGGCGCTCGCCGTCATCGCCGTCGCCTACAGCACCCGCCTCGACGTGACGGCGCTCCTGATGGCTGTCGGTGTCTTCGTCGTCGTCCTGCTCGTGCGGCGGGCCGGGGTGCATCGCGGAGTCGTGTACGCCCTCCTCGCGGTCGTGGCATGGGCCGCACTGCTCGAATCCGGAGTGGATCCCGTGGTCATCGGTCTCGCGATGGGCCTGGTGACGTACGCGTACCCGGCGTCGCGCAGCGACCTGGAGCGGGCGAGCGGCCTGTTCCGGAAGTTCCGCGAGCAGCCCACGCCCGAGCTGGAGCGCTCCCTGCGGGCCGGTCTCGCCTCGGCCGTCTCCCCGAACGAACGCCTGCAGCGCATGTACCACCCGTGGACCAGCTATGTCGTGGTCCCGCTGTTCGCGCTGGCCAACGCGGGCATCCCGATCGGCGGCGAGCAACTGGTCCGCGCCTTCACCTCACCGGTCACACTGGGCATCCTGCTGGCCTACGTCCTGGGCAAGCCGATCGGCATCCTCGGTGCGTCGGCGCTGGCCACCGCCCTCAGCCGCGGACGGCTGCGGCTCCCGGTCGGCTGGGGGTCGGTCACCGCGGCGGGCACGCTCGCCGGAGTCGGCTTCACGGTCTCCCTGCTGATCGCCACGCTCGCTTTCCGCGGCACCGACCTGGAGTACGCGAAGATCGGCATCCTCAGTACGTTGATCTGCTCCTTCCTGACCAGCCGGCTCGTCACCGGGGTCATCGGGGCGCTGCCCCGCCCCGCGCGGCTGCGGGCGTTGCTCGGGAAGGCGGAGACGCTCGTCGACCTGGCGGTGCCCGTCGACCCGGACCGGGACCACGTCCGGGGACCGCGGCACGCGCCCGTGACCGTCGTCGAGTACGGCGACTACGAATGCCCCTATTGCGGGCTGGCCGAACCGATCGTCCGCGAACTGCTCCAGGACTTCGGGGACGTCCGCTACGTATGGCGGCACCTGCCCCTGACCGATGTCCATGTGCACGCGCAACTCGCCGCGGAGGCCGCGGAGGCCGCCGCCCGCCAGGGGCGTTTCTGGGAGATGCACGATCTGCTGCTCGGCCATCAGGGCGCACTGGACCTGGACGACCTGCGGGACTACGCCGTGCAGACCGGGCTGGACCCGACGCGGTTCGAGAAGGACCTGGACGCTCACGCCGGTGCGCCCTGGGTCGCCGAGGACGTGGACTCGGCGGATCTCAGCACGGTGGCGGGCACACCCACGTTCTTCGTCAACGGCCGCAGGCATTACGGCGCGTACGACATCGACAGTCTGTCGGCGGCGGTACGGGCGGCCCGGGCACGGGCCGCCGTCGCTTCCTGAGGCCAGGGGCGACCGGGTCGCAAGGGCAGTGCGGGTGCTGCCGTGCTGCCGAAGGGGCTGACCGGGGATCCGCTCCCGCGCCAACCGTTCAGGGGCGCTGGGGTGTGCGCGTGGAGCGCTCCTGGGCGGCCGCCACCTCGTCGCCGTGAGCGAAGGCCCAGGTGCCGAGGGCGTCGATCGGGGTGAGCAACGTCCGTCCCAGTGGAGTGAGCCCGTACTCGACGCGGGGCGGCGAGCCGCCGTACGCGCGGCGCGCGACCAGCCCGTTGGACTCCAGCCGGCGCAGGGTCTCTGTCAGTACCTTCTGGCTGATTCCGCCGATCCGCACGCGCAGCGCGCCGGGTCGTGCGGGTTCGTCCTTGAGCGCCCACAGCACCACGCAGTTCCAGGTGTTGGCGAGCAGGTCGAAAGCGAGCCGGGCACGGCAGTCGGCGAGGAACGCCTGGTCGTCGGTCACGCACCGAATGGTGCCCGAGCCGCCGCCTACCGTCAGGTCGTACGGAGACCGGGACACCCGGGGCCTGGACAGTGGGAGGGACTTGTGCGGATCGGAATTCTTGGCGTCGGCGGCATGGCGGACGCGCTCGGCACCCGGTGGCGGCAGGCGGGGCACGAGGTCGTCGCGGGCAGCCGCTCGCGCGGCGGCTTCGGTGAGGCGGCGGCGTTCGGCACCGACGCGGTGCTGCTCGCCGTCCCGTACGCGGCCGCTGTGGACGTGGTCGCGGGGCTCGGAGCGGCGCTGCGCGGGCGGGTGCTGATCGACTGCACCAACCCGGTCGGGTCCGGCTTCGCCCTGCTCACCGCGGGTGGCCCTGCGGCGGCCGAGCGGATCGCCGCGGCGGCCCCCGCAGCCCGTGTGGTCAAGGCGTTCAACCTCTGCCACGAGGACGTCTGGCGGCTGACCCCGCCGGTCTTCGCCGGCCGGCCGCTCGCGGTACCGCTGTGCGGGGACGACGCGGCGGCACTGGCCGTCGTACGCCGGCTCGTACGCGACCTCGGCTGCACCCCGCTGGACGCCGGCGGGCTGGACCGCGCGGGGCTGCTGGAGGCGACGGCCGCGCTGCTCATCGGGCTCTGGCTGGGCGAGGGCGCGGACGCCCAGGCCATCGCCCCGCCCATGGAGTTCGCCGGCCGCCGCGACCGCCCGTTGCAGAGCGGGCCGAACGGGGTCCCGCTGCGGTCGGGCGGTACCGCGTAGGACCGGTGCTGGTCCGGCGGTACCCGCAGGTGCTGCGCACCCGCAGGTACCGCCGCTCAGCGCCGCCCGTCCGGCCACGCGCCCTGGCGGAGGGTGCACAGCGTGTCGATGCGGTTCGTGGTGATCGAGTCGACGCCCAGGGCGAGCAGGCGGCGCATGGCGCGGCGGGTGTCGGGCGTCCACACGGACAGCAAGTGGCCGCCGTGGTGGACGCGGGCGGCGAGGTCCGGGCCGACCAGGCTGAACCGGTAGTTGAGCCAGCGCGGGCCCACCGCCGCCAGCAGGGCGGGGCGCGGGGGCGCCAGGGTCGTCCAGGTGAGGGCGATCTCGGCGGCCGGGTCGGCGGCGCGGACGGCGAGCATCGCCTCGGCGCCGGCGCAGTAGTAGACGCGGTCCTGCGCCCCGGACGCGCGGACGACCTCCACGATCCGCCGCGCGGCCCGGCGCTCGGTCAGGCCCGGCAGGTCGACCATCACCCGGCCGTCGTCCGTCGCCGCCAGCGCCTCCTCCAGGGTCGGCACACCGCCCGTGGTGAGCCCGCGTACCTCGGCGGCGGACAGCGCCCTGAGCGGCCGGTCCTGCCCCCACAGCCGCTCCAGCGTCGCGTCGTGGAGCAGTACGGGTACGTCGTCGCGGGTGAGCCGTACGTCGATCTCGACCGCGTCCGCGCCCTGGAGGAGCGCGGAACGCAGCGAGTCGATCGTGTTCTCACGGAAGCGGTAGGGGTCGCCGCGGTGCGCCACGGCGGTCACGGTCTGCATGGACCCCATTCTGCGGGTCGACCGGTGCCCGACGGGCTCAGGAGGCGAGCCACCCAGCCGTGTACGTGTCGATCTCGGCGGTGATCGCGGCCTTGCCCGCCGGGTCCAGGAAGGACGCCTCGACCGCGTTCTTGGCGAGGCCGGCGAGACCCCGCTCGTCGAGGCCGAGCAGCCGGGCGGCCACCGCGTACTCGTTGTTGAGGTCGGTGCCGAACATCGGCGGGTCGTCCGAGTTGACCGTGACCAGGACGCCTGCGTCGACGAACTCCTTGATGGGGTGCTCGTCGAGGGTGCGGACCGCGCGGGTGGCGATGTTCGAGGTCGGGCAGACCTCCAGCGGGATGCGGTGGTCGGCGAGGTGCGCGAGCAGCTTGGGGTCGCGGGCCGCGCTGGTGCCGTGCCCGATGCGCTCGGCGCGCAGTTCGTTCAGCGCGTCCCAGACCGTCTCGGGACCGGTCGTCTCACCGGCGTGCGGCACGGAGTGCAGCCCGGCGGCGAGGGCCCGGTCGAAGTACGGCTTGAACTGCGGCCGGGGCACGCCGATCTCGGGTCCGCCGAGCCCGAAGGAGACCAGGCCCGCCGGGCGCAGCCCGTCGTCGGTGGCGAGCCGTGCCGTCTCCTCGGCGGCGTCGAGCCCCGCCTCGCCGGGGATGTCGAAGCACCAGCGCAGTACGGTCCCGAACTCCGCCTCGGCCGACTTGCGGGCGTCCTCTATCGCGTCCATGAAGGCGCGCGCGTCGATGCCACGGCGGGTCGAGGAGTACGGCGTGATGGTCAGCTCGGCGTACCGCACCTGCTGCCGGGCCAGGTCGCGGGCCACCTCGTAGGTGAGCAGCCGGACGTCCTCCGGGGTGCGGATGAGGTCGACGACGGACAGGTACACCTCGATGAAGTGGGCGAAGTCCGTGAAGGTGAAGTAGTCCGCCAGCGCGTCCCGGTCGGTGGGGACCTTGGAGTCGGGGTGGCGGGCGGCGAGTTCGGAGACGATGCGCGGGGAGGCGGAGCCGACGTGGTGGACGTGCAGTTCGGCCTTGGGCAGTCCGGCGATGAAGGTTCGCAGGTCGCGGGCGGCGGGTGTGGTGTCGTCGGTCAAGGGGTCCCTCCCCGGGAGCGGCGCCGGCGGACCGGGGTCCGGGCACGGTGATCGGCTGATCGGTGGTTCGGGGCTCATCGTAGGCCCGGGCCCGGGGCAGCCCCGGCTGCCCGTAGCATGACAGCACGCTGAGGAGAGGGGACCGTGCGCAATGTCCGACGAGGCACCGCAGAACGCCGCGGAGAGCGGAGCGACGCCCGGCGACGCTGCCGTGCCCTCGCCCTCGCGATCCGGCTGGCCCATGCCCATGCCCACGCCCTCGCCCGATGACCGTTCCGCGGTGCCCGCCGCCGACGGTGGTGCGGCGGCGAAGGGCGGTGCGGCCACCGGTGGGCAGGCCGGACCCGGCGGCGGGTCGGCAAGCGGCGGCGCGGCGGTGGTGTCCTGGCCCGCGCCCGCCAGTGCGGACACCGGGGTGTGGGACACGAGCGGAGGCTGGGCCCCGGTTTCGGCGTCGGCCGGGTCGGACGGGGCGACGTCCGACCCGTGGACACCGCTCGCCGACCACACGAGCGAGAACCCGCCCCCCACCGACCGGGTGCCCGAGGACGCGGCGCCGGGTGGGCGCGGATCCGCGGAGGCGGCGCCGGGTGGCCAGGGATCCGCGGACGTGCCGCCGGTTGAGCAGGCGCCCGTCGACGCGCTTGCCGCGGGCGGCCCCGAAGGCCCGGCTCCGGGCCAGACCCCGGCCTCTGCGCACCACCACCGCACGGGCACGCCCTTCCCGGCGGCGGGTTCGCCTCCGGTCCGGGACCGCCCGTACGGCACCTCGCCCGTGGCCGAACCGGCGAACCCGTACGCGGCACCCGGAGCCTCGGCATCACCGGTGAACCCGTACGCGGCACCCGGAGCCTCAGCGCCACCGGTGAACCCGTACGCCGCGCCCGGGACCTCGGCGCAACCGGCGGCCGGCACCGGCGATCCGTTCGCGCCGCCGAAGCCCGGGCCGTCCACGGGCGCCCCTTACGCACCGCCGGTCGCCCAGCCCCAGGGCTCGCCCGTCCCGCCGCCCCCCATGGCCCCCGGCGGCCCTGGCCAGGTCCCGTACGGCTATCCGGGCCCCTCCGGGTACGGCTACCCGGCGCCGCCCGCACCGGGCCCGGGCTACCCGATGCCGCCCGCCGCCGGTCCCGGCTCCTACGGCTGGCCGGGTATGCAGCCGCCGCCGAGCAACGGGCTGGGCACGGCCGGGCTGGTGCTGGGCATCCTCTCGGCGATCGGCTTCTGCATATGGCCGGTGGCCTTCCTGCTGGGCGTGCTGGCGGTGATCTTCGGCGGGATCGGCCGCGGCAGGGCCCTACGCGGTGAGGCAACGAACCCGGGCCAGGCACTGGCCGCCATCATCTGCGGCGCGGCGGGCATCGTCCTGGCCCTGGTCGTGCTGGCGCTGCTGCTCTCCGCCTGACGGACGGCGGACGGCACCTCCGGCCGCCCCGCGCGCCCCCACCCGCCCCGCAGACCTCCTCACCCGGCCGACGCGAGTCGTCCGCGGGCCTCCATCAGGGCGAAGCCCAGGAGGTTCAGGCCGCGCCAGCGTTCGGGGGCCGCTGCCGCCTCGTCGTCCGCCGTGCGGCCGATGCCCCACACACGGTCCACCGGACTCGCCTCCACGAGCACCCGGTCCCGGGTGTTCAGCAGGAACTCCCGCAACTGAGCGTGCGCGCCGAACTTGTGCACGCTGCCCTCGACCACGATCCGGACGCGCTCCCGCTCCCACACCGCCTCGTCGAAGCCCCGCACCAGCCGCCCGGCGTTCTTCGCCTGGGCGGGATGAGCGGCGGCCAGCACCCGGCGCTCCGCCTCCGCGTCCTCGAAGAGTCTCGCCTTCGCGGCCATCATCCAGTGCTCGGCCGTCGCGTACTCCACTCCGGCCGCCGTGAACGGCGCCGGCCACCACTGGCTGAGACAGCCCGTCCCGACGCGTCCGTCCGCCCGCGGCCGATGTCCCCAGAAGTACAGATACCGGACGCGCGCTCCCGCCCGGACCTCCCTGGTCAGGGCCTCAACCGAGTCGATCCTCCCCATGTGCGCCAGTTTGGCAGGCGCCACTGACACTCCGCCCTCCGATGTCCGGACGCCTCGCCAGCCGGTCGACAGATTCCGTCGCGTAACCAAAAGGCAACAACGGAATCACTTGTTGGAGTCCCATAGCTCTGTCAGGATCGGCACTCAAATCGAGCTGGAGCTACGCCACCCGTCCCCCGGGACGGGGTGACGGCGGAGGAGAGCGACATGCACAACTCGGGCACCGCCGCCCCGGAACGATTTCCGGCGCGTGAGCGCTTCGCGGCCGGAGCGCAGTACGTCGCCGGGCGCCCGGCGAAGGGTACGTCGGGCCGTGTCCATTCCGTGGTCGATCCGGCCACCGGCGAGGACGTGTACACCTACGAACTGGCCGGCCCGAAGGACGTGGACGCCGCGGTCGCCGCCGCCCGCGCGGCCTTCCCCGCATGGTCCGCCGCCACTCCCGGCGAGCGCTCCGGCGCGCTGCACCGGCTCGCCGCGGTCCTCGCGGACCGCGCCGAGGAGTTCGCCCGCGCCGAGTCCCTCCAGTGCGGCAAGCCGCTCAAGCTGACCAGGGAGTTCGACGTCCCCGGGACCATCGACAACACGGTGTTCTTCGCGGGCGCCGCCCGGCATCTCCAGGGCCAGTCCGCCGGTGAGTACTCCGGCGACCACACGTCGTACGTCCGCCGGGAGCCGATCGGCGTCGTCGGCTCGATCGCGCCCTGGAACTACCCGCTCCAGATGGCCGCCTGGAAGATCCTCCCGGCCGTCGCCGCGGGCAACACCGTCGTGCTCAAGCCCGCCGAGCTGACCCCGCTGACCGCGCTGATGTTCGCGCAGGCCGCGACCGACGCGGGTATCCCGGACGGCGTCGTCAACATCGTCACCGGCACCGGCGGGGAGGCGGGGGAGCACCTGGTGGGCCATCCCGACGTGGCCATGGTCTCCTTCACCGGTTCCACGGCCGTCGGCAAGCGCGTCGCCGAGATCGCCACCGCCACCGTCAAGCGCCTCCACCTGGAGCTGGGCGGCAAGGCCCCCTTCGTCGTCCACGACGACGCCGACCTCGACGCCGCCGTCAACGGCGCGGTCGCCGGTGCCCTCATCAACACCGGGCAGGACTGCACGGCCGCCACCCGCGCGTACGTGCAGCGCCCGCTCTACGAGGCGTTCGTCGAGCGGACCGCCGCCCTGATGGAGAGCGTCCGGCTCGGCGACCCGTTCGCCCCCGGCACCGACCTCGGCCCGCTGGTCTCGCACACCCAGCGCGACCGCGTGGCCGGCTTCGTCGACCGGGCCCGCGCCTACGCGCGCGTGGTGACCGGCGGTGCGGCACCCCTGGGCGATCTGGCGGACGGTGCGTACTATCGGCCCACCCTGATCGCCGACGCGCCCCAGGACAGCGAGGTCGTCCAGTCCGAGATCTTCGGTCCGGTGCTGGTCGTCCTGCCGTTCGACAGCGACGACGCGGGGATCCGGCTGGCCAACGACACCCCGTACGGCCTCGCCGCCTCCGTGTGGAGCCGGGACGTCTACCGGGCGAACCGCGCCACCCGCGAGATCAAGGCGGGCTGCGTCTGGGTCAACGACCACATCCCGATCATCAGCGAGATGCCGCACGGCGGCTCTCGGCAGTCCGGCTTCGGCAAGGACATGTCCAGCTATTCGTTCGAGGAATACACGCAGGTGAAGCACGTCATGTTCGACAACACCGCGGTGGCGCGCAAGGACTGGCACCGCACGGTCTTCGGGGACAGGCAGGACCGATAGCGAGACCGGCCGGCCGCTGACCACGGCCGTGCCGCACCACCCCTTTCGAAAGGGCACCACGCGCATGGAGCAGTACGAGCCCGACCGCCGCACCCCGGTCCCAGCGGCCGCCGTGCGGCGCAGTCTCCGGGACGGCAGGGCCGCCCCCACCCGCCGTTCACTGCTGCGTGTCTCCGCGGGCGGCCTGCTCGTGGCAGGCGGCCTCGGGGCGCTGACCGGCTGCGGGATCCCCGCGGCCGGCCGGACGCAGGGCGGTACGTCCGCCGAGGACCACTCGGCCGCGGAAAAGGTCGTCGACTTCTCCAACTGGCCCGAGTACATCGACGTCGACGCGAGCGGAAAGACCCATCCGACGCTCGACACGTTCGCCCGGCGGACCGGCATCACGGCGAAGTACACCGAGGACATCAACGACAACAACGAGTTCTTCGGCAAGATCCAGCCGCAGCTCGCCGCGGGCCAGGCCACCGGCCGCGACATCATCGTGCTCACCGACTGGCTGGCCGCCCGGATGATCCGCCTGGGCTATGTGCAGCGACTGGACGCGGCCAACCTGCCGCACGCCTTCACCAACCTGTCTCCCCAGTTCCGCAACCCCGACTGGGATCCGGGCCGCGCCTACTCCTATCCCTGGCAGGGCATTTCGACCGTCATCGCGTTCAACAAGAAGGCGCTCGACGGGATCGAGGTGCGGTCGGTCTCCGATCTGCTCGACAATTCCCGGCTCAAGGGCCGGGTCGGCTTCCTGTCGGAGATGCGCGACAGCGTGGGCATGACCATGCTCGACATGGGCAAGGACCCCGGGAAGTTCACCGACGACGACTTCGACGCGGTGCTGGCCCGGCTCCAGCGGGCCGTCGACCGCGGCCAGATCCGCCGCTTCACCGGCAACGACTACACCTCGGACCTCGCCAAGGGCGACCTGGCCGCGTGCGTGGCCTGGGGCGGTGACGTCGTCCAGCTCAAGGCGGACAACCCGGACGTCGACTACGTCATCCCGGCCGCCGGCTACATGACGTCGACCGACAACATGCTGATCCCCAACAGGGCCCGCCACAAGACGAACGCCGAGCGGCTGATCGACTTCTACTACCGGCCGGAGGAGGCCGCCGCGCTCGCCGCGTACGTCAACTACGTGTCTCCCGTCGACGGCGTGAAGCCCTACCTGGAGAAGATCGACAAGTCCGCGGCGGACAACCCGCTGATCCTGCCCGACCAGGCCATGCAGGCCAAGTCCCACGCCTTCCGCGCGCTGGCGCAGAAGGAAGAGACGGCCTACGAAGAGAAGTTCGCGAAGCTCACAGGGGCGTGACCAGGATGACCAGCACAGACAGCGGCGGCGACGTCCGCCTCTTCGGCATCGGCAAGACCTACGGTTCCTTCACCGCCGTGCACCCGCTGGACCTGACGGTGCCGCAGGGCTCCTTCTTCGCCCTGCTCGGCGCCTCCGGCTGCGGCAAGACCACCACCCTGCGCATGATCGCGGGCCTGGAGGAACCGACCTCGGGCACCGTGCACCTCGGCGACGAGGAGGTGACCCGGCTGCCGCCGTACAAGCGGCCGGTGAACACGGTCTTCCAGTCGTACGCCCTCTTCCCGCACCTGGACATCTTCGAGAACGTCGCCTTCGGTCTGCGCCGGCGCGGCATCAGGTCGGTGAAGAAGCAGGTCGAGGAGATGCTCGACCTGGTGCAGCTGGGCGAGCAGGCGCGCAAGAAACCGCACCAGCTCTCCGGCGGCCAGCAGCAGCGCGTCGCCGTGGCCCGCGCCCTGATCAACCATCCCAGGGTGCTGCTCCTGGACGAGCCGCTGGGCGCCCTCGACCTCAAACTGCGCCGCCAGATGCAACTGGAGCTGAAGCGGATCCAGACCGAGGTCGGCATCACCTTCATCCATGTCACCCACGACCAGGAGGAGGCCATGACCATGGCCGACACGGTCGCGGTGATGAACGCCGGCCGCGTCGAACAACTGGGTTCGCCCACCGACCTCTACGAGAACCCGCGGAGCACGTTCGTCGCCAACTTCCTCGGCACCTCCAACTTCATCGAGGCCGAGGTGGGCTCCGCAGACGGCGACGACCTCGTCCTGCGGGCGGGCGGCGGAAAGCTGGTGCTGCCCAGGGCACGGTGTTCCGCCAGGGCGCGGACCGGCGACAAGGTGCTGGCCGGTGTCCGCCCCGAGAAGGTCTCCCTCACCCACGCCGACGACGCGGGCGCGATACCCGAGGGCCGCAACCGCATCACCGGCACCATCGCCGACGCCAGTTTCATCGGCGTCTCCACGCAGTACGTCGTCGACAGCGCCGTCTGCCCCGAGTTCGCGGTGTACGTGCAGAACGTCGACCGGGACGGCCGGCTGGTGCCCGGCGCCGACGTGGTCCTGCACTGGAGTCCCGCCCACACCTTCGGCCTCGACGCCTCGCAGGATGCCGACGCCGGTGTGGAGAGCGTTGAGGAGGAGGCCGCGTAGCGATGCCGACACTCACCGAGGCGCCGCCGCCGACGGCCGCGACGCCGCAGAAGAAGGCCCGGCGGCGGCGCGGCTGCTGGACCCCGTACTGGCTGCTGCTGCCCGGCATCCTCTGGCTCGTGATCTTCTTCGCGCTGCCGATGATCTACCAGGCGTCCACGTCCGTGCAGACGGGCTCCCTGGAAGAGGGCTACAAGGTCACCTGGCACTTCGCGACCTACTGGGACGCGTTCGGCGAGTACTGGCCGCAGTTCCTGCGCTCGGTCTGCTACGCGGCGGCGGCCACCGTCCTGTGCCTGCTGCTCGGCTATCCGCTGGCCTATCTGATCGCCTTCCGAGCCGGCCGCTGGCGCAACCTGATCATGGTCCTGGTGATCGCGCCGTTCTTCACCAGCTTCCTGATCCGCACCCTCGCCTGGAAGACGATCCTCGCCGACAACGGACCGGTCGTCGGCGTGTTGCACTCACTGCACCTGCTGGACGTCACCGGCTGGCTCGGCTGGACCGCCGGGGACCGGGTGCTGGCCACACCGCTGGCGGTGGTGTGCGGACTGACGTACAACTTCCTGCCGTTCATGGTCCTGCCGCTGTACACCTCGCTGGAACGCATCGACGGGCGGCTGCACGAGGCGGCCGGCGACCTGTACGCCAGGCCGTCCACCACCTTCCGCAAGGTGACCTTCCCGCTGTCCATGCCAGGGGTGGTCTCCGGCACGCTGCTGACCTTCATCCCGGCGGCCGGCGACTACGTCAACGCCGAACTCCTCGGCTCCACCGACACCCGGATGATCGGCAACGTCATCCAGACGCAGTTCCTGCGGGTTCTGGACTATCCGACGGCCGCCGCGCTCTCCTTCATCCTCATGGCCGCGATCCTTTTCATGGTCACCTTCTACATCCGCAGGGCGGGGACGGAGGACCTGGTCTGAATGCCCGTCGTCACCTGGCTCAAGCGCCGTCTCGTCGTCATCGCCGGACTCCTGACCCTCGGCTATCTGCTGCTGCCGAACATCGTCGTCACGGTGTTCTCGTTCAACCGGCCCAAGGGACGCTTCAACTACGCGTGGCAGCGGTTCTCGCTGGACGCCTGGAAGGACCCGTGCGGGGTCGCCGACATGTGCGGCTCGCTGTCCGTCAGCCTCCAGATCGCCGTGTGGGCGACCCTCGGCGCCACCGTCCTCGGCACCATGATCGCCTTCGCGCTGGTCCGCTACCGCTTCCGGGCGCGCGGCGCCGTCAACTCGCTGATCTTCCTGCCCATGGCCATGCCCGAGGTCGTCATGGCGGCCTCGCTGCTCACCCTGTTCCTCAACCTGGGGGCGCAGCTCGGATTCTGGACGATCCTGATCGCCCACATCATGTTCTGCCTCAGTTTCGTCGTCACCGCGGTCAAGGCCCGCGTGATGTCGATGGACCCGCGCCTGGAGGAGGCCGCCCGCGACCTGTACGCCGGGCCGGTGCAGACCTTCCTGCGGGTCACGCTGCCCATCGCGGCCCCCGGGATCGCCGCGGGCGCGCTGCTCTCCTTCGCGCTCTCCTTCGACGATTTCATCATCACCAATTTCAACGCGGGCTCGACCGTCACCTTCCCCATGTTCGTGTGGGGCTCGGCCCAGCGCGGCACGCCCGTGCAGATCAATGTCATCGGTACGGCCATGTTCCTCGTCGCCGTACTGCTCGTCCTGGCCTCCATGGCCGTCGGGAACCGCCGCGGCAGGCAGAAAGCGTGAGCCCGCGCGAGAAAGCCCGCTGCCCCTTCGTAGGGAGTTGAAATCATGGCCCCAGGTGCCATGAGCCGTCACAGCGAATGGACCGCGTCCCTCTCCGCGGCCCAGCCGGTCCCGTACTGGCTGGACGACCCCGCAAGACCCCGTGCCGAGCCCGCCCTCACCGGCACCGAGACCTGCGACCTGCTGGTCGTCGGCGGCGGGTACAGCGGTCTGTGGACCGCGCTCCTCGCCAAGGAACGCGACCCCGGGCGGGACGTGGTGCTGGTGGAGGGCCGCGAGGCGGGCTGGGCCGCCTCGGGCCGCAACGGCGGCTTCTGCGCCGCCTCCCTCACCCACGGTCTGAGCAACGGCCTGGCCCGCTGGCCGGACGAGATCCACCGCCTGGAGGAACTGGGCGCCCGCAACCTCGACGAGATCGAGCGGGCGGTCACCCGCTACGCGCTCGACTGCGACTTCGAGCGCACCGGCGAGATCGACGTCGCCACCGAGCCCTACCAGGCCGCGGAACTGCGCGCCTGGCACCGGGAACTGCGCGAGAAGGGGCTCGCCGACGGCATCGGCTTCCTGGACGCCGACGCGGTGCGCGAACAGGTCGACTCGCCGACCTTCCGGGCCGGTCTGTGGGACCGCAGGGGCGTGGCCATGCTGCACCCCGCCAAGCTCGCCTGGGGCCTCAAACGCGCCTGTCTCGGACTCGGGGTGCGGGTGTACGAGCACACGCCCGCGCTGACCCTGCGGCCGTACGGCGCCGGGATGGCGGTCCGCACCCCGTACGGCACGCTCCACGCCCGCCGTGTCGCGCTCGGCACCAACGTCTTCCCGAACCTGGTCAGGCGGGTACGCGCCTACACCGTCCCGGTCTACGACTACGCGCTGATGACCGAGCCGCTGACGCCCGGGCAACTGGCGTCCGTCGGCTGGCGGGGGCGGCAGGGCCTGGGCGACAGCGCCAACCAGTTCCACTACTTCCGGCTGACCGCCGACCACCGGATCCTGTGGGGCGGCTACGACGCGGTCTACCCGTACGGCGGCCGGGTGCGCGCCGAGTACGACCACCGCCCGCAGACGTACGCCAAGCTCGCCGGGCACTTCTTCACCTGCTTCCCGCAGCTCGCGGGCGTCCGCTTCACGCACGCGTGGGGCGGCGCGATCGACACCTGCTCGCGGTTCTCGGCGTTCTTCGGCACCGCCCACCAGGGGAGGGTGGCGTACGCGGCGGGCTTCACCGGCCTGGGCGTCGGCGCCACCCGGTTCGGCGCCGAGGTGATGCTGGACCAACTGGCCGGCGAGCGGACGGAGCGCACCGCGCTGCGGATGGTCCGCACCAAGCCGGTGCCGTTCCCGCCCGAACCGTTCGCCTGGACCGGCATCGCCCTCACCAAGTGGTCGCTGGCCCGCGCGGACAGTCATGACGGGCGCCGGAATCTGTGGTTGCGGACGATGGACCGGCTGGGGCTTGGCTTCGACAGCTAGGCGGCTCCGCCGGGGCGGGGCGGGGCGGGGTTGTGTGCGGGTGTGTGGGAGCTGGTCGCGCAGTTCCCCGCGCCCCTATGAGGTGGGTTGGGGCTGGTCGTGCAGTTCCCCGTGCCCCTCTGCGGGGTGGCCGTGCAGTTCCCCGTGTCCCCGGTGGGGTGTTGTCGTGCCGGTCGGGGGTTGATGTGATCCAGGTCACTTCGGCTGGGGTGGTGAACTCGCGTAATGCGGGCCGGAGGGCCCGGTCTCCCTCGTGTGGCGCCATCGGCGTCCGCGACCGAGAGGGAGGTTTCTGTGATGACTGGGGCGAAGACGGCAGTCGAATGGCTGGCATCCGTCGCACCGGACCCCGAGTCCTGCCGCTGGGAATGGGAGCGCAGCCCGCACGGGGTCGCGCTGCTGCCCGCCGGCAAGGCGTGGGACGTGCTCATCCTGCCGGGTGCGCTCGGCCACCCCACGCTCGACGTGCTCATCCGCGTCCTCGACCGGCCCGGCCCCGTGCTGGGCGACTCCGGGGCCGGCCGGGTGGGCTTCTTCGTGCCGGCCGGCACCGCCGCCCGCTGGCTCGGCACCGGCATCCGCGCGGTCGGGTCCGGCACCTGGATCGTCGTGCCGTACCCCGGGCGGGTGACCCGCGGCGTGCGCTGGCTGGTGGTTCCGGACGGCTCCGGCACGCTCACCGACCCGGCGCTGCTGGAGCTGGCGATGCACGAGGCGGCGGCCGGGGAGGTCGTGGACGGCGGCGCCTAGCCGGGCGGTACGGCCCGGGTGAGTGCCAGAGGTCTTGACATCCGGATTGGTCTGGACCAAATTTGGCGCGCTCCACCCTCCAATTCCCCCATGTCCGGAGGCACTTGTGGACCGCCCCGACGGCACCCGATCCAGCACCCGTACCAGAACCGTCCTCGCCGCGCTCACGGCCGCACTGCTGGCCGTGCCCGGCATCACCGTGCTCTCGTCGGCCGCCCGTGCGGCCGACGCGGACCTCGCCCGCAACGGCGGCTTCGAATCCGGCCTCGACGGCTGGACCTGCCCGGCGGGTACGACCGTCGGCTCACCCGTGCACGCCGGCACCACGGCGCTGCAGGCCACCCCGGCCGGCAGCGACAACGCCCAGTGCGCGCAGACCGTGTCCGTGCAGCCCGACGCGCAGTACACCCTGGCCGGCTACGTCCGCGGCTCCTACGTCTACCTCGGCGCCTCCGGCACCGGCACCACCGACGTCTCCACCTGGACCCAGTCCGCCCCCGACTGGCAGAAGCTCAGCACCACCTTCCGCACCGGCCCCGACACCACCAAGGTCACCATCTACACCCACGGCTGGTACGGCACCGGCGCCTACTACGCCGACGACGTCTCCCTGACCGGCCCCGGCGGCGCCACCCAGCAGCCGCCCGCCGCGCCGGCCGGCCTGCGCACCGGCACCGTCACCGCCTCCAGCGTCGCCCTGTCCTGGTCCGCCGTCACCGGCGCGACGAGCTACGCCGTCTACCGGGACGGCGCCAAGGTCCAGACGGTGAGCGGCACCTCGGCGACCCTCACCGGACTCACCGCCGCCACCGCCTACAGCTTCCAGGTGACCGCGGTCAACGACGCGGGCGAGTCCGCGAAGTCCGCGGCCGTGACCGCGACCACCTCGACGGGAACCGGCGGCGGCTCCACCGACCTGCCCGCCCACGCCCTCGTCGGCTATCTGCACAGCAGCTTCGCCAACGGCTCCGGCTACACCCGGCTGGCCGACGTACCCGACAGCTGGGACATCATCGACCTGGCCTTCGGCGAGCCGACCTCGGCGACCTCGGGCGACATCCGCTTCAACCGCTGCCCGGCCACCGAGTGCCCGAACGTGGAGAGTGACGCCGACTTCAAGGCCGCCGTCAAGGCGAAGCAGGCCGCGGGCAAGAAGGTGCTGATCTCCATCGGCGGCGCGAACGGCCAGGTCCAGCTGGCCACGACCGCGGCCCGGGACACCTTCGTCTCCTCCGTCTCGAAGATCATCGACGACTACGGCCTCGACGGCCTCGACATCGACTTCGAGGGCCACTCGCTGTCCCTGAACACCGGCGACACGGACTTCAAGAACCCGACCACGCCGGTGATCGTCAACCTCATCTCCGCCCTGAAGACCCTCAAGGCCAAGTACGGCGACAAGTTCGTGCTGACCATGGCCCCGGAGACGTTCTTCGTGCAGATGGGCTACCAGTACTACGGCACCGGCCAGTGGGGCGGCCAGGACCCGCGCTGCGGGGCGTACCTGCCGGTCATCCACGCCCTGCGCGACGACCTGACCCTGCTGCACGTCCAGGACTACAACTCCGGTCCCATCATGGGTCTGGACAACCAGTACCACTCGATGGGCGGTGCCGACTTCCACACCGCCATGACCGACATGCTGCTGACCGGCTTCCCGGTCGCGGGCAACGCCAACAACGTGTTCCCGCCGCTGCGCCCCGACCAGGTCTCGATCGGCATGCCGGCGTCGGTGAACGCGGGCAACGGCTATGTGGCCCCGTCCGAGGTCACCAAGACCCTGGACTGCCTGACGAAGAAGGCGAACTGCGGCTCGTACACCACCCACGGCACCTGGCCCGCCCTGCGCGGACTGATGACGTGGTCCATCAACTGGGACCGGTTCTCGAACTGGGAGTTCCAGAAGAACTTCGACGCCTACTTCGGCTGACCTCGGCCGGGCGGGTCGGGTCCCCAGCGCCCGCGACCCGCGCGGCTCCGCCGGTCGTCGGGCGTTCGCTGCGCCGCCCGCCCGGGCCGTACGTGCCCTGGCGGGCCGGCCTGCCCCTGGTTGCTCGCCCGTCAGCCACCGTCCCTCGCTGAATCGCCCCGTGGCGGCGGGTGTTCCTTCAGCGTCCTCGCCCGCCTCCGCGTGGGTGGAAGGGGTCCGGTCGTGGGACGGTGTTCGGCAGCGGGGGAAGTGGGCCGTAGGTGTCATACCCGAAGGAGGTGGCGGCGGTGAGGGCGGGGGGAGCCGCGGCAGCAGTCGCCATGGTGCCGGAACCTAGAACTCCGGGTTGGTCCTGCGGGGCGAACGGGAAGGCGGCACCGTCGTACCAGGGGGACGACGCGGCGTAGCTCTGTCCCCACTGCGGCGGTTGAGCGGACGATAGGCCGGTGTCCGGTTCCGGCGCAGCAGATCGGGTGGCTTTCGCGACTCGCTTTCCCCCGGTCCTGTGCCCCCCGCGTTCCTCCAAACGCCGGGCCAGCTCCGCCTGCTGTTCGGGCGTCAACAATGCCTTAACAGCCGCAGATCGGTTGCCACTGGCCCAGTTATAAGCAGTTCGGGAAGGTACGGAGCGAACCTTGGCGTAAGCGCGCAGTGTCGTGCCTTCGGAAGTGGCCAAATAGCCTTCGAGGAATTCTTTCGCTTCCTGGGGCGACTTGCGAGGTGCACGACCGGCCGAGCTGTCCACTACGCGCTTGTCCAACTCCGCGCGCTCAGCCTCGTTCAGCTCACTGCGACCAAGCCCAGTCTCGTCTGTGGCCCAGCGATGGACGGTACTGTGTCCCAGCCCCCTCTTCTCCGAGAACTTGTAAATGGTCAACTTCGGGTCAGAGGCAATGAAGTCCCGCAAGATCTTCGCTCTTTCTCCGGCGGTGAGTTCCTTCGGCATGGTGCGACCTCCAGTCGACTGCGGCAGGAGCCCCGGCCGCCGCGTGCTTGCTCCTGCCTACAACGCAACCCATCTGCCGGTGGTTCATCCCGCCCGGGTCCGCGTACCCGCCGATGCGACAGGCGGGTACCCGGGGTGGCCCCGGCGTCCCGCCGGGCGGTCGGACTGTGCGATCGGTGACAGCACAGGTCGCACGCGTGACCTAGGTCACCTGGGAGTTCCCGAGGAACGCCGGCGCCTGCTCTGACCGGCCGGCCCGCCCCGGCCGGTCAGCGGCCACAGCAGGCACAGCAGCACCGCACCCAGGCACCAACTGGCCAGCACGTCCAGCGGCCAGTGGTAGCCGTGCCGCACCAGACCGAAGCCGACCGCCAGGTTGACGGCGACGCAGCCGCCGACCAGGGTGCGGCGGGCGCGGGCACCGCCGAGCCGCGGCAGCAGGAGCAGCGTCGCGCCGCCGTAGGCGACGGCCGCCGTGGCGGTGTGGCCCGAGGGGTAGTAGCCGAGTCCCGGCGGCACGGCCGGGGTGCCCGGGCGGGCGATCCAGTCCTTCAGGGGGACGACCACGGCCGGCACCAGGGCCATCAGCACGGCCGCCACGGCGGGCGCTGCCCACCAGCGTTCCGCGCTCGCCCGGCGGGCCCGCCAGGACCCGAGCATCAGCGCGGCCACGAGCACCGGGACCGCGACCTGGACATTGCCCAGATCGGCGAGGAGCCCGGAGAGCGGGTCCGGGTGGCGCAGGACGAGGCTCAGCCGTTCGTCCGCACGCACCAACGGCCCGTCGGCCGCGACCTGCCAGGTGATCAGGGCAAGCAGCAGGGCCGACAGGCCCGGAAGGAGGAGGAAGGAGGTCGGCCGCCCCGGAACAGGGGGGGTAGTTCCGAGGCGGCCGTCCGGATCGGAACGCCGCGCGCCCCGGGGGGTTTGGGGCGAGCGGCCGTCCGATCGGTGAGGAGAACCGGAGCCGGAGGCCCCGGGTGTGTGCGCGAGGGCACGACCAGGTCGAAGCTGGGGAGGCCCCGGCCTGATACCGCCCACAGTCCCCTGTGGGCAGGGTGTATCTCTCATCTGGTCAGAACCTACGGCAGGGGGTGGCCCTGAGACAGGCGGAATCGCCTCCCGCCATCCACCTCGCACACCTTCTTCACACGGCCTGACGGCCGCCGTCCCGCCCCCGCGCCAGGGCGCCGGAGAGGGGCGGGATGGATGGGGCCGATGCGCCGGGCATCTCATGGGTGAGCTGGGGCTTCGTCGGTCGGCGGAGAGAGGTGTCAGATGCGCGCGAACGCTTGCTCGATGATGTCGAGGCCCTCGTTGAGCAGGTCCTCGCCGATCACCAGCGGCGGCAGGAAGCGCAGCACGTTGCCGTAGGTGCCACAGGTCAGGACCAGCAGGCCCTCCTGGTGGCAGGCGCTGGCGAGCGCGGCGGTCGCCTCCGGGGCCGGCTCCTTGGTGGCGCGGTCCTTCACCAGCTCGATGGCGATCATGGCGCCGCGGCCCCGGACGTCACCGATGAGGTCGAACTTCTCGGCCATGGCGGCCAGCCGGCCCTTCATGACCGTCTCGATGTGCTTCGCCCGGGCGTTGAGGTCCAGTTCCTTCATGGTCTCGATGGCGCCGAGCGCGGCGGCACAGGCGACCGGGTTGCCGCCGTAGGTGCCGCCCAGCCCGCCCGCGTGCGCCGCGTCCATGATCTCGGCCCGGCCGGTGACGGCGGCCAGCGGCAGCCCGCCCGCGATGCCCTTGGCGGTGGTGATCAGATCGGGCACGACGCCCTCGTCCTCGCAGGCGAACCACTGGCCGGTGCGGCAGAAACCGGACTGGATCTCGTCGGCGACGAAGACGATGCCGTTGTCGGCGGCGAACCGGCTGAGCGCGGGCAGGAAGCCCTTCGCCGGCTCGATGAAGCCGCCCTCGCCGAGCACCGGCTCGATGACGATCGCGGCCACGTTGTCCGCGCCGACCTGCTTGGTGATCTGGTCGATGGCCTGCGCGGCGGCCTCAGGACCCGCGTTGTGCGGACCGGTCGGCCAGCGGTAGGCGTAGGCGACCGGGACCCGGTAGACCTCGGGGGCGAACGGTCCGAAGCCGTGCTTGTACGGCATGTTCTTGGCGGTCAGCGCCATCGTCAGGTTGGTCCGGCCGTGGTAGCCGTGGTCGAAGACGACGACCGCCTGCCGCCCGGTGTGCACGCGGGCGATCTTGACCGCGTTCTCGACGGCCTCGGCACCGCTGTTGAACAGCGCGGACTTCTTGGCGTGCGCACCCGGGGTCAGCTCGGCCAGCGCCTCGGCGACGGCCACGTAGCCCTCGTACGGGGCGACCATGAAACAGGTGTGGGTGAAGTCGGCCAGCTGGGCGGAGGCCCGGCGGACGACGGCCTCGGCGGAGGCGCCTACGGAGGTCACGGCGATGCCGGAACCGAAGTCGATCAGGCTGTTGCCGTCGACGTCCTCGACGACACCGCCGCCCGCGCGGTTGACGAAGACCGGCAGTACGGAGCCCACGCCCCGGGCGACCGCGGCGGTACGGCGGGCCTGCAGTTCCTGCGACTTCGGACCGGGGATGGCGGTGACGACGCGACGCTCCTGCGGAAGTGCGGACATGAGGGCTCCCTGATGATCTTGCGTACCGGGCGGATGTCCCCGGCGGCGCCGGGCGGTGCGATGGCGGACGCTTGCCTTCTTTCTTCGCAGGCTAGGGCCGCTGGGGGGCGCTGGGCATGCTCCATGTGGGTGGTGTCGCCGGGCGCCGTTGTCCGCGATGGACATAGCGAGCGGGCCGGGCGGGGTGCGGTCTCGGCCGCGTATGCGGTGAACTCCCCTTGCGAGGGCGTTAGATTGACTCGCTGACGGTGATCGGAACGGCTGGTCAGGGGGCAGGGCGATGGACAGCGACGGGACGCAGGACACGCGGGGCACGCACGCGAACCCCGTGCCGCGTCCGGCGATGCCGCAGGACGGCGCCGCGGCGCCGCCGCGACCCGCGATGCCACCGGGGGTGCCGCCGCTGCCGGACGGCTCGGCGTTCCTTGCCTGGTTGCAGACGCCCCGCCCGCAGGCGCCGCCCGGGGTCTGGCGCTTCGGCCACCGGCCGCGCCCGGCCGAGGAGCCCGAGCGGACGCCGGCGCGTCAGCTGCTGAGCGGGGCGGTGATCGCGTTCCTGGTGGGCTGGCTGGTCTGGTCGCTGCTGTGGAACGGCTACCTCGGCAGCTGGTGGGTGCTGCCGCTCGAACTGTTCACCCCGGACTCCTGGCGCCACAGCGACGACCGCGTGGGCAACGCCGTCCTCTGGTACGGCTACTACACGCTGATCGCCCTCGCCATCATGCTCGTCGTCGGCAGGCTCGGCCGCTGGGCCGAGGTCTGGCGGCGCTTCGGCCCGCCCGCCTGGATCTCCGCCGCCCCGGCCGTCGAGCGCCCGCGCACCCCCGAGGAGGACCCCGCGCAGTGGCCCGCACTGCGCGCAGCCGGGGCGGTGGACGCCGCCGAACGGCTCGGCGCGGAGGCCCGGACCGGGCTGATGCGGGACGTCGACCAGGCCCGGATCGAGCGCGCCTGGCAGGGCGTGCGCAGCGGCCGGCACAGCGTGGCCGCCTTCTCGGACGCCGTGGTGCGGCACGGCGCCGCCGCCTGCCCGCACCCGTCCGGCGCGCGCGACCTGCCCGGGCGGCAGGCCCGGCACGACGTGGTCACCGGGCAGGTGCGGCTCGGCACCACCGCGGACGATCCGCGCAACCCCTACCAGTACCGCGGCAGCGGCCTCGCCCTCGGGCCCGAGCTGCTGGGCACCTCACTGCTGGCCGTGGGCCCGGCCGGCTCCGGCAAGACCGGCGGCATCGTCCGGCCGCTCGCCGAGTCGCTGAGCCTGCAAGCGCTCGCCGGCCGCGCCTCGGTCGTGGTGGTCGGCGCGGCGGGCGCCGGACTCGGCCCGGCCGACGCCTACGACGTCGTCGTACGGATCGCCCAGCCCGACTCGGCCCACGACCTCGACCTGTACGGCGGCACCACCGACCCGGACGAGGCGGCGGCCGTACTCGCCGAGGCCCTCGTCGGCGACCTGGCCGACCCGCACCCCGGCAGCGACAGCCGTCGCTCCACCACCGTCCTGGCCCAGCTGCTCGGCCCGTTCCGGGCGGCGCACGGCCGTTTCCCCTCCGTGCCGGAACTGCGCCGGCTGCTGGATGGCACCCCCGGCCAGCTGGCCGCGCTGCGCCAGGCGGTGCAGGAGACCGGACAGGAGTCGATGCTGCGCGAACTCGACGCGCGGGAGCGGCAGTCGGGGCATCCCGGGGACGTGGGTGCGGTGCTCGCCGACCGGATCGCCCTGCTCGACCGGCCCGCCTTCGCCGGGTTCTTCGACACCACGGGGCAGTCACGGCCGTTCTCGCTCAAGGCCCTCGACCACCCCGTGCGGGTCCGTATCGACCTGCCCGAGCGCGGGCACGCGGACGCCTCGCGGATCCTGGCCCGGCTGGTGCTCGCCCAGTTCACGGCGAGCGTGGCGGTACGGGAGGACCGGTCGCTGTTCGCCTGCCTGGTCCTGGACGACGCGACCGGCGTGGTGACCCCGGAATCGGTGCGGGCCATCCAGCGGCTGCGGTCGGGCAACGCCGGTGCCGTCCTCACCCTGCGCACCCTGGACGACGTACCCCGGCCGCTGCGCGGCCCGCTGCTCGGGGCCGCGGGCTGCCGGATGGCGCTGGCCGGACTCACCCCGTGGGACGGGCAGGACTTCGCCGAGGTGTGGGGCAAGGAGTGGACCGAGGCCCGGGACGTGACCGACCGGCAGATCATCGCCGAGACCCCGGCGGGCAAGGCCGTGCACATGGTGCGCCGGGTGATCACCGGCAAGGCGCCGACCGCGCGGGCCGTCACCGTCCGGCAGGTCGAGCGGGAGCGCTGGTCCGCCTCCGAGCTGGCGCACGCGATGCCGCCGGGGCACGCGGTGCTCTCGCTGACGACGGTGCGGGGCGAGCACGCTCCGCCGTTGCTGGTGGATCTCCGCGGCTGAGGAGCGGATGCCCGGCCGGTCCTTTTGGGCGAGAACCGGCTTACCGTACAGTCAGTAAGAATCGGCATAGGCTGTTCATACACGGTGGCCAAAAGATCACCATGATCACCCGATCTCCCTGAACCGAAGGCATTCATGCCCCCGACGCTGGCTTCGCTCGTCCGTCATCCCGGGCTCAAACTCACCGTGCGCGCGGGCGGGGACCGCCTCGACGTACCCGTCCGCTGGGCGCACGTCAGCGAGCTGGCCGACCCCGTGCCCTACATGGAGGGCGGGGAACTGCTGCTGATCACCGCGCTGAAGCTGGACGCGGAGAACCCCGAGGCGATGCGCCGCTACGTGCGGCGGCTGGCCGGCGCCGGGGTCGTCGGCCTCGGCTTCGGCGTCGGCGTCAGCTACGCGGAGATCCCCGAGGCGCTGCTCGGCGCGGCCCGGGAGGAGGGGCTGCCGCTGATCGAGGTGCCGCGCCGCACCCCGTTCCTCGCCATCTCCAAGGCGGTGTCCGCCGCGATCGCCGCCGACCAGTACCGAGCGGTGACGGCGGGCTTCGCCGCCCAGCGGGAACTGACCCGGCAGGCCCTGACCGCGGGCACCGAGGGGCTGCTCGCCGCGCTCGCCGCACAACTCGACGGCTGGGCCGCGCTGTACGACGCCACGGGCGCGGTGGCCGCCACCGCGCCGGAGTGGGCGGGCCGCCGGGCCGCCCGGCTCATCCCGGACGTGGAGCGGCTGTGGGAACGGCCCGCGCCCGCCTCGTCGGTGGCCGACGGACCGGAGGACGAGGACCGGGTCGAACTGCACGCGCTCGGCACGGGACGGCGTCCGCGGGCCGCCCTCGCCGTGGGCACGGCCGCCCCGCTGGGCACCGCCGAGCGGTACGCGGTGCACTCCGCCGTCGCCCTGCTCACGCTGACCACGGAGCGCTCCCGCTCGCTGCACGAGGCTCAGCAACGGCTCGGCGCCGCCGTGCTGCGGATGCTGCTCGCCGGGCAGCCGGACCACGCCCGGGCGGTCGCCGGTGACCTGTACGACGGACTCCTCGACGCACCGTTCCGGGTGATCGTCGCCGAGCAGGTCTCCGGTTCGGCCGCCCGCGCGCACGCCGACGGGCACGCGCGCGTCGCGGCCGCCAAACCGGGCGCGGTCACCGCGCTCGCCGCCGTGGAGGCGGCCGGCGACCGGCTGGGCGGGCTCGCCGAGTCCGTGGAGTCCGCCGCGGCGCGCTCCGGCGAGGCCGTGCTGGTGGTGCCGGAGGGGGAGCGGCTGGTGGTGCTGGCCTCCGACGAGGGCGCCGCGGTGGCCGCCGGACTGCGCTACGCGGCGGCCCTTGAGGCGGCGCGGGCCGTCCCCGAGCCGACGGCCGGTGAGGAGGACGAACTGGTCGTGGGCCTGTCGGCGCCGGCCGGGCCGATCGCGGCGGCAGCCGCCTACAAGCAGGCCGAGCAGGCGCTGTCGGTGGCCCGGCGGCGCGGCCGGGTGCTCGTGGAGCACGACCAGTTGGCCTCGGGGTCCGTACTGCCGCTGCTCGCGGACGACGCGGTGAAGGCGTTCGCGGACGGGCTGCTGCGCCCGCTGCACGAACACGACGCGAGGGGCCGCGGTGATCTGGTGGCCTCGCTGCGGGCGTGGCTCTCCCGGCACGGGCAGTGGGACGCGGCGGCGGCCGACCTGGGCGTCCACCGGCACACCCTGCGGTACCGCATGCGCCGGGTCGAGGAGATCCTCGGCCGCTCCCTGGACGATCCGGACGTCCGGATGGACCTGTGGCTGGCCCTGAAGGCGGCACCGGGCGCGCAGTAGCCCTTGGCCGGCACCGGCTTCGGCTCTGGCTTCGGGGTTGAGGCTTCGGCTTCGGTGGCTTCCTGCCGTCGGTCCAGTACGACAATCCGTAGAAACCCGGGTCCGCACTGCTACGACTCGGACAGGCGACCCCGGGCCGCCCCCGGCCTACGGTGGACCACGAAGCCAAGAACATCCCCGACGCGGAAGGGCTGGGATCCTCAGATGACTTCCACCCACGCCTTCTGGCTCGCCGGCCGCCAGGTCACCGGCGAGGACACCTTCGATGTCACCTCCCCGTGGGACGGCCGGCTCGTCGGCAAGGTCAGTGTGCCGACGGACGCCCAGGTCGAGGAGGCCGTGGCCGCCGCACACGCCGTGCGGGACGAGTTCGCCGCCACCCCGGCGCACGTCCGGGCCGCCGCCCTCGACCAGGCCGGCAAGCGCCTGGCCGAGCGCGCCGAGGAGATCGCCCAGCTGATATCCGCGGAGAACGGCAAGCCGGTCAAGTGGGCGCGCGGCGAGGTCGGCCGTGCCGTGTCCGTGTTCCGGTTCGCCGCCGAGGAGGCCCGCCGGTTCAACGGCGGCGAGGTCCAGCGGCTCGACACCGACGCCGGCGGTCAGGGCCGGCTGGCCCTCACCCGGCGCTTCCCGAAGGGCGCCGTGCTCGGCATCGCGCCGTTCAACTTCCCGCTGAACCTGTGCGCCCACAAGATCGCCCCGGCGATCGCCGCCGGCGTGCCGATCATCCTCAAGCCCGCCCCGGCGACCCCGCTGTCCGGTCTGGCCATCGGCGAGCTGCTGGCCGACTCCGGGCTGCCCGCGGGCTCCTGGAGCATCCTGCCGGTCGCCAACGACCGGATGCCCGCGCTGGTCCAGGACGAGCGGCTGCCGGTC
Source organism: Streptomyces sp. NPDC006012 (assembly GCF_042871185.1). Classification (NCBI taxonomy): domain Bacteria; kingdom Bacillati; phylum Actinomycetota; class Actinomycetes; order Kitasatosporales; family Streptomycetaceae; genus Streptomyces; species Streptomyces sp. NPDC006012. Next base: position 131,999 of record NZ_JBIAIE010000022.1, read on the forward strand.
ATCTCCTTCACCGGCTCCGACAAGGTCGGCTACTCGATCATGGACTCGGTGCCGCGCAAGCACTGCACGCTGGAACTGGGCGGCAACGGCGCGGCGCTGGTCCTCGCGGACTACGCGAGCGACGCGGACCTCGACCTGGCCGCGAACCGCATCGCGACCTTCGCCAACTACCAGGGCGGCCAGTCCTGCATCTCCGTGCAGCGGGTGATCGCCGACGCCGCCGTGTACGACCGGCTGCTGCCGCGCCTCGTCGCCGCCGTCGAGGCCCAGGTCACCGGCAACCCCGCGGACGCGCGGACCGACGTCGGCCCGCTGGTCAGCGTGGCTGCCGCGGAGCGCGTCGAGTCCTGGGTCGACGAGGCGGTCGCGGCGGGCGCCCGGCTGCTGACCGGCGGCAAGCGTGACGGCGCCGCCTACGCGCCGACCGTGCTGACCGACGTCCCGGCCGACGTGACGATCTCCTGCGAGGAGGTCTTCGGCCCGGTCCTGACCGTGCAGCGGACGGAGGGGGAGGCCGCGGCCTTCGCGGCGGCCAACGACTCCAAGTACGGCCTCCAGGCGGGCGTGTTCACCCACGACCTCCAGGCCGCCTTCCGTGCCCACCGTGCGCTGGAGGTCGGCGGCGTCGTCATCGGCGACGTCCCCTCCTACCGCGCCGACCAGATGCCCTACGGCGGCGCCAAGCGGTCCGGCACCGGCCGCGAGGGAGTGAAGTTCGCGATGGACGACTACACCTACGAGCGGGTGCTGGTGCTGACCGGGCTCGCGCTCTGAGACCGGACGGCGCCTCCGCAACCGCTGGACGCCCCCCTGTCTAATGGGAATCATTTTCAGATACGCGCGTCCGTGACGCGTGTCCGTGACGCGCGTCCGTCGTGCCCGAAGGGGTCCGGCACCGAGGCCTTCCGGTGCCGGGCCCCTTCGTCGTACGCCCTGCGGTCCGGCCCGCCCGAAGCCGGTCTCCGGGCCCGCCGCGTCCGGGCCGGCCGCGCGACCACATGTCCCCCGGACGGCGCAACGACCCCACGGTGCGCAACCGCGTCCGCCCCTGGGCCCGGGTCCTGGGGCGGGGCGCCCCGACGGGCCGACGAGAGCTGCGCGAGGACTGGTGGGGGCCGCCCGTTTCGGGTACCAACGATCCAGTAGCACTGGTCGGTAACGAACGGTCCGCATCATCCCTCTTCGCGGCGAGGTGAGCCTCATGTCCGCCCCCACCACCAAACGCACGGTCACCGAGCGCGAGGCCCGCCAGGTCGCGGAGGCCGCCCGGGAACAGGACTGGCGCAAGCCCAGCTTCGCCAAGGAACTGTTCCTCGGCCGCTTCCGCCTCGACCTCATCCACCCCCACCCCCTCCCGGCCGACGACGACGTCCAGCGCGGCGAGGAGTTCCTGGCCAAGCTCCGCGACTTCTGCGAGACGAAGATCGACTCGGCCCGCGTCGAGCGCGAGGCGCAGATCCCCGACGAGGTCGTCGACGGCCTCAAGGAACTCGGCGCGCTCGGCATGAAGATCGACACCAAGTACGGCGGCCTCGGACTCACCCAGGTCTACTACAACAAGGCGCTCGCCCTGGTCGGCTCGGCAAGCCCGGCGATCGGCGCCCTGCTCTCCGCACACCAGTCGATCGGCGTGCCGCAGCCGCTGAAACTCTTCGGCACCCAGGAGCAGAAGGACACCTTCCTGCCCCGTTGCGCCCGCACCGACATCTCGGCGTTCCTGCTGACCGAGCCGGACGTCGGCTCGGACCCCGCGCGCCTCGCCACCACCGCCGTACCGGACGGGGAGGACTACGTCCTCGACGGGGTGAAGCTGTGGACCACCAACGGCGTGGTCGCCGATCTCCTCGTCGTCATGGCGCGGGTGCCGCAGTCCGAGGGCCACAAGGGCGGCATCACGGCCTTCGTGGTCGAGGCGTCCGCCGAGGGCGTCACCGTCGAGAACCGCAACGCCTTCATGGGCCTGCGCGGCATCGAGAACGGGGTCACCCGCTTCCACCGGGTGCGGGTCCCGGCGGCCAACCGGATCGGCCCGGAGGGCGCCGGCCTGAAGATCGCGCTGACCACCCTGAACACCGGCCGGCTGTCGCTGCCCGCGATGTGCGCGGGCGCCGGCAAATGGTGCCTGAAGATCGCACGCGAGTGGTCGGCGGTCCGGGAGCAGTGGGGCAGGCCGGTCGCGCTGCACGAGGCGGTCGGGTCGAAGATCAGCTTCATCGCCGCGACGACCTTCGCGCTGGAGGCGGTCCTCGAACTGTCCTCGCAGATGGCCGACGAGAACCGCAACGACATCCGCATCGAGGCCGCCCTCGCCAAACTGTACGGCTCGGAGATGGCCTGGCTGATGGCCGACGAACTGGTCCAGATCCGCGGCGGCCGGGGCTTCGAGACGGCCGCGTCGCTCAAGGCGCGCGGCGAGCGGGCGGTGCCCGCCGAGCAGTTGCTGCGCGACCTGCGCATCAACCGGATCTTCGAGGGTTCCACCGAGATCATGCACCTGCTGATCGCGCGCGAGGCCGTCGACGCCCACCTGGCGGTCGCCGGTGACCTCATCGACCCCGGCAAGCCCCTGTCGGACAAGGCGAGGGCGGGGGCGAACGCGGGCGTGTTCTACGCCAAGTGGCTGCCCAGGCTGGTCGCCGGACCCGGCCAGCTTCCGTCCGCGTACGGCGAGTTCAAGCACGAGGTGGATCTCTCCGGGCATCTGCGCTACGTCGAGCGGCACGCCCGCAAGCTGGCCCGCTGCACCTTCTACGCGATGTCCCGCTGGCAGGGCCGGATGGAGACCAAGCAGGGCTTCCTCGGCCGGATCGTGGACATCGGCGCGGAACTGTTCGCGATGAGCGCCGCCTGCGTCCGGGCCGAGCTGCTGCGCAGCCGGGGCGACCACGGGCGCGAGGCCTACCAGCTCGCCGACGCCTTCTGCCACCAGGCCCGCATCCGGGTCGACGAGTTGTTCGGCCGCCTGTGGGTCAACACCGACGACGTCGACCGCAAGGTCGTCAAGGGCGTCCTCGGCGGCGTCTACGAGTGGCTGGAGCAGGGGATCGTCGACCCGTCCGGCGACGGTCCGTGGATCGCCGACGCGACCCCCGGCCCCAGCACCCGGCCGAACGTGCACCGCCCCATCAGGTGACGGCCGGCGCCACCGGCCAGGTCACGGCCGGGCGCCGGTGCCCGGTGCGGCCGTCACCTCGTATCAGGTGACGGCCGCATCCGCGGCACCCGCAAGGTCAGCACCACTTGTCGCTGGGATCCCGCGTCGTCCAGGAGCAGGAGTCGACCTTCGCGCCGCTCGCCCGGGTCAGGGTGGCGGTGTCGCTGGTGTTGTTCCACACGTACGCGCGGCGGTTCTGGTACCGGTCCGACGCGGTGTTGCGGCCCTTGCCCGTGTGCACCTTCACGGTCCTGCCCGCGCCTATCCGGATGTCCGGGAAGACGTACCTGTGGTTGGCGGCGTCCTTCAGGACCCAGCCCTTGACGGACACCGCCGACCGGCCGGTGTTCTTGAGCTGCACCCACTCGGCGTTCAGGCTCGTGTTGGACCTGTTGTCCGAGCCGGGGCTGTCGAACCAGACGTGGTGGATCGTCACACCGCCGGCCGCCGCGGCCGGGGTGCTGAGCAGGGTGCCGGTGAGCAGCGCGGCGCCCACGAGGGCAGCGGGCAGGGTGGCACGCAGGTGCATGGGAATTCCCCCCGGGAAGTAGTCAGGAACAGCAGTGCTATCACGGGATCTTCACTACTGCTCCACAAATGAGGAATTCGGTCCCTTCCGCGCCAAGCCCAGACATGGCACCCGGCCGGGGGATGCGCTGTCCTTCCGGGGGCCGCTTGCGGCAACAATGGGGGGATGACCGACAGTCCCGCCAGCCCGGCGCCCCTCGCCGACCCGCACCTCGTCTACGACCCCCTCGCGGGAGACGGTCCGAAGGACGTGGTGATCCTCGGCTCCACTGGTTCCATCGGCACCCAGGCCATCGATCTCGTGCTGCGCAACCCCGACCGTTTCCGGGTCACGGCCCTGTCCGCCAACGGCGGCCGGGTGTCCCTCCTGGCCGAGCAGGCCCACCGGCTGCGGGTGCGGACCGTCGCGGTGGCCCGCGAGGACGCCGTACCGGCCCTGCGCGAGGCGCTCGCCACGCGGTACGGCGCGGGCGAGCCGGTCCCCGAGATCCTGGCCGGACCGGAGGCGGCCACCAGGCTCGCCGCCTCCGACTGCCACACGGTCCTCAACGGCATCACCGGCTCCATCGGGCTCGCGCCGACCCTCGCCGCCCTGGAGGCCGGCCGCACCCTCGCGCTCGCCAACAAGGAATCCCTCATCGTCGGCGGCCCCCTCGTCAAGGCGCTCGCCAAGCCGGGGCAGATCATCCCGGTCGACTCCGAGCACGCGGCGCTGTTCCAGGCGCTCGCCGCCGGTACCCGCGCGGACGTGCGCAAACTGGTGGTCACCGCGTCCGGCGGCCCCTTCCGCGGCCGTACCAAGGCCGAACTGGCGAACGTGACCGTCGACGACGCCCTCGCCCACCCCACCTGGGCCATGGGCCCGGTGATCACGATCAACTCCGCGACCCTGGTCAACAAGGGCCTGGAGGTCATCGAGGCGCACCTGCTGTACGACATCCCCTTCGAGCGCATCGAGGTCGTCGTGCACCCGCAGTCGTTCGTCCACTCGATGGTCGAGTTCACCGACGGGTCCACGCTCGCCCAGGCGACGCCCCCCGACATGAGCGGACCCATCGCCATCGGGCTCGGCTGGCCGGAGCGCGTCCCGGACGCCGCTCCCGCCTTCGACTGGAGCAATGCGTCGACCTGGGAGTTCTTCCCGCTGGACAACGAGGCGTTCCCGTCGGTCGACCTCGCCCGGCACGTGGGACGGCTCGCGGGCACCGCCCCGGCGGTGTTCAATGCGGCCAACGAGGAGTGCGTCGAGGCGTTCCGCAACGGCGCGCTGCCCTTCAACGGGATCATGGAGACCGTCACCCGGGTCGTCGAGGAGCACGGCACACCGCATACGGGAACTTCGCTCACGGTGTCGGACGTCCTCGAAGCGGAGACCTGGGCGCGGGCCCGGGCCCGGGAACTGACAGCACAGACGGCGACCGCGGAGGCGCGTGCATGACATCCCTGATGATGGTCCTCGGCATAGTCGTCTTCGTGGTCGGTCTGCTGTTCTCGATCGCCTGGCACGAGCTGGGGCATCTGTCCACGGCCAAGCTGTTCGGCATCCGCGTGCCGCAGTACATGGTCGGTTTCGGCCCGACCATCTGGTCCCGCAAGAAGGGCGACACGGAGTACGGGATCAAGGCCATTCCGGCCGGCGGCTACATCCGCATGATCGGCATGTTCCCGCCCGGCGAGGACGGCCGGATCGTCGCGCGCTCCACCTCGCCGTGGCGCGGCATGATCGAGGACGCCCGTTCGGCCGCCTTCGAGGAACTGCAACCCGGTGACGAGAGCCGCCTCTTCTACACGCGCAAGCCGTGGAAGCGGGTCATCGTGATGTTCGCCGGACCCTTCATGAACCTCGTCCTGGCGGTCGCCCTGTTCTTCATCGTCCTGATGGGCTTCGGCGTCTCCCAGCAGACGACGAGCGTCAGCTCGGTCTCGCAGTGCGTCATCGCGCAGAGCCAGAACCGCGACACTTGCAAGACGGGCGACGCGCCCGCCCCGGCCGCCGCGGCGGGCCTGAAGGCCGGCGACAAGATCGTCTCCTTCGACGGGGTCAGGACCGACAGCTGGAACCAGCTCTCCGACCTCATCCGCGCCACCCCCGGCAAGCAGGTGCCGATCGTCGTCGACCGCAAGGGCGAGCAACTGACCCTGCACGCGAAGATCGCCACCAACCAGGTCGCCGAGAAGGACTCCAGCGGCCAGATCGTCCCGGGCCGGTACGTCACGGCCGGCTTCCTCGGCTTCAGCGCCGCGACCGGCGTCGTCCGCCAGGACTTCGGGGACTCCGTGACCTGGATGGGCGACCGGATCGGTGAGGCCGTCGACTCCATCGCCGGCCTGCCCGGCAAGATCCCGGCCCTGTGGAACGCGGCCTTCGACGGCGCCCCGCGCCAGCCCGACTCGCCGATGGGCGTGGTCGGCGCGGCCCGCGTCGGCGGTGAGATCTTCACCCTCGACATCCCGCCCACCCAGCAGCTCGCGATGGCCCTGATGCTGGTCGCGGGCTTCAACCTCTCGCTGTTCCTGTTCAACATGCTCCCGCTGCTCCCGCTCGACGGCGGGCACATCGCGGGCGCCCTGTGGGAGGCGCTGCGCCGCAACCTCGCCAAGGTCCTGCGCCGCCCGGACCCGGGTCCGTTCGACGTGGCGAAGCTGATGCCGTTGGCCTATGTGGTGGCCGGAGTGTTCATCTGCTTCACGGTCCTGGTGCTCATCGCCGACGTCGTTAACCCCGTGAAAATCTCGTAGTCACACGGTGTAGGGGCGGGCGGGAACACGTGTTTCCCGCCCGCCGCCCGATGGTGCGGTTTACGTATGGTGATGTGCTGGCCTCGGCCGCCGTGGCGTAATCTCAGAGCCTGGAGCCCGCTGTCCGGGCCGGATCTTGATCCACGACTTGGGGTTGCACAGCAGATGACTGCTATTTCTCTCGGCATGCCGTCCGTTCCGACCAAGCTCGCCGAGCGCCGCGTGTCGCGGCAGATCCATGTCGGTTCGGTGGCGGTGGGCGGGGATGCGCCTGTCTCGGTCCAGTCGATGACGACGACGCGTACGTCGG
>NZ_JBIAIE010000023.1:0-129125 GCF_042871185.1 Streptomyces sp. NPDC006012
ACGGACGTCGAGCTCGCCGCATGACCCCAGCAAGACCGAATCACCCCAAACCCGACAGGGGTGCCTTGACGAAGGACATAGAGGCACCCCCCCCGTGGAGGACGCCTGGGGGTAGCCCCCGTCCCCACGGGCTCCCGCCCCGGCGCGCTTTCCCCCGTGCGCGCCGGGGCGGGTTCTTTCTGTTCTGCCCCTCCTTATCTGACCTTTCTCATCTGACGTTTCTCCTCTGCCAGTTCCGTTCCCGTTCCGTCGCTTTCCGTGCCGCTCGCCCTTGGCGCCGGGTCCGCCCGCTCTCCGTGTTTCCCGTGCATTCCCGTACGTCCGCACCGCCCTTTACTTCGCGCACCCCCGGCCGGCACCGGCAGTTTTCGCTTCCCCCTTTGTTCCGTTCGGAAACAATGGGTACCGTCAGCTGTCGTCACCCTGTCCATGGGGCGGTCGGCGACCGGCCGAGGCACCTGGGCCGGTTAGGCTCTAGTCGCAAGGCGCACAGCCCCGCACTTCCAGCGTCACATTCCATGAAGGAGATGCTCGTGCCGTCCATCGACGTCGTCGTAGCCCGGGAAATCCTGGACTCCCGAGGCAATCCCACGGTCGAGGTCGAGGTCGGCCTCGACGACGGCAGCACGGGTCGTGCCGCCGTCCCGTCCGGCGCTTCCACCGGCGCCTTCGAGGCCATCGAGCTGCGCGACGGTGACCCCAACCGTTACCAGGGCAAGGGCGTCGAGAAGGCCGTCCTCGCCGTCATCGAGCAGATCGGCCCGGAGCTGGTCGGCTACGACGCCACCGAGCAGCGCCTGATCGACCAGGCCATGTTCGACCTGGACGCCACCGACAACAAGGGCTCGCTCGGCGCCAACGCCATCCTCGGTGTCTCCCTCGCCGTCGCCCACGCGGCCTCCGAGGCCAGCGACCTCCCCCTCTTCCGCTACCTGGGCGGCCCGAACGCGCACCTGCTGCCGGTGCCGATGATGAACATCCTGAACGGCGGCTCGCACGCCGACTCCAACGTGGACATCCAGGAGTTCATGATCGCCCCGATCGGTGCGGAGTCCTTCTCCGAGGCTCTGCGCTGGGGCACCGAGGTCTACCACACCCTGAAGTCCGTCCTGAAGACCAAGGGCCTGTCCACCGGTCTCGGCGACGAGGGCGGCTTCGCCCCGAACCTGGGCTCCAACCGCGACGCCCTCGACCTGATCCTCGAAGCGATCAAGCAGGCCGGGTACGTCCCCGGGGAGCAGATCGCCCTCGCCCTCGACGTCGCCGCCTCCGAGTTCTACAAGGAAGGCAAGTACGTCTTCGAGGGCAAGGAGCGCTCCGCCGCCGAGATGACGGAGTACTACGAGGAGCTGGTCGCCGCCTACCCGCTGGTCTCGATCGAGGACCCGCTGTTCGAGGACGACTGGGCGGGCTGGAAGGTCATCACGGACAAGCTCGGTGACAAGGTGCAGCTGGTCGGCGACGACCTGTTCGTCACCAACCCGGAGCGCCTGGCCCGCGGCATCGAGGAGGGCACCGCCAACGCCCTGCTGGTCAAGGTCAACCAGATCGGCTCGCTGACCGAGACCCTGGACGCCGTCGAGCTGGCCCAGCGCAGCGGCTTCAAGTGCATGATGTCGCACCGTTCCGGTGAGACCGAGGACGTCACCATCGCCGACCTGGCCGTCGCCACCAACTGCGGCCAGATCAAGACCGGCGCCCCGGCCCGCTCCGAGCGCGTCGCCAAGTACAACCAGCTGCTGCGCATCGAGGAGATCCTCGACGACGCCGCGGTGTACGCCGGCCGCAGCGCCTTCCCGCGTTTCAAGGGCTGACCCGCCGAAGACCGAGGCTCAGCCAGTCGTACGTACGTCCCCGTACCCGGTCCCGTACCGTGTCCGGGGACGTACGCGCATATGACGCGGACGGAGCACGCACGCGCGGGCACGGCGCGAGCACGACGGAAGCGTGCGCGGAGTGTGCGGGAAGCAGGCAGGGAAAGGGGAGGCGGAGATGGCCGCGAAGGACCGGGACCGGTTCTCCACCACGACCCGGCTGCGGCTGCTCGGGGAGCAGACGGCGGCCCGGGTGTACCGTTCCCAGAGCCGGCGACAGGACCGCCGCTCCCGGCTCACCGGACGGGCCGCGCTGCTCGCCCTGGTCCTGTGCACGATGGTGGTGGCGCTCGCCTATCCGATACGGCAGTACGTCTCCCAGCAGGGTCAGATCGCCGACCTGGAACGTCAGCGGCAGCAGGCCCAGGAGCGGGTCGAGCAGCTGCGCGACCTCAAGGCGCGCTGGCAGGACGACGCGTACGCGGAGCAGCAGATCCGGGAGCGGCTGCACTATGTGATGCCCGGCGAGACCGGCTACATGATGATCGACCCGAACGCGGCCAAGCAGGCCCGCGCCGACCTCGGTGCGGCCCACCGCCCCTGGTACGCGAACGTCTGGGACGGCGTCGACAAGTCCGACGCCTCCGACCAGTGAACCGACAGAGAGACACCCTGAACACAGTCATGGACACGCCTCCGCCGCCCACTCCGCGCACCGAGCCGACCGCCGCCGACATCGAGGCATTCAAGCAACAGCTCGGGCGTCCGCCCCGCGGGCTGCGCGCGATCGCCCACCGCTGCCCGTGCGGGCAGCCGGACGTCGTGGAGACGGCTCCGCGGCTGCCGGACGGCACCCCCTTCCCGACGCTGTACTACCTGACGTGCCCGCGCGCCGCCTCGGCGATCGGCACGCTGGAGGCGAACGGCGTCATGAAGGAGATGACGGACCGTCTCGCCACCGACCCCGACCTGGCCGCCGCCTACCGTGCCGCGCACGAGGACTACCTCCGGCGCCGGGACGAGATAGAGGAGCTGACCGGCTTCCCGAGCGCGGGCGGCATGCCGGACCGGGTGAAGTGCCTGCACGTCCTGGTCGCCCACGCGCTGGCCGCCGGCCCCGGGGTGAACCCGCTGGGCGACGAGGCGATAGCGCTGCTGCCCGAGTGGTGGCGCAAGGGACCGTGCGTTACGGTCCCCTCCGCCGACGCCGAAGCCGACAGCGCCGGCCCCACTGGCACCACCGACATCGAACACCTCGCCCGCACCGGAGACACCGACGGTGTGCGGCACACCCCGGAGGGGGACGACCAGTGACCCGCGTGGCCGCCGTGGACTGCGGTACGAACTCGATCCGGCTGCTCGTCGCCGACGCCGACCCCTCGACGGGCGAACTCGTCGACCTGGACCGCCGGATGACCATCGTGCGGCTCGGCCAGGACGTCGACCGCACCGGCCGGCTCGCCCCCGAGGCCCTGGAACGGACCTTCGCCGCCTGCCGCGAGTACGCCGCGGTCATCAAGGAGCAGGGCGCCGAACGGCTGCGGTTCGTGGCCACCTCCGCGTCCCGGGACGCGGAGAACCGCGACGAGTTCGTACGGGGCGTGCTGGACATCCTCGGCGTGGAGCCCGAGGTGATCACCGGGGACCAGGAGGCCGCGCTCTCCTTCACCGGGGCCACCGCGGAACTCCAGGGCCGCGACGACCTCGCCCGGCCCTACCTGGTCGTGGACATCGGCGGCGGCTCGACCGAGTTCGTGGTCGGCGACGACCGGGTGCGCGCGGCGCGCTCGGTCGACGTGGGCTGCGTACGGATGACCGAGCGCCACCTGGTCAGCGGCGGTGTGGTGAGCGACCCGCCGACCGAGCAGCAGATCGCCGCCATGCGGGCCGACATCGAAGCCGCGCTGGACCTCGCCGAGGAGACGGTCCCGCTGCGCGAGGCGCGCACGCTGGTGGGGCTCGCGGGGTCCGTGACCACCGTGTCGGCGATCGCCCAGGAACTGCCCGCCTACGACTCCGCCCGCATCCACCACTCCCGTATCTCCCGTGACCGGGTCCGCGAGATCACCGAGCGGCTGCTGCGCTCCACGCACGCGGAACGGGCCGCGATCCCGTCCATGCACCCCGGGCGCGTCGACGTCATCGGCGCGGGGTCGCTCGTACTACTGGCGATCATGGAACGCACCGGCGCCCACGAGGTGGTCGTGAGCGAGCACGACATCCTCGACGGGATCGCGTTCGCTGTGGCAGAAGAGACCGAGGAAGGCAAGCAAGGCAACTGACGACCATGGCGGACTGGGCCATCCGGCGGGCTTCGGCGTCGGATGCCGAGGCGGTGGCCGAGTTGCGTGCCGTGGTGTTGCCGATGACGGTGACGGTGGTGCGAGGCGAGGCGGGGCGTCACAGGTTGCGGTAGACGTCCCGCCGGTTGCCCACCTTGATGACGAGGATGATCAGTTCACCGTCGTTGATCTGGTAAGCGACCCGATAGCTCCCGATCCGGAGCCGGTAGAGCCCCGGCGGGCCGGTGAGTTTCTTGACGTCGGCGTCCTCGCGGTACGGGTCGTCGCCGAGCGCGGTCAGCGCGGTCAGGATGCGCATGGCGTCGGGCCGGCTGATGGTCCGGAGTTGCCGCTGCGCCGCTGTGGTGAATCGGAACGCGTACTTCACGCCGCGTCGTCACCGTGCTCGGTGAAGAGATCCGCCAGGAGTTCGGCCATCGTCACGGTGGGGCCGCCCTGGGCCAGGACCGCTTCCGCCTCTCGGGCCAACATCACGTCGGCCGCCGCCTCCAGCGCTTCGAAGTCAGCGATCGGCACCACCGCGGCCACCGGAGCGCCGTTGCGTGTGATGACGGTCGGAGTGCCTTCCTCGGCGCGGTTGATGTGGTCCGCAAGGTGTGCGCGGGCTTCCCGCACCGTCACGCTGTTATCGGTCATGAGCCCAGTGTACGCACTCTCGTGTACACGTGGGTGCTTCGGGGATTCGCGTTCGTGGGGCATTCGCGACCGCATCGCGTTCAAGGCGGCGGAGGGGCTTGCGTAGCTCACGTTCGCCCTGTCCTGGCGCCTGTCCCACGGCCCCGCCGCGGCCGGCGGGACCGTGTCCTTCTCCATCCGCCCTCCACGCACCTTTCACCCGTCAAGGCGCTCTGCTGAGCAATCCGGGTAACGCATGAGCGGCTTATGGGGGCCCTGGCACGCCGTGCCACGACGTGCCCTCGGAAAACTTCGTGAAGTTCTTCACAAGGATTTCCTGCCGGGTGCCGGGCCGTACGGGTCGGGGCCTCTTTTCCGGGGGCTCAGCGGCTCCGCGGGCATGCTCAAGGGAGCGGTTTCGCAGGGGTCGTACGGCGGTGCCGGGAGGGGGTTTCTGCCTCTCCCGGGAGTCCGGACGGGCAGCTCACGTGCCCTTGACAAGGGTCGGTACCGGACACGGGTCCCGTGGTCCCGGCATCTCCTGATCCGCGTGAGTCGCGGAGTTTAACACAGGCACCTGCAAACCTTGTGAAGGGGCGCACGAGGCACCCCCCTGGGGCAGGTGGATACTCGATGCCATGAGCACCACGGAGCGTCCCAGGATCCTCGTAGTAGGCGGTGGGTACGTAGGCCTGTACGCGGCTCGGCGCATCCTCAAGAAGATGCGCTACGGCGAGGCGACCGTCACGGTCGTCGACCCCCGGTCGTACATGACCTACCAGCCCTTCCTCCCCGAAGCCGCCGCCGGCAGCATCTCCCCTCGCCATGTCGTCGTCCCCCTGCGACGCGTGCTGCCGAAGGCGGAGGTCCTCACCGGCCGGGTCACCACCATCGACCAGGACCGCAAGGTCGCGACCGTCGCCCCGCTCGTCGGCGAGGCGTACGAGCTGCCCTTCGACTACCTGGTGATCGCGCTCGGCGCGGTCTCCCGTACCTTCCCGATCCCCGGCCTCGCCGAGCAGGGCATCGGCATGAAGGGCATCGAGGAGTCCATCGGCCTGCGCAACCACGTCCTCGAACAGCTCGACAAGGCCGACTCCACGACCGATGAGGGGATCCGCCGCAAGGCGCTCACCTTCGTCTTCGTCGGCGGTGGCTTCGCAGGCGCGGAGACCATCGGCGAGGTCGAGGACATGGCCAGGGACGCGGCCAAGTACTACAACAACGTCTCCCGCGAGGACATGCGGTTCGTCCTCGTCGACGCCGCCGACAAGATCCTCCCGGAGGTCGGCCCCAAGCTCGGCCTGTACGGCAAGGAGCACCTGGAGAGCCGCGGCGTGGAGATCTACCTCTCCACCTCCATGGACTCCTGCGTCGACGGCCACGTGGTGCTGAAGAACGGGCTGGAGGTCGACTCCAACACGATCGTGTGGACCGCGGGCGTCAAGCCGAACCCGGTCCTGTCCCGCTACGGCCTGCCGCTCGGTCCGCGCGGCCACGTGGACACGGGGGAGACCCTCCAGGTGCAGGGCACGGACTACATCTGGGCCGCCGGTGACAACGCCCAGGTGCCGGACCTCGTCGGCCGCAAGGCAGGCAACCCGAACGCCTGGTGCCCGCCCAACGCCCAGCACGCGCTGCGCCAGGCCAAGGCGCTCGGCGACAACGTCATCTCCGGCATGCGGGGCTTCCCGCAGAAGCCCTACTCGCACGCCAACAAGGGCGCGGTGGCCGGCCTCGGCCTGCACAAGGGCGTCGCGATGATCGTCATGGGCAAGATGAAGATCAAGGTCAAGGGCCGGCTCGCCTGGTACATGCACCGTGGCTACCACGGCATGGCCATGCCGACCTGGAACCGCAAGATCCGCATCTTCGCCGACTGGACCCTCGGCATGTTCCTCAAGCGCGAGGTCGTCTCCCTCGGCGCGATGGAGCACCCCCGCGAGGAGTTCTACGAGGCCGCCAAGCCGGCGCCGGTCGCCGCCGCTGCCGGGGCCGACAAGGCCGGGGCCAAGGCCAAGGCATCCTGACCGGCCGAGTCGAACGAATCGAACGAGTCGAACGAGTCGATCGAACCGGCCGAGCCCCTGACCGAGGCTCCCGTCCGGTTCGTCCAGCCGCCCGAAGGGGCCGCCCGCCATCCGTGGTGCGGGCGGCCCCTTCGGCGTGTGGTGGCCGCACCCCGGACCCCGAACGGTGGCCGCCCCGCAGCAGGACGATCGGGGGCCGGCGCGAGGGCCATGTCGTTCATGTCGGGGTGCCAGGGCCCGGCGTCGACTTCGGCTTTCCCCGCCGGCGCTTCGGAATGCAGGGGGGACGGTGCCTTACGCGTTCGTAGGACGCTTCTCGAATGCCGGGCCCGGACGGTGTGTTCGCGGACCTCGTCCCGGCGGCCGCGGGGCGCCCCGATCCGCCTATCGGGTGTCCGTGGACGAACTATCGGGTGTCCTGTGGACAAACGGTGGCGTCAGTGTGGCGATGGCGTGACGGTACGGGCATGGTGGCGCCGGGAACAGCGTTGGGGAATGACGTCGCCCGGTGCGATCGTTGCCTGAGGTGACCGAATCCAGTGGAAGATTCCGCAGACTCCGCAGATTCCGTCTCACCCGATTCCTCTTCCGGAGGTGTGCATCATGGCCGACGCCGCGTCGCGGCTGAAGAGTCTTGCCGAGCAGCTGCTGGGGGTCCCGCTCCCGGTTCGCATCCGTGCCTGGGACGGTTCACAGGCCGGCCCGCCGGACGCGCCGGTCCTGGTCGTCCGCAACCGGCGCGCGTTGCGCCGGCTGCTGTTCAAGCCGGGCGAGCTGGGTCTGGCCCGCGCCTGGGTCTCCGGCGACCTGACCGTCGAGGGCGACCTGTACTCGGCACTTGCGCTGATGTCCCCACTGGTGTGGGAGCGCGGCGAGGACAGCCGTCCGCTCGGCCGCAGGCTGCGCGAGCCCGGGGTGCTCGCCGCCGCCGCTGAGCTGCTGAAGATGGCCGGCCCGCCGATCCCGCCCGCCCCGCCCCGCGAGGAGGTCCGCCGGCACCGGCACCTGCACACCAGGCGCAGCGACAAGCAGGCCATCAGCCACCACTACGACGTCGGCAACGACTTCTACGAGATCGTCCTCGGCCCGTCCATGGTGTACTCCTGCGCCTACTGGGAGGAGGCTGGGACCCTGGAGTCCGCGCAGCGCGACAAGCTCGAACTCGTCTGCCGCAAGCTGGGCCTGACCGCCGGCCAGCGGCTCCTCGACGTCGGCTGCGGCTGGGGCTCGATGGCGATCCACGCCGCCCGCGAGCACGGCGTACACGTCGTCGGCGTGACCCTCTCCCAGGAGCAGGCCGCCTTCGCCCGCAAGCGGGTCGCCGAGCAGGGGCTGACCGACCGGGTGGAGATCCGGGTGCAGGACTACCGGGACGTCGTCGACGGCCCCTACGACGCGATCTCCTCCATCGGCATGGCCGAGCACGTCGGCGCCGAGCGGTACCTGGAGTACGCGACCGACCTGTACGCCCTGCTGAAGCCCGGCGGGCGGCTCCTCAACCACCAGATCGCCCGCCGCCCGCAGGGGGACGAATCGGCCTACCGGGTCGACGAGTTCATCGACTCCTATGTCTTCCCCGACGGGGAGCTGGCCCCGGTCGGCAGCACCGTGACGCAGCTTGAGCGGGCCGGTTTCGAGGTCCGGGACGTGGAGTCGATCCGCGAGCACTACGCGCTCACCCTGCGCCGCTGGGTGGCCCGTCTGGAGGCCGACTGGAACCGCGCGGTCCGCCTCGCCGGGCCCGGCCGTGCCCGCGTCTGGCGCCTGTACATGGCGGCCTCCGCGCTGGCCTTCGAGACCAACCGCATCGGCGTGAACCAGGTCCTCGCGGTGCGCTCTCCCGAGTCCGGAAAGTCCGGGCTGCCCCTGCGCACCCGCACCTGGAACTGACCGAAGGCTGACCGAAGACCGATCGGAGGTTGACCGAGGCCGACCGGAAACCGGCCGAAGACCGACCGGAGACCGACCGGACCGGCGACAGAAGCGCGGGCCCCTTCCGCACCGAAGGGGCCCGCGCACATCCGTACCGTCCGTGCCGGTCGACCGGCGGCTACTCCGACTTGATCGCCGCCAGCATGTTCAGCCGGGCCGCCCGCCGGGCCGGCCACAGCGCGGCCAGGATGCCGACCACCGCAGCGAGCAGCAGGAAGATGCCCATCCGGGTCCACGGCAGAACCAGCTCGTAGGTGGCCAGCCGGGCACCGATCAGCTGTCCGGCGGCCCAGCCGAAGAACACCCCGAGGCCGAGGCCGAGGATGCCGCCGAAGAGGGAGATGACCAGGGACTCCAGGCGGACCATCCGCTTGACGGCCTTGCGGTCCAGGCCGATCGCGCGGAGCATGCCGATCTCCTGGGAGCGCTCGAACACCGACATGGCCAGGGTGTTGACGACCCCGAGGACCGCGACGATCACCGCCATCGCGAGCAGGCCGTAGACCATGTTCAGCACGATGGTGAACATCTGGGCGAGGGAGTCGGACAGGTCCTTCTTGTCCTGGACCTTGATCGCCGGGTTGGAGCCGAGGGCCTTCTCCAGCCGGTCCTTGGTCGCGCCCGACGCGCCGTCCGCGGTCTTGACCATGACCTGCATGTCGGCCGCGTCCGACTGGTGCGGGGCGAGGGTCGCGGTATCGAGCATGATCCCGCGGATCATGTCGTTGCCCTCGTAGACGCCCGCCACCGTCAGCCGCTGCTGCTTGCCGTCCTCGTAGTGCACGGCGAAGTCCGAACCGGCCTTCCAGTCATGGGACTTGGCAGTGTCCTTGTCGACCACGACCCGGGTGCCGGCCACCGTGAACGCGCCCGCGTCGACCTTCAGGTCGGTCAGCTTGCCGATGGCCGAGCCGTTGACGCCGGTCAGGAACTCGGTCTGCCCGTCGATCCGCGAGGGCGCGTTGCGCAGCGGACTGCTGGCGGTGACGCCGTCCGTGGCCGCGAGCTTGCGGGCGACGTCGGGGGAGAGCTGGTTGCCGTTCGCCATCGACACGACGTAGTCCGCGCGCAGCGCCGAACTGGCCATCTTGTCGATCGCCGTCTGCAGGCTGCCCGCCATCACCGTCATGCCGGTGATCAGGGTCAGGCCGATCATCAGCGCGGACGCGGTGGCGGCGGTACGGCGAGGGTTGCGCACCGAGTTCTGCCGGGCGAGCTTGCCCGCCACCCCGAAGACGCGCAGCACCGGGGCGGCCGCCGCGATCAGCGGGCGGGACAGCAGCGGCGTCAGGACGAACACGCCGATGATCAGCAGGACGGCGCCCAGGCCCATCGGCGCCTGGCCGTCGGAGCCCTCCATGTTCGTGGCCGCCAGGATCACCGCGACACCCGCCGCGGAGAACAGCGCGCCGATCGTGTTGCGCAGCACCAGCGACTTGGTGGTGGCCTGCGCGTGCAGGCTGCTCATCGCGGCGACCGGCGGGATCTTCGCCGCCCGGCGGCCGGGCAGCCACGCCGCCAGCATGGTGATGACGATGCCGACCACGAGGGCGGCGGCCACCGTGCCGGGCGTGACGACCAGCGGCCCGTCGGGCATCGTCTCGCCGAACGAACCCATCAGCGTGCGCAGCCCCGCGCCGATGCCGATGCCGGCGAGCAGGCCGGTCACACCGGCAACCGCGCCGACCACGAACGCCTCGATCAGCACCGACCGGGTGACCTGGCGGCGGGAGGCGCCGACGGCCCGCAGCAGCGCCAGCTCCTTGGTGCGCTGGGCGACCAGCATGGTGAAGGTGTTGGCGATGATGAACGTGCCGACGAACAGCGCGATGCCGGCGAAGACCAGCAGCCCCTGCCGCAGTCCGTTCATGCCGGAGGCGATCTGCTCGGCCTGGTCGTCGGCGAGCTTCTTGCCCGTGGTGGTCTCGGTCAGTCCCTTGGGCAGGGCCCCGTCCAACTGCGTCTTCAGGGCCGCCTGGCTGGTGCCCGGCTTGGCCCGCACGTCGATCTCGTCGTACGTGCCCGGCTTGCCGAACAGCTTCTGCGCGGTCGCCGTGTCGAACAGGGCGAGGCTGCCGCCCGCGGACACGTTGCCGTCGTCGGTGGTGAAGACGCCGGCGATCTTCGGCGTGAGGACCGGGCCGTCGACCGAGATGCGCACGGTGTCGCCGACCTCGTAGCCGCCCCGCTCGGCGGTCTTGGAGTCGATGAGCACCTGGTCGGGGCCGCTGGGGGCGTGGCCGCCGGTGAGCGGGTACCGGGTGTCCTTGGCGCCCCAGTAGTTGCCGCCCTGGGACTGCCAGCCGTCGCCGATGAGCTTGCCGTCCTTGTCGGCGATCGCGGTGAAGCCGATGACGACGCCGGTGGCGGAGGCGGCGCCCGGGACCTTGGCGCTCGCGTCGAGCACCGACTGCGTCAGCTCGGGCATCTTGCCGGTCCGGTCGCCCTCGGCGGCCTGGTGCTTGGGCTGTACGGCGACGTCGACGCCGTCGAAGCCCTGCGCGGAACTGTTCTGGTAGGCGTCGGAGATGGTGTTGGTGAAGACCAGGGTCCCCGACACGAAAGCCACGCCGAGCATCACGGCGAGCACGGTCATCAGGAGCCGGGCCTTGTGCGCGAGTACGTTGCGCAGGGCGGTGCGGAACATGGGGTTCTCTTCAGTCCGTGGTGGGGTCGGGGATCAGCTGGTGCGGCCCTTGGTGTCGAACCGCTTCATGCGGTCCAGGACGGAGTCCGCGGTCGGCCCGTACAACTCGTCGACGATGTGTCCGTCGGCGAGGAACACCACCCGGTCCGCGTAGCCCGCCGCCATCGGGTCGTGGGTCACCATCACCACCGTCTGCCCCAGCTGGCGCACCGAGTTGCGCAGGAAGCCCAGCACCTCGGCGCCGGAGCGGGAGTCCAGGTTTCCGGTCGGCTCGTCACCGAAGACGATGTCCGGCCTGGCGGCCAGGGCGCGGGCGACGGCGACGCGCTGCTGCTGGCCGCCGGAGAGCTGGGAGGGCCGGTGGCTGAGCCGTCCCGACAGGCCGACCATCTCGATCACCGTGTTCAGCCACTCCTTGTCCGGCTTGCGGCCGGCGATGTCCATCGGGAGCGTGATGTTCTCCAGTGCCGACAGCGTCGGCAGCAGGTTGAACGCCTGGAAGATGAACCCGATCTTGTCCCGGCGCAACTTGGTGAGCTGCTTGTCCTTCAGGGAGCCCAGCTCCGTGTCGCCGATCCGCACGGAGCCGGAGGAGAAGGTGTCGAGGCCCGCGACGCAGTGCATCAGCGTGGACTTGCCGGAGCCCGACGGCCCCATGATCGCGGTGAACTGGGCCTGCTGGAAGTCGACGGAGACCCGGTCCAGGGCGACCACCTGGGTCTCGCCCTGCCCGTAGATCTTCGACAGCTCCGTGGCGCGAGCGGCCACGGCGGTGGCCTGGGGTGCGGCGATGGGGGTGGTGGTCACGGGAGGCTGCTCCTGTCGGGACGGACGACGGCTTCATGGGACTGCGTCCATCGTCGCGGCCGTCCGGGGCTCGGGAGTCAGCCGCTGTTCCCGTTCTCGGGGGCGACCTCGGTCTGAGGGGAGCGGGCCGTGTCATACCTGGGGATGACGGGGGGACGACCCGAAAGCAGGAGACGCCACCGCCCGCCGGGACCGGCCCGGCGGCTTGCCGAGAACAGGTGGAGCGCCCTGGTAGGGACGGTGAAATTCCGTCATTCCGCGTACGTGCGAACCGACCGGCCGTCACGCTATTGGCAAGTGCGGATGGACCGTACCGTGGTCTGATGCACCCTCAGACATCAATAAAATAAGACAACATCGGTCCGCGTGCCCGCTGTTCAGGAGGGCCGCCCCGATAGGCTCGGGACCCCGAAAGCGGAGCCAAGGCCTGCCCGGATGGTGGAATGCAGACACGGCGAGCTTAAACCTCGCTGCCCTCGCGGGCGTACCGGTTCAAGTCCGGTTCCGGGCACCACCCGCTGTATAGCGCCTGAGCTGCTGAAACGGTTGGTCGGCGGCGCACTTCTGCCGTGCCGCGGAAACACGACGGGAACACCGGTGGATGCGCCGGTGCGGCCGGAGACCGGGCGAGGTCACTCGCCCGGGGCCGTGATGCTCTCGGTCCACCTCTGGAGCCATGCGGCCACCTCTCGGCAGACGTCGTCCGGACCTGCGGCGGTCGCATGGACGACAGGGGCGTGCAGGGCGCTGTCGGCGACCAGCAGCCGGGCCCGCAGAGCCGGGGTCTGTCCCGGCTCCCACCAGACACGGATGACGAGTACGCCGGTGCGAGTGTCAGGAACAGTCATGTCTCCAGCGTCGCGGGCCGCCGCCACCCGAACGTCACCGTCGCGTGCGCAGGGCGGCGACCGCGCTGTCCATGCGGCGGCACAGCGCCGGGGAGGGTTCCAGCCCGAGTTCGGTACGGAGCAGCTCCCGCAGCTCGCCGAAGTGCCGGAGGGCCGCGCCGGTGTTCCCCTCGGCGAGGTAGGTCTCGATGACTTGCCGGTGCGCGCTCTCACGCAGTGGTTCACCGGCGACCGCCCGGAGGGCCGCGTCCAGTGCCCGGCCGAACCGGCCGGCGGACCGGTGGCCCCGGGCGAGCGATTCCAGGGCGTGCAGACGCATTTGGTGCAGCCGCTCCCGCTCGACGATCACCCACTCGTCCCACGCCTCCGGCAGGAGGTCACTGCTCAGGGCGTGGTCCGCCTGCGCCAAGTCCGGGGGCGGCGCCGTGTCGTACCCGTCGTGCCGCCACGGCGGCTCGGACGGTCCCGGCGGCACTGACCGTTCCGACCAGGCCATCACCCGTTGCAGGGTGTCCTCGACGGCCGCCAGATCCGTTGTGATGTCCGGTGACAGCTGAAGGGTGCTCACCGTCGCGACGACCAGCGGCCGTTCCGGTCTGGGCAACCGCCACAGGGCCGAGCGCAGGCAGCCGGCCGCTCGGTCGCCACAGGTGTCGGGCCACAGTCTCCCGGCGACGTGTTCCCGGGTGAGCGTGCGGCGACTCAGCACGAGGAGGCTCAGCAATCGCCGGCCCGCGGGCGCGACCGGCACGGACCGTCCCGCGTACCGCAGGTCGAAACCGCCCATGAGCGTCATCTGCGGAAGGTCACGCGATCGCTGTTCGGCGGAGTGCTCGTCCATTGCGTCTCCTCGGACCGCGAAGAAGCCGTCGCCGGCGGAAAGAGGAATCTCCGTGTGGCACGTCCGGTGGCCCCGGCGGTGTCCGGGGAGTTCGCGGACTGCGGCAGGTCCGCGGAGTTCATGGCGTCAGCGGAGTGCCTGGCGTCCGCGGAGTTCGTGGTGACACATGCTGTGCGGCTTTGCCGTGGGCACCGTCGGATCGTCGCCGGCCGGTGGTGCGGCGGTGCGGGTGGGCCGCACCTCCCATTGGAACACCGTGGGTCCGTCCGCACATCTGGGCCCGGAAGTCCCCGTCCCGACCGTGCACACGGCGCACGGACAGGCGCCTTCCCGCCCCCTCCGGCCCGTCGAAGGTGCCTCGCCGCGCGGGTGACGCCGTGGTGACGACCCGGTGATCCGATTTCTCCAGGCTCTCCGTGTGACCCGGTATCGGGGACCGGCCATGAGACGAGAGGAGACACCGTGTTCACGCACCGCTCCACATCCTCACCTCCGTCCCCCTGGTACGCGGGCCGCCTGCCGGGCGCCGGCCCCGTCCGTCCTCGGCGCACCGGAATTCCGGCCTGGACCTACGACGCGCTGCTGATGTTCCTCGTCGTCCTGGCCGCGACCCACCACATGCCCGGCCGAGGGCTGCTGCTCGCCGCCTTCCTCGTGTTCCGGCTCACCAGCCGCCGCCTGGTCCGTAACCGGCCGGCACCTTCCGTGCCCGGCCGCCCGGATCCCGGGCGGCAGCGATGAGCGCTCCGGCCACCGCGCGCCCGGCACGTCCCGCCGGCCCGGCCGACACCGCGCAGGTCCTCGGAGACCTCTCCGAGATCCGCGTCCGGGGCCGGTGGCGGTTCCGGCTGGCGCTGCTCGGTCCGGCCTTCGTCGTGGCGGTCGCATACGTCGACCCGGGCAACGTGGCGACCAATGTCGAGGCGGGCGCACGCACCGGCTACCTGCTCGTCTGGGTCGTCGTACTCGCCAACGCCATGGCGCTGCTCGTGCAGTACCTGTCGGCGAAGCTCGGGCTGGCCACCGGCAGGAACCTTCCCGAACAGTGCCGCGAGCTGGCACCGCGGTGGCTGAGCCGACTGCTGTGGGCGCAGGCGGAGTTGGTCGCGATGGCCACGGACCTGGCGGAGTTCGCCGGGGCCGCGCTCGGGCTGAGCCTGCTGTTCGGCATGCCGATCCCGCTCGCCGCGCTGGTGACGGCGCTGGTGTCGTTCGCCGTCCTGGCCTGTCAGCGAAGAGGCTGCCGCACCTTCGAGCTCGCAGTGTCCGCCCTGCTGCTCCTGGTCCTGTGCGGATTCGCCTACGACCTGCTGACCGTCGGCCGGCACTCCGCGACCGGCGTCGCGGCCGGTCTGGTGCCCGACCTCCGGGGTGCGGACACCGGGCTGCTCGCCGCGGCCATCGTCGGGGCCACCGTGATGCCGCACGCGGTCTACCTGCATTCCGCGCTCACCCAGCGCCGGGTGCGGGCGGACGGGCCGAACGACCGGCGTTTCCTGCTGCGTTATCTGCGGATCGACTGTGCTGTGGGATTCACCCTCGCGGGCGCCGTCAACCTCGGCATGCTCTGCCTCTCCGCGGCTCTCTTCCAGGACACGGCCCTGGGGAGTCTGGACGCCATCACCGCCGCACACGACGACCTGGGCCGGACCGTCGGCGGCGGAGCGGCGATGGCCTTCGCGGTGGCGCTGCTCGCGTCCGGCATTTCCTCCGCCAGCGTGGGGACGTGTGCCGGGCAGGTGGTGATGCAGGGGTTCCTGCGGCGTCGTGTCCCGCTCCTCGCACGGCGCCTGGTGACCATGGCACCGGCGCTGCTCGTGCTGTGCGTCGGGCTTCCCGTCACCTCCACTCTCGTCTTCAGCCAGGTCGTCCTCGCGTTCGGCATCCCCTTCGCCCTGCTGCCGCTCGTCGTTATCACGCGGCGCAAGGACCTCATGGGCCCGCTGGCCAACCGGCCCGTCACCACCGCGGCCGGCGCTCTCGTGTGCGCTCTGGTGATCTGCCTGAACGCCTTCCTCATCGTCACCATGGTGAAAGGCGGCTGATACCCGGCCCGACCGCCGCAACCGCTGCGACCGACCCGACGGACGGCTCCGACCGACCGTTTCGACCGATCGCTCCGGACCGCCGCGGACCCGGACCACCGCGACCGCCACAGGCTCCGACCTCCTGGCATGGCAGACCGTCAGAAATGGTCGGCCAGTCCACCCCCCACATCAGAAAGGCAGGGTTCCGCCATGACCGAGACCCCCACGCGCGAGGTGCCGCAGCCCATCCGGGACGGCCAGGGGGCTACCGACGACGGCCCGCGCAACACGCAGATCGACCTGCAGAACCCCAACATCCTCGTCCCGCCCGAGACCGACTCGGGCACCGTGCCGAACCTGAAGTTCTCCTTCAGCCAGGCACACATGCGACTCGACGACGGCGGTTGGGCCCGCGAGGTGACCCAGCGCGAACTGCCGATCGCCACCACCCTCGCCGGCGTGAACATGCGGCTCAAGCCCGGAGCGATCCGGGAACTGCACTGGCACAAGCAGTCCGAGTGGGCCTACGTCCTGGAGGGCAAGTGCCGGATCAGCGCCGTCGACCAGGAAGGCCGGAACTTCCTCGAAGACGTCTCGGCCGGCGACCTCTGGTTCTTCCCGCAGGGCATACCGCACCACATCCAGGCGTTGGACGAGGGCGTCGAGTTCCTTCTCGTCTTCAACGACGGCGGATTCTCCGAGAACAACACGTTCCTCATCAGCGACTGGTTCGCCCACACGCCGCGGTCGGTGCTGGCGAAGAACTTCGGCGTCCGCGAGGAGGACTTCTCCTCGCTCCCGACCTCTGAGCTGTACATGTTCAACGGTCAGGTCCCGCCGTCGCTCGAATCCGACCGGATTCTCAGCCCGAGCGGTGACGTACCCCGCAGCTTCAAGCACAGCCTGGACTCCCAGACGCCGGTGGCCACCAGCGGGGGCACGGCCCGGATCGTCGACTCACGCAACTTCGAGGCGTCGACGACGACGTCGGCCGCGCTGGTGGAGATCGAGCCCGGCGCCATCCGGGAACTGCACTGGCACCCCACCAACGACGAGTGGCAGTACTACCTCTCCGGGCAGGGAAGGATGGGCGTCTTCGCCGACTCGGGGCGCAACAGGACGTTCGACTACCAGGCCGGGGACGTGGGCTACGTCCCGTTCGCCATGGGCCACTACATCGAGAACACCGGCGACACCCCGCTGAAGCTGCTCGAAATGTTCCTGGCGCCCCGCTTCGAGGACGTCAGCCTGGCCCAGTGGATGGCGCTCACCCCCAGCGAACTGGTCCGCCACCACCTCAACCTCAACGACACCGTGATGAACTCGCTCCGCAAGGAGAAGCAGCCGAACTTCCGCCCCTAGCGCGGTCCGGCAGGTCACCCCGCCCGGCGAGGACTCCTGGGGCCTCCCTCCGTGAAAGCCCCATGAAGCCCCGCCGGGCTCGTCGTACTCTTCGTGCCCTCCGTACTCTCCGTACTCTCCGTGCCCTTCGTGCCCTCCGTGCTCTCCGTGTCCGTCCGGGTGCGTGCGGTGTGCTCGGGCGTCCGGGTCCGGTTCCCGCCGGGGTGGCCGAGGTGCGCACCGTCGGTGGCGCGTGCAGGGTGGTGGAGAAGGGGGGTACGTCCAGGAAGACCGGAGGCACTGACCATGCCCACGTGTACCACCCGCGACGGAGTCGAGATCTTCTACATGGACTGGGGCCACGGTCAGCCCGTGGTCTTCATCCATGGCTGGCCGCTCAACGGCGATGCCTGGCAGGACCAGTTGAAGGCGGTCGCCGATGCCGGCTACCGCGGCATCGCGCACGACCGGCGCGGCCACGGGCGCTCCACCCCGGTGTGGGGCGGCTACGACTTCGACACCTTCGCCGACGATCTCAACGACCTGATCACCACCTTGGACCTGCGCGACGTCACCTTGGTCGCGCATTCCATGGGCGGTGGCGAACTGGCCCGCTACATCGGCCGTCACGGCACCGGCCGGATCCGTTCGGCGGTCCTGCTGTCGGCCGTCCCGCCGCTGATGATCCAGTCCGCGGCCAACCCCGAGGGCGTCCCTGACGAGGTCTTCCAGCAGCTCAAGCAGGGCATCCTCGCGGAGCGCTCGCAGTTCTGGAAGGACACCTCGGAAGGGTTCTTCTCCGCGAACCGGCCCGGCAACAAGGTCACCCAGGGCAACCGCGACGCGTTCTGGCACATGGCCATGGCCGAGACCATCGAGGGCGGGGTGAAGTGCGTGGACGCCTTCGCGTACACCGACTTCACCGACGACCTGAAGCATTTCGACGTGCCCACGCTGATCGTGCACGGCGACGACGACCAGGTCGTCCCCATCGACGCCACCGCCCGCAAGTCCGTGAACATTGTCCCGGACGCCGAGTTGAAGGTGTACGAGGGCGGCAGCCACGGTATCGCGATGGTGCCCGGCTACAAGGAGAGGTTCAACGCCGACCTGCTGGAGTTCCTGCGCCGCTGACCCCCGGCGGCCCCGTGGTCCGGCCCGTCGCGCCTCGGTGCGCGGCGGGCCGGCTCGGCGAACTGGTGGTAGGAGCCGGCGCCGTGCGGCGCCGTGCTGTGCCGGCGCGCGTCCACGCACCGGCGGCCGGCTCTGTCCTCGGCCTGCCGGCCGCGTGCGGCGTTCCTGTCCCTGACGGCACCGCGTCGCGTGGTTCCTGGGGCGCCGCCGCTCAGAACTGGAAGGGCTGGGACGGCACGTCGTTGATCGTGGCGCCGGCCTGCTGGAGCTGCACCATGCCCGCCAAGTGCGGGTAGGGGAAGGCGAGGGTGGGCGTGGTCAGCTCGTCGAGGGCGGTGAGTTCGGCGGGAGTGAAGGTGACCGAGAGGGCCGCCAGCGCGCTGTCGAGATGGGCGGTGCGGCGGGTGCCGATGATGGGTGAGGTGATCAGCGGCTGCTGGAGCACCCAGGCGAGTGCGACCGAGGCGACGGAGCTGTCCTGCCGCTCCGCGATCGCGCCGAGGGCGTCCAGCACCTGGAAGACGGCTTCCGACAGGCGTGCCTGGGCCGTCTGGCCCCGGGCGGTGTCCTGCGGGGCGCGGTCGTCCCGGGTGTAGCGGCCGGACAGGACGCCCGCGGCGAGCGGGCTCCAGGGAGTGACGCCGAGCCGCAGCTCACGGGCGACGTCGAAGATCTCGCTCTCGGCGCTGCGGGCCAGCAGGGAGTACTCGGGTTGCAGGGCCACGATCGGTGCCCAGCCGCGGAACTCGGCGATGGTCGCGGCCCGGCCGATGGCCCAGCCGGGTACGTCGGAGAAGCCGACGTAGCGGACCTTGCCCGAGCGCACCGCGTCGTCGAGCGCGCAGACCGTCTCCGCCAGCGGGGTGTGCGGGTCGTGGCCGTGCAGCCAGTACAGGTCGATGTAGTCGGTGCCCAGCCGGCGCAGCGAGCCGTCCAGCTGTTCCATCAGGGCCTTGCGGCCCGCGCCGCCGCCGTTGGGGTCGCCGGGGAAGAGGTTGCAGGCGAACTTGGTCGAGATGACCAGCCGGTCACGCGTCCCGGGGCGGGCGGCGAGGAAGGCGCCGATCGTTTCTTCGGAGCGGCCGCCCGCGTAGACGTTCGCCGTGTCGATCACGTTGCCGCCGGCTTCGACGTAGCGCGACATGATCTCGAACGCGGTTTCGCGGTCGCAGCCGTGCTGCGGGTCGTCGAACAGCATCGTACCGAGAGTGAGGGGACTGACCCGCAGACCGCTGTGGCCGAGGGTGCGGTAGTCGTCGAGGCGCATGTCGTTCCTTACGTGTGTGCGGTCCGTGCTTGCCGTACTGCCCGGGGTACGTGAGTGCGTGGCACCGCGTGATACGGGTGGGGGGATCGGATTGCGCATGCGAATGATCCGGGGGTGCACGCCCTGATGGCTTCCCGGGGCGGTGCACAGCAATTGTTGCGGGAGCGGGCGCGGCGTGGCAGGGACAGATTTGCCTATGCATCGCAGTACCAGACAGGCCGGTCCAGGAACGCGCCGAGCAACCGACCGCCCACGGCCGCGGCGACGGTGCTGCCCGCGAGCAGGGCCGCCGCCGCGGCCGCCGATCCGGTACGGGCGAGCCCCGCCGGCATCAGCGCGGGTCCCGGCATCTCGTCCCCGGCAGGGGCCGCCGGCGGCCCGGCGAGAGGGGAGACCGGGCCGCGGCGGGACGCGAGACGCGTCGTAGGCGCAGCCCGTTGACACCCGGCGAGCGGGGTCGGAGACTCACGGAAATCCGGCGAAGGAAGCTTCACCGGTCGAACGCAGCGGGACACGGCGGAACCGAGCCTTCCCAGGGTCATGCGAGCCACGCATCCGTGCATCCGCGGACCGCGGACGACAACCACCGCAAACGAACACACGCATCCGCGAACCGTGCGGGCGAACACCGTGCACCGTGACGCCGTGGAAAGGGAAACGACCGATGCGTACCACCGTCGGCATCATCGGAGCCGGTCCCGCCGGACTCCTCCTCGCCCGGCTGCTGCACGTCGCCGGCATCGACTCGGTCGTCCTGGAGAGCCGCGACCGCGCCTACGTCGAGCACCGCCAGCGGGCCGGAATCCTGGAGCAGGGCACGGTCGACGTGCTGCGGGCGGCGGGTGCCGGTGAGCGCATGGACCGGGAGGGGCTGCGACACGACGGGATCGAGCTGCGGTTTGCCCGGCAGCGCCACCGCGTCGACTTCCCCGGGCTGACCGACGGGCGGTCCGTGCTGGTGTACGCCCAGACGGAGGTCTGCAAGGACCTCATCGCCCTCCAGTTGAGGGAAAGCGGACCGCTGCTGTTCGAGGCGGAGGCACTGGCCGTGGAGGACGCGGACACGACCCGCCCGCGCGTTCCGTTCCGGCGCGACGGCCGCGCGGACGTCCTGGAGTGCGACTACGTCGTCGGCTGCGACGGCTTCTGGGGCGTGGCCCGCACGGCGTTCCCCACCGAACTCTCCCAGGCATTCGAACGTACGTACCCTTACGGGTGGCTCGGCATCCTCGCCGACGTCGCCCCCTCCCACGACGAACTCGTCTACGCCCGCCACGACCGCGGCTTCGCCCTGCTGTCCATGCGCTCCCCGCAGGTCTCCCGCCTCTACCTCCAGGTGCCGGCGGACACGGACGCCGCCGACTGGAGCGACGACGCCGTCTGGGCGGAACTGGAGCGGCGTTTCGAGACGACCGACGGCTGGCGGCTGGAGCGCGGCCCGATCACCCAGAAGTCGGTCACGCCGATGCGCTCCTACGTGCACGAGCCCATGCGGTACGGCCGTCTCTTCCTCGCCGGGGACGCCGCCCACATCGTGCCGCCCACCGGCGCCAAAGGGCTGAACCTCGCCGTCGGGGACGTCGTCACCTTCGCCCGCGCGCTGACCCACCGCACGGAGACCGGCTCGGACGGGCTCCTGGACGACTACTCCGCCACCTGCCTGCGCCGCGTCTGGCAGGCGGAGCGCTTCTCCTACGACATGACGACCCTGCTGCACCCGGCCCCGGACGCCACCGCCTTCGAGCACCGCCTCCACATCGCCCGGCTGGAGCGCATCGCCGCCAACCGGGCGGCCCGGACCGACCTGGCCGAGGGCTACACGGGATTCCCGCTCGACTGACGCGCCTGCGGCGGCCGGTTCCGCCGGACGGCCGAGCGGCGGCGTAGCGGTTCTGTCATGGAATGCCGCTCTCCATGGCCGGGAATGAGGCTTCCGCGTAGCGTGTTCCGAGCACAGCTGGGAAAAGATCCTCCCCAGGTACTAGGGTCTATCCTTTGCCAACCTATTACTCTTGAGCCAAGGCCGCGCAGGGCGGCCATGGAGGAGTGAAATGAGGAGCAGCAACCCGGTCTTCTCGCGACGGGGGTTCAGCCGCGACAACGGCTACGCGAGCTTCAACACCGCGCCGCAGGCCGGGTACGCGACGGGCAACCCGTACGCCCAGGGCGGCAACCCGTACGCGACGAATCCCTACGCCCAGCAGACCCAGCAGCACGGCGCCCCGCCGCAGGCCCCGGCCACCGCCGACCGGATGACGATGGACGACGTCGTCATGCGCACGGCCACCACGCTGGGCGTGGTCGCCCTCGGCGCCGTCCTCGCCTGGGCCCTGCTTCCGGTCTCGTCCAGCAGCTTCGGCCTGGCCATCGGCTCCGCGCTGATCGCGGCGGTCCTGGCCCTGGTGCAGAGCTTCAAGCGCACCCCGTCCCCCGCCCTGATCCTGGGATACGCCGCCTTCGAGGGCGTCTTCCTCGGCGTGATCAGCGAGATGTACAACAGCCGGTGGAGCGGTGCCCCGTTCCAGGCGGTGCTCGGCACCCTGGCGGTCTCCGCCGCGACCCTGGTCGTCTACAAGGCCGGCTGGATCCGCGTCACCGCGCGCTACGCCCGTATCGGCCTGGCCATCGCGATGGCGTTCCTGCTGGTCATGGTGGTCAACCTGCTGCTGGTGGCGTTCGGCGTCGCCGGTGACGGCGGGCTGCGCAGCTTCGGCCCGCTCGGCGCGATCGTGGGCATCATCGCGATCCTCCTCGGCGCGTTCTTCCTGACCCTCGACTTCAAGCAGATCGAAGACGGCATCGCCTACGGCGCCCCGCGCAAGGAGGCATGGCTCGCCGCGTTCGGCCTGACCCTGACCCTCGTGTGGATCTACGTGGAGATGCTGCGGCTCGTGGCGATCTTCAGCAGCAACGATTAGCCGGTAGCCGGTAGCCGGTAGCCGGGGATTCGTCCGACTGCCGGTCGTGACGGCCGGCCGGTGACAGCGCGAAGGGCCCTGGGGATCTCCCGGGGCCCTTCGACGTGATGGACACACGCGCTAGAGGAGTTTGCGCGCGGCCCTCCTCAAGTCGTACTCATGAACAAGCGCCTTGGCGTGGCCGTACGCGAGATTGTGCTCGTGGCGGAGCCAACTGACCTTCTCCTCGAAGCGGAAGAGGGCGGGGCCTTCGGCGACGGTCCGCAACCAGTCGGAGACTTCACGACCGGTGCAGCGGGGGATGCGGGCGAGCAGATTTCGGTGGGTCTCTTCCGAGAAGACTTCGGACATCGGCGCCTCCGGACGCATTCGAAGCCAGTCCTTCACGCCACCGTGCCTGAGTGTTGGCATATTGGCAACACTCCTGGTAGGAGGCGTTACGCTCACCGCGTGGTAGATACGACGCCCCTCACTCATGCCGTGGATCACTTCGCCGACCGGCTGCGGGCGGCCCCGCAGAGCCGGTTGCAGCGCAGCGCCGCCGCGGAGGCGCTGGGCCTGGCCAGGGAGTTGGCCGTGCGCGCCCAGCAGATCGAGGACCCCACGGTGGAGCCGCGGCAGATGCCGGACGCCGGCATGTTCGCCGCCGCGGACCAGATCACCGTGGCCGGACACGATCTCGCCCTCGTCCTCAGGAGCGACACCGAGGTGGCGGAGGCGGTGCTCCTGGTGAACGAGGCCCGGCAGCGCGCGGGCGTGTGAGCGGACGTACCGGAGCGTGACCGGGCGGGAGAGCGGACGGTTCTAGAGGGACGCGATGACCCGGTCGGCCAGGAGGTACACGGTCTCCTCGCCGCACGCGAACGTCAGCGTGTACGCGCCCGAAACGCCCGAGCCGCCCAGCAGGACCGGTGCCTCGCCGGAGCGCAGGGCCGCCGCCAGGCGTTCCGCGGTCTCGCGGTGGCTGGGGGTCATGCACAGGGTCGTACCGTCGGCGAACACGTAGACGTCGAGGGTGCCGAGCGGGCCGGGCCGGACGTCGGTCAGTTCCACGCTGGACTCGGCCAGCTCCTCCAGGGCGGACAGGGTGCGCTCGTGGTCGCCCACGACCGGCGACTGCATCGGCACGAAGTCCGGGTGCGAGGGGTGCCGGCGGCGGGCCGCGGCCAGCTCGGGGGAGTCTCCGCCGGAGAACTCGTCGGCCTCCGCCGCCGGCTCGGCCAGCGGTTCGGCGACCGGCTCCAGGCCCACGAAGTCGGTCTGCCGGGGCAGGAACGGCTCATTGTCGCCGAGGCCCAGCAGCGAGGGCGCGTCGGAGGCGTCCCGGGCCTCCTGCGCGGCCCAGAACGCGCGCGCCTCGGCCAGCTCACGCTCCCGTTCCTCGGCGAGTGCCTCGGCGACGGCGGCGCGTATCTGTTCGGTGTCGGTGGCGGTGCGGGCGGCGGGCAGCAGGGCGCGTGCGGCAGCCGCCTGGCTCTCCGCGAGCTGGGTGTGCAGGGCCGCGACCTGGCGCCGCAGCACGAGAACGGTGCGCAGGACGGCGACGCCCACGGCGCCCGTGGCGGCCGTGGTGAGCAGCAAAGTGATCGGCATGGCGCTCACTGACGTACTCCCGGTTCAAAGTCGACCCCCGACTTCCTACATCAGCTTGAAGGGCGGACTAACCAGCTGTCAGTGCGTAACGTCACGAAACGGACAGGACTTTGGGCCCGGGGGTTACCTCCGTAACCGCTCTGACCTGCGGGATATCTCCCGGAAGGGAGATAGGTCACATCCTGGGGGAGATTGGATCACAAATCGACCCGGTGTTCGGTTCATTGGCGAACGCCGGGCCGGTGCGGTCACGTCGGGTCCCGAGGCGGTCACCGTGCGGGGCCGAGGCGGTCGCCGTGCGGTGACCGCGGCGCCCGTCGGCGACGACCGAGCGCCACGGTTCCGGGGGCGACGCTTTGCCGCCACACCCCGGGACGGATGCCGTCAGCTCAGGCGTTCGAGGACCATCGCCATGCCCTGGCCGCCGCCGACGCACATCGTCTCCAGGCCGAACTGCTTGTCGTGCCACTGGAGCGAGTTGATGAGCGTGCCGGTGATGCGGGCGCCGGTCATCCCGAAGGGGTGGCCGACCGCGATGGCGCCGCCGTTGACGTTCAGCTTGTCGAGGTCGATGCCGAGTTCGCGGTAGGAGGGGATCACCTGGGCGGCGAACGCCTCGTTGATCTCGACCAGATCGATGTCGTCGATGGTCAGGCCGGCCCGGCGCAGCGCCTGCCGGGACGCCTCCACGGGGCCGAGCCCCATGATCTCCGGGGACAGCGCGGACACCCCGGTCGACACGATCCGGGCGAGCGGGGTGAGGCCCAGCTCGCGCGCCTTGGTGTCGGACATGATGATCACCGCGGCGGCCCCGTCGTTCAGCGGGCAGCAGTTGCCCGCGGTGACCAGCCCGTCCGGGCGGAAGACCGGCTTGAGGCCCTGGACGCCCTCCAGGGTGACACCGGGGCGGGGACCGTCGTCCTTGCCGACCACCGTGCCGTCGGGGAGCGTCACCGGTGTGATCTCGCGCTCCCAGAAGCCGTTCTTGATGGCCGTCTCGGCGAGATTCTGCGACCGGACGCCGAACTCGTCCATGTCCTGCCGGGTGATGCCCTTCCAGCGGGCCAGGTTCTCGGCGGTCTGCCCCATCGCGATGTACGCGTCCGGGACGAGGCCGTCCTCGCGCGGGTCGTGCCAGGTGGTGCCCTCCCGGGCGGCGACCTCGGCGGTGCGGGTCTCGGCCTCGGCGAAGACCGCGTTGTGGGTGTCCGGCCAGCTGTCGGAGCTGCCCTTGTCGAAGCGGGACACCATCTCGACCCCGGCCGAGATGAAGACGTCGCCCTCCCCGGCCCTGATGGCGTGCAGGGCCATCCGGCTGGTCTGCAGGGACGAGGAGCAGTAGCGGGTGATCGTGCAGCCCGGCAGGTGGTCCATGCCCATCTGTACGGCGACGATCCGGCCGAGGTTGTTGCCCTGCTCGCCGCCGGGCAGGCCGCAGCCGAGCATGAGGTCGTCGATGTCCTTCGGGTCCAGCGCGGGGACCTTCGCCAGGGCGGCCTGGATGACCGTGGCGGTGAGGTCGTCCGCGCGCAGTTCGGTCAGGGAGCCCTTGCGGGCACGGCCGATGGGGGAGCGGGCGGTCGAGACGATGACGGCTTCGGGCATCACGGCTCCAGGGCGATCGGACGGGGGCAGGGCTCTCCTGTGAAGCTACCCGTACGTATTGTCGCGGTCACGGGTGGCGTGATGTGACGCTGACCGCAGTTTCCTAAGCGCTTGCTTTTAGGAGTCCGGGCCGCCCCTGGATTGTCCTGTCGCGTCGTCCTCGACCGCCCCTG
This sequence comes from Streptomyces sp. NPDC006012, assembly GCF_042871185.1. Taxonomy (NCBI): domain Bacteria; kingdom Bacillati; phylum Actinomycetota; class Actinomycetes; order Kitasatosporales; family Streptomycetaceae; genus Streptomyces; species Streptomyces sp. NPDC006012. Next base: position 25,896 of record NZ_JBIAIE010000023.1, read on the forward strand.
GGCTGTCCCGGGGCGGCTGCCGGCTGTCCGCCGGACTGTCTGCCGGGCTGGCCGCCGCACTGCCCGCCGGGCGGTCCGCCGCAGGAACGGCGGCGGGGTCGCCCGGCGGGGGCGGCGGCTGCGGTCAGGAAGGCTGCGCCGACGGTTCGGAGGGTTCGGAGGGTTCCGAGGTCGGCTCCGGCTCGTTGACCCGGCGCCTGCGCCGCCGCTTGAGCAGCGCCCACGGTCCCCGGGGACCCGTCGGCATCGCAGCCGTGACCTCCGTACCTCCCTCGGACGCGGCCTCCGCCGCCGCCCGGGCGACCGGCAGGAAGCCCTCGCGCCGCGACACGTCCGGACGTTCCTCGTCCGCCGGCCACAGGCCCAGGACCGCGCACACCGTCGGCAGCACCGCCATCGCCGCCGTCGCATACCCCTCGGCCGAGGGGTGGTAGTTGTCGGGACCGAACAGCTCGCGCGGGTTCGCCGCGAACTCGGGGCCCAGCAGGTCGCCCAGGGACACCGTGCGGCCCCCCTGCTCCACCACCCCGATCGTCTGGGCCGCCGCCAGTTGCCGCGAGGCCCGGCGGGCCAGCCAGCGCAGCGGCTGCTGCACCGGCTCGATGGTGCCCAGGTCGGGACAGGTGCCCACGACGACCTCGGCGCCGGCCGTACGCAGCCGCCGGACCGCCGCCGACAGATGCCGCACCGAGCGGGTCGGCGGCATCCGGTGGGTCACGTCGTTCGCGCCGATCATGATGACGCAGACGTCCGGCACCGGGTCGCCCCCGGACGTCACCTGCGCCACCTGACGGTCCAGGTCGTCCGACTGCGCGCCGGGCAGGGCGACGTTCCGCAGTTCCACCGGGCGCTCCGCCACCGCCGCCAGACCGGAGGCGAGCAGCGCGGCCGGCGTCTGGCCCGCCCGGTGCACGCCCTGGCCCGCCGCCGTGGAGTCGCCGAGCATGACCAGCCGCAGCGGTGGTTCGCCGGGGACGGCGTAGGCCCGGCCGTAAAGCCCCTCCGCCGACGGGACCCGGTCCGCCGTGCCGTTGCCGACATGGCGTTTGGCCATCTGCACCTCGGCCAGCAGCAGACCGACGGCGGCCGCCCCGACCAGCCCGGCTCCGCCCCCGCCGTACGCTGCGCCGGCCGCGATCCGCCGGGCCACCCTCGCCCTCGACATGCTCGTCATACGTCGCCGTCACCTCCTCGTTGCCGTTCACCCAGTCCTTGCCCCGTACCGCCCGTCGGCCAATCTCAACAGCGAGTGAACGACCGTTCCGCGCGGGCCCGCGGCCTTAGGCTGGCGGCACACGATGACCACACTTTGTGCAAGCAACCGGAGACAACGGTGCAATTCCACGACTCGATGATCAGCCTCGTCGGCAACACCCCGCTGCTGAGGCTCAACAGCGTGACCAGGGGCCTGGAGGCGACGGTCCTGGCCAAGGTCGAGTACTTCAACCCGGGCGGAAGCGTGAAGGACCGCATCGCCCTGCGCATGATCGAGGCCGCCGAGCAGAGCGGGGAACTGCAGCCCGGGGGCACGATCGTCGAGCCGACCAGCGGGAACACCGGTGTGGGCCTGGCCATCGTGGCCCAGCAGAAGGGCTACCACTGCATCTTCGTGTGCCCGGACAAGGTGAGCACCGACAAGATCAACGTGCTGCGGGCGTACGGGGCCGAAGTGGTCGTCTGCCCGACCGCCGTGGCGCCCGAGCACCCGGACTCGTACTACAACGTCTCCGACCGGCTGGTGCGCGAGACGCCCAACGCGTGGAAGCCGGACCAGTACTCCAACCCCAACAACCCCCTCTCGCACTATCACTCGACCGGGCCCGAGCTGTGGGAACAGACCGAGGGCCGCATCACCCACTTCGTGGCGGGCGTCGGCACGGGCGGCACCATCTCCGGCACCGGCCGCTATCTGAAGGACGTCAGTGACGGCCGGGTCAAGGTGATCGGCGCCGACCCGGAGGGGTCCGTCTACTCCGGCGGCTCCGGGCGGCCCTACCTGGTCGAGGGCGTCGGTGAGGACTTCTGGCCGACCGCGTACGACCGCACTGTCGCCGACGAGATCGTCGCCGTGTCCGACAAGGACTCCTTCCAGATGACCCGTCGGCTGGCCAAGGAAGAGGGCCTGCTGGTGGGCGGCTCCTGCGGCATGGCGGTGGTGGCCGCGCTGCGGGTCGCCGAGCGGCTGGGCCCCGACGACGTCGTGGTGGTCCTGCTGCCCGACAGCGGCCGCGGCTACCTCAGCAAGATCTTCAACGACGAGTGGATGGCGGACTACGGCTTCCTGGAGGGCGAGGGCCCCAGCGCCCGCGTCGGCGACGTGCTCAACGACAAGGTCGGCGGGCACATCCCGTCCCTCGTCCACATGCACCCGGACGAGACCGTCGGGCAGGCCATCGAGGTGCTGCGCGAGTACGGGGTCTCCCAGATGCCGGTGGTGAAGCCGGGCGCCGGGCACCCCGACGTGATGGCCGCCGAGGTGGTGGGCTCGGTGGTGGAGCGGGAACTGCTCGACGCACTCTTCAGCAACCGGGCCTCGCTGGAGGACCCGCTGGAGAAGCACATGTGCGCCCCGCTGCCCCAGGTCGGTTCGGGTGAGCCGGTCGCCGACCTGATGTCGGTGCTCGAAGCGGCGGACGCGGCGATCGTCCTGGTCGAGGGCAAGCCGACCGGTGTGATCAGCCGGCAGGATCTGCTGGCCTTCCTCGCCAGGGGCGGAAAGCAGTAGCGAAACTCCGGTGCACCGCCCGGGGCGGCGGCGAACTCGCGGTGTCCTGTGCCTTCGGCGCCGTCCCGGAAGTGGTACGAGCGCGACACGTGCGCGCAGCACCCGCTTAACACGCGTCCGGCACATTGGTGGGTGTCGGCAGGGTGATGGAGGTACCTCCCAGGCGCTGAGCGCCGGGGGAGGCTCCCCGCCCCGGCCGACGGCCGAACGGCGCCTAGGACCTCCGGAGCGGCTCCCGGACCTCCATGGACGCCACGGACGCGCAAGCCCGGCCCCGACCCGGCCCGCGTCCTTCGCGGGGACCGCCGTCGTCCCGCCCCCCGGCAACGGGGGTGCGGCGGTCCCCGCGCGTTTTCTTTCCACGCGCTCGGGGTTCCGGTGCATTGTGCGCGGGCGCCGCGGGTTCCGGCCGCTGGTCCGCCGGGGCTGTGGTTTCCGGCGGCTCGTTCCCGGGCGCGCATGTCTGCGGTGCTGCAGCTTCCGGTGCTTCGATCGCCGGTGCGGCGGTGTCCGGTGATTTCCCCGGTGCTGCGGTTTTGACCGTGGCTTCTCCGGGTGCCGCGGATCTGGCGGTCGTGGGGAGCGGCCCGCTGCCCGTCACTCCTCCCAGTCGTTGCCCCCGGAGCGTGCGCCGTGGCGCATCCGGCCGAACAGGCCCGGCGTGGTGCGTGCCGCCTGGACCGCGTTGACGCCGACGATGCCCGCCCAGGCGACGATCAGACCGGGCAGGTGGGCGACGCCGCCGCCGATCGCCGACAGCGGGACCGCGAGCACCAGCGAGACGATGCCGAAGCCGAACCGCTCGCCCCAGGAGTCGGTCGCCTTCGGGGACCGGGAACCGCGCGCGACCTGCAACTGCTGCTCGGCGAGCTGCCTGCGCACCCGCCGCTCCACCGTGCCGTCGATGCGCTGGTCGACCTTCTCCAGGAAAGAGTCGACCAGGGCTGACTCGTACTCCTCGCCGAGTTCCCTGCGCGCGTGCAGGGTGGCGTCGAGTTCCTTCTTCAGGTCGGTGTCCTGCGCGTCCATTCCGGTCATACGGCCACGGTAGGGACCGGACCGGCCGGTCGCACGGGGGCTAGCCCCCCCTTTTTTGGCGCGGGGGTGACCGGGGCCGGGCGGTGGCCCAGGCCGGCGGTGGCCCGGACTGGCGGTGGCCCGGACTGGCGGTGGCCCGGACTGGCGGTGGCCCGGACCGCGAGGCCGTGGCTGTTCAGCGGGCGGCCTCGGCGACTGACCTCAGCGCGCTGACTCGGTGCGCGAACTCGGAGCGCAGCCCCGGCCCGCGACCTCAGGGCAGCAGCGAGACGACCCCGGTGTCGAGGTCGCAGCGGGCCGCCGCGACGTGGGCCGGGGCGAACGCCGGGTCCGCACGGATGGCGTCCCGCACCCAGGTGGTGTGGGCGCGCATGGTCAGCTCGGCCCAGTCGCCGGGCACCGACCGGGTCCGGCGGGCCGCGGGGGTGATCTCGTCGACCAGCAGCCGCAGGTGCCCCGGTACCGGCGCACCCGTCCGCAGGTGCTCCAGGGTGGCGGCGATGGCACCGCAGCGCTCGTGTCCGAGCACCAGGACCAGGGGGATGTGCAGTTCTTCCACGCCGTACTGGACGGAGGCGAGCACCGCCTCGTCGAGCACCTGGCCGGCGGTCCGGGTGCACAGCAGGTCCCCGAGCCCCTGGTCGAAGACCAGCTCGGGCGGTACGCGGGAGTCGATGCAGCCGACGACCACCGCGATGGGGTGCTGCTCGGCGGCCGGCACCCGGCGCCGTCGGCGGTCCTCGCGCGGGTGGCGGGGGCGGCCGGCGGCATAGCGCCGGTTGCCCGCGAGCAGTTCGTCCAGGGCGGTGGGCGCGGGGTGCGGGGGAGGAGACAGGGGGCCGGGCGCGGTCGCCGCCGCTGTCGCGGGGGCGGCGGCCAGCGCGCCGACGGCGGTGGCCGTCAGGAAGGCCCTGCGGTTCGGGACCATGACGCTTCCTCAGGGGTCGTGCTTGCAGCGCATCCTCACGGTATGCATGCGAACGATGGCCCTGAGTGGCAGTTTGAGGATCCTTGGCCGACCTGCCGGTGCATCGTCGCCACCGCGACACCGGCTTTTGGCCGGTCTCCGGCGCGGACGTACCCCGCTCCGGCGTACGGGGCGCGCGGCGCCGCACGCCGGGCCGGGGCGGGGCGCCGGAGTGCTTCCGCGGCACCGTCGGGCCGTGTGTCCGCGCCCCCTCCGGCATCTCCGGCGAGCTGCCCCTTGCTCGGCTGTATAACATCATGCAGAGTTCTTGATGCCTGAATATGTTGTCGATGCCTCAGTGGCGGTCCGCCGCTGCGGATGGCCGAAGGCCGAGAACGACTGTCCTGGTCCGAGGGGAGTCCGAGCGTGATGTCGTCCCGGATCGTCGATGTGCCGGGGGCCCTGCACAGCGGCCTGGTGATCCTCGACGGGGTCGGCCTCGGCGTCGACGACGTCGTACGCCTCGCCGACGGGACCGCACGGCCCGTCCCCGGCACCGACGCGATGCGGCGCGCGGAGGAGTCCTGGAACGTGGCCCGGACGATCGCCGCCACCGGACGCGTCTACGGCCGCTCCACCGGCGTGGGCGCCAACCGCACCGAGGACGTACCCACCGAGACCGCCGCCGGCCACGGCCTGCGCTTGCTGCGCAGTCACGCGGGCGCCATCGGCGACGAACTCCCGGCCCGGCAGGTACGGGCCATGCTCGCCGTCCGCGCCAATCAACTGCTGGCCGGCGGCGCCGGACTGCGGCCCGGTGTCGTCACGGCGCTGTGCGAGGCGCTGGAGAACGGCGCCCACCCGGTCGTCAACGAGTTCGGTTCGGTCGGCACCGGCGACATCGCCGCGCTCGCCCAACTCGGCCTCGCCCTGGCCGGGGAGCATCCCTGGCGGGGCTCGGGCGCCCCGGCGCCCCAGCCCCTCGACAACAACGACGCCCTCGCCCTGATCAGCAGCAACGCGCTCACCCTGGGACAGTCCGCGCTCGCCCTGCACGAACTGCGCGGCCTCGTCGCCGCCACCCAGGTCGTCGCCGCGCTCTCGCTGCTCGCGGTCGACGGCTCGCACGAGGCGTATGCCGCCCCCGTGCACGCCGCCCGCCCGCACCGCGGCAGCGTCGAGGTCGCCCGCCGGATGCGGGAGCTGATCGGGGCGGCCGAGCGGCCGACACCGCCGCTCGGCCGCATCCAGGACCCGTACGGTTTCCGCTGCCTGCCCCAGATACACGGGCCCGCGCACGACGCGGCGGACGCGCTGGAAGCGGTTCTCGACGTCGAGTTCAACGCCGCCGCCGAGAACCCGCTCATCTCGGTCGCCGACCTGACCGCCTACCACCACGGCGGCTTCTACCAGGCCCAACTCGTTCTCGCCCTGGACCAGTTCCGGCTGGCCCTCACCCAGGTCGCCCGGCTCTCCACCTCCCGGCTCTCCACCCTCAACGAGCCCGCCTACACCCGGCTGCGTCCCTTCCTCGCCGACCCCGAGCCCGCCTCCTCCGGAGTGATGATCCTGGAGTACGCCGCCGGGGCCGCCCTCGGCGATCTGCGGGCCTTCTCCGCACCCGCGTCGCTCGGCCACGCTGTACTCTCCCGAGGCGTCGAGGAACAGGCCAGTTTCGCCTCGCTCGCCGCACGTCAGACACTGCGCGCCTGCCGTGCGTACCGTCTGGTGGTGGGCTGCGAACTCGTCGCCGCCGTACGGGCGTTGCGTCAGCGCGACCTCAGGCTCGACCCGGACCTGCCGGTGGGCCGGGCGCTGGCGCTCGCCGAGCAGGTGCTCGACGAGGACCCGGCCGACCGGCCGCTCACGGACGACGTGACGGCGGCGGCCGGCCTGCTCGACCGGTTGACGGACATCTGGAGGGGGAAGGCGTGATGAGCGTGACCGACAGCCCTGCGACCCGTTTGCAGACGCTTTTCGAGGGGCACCGGCTCACACCGACCCAGCGGCGCATCGCGCACAGCATGGTCCGGCGGGCCGCCGACGTGCCGTTCCTGTCCAGCGTGGAGCTGGCCGAACTGGCCGGGGTCAGCCAGCCGTCGGTGACCCGCTTCGCTGTCGCCCTCGGCTTCGACGGCTACCCGGCCCTGCGCAAGCACCTGCGGGACGTCGTGCCCGCCGAACCGGCCGCGGACGCGGCGTCGTACAACGAGTACCAGCAGGCCGTGGAGGCCGAGATCGAGAACCTCCGGCATCTGGCGGAGGTGCTGGCCGACCCGCGGCCGGTGCAGCAGGCAGGCCGGACCCTGGCCGCCTCCCGGCCGCTGCCGGTGCTGGGGCTGCGGGCCGCCGCCTCGCAGGCGTACGGATTCGCGTACTTCGCCGCCAAGGTGCACCCGGACGTCCGGCTCCTCAACGAGGGCGGCACCATGGTCCACGACCGGATCGACGCGGCCGTCCGGGCGGGGGCGAGCGCGCTGCTGTGCTTCGCGCTGCCGCGGCACCCGCGGGAGGTCGTCGACACCCTGGCCCATGCCAAGGGGGCCGGGCTGACCGTGGTCACCGTCGCCGACTCGGCGTTCGCGCCCGTCGCCCGCTATTCCGACCTGCTGCTGCCCGCCGCCGTCGGCACCGGGCTCGCCTTCGACACCGCGTGCGCGCCGATGCTGCTGGGGCGGGTGCTGCTGGAGGCGATGTGCGACGACCTGCCGGACGCGCAGGCGCGGCTGGAGGACTTCGACACCGGGGCCGCGGCGCGCGGGCTGTTCGTGGAGTGAGCCGGGGCGGTGCCCAGGGGCGGTGCCGGGCGCCGGTGACCGGGGGTGGTGCCGGGCGCCGGTGACCGCGCGGGGTGATCGGGCCGCGGGGCCGTTGAGGTGGTGCGGCGCGCGGTGGCCGGGCGCTCTCAGACTTGTCTCACGTTGCGCCGTTAACGTGCCTGCTCGCAGTCGAAGGAGCCGGGCGACGGGAGGTCGGACGTGGCACGCGGAGGACGCGGGGGACAGGAAGGGCGCGGGGGACGCGGCGGACAGGGGCTGGCCCGGGTGGCCGTCGTCCTGCGGGCCGGAGCGGCGCCGCTGTGGTGGCTCGGGGTGTTCGCGGCGGGTATCGGCGTGATCCTGCCCGGGATGACGGGACGCCGGATCGGTGTCATGGGCGGGGCCGCGCTGTTCGTCGTCGGCGCCGTCGCGGTGGCCTGCACCCGGCGGAGGCGCTACGCAGCCCTCGCCGGCGCCGCGGCCCGCGCGGGCAAGCACGACGTGCTCCAGGACCGGGCGGTGACGGTCCGCAACTGGCGCCGCGGCCACCGCTGGTGGCTGCTGCTCGCCTTCCTCGTCGCACTCGGCAGTTCCTTCGCCGTGCCCGCCGCGGGCGGCATGCTGCTGGCCGGTACGGGCACCGGGCTGCGGCTCAAGGCCGCCTGGCTGGGACGGCGCGAGCGGGACGGGGACGCGCTGCTGTGGGTGCGCGTCGACTGGCTCGACGGGCGGGCCGGCCGTCCGGCGGGCAAGACGGTCAGGGCCTACCGCGGGACGGGTATCGCGGCGGGCGACGCGGCCCCGGGCGGATCCCGCCGCAGCACCGCGGCACTCGTCTGACGCCGGGGACGGAGGTCGGACTCGGGCGAGGACGACGGCGACGGCGCGGCCGAGGGGCGCGGGCCAGGACGGTGGCTCGGAGTGCCTGCGCGGTGTCGGGCCGGCCCTGGTGACGTGCCGGCCCGGTGGCCGGCCACCGCCGCCCGCCCACCCGATTGCCTGTACGGGCCTGTTCCGAGCCTGTCGGGGTCGGCCACGGCTTGTCCGGGCCGGTTCCCTCGGCTCCTCGGCCTCTCGGCTCCTCGGCCTCTCGGCTCCTCGGCCTCTCGGCCTCTCGGCTCCTCGGTCCGGACTCCGGGCGAGCGGCGGCGGCGTGGGCACGGTGTGCGGCAGGGGCGGCCGGTCACCCCTCGGCAGGGTCGGCCCTCACACCTCGGACTGACGCGTCAGGGGTGCCCGGGCGCCCGGAGGGCGGTGAGCGCGGCGGCGTGCTCCCCGCCGGAGTCGGCCACCACCTCCTCGACCGTCTGCGGCGAACGCACCGTCGCGAAGGCCACCCCGTCCGCGTTGTCCCCGCCGCTCGCGTCGGCCTCGCCGTCCATGCCGTCCGCCACGAAGCCGTACACCCCCGGCCGGGTCAGGGAGTTGTACGAGTAGTGGTGGGCGAAGTAGTACGCCCCCGTGTCCAGCGCCGCCGCGTAGTCCCCCTGGTCGAGCGGGGGCAGCGTGCGGCCCTCGGCCAGCAGGTCGCCGGAGAAGCAGGCCGGTCCCGCCACGTCCTGCACCACCCCGGGCCCGGACTTGGGCCGCCCCTCGGCGTCGTAGGAGGCGATCCTGAGCGGCCACGCCGCCGGGGCGTAGACCGTGCGCGTCGCCACCTGCACGCCCGCGTGCGTCACCGCGACCCGCCGTCCGCCGGCGGTCTTGGCGTACTCCACCCGCGCCACCACGGTGCCGTGCTTGGCCAGCAAGGACCGCCCGAACTCGGTGACCAGCCCGTACCGCCCGTCGAACAGCCCCGGCACGGCCTCCCGCAGCACGCGCGCGTACTGCGCGTACGTCGGCGTCATCGCGTCCGAGTCGAAGTTCACCGGCAGCCCGCCGCCGATGTCGACGGTGTCGATCTGCCGTCGCCCGACCCGCGCGTTGATCTCCTCGGCGAGCGCGTACGTCTCCGCCACGCCCCGCGCCAGCAGCGCCAGCGGAATGCCCTGCGAGCCGGTGTGCGCATGCAGCCGGGTCAGCCACGGGCGGTCCAGGAAGGCCCGTATGACCCACTCGCGCGCGCCTTCGTCCCGCAGCGCCACCCCGAACTTCGAGGTCGCCGTCGCCGTCGAGGTGGCCCCGATGGAACCCCCGCCGATCTGCGGATTGACCCGGATGCCCACCGGGGACGCGAGCGGGGCCGCGGAGCCCGCGGCGCCGTGGGCGTGCACGAGGACGTCGACGCGGTCCAGTTCCTGCGGGTTGTCCGCATTGACCGCGATCCCCAGCGCCAGCGCCTCGCGCAGTTCCTCCGGGGTCTTGGCGGGCGAGTCGAGCACGATGCGCCGGGGTGGCACCCCGGCCGTCCGCGCCAGCGCGAGTTCGCCCGGGCTGGCCACCTCCACGCCGATGCCCTCGCCGTCCAGCAACCGCAGTACCGCGACCAGCGGGGTCGCCTTCACGGCGAAGGCGTGCAGCACCGGCGTCCCGGGGGCCACCACCGCGTCGAACGCCGCCCGCAGCGCGGCCGCCGACTCCCGGATGCCGGTGACGTCCAGCAGCCCGACGACGGGAGCAGCGGGCCCGACCAGCCCTTGTGCCACGGCGGCCCGCACCGCCCGGTCACGCCGGGCGGCCCGCTCGGCACCGTCCCGCCCGTCTCCGTGCGAATCGTCCCGTACGTCCCCGTGTCCCCCGTCGCCGTACGTGCCCTCGTGCGTCTCGCCGGACGCCCCGCCCGTGTGTCTGTCTTCGCCGGTGTTCACGGCGCCCCCGTCCAGTCGTTGCCTGAGCCCATGGATCCAGCCAAACATCCGCGACGCGCCCATGGCCGCCCGCCCCCCGTATTGACTAGCCCTATTCATCAGGCAAGGATGTGAATAGAGGTGTCAACAGGCAGCACGAACCCGCGGTGACCGACCCGCCAAGGAGGCAGACCATGTCAGGACCTCGCGCCGTACGAGCGCCGCGCGGCACGGAACTGAGCGCCCTGGGATGGCAGCAGGAGGCCGCCCTGCGGATGCTGCAGAACAATCTGGACCCCGAGGTCGCCGAGCATCCCGACAAGCTCGTCGTGTACGGCGGCACCGGCAAGGCCGCCCGCGACTGGCGCTCCTTCGACGCCATGGTCCGCACGCTGAAGACCCTCAAGCAGGACGAGACCATGCTGGTCCAGTCCGGCCGGCCGGTCGGCGTCATGCAGACCCACGAGTGGGCCCCGCGCGTCCTGCTCGCCAACTCCAACCTCGTCGGCGACTGGGCCAACTGGGAGGAGTTCCGCCGCCTGGAGGCCCTCGGCCTGACGATGTACGGCCAGATGACCGCCGGTTCCTGGATCTACATCGGCACGCAGGGCATCCTCCAGGGCACCTACGAGACCTTCGCCGCGGTCGCCGCGAAGAAGTTCGGCGGCAGCCTCGCCGGGACGATCACCCTGACCGCGGGGCTCGGCGGCATGGGCGGCGCCCAGCCGCTCGCCGTCACCATGAACGACGGCGTCGCGATCTGCATCGACTGCGACCCGCGCGCCATCGAACGCCGCATCGAGCACCGCTACCTCGACGTCCGGGCCGACTCCCTCGACCACGCCCTGCGGCTGGCCGTCGAGGCGCGCGACGCCCGCCGTCCGCTGTCCATCGGCGTCCTCGGCAACGCGGCCGAGCTGGTTCCGCAGCTGCTCGCGATGAACGCCCCCATCGACATCGTCACCGACCAGACCTCGGCCCACGACCCGCTGGCGTACCTGCCGCTCGGCGTCGCCTTCGAGGACATGGCCTCCGCCGCCGCCAAGGACCCGGCCGGTTTCACCACCCTCGCCCGTGAGTCCATGGCCCGGCACGTGGAGGCCATGGTCGGCTTCCAGGACGCGGGCGCCGAGGTCTTCGACTACGGCAACTCGATCCGCGGCGAGGCCCAGCTCGCGGGCTACGACCGGGCGTTCGCCTTCCCCGGCTTCGTCCCCGCCTACATCCGCCCGCTGTTCTGCGAGGGCAAGGGACCCTTCCGCTGGGCGGCCCTGTCGGGCGAGGCGTCCGACATCGCCAAGACCGACAAGGCCATCCTGGAGCTGTTCCCGGAGAACGAGTCCCTGGCCCGCTGGATCAAGCTGGCCGGTGAGCGCGTCCACTTCCAGGGCCTGCCCGCCCGGATCTGCTGGCTCGGCTACGGCGAGCGCGACAAGGCCGGCGAACGCTTCAACGACATGGTGGCCTCCGGAGAACTGGCGGCCCCCCTCGCCATCGGCCGCGACCACCTCGACTGCGGCTCCGTGGCCTCCCCGTACCGCGAGACGGAGGCCATGCTCGACGGCTCCGACGCGATCGCCGACTGGCCGCTGCTGAACGCCATGGTCAACGTGGCCTCCGGCGCCTCCTGGGTGTCCATCCACCACGGCGGCGGCGTCGGCATGGGCCGCTCCATCCATGCCGGCCAGGTGACGGTGGCCGACGGCACGAAGCTCGGCGGCGAGAAGATCCGCCGAGTGCTCACCAACGACCCGGGCATGGGCGTCATCCGGCACGTGGACGCGGGCTACGACAGCGCGGAGTCGGTGGCCGACGAGCGCGGGGTGCGGGTGCCGATGCGCGAGGGTGACGACGCGTGAGCCGAGATCCGGGCAGGAACGGCGGCTCTCCGGCGGGGGCCGATGCGTTGCTGCCGGCCGCGGGTTCGGCGGCGTCGTCGGCCAGGGGGCCAGCGGCTTCAGCGTCGGCCAGGGGCCCGGCGGCCTCGTCGTCGGCCGTGGGATCGGCCGTGCCCACCCGCCCCCAGGAAGCACCGGCCGGCCCGGATGCAGGGGGGACATCCTCCCCCGGCGAGACGCGCACGCCCTCCTTCCAGGAGATGTGGGCCGAGCTGCTGCCCATCGGGCGGCACCCCGGTACCGGCGGCTACCGCCGCTACGCCTGGACCGCGGCCGACGCCGAGTGCCGGGCCTGGTTCCGTGAGCAGGCCGAGACCCGCGGACTCACCCACGAGATCGACCGGAACGGCAACCAGTGGGCCTGGCTGGGGGACCCGGCCGCGTCGGATGCCGTGGTCACCGGCTCCCACCTCGACTCCGTGCCCGACGGCGGCGCCTTCGACGGCCCCCTCGGCGTGGTGTCCGCGTTCGCCGCCCTCGACGAACTGCGCAACAGGGGAACGCGGTTCACCAGACCGCTCGCCGTCGTGAACTTCGGCGACGAGGAGGGCGCCCGGTTCGGGCTCGCCTGTGTCGGCTCGCGGCTGGCCGCCGGACAGCTCACCGTCGAGCAGGCGCACCGGCTGACCGACGGCGACGGCATCACCCTGCCCCGGGCCATGGCCGCCGCCGGACACGACCCCGACGCCATCGGCCCGGACCCCGAGCGGCTGGCCCGGATCGGCGCGTTCGTCGAACTCCACGTCGAGCAGGGCCGGGCGCTGGACCTGTCCGGTGACCCGGTCGGCATCGCCGGTGCGATCTGGCCGCACGGGCGGTGGCGGTTCGACTTCCGCGGCGAGGCCAACCACGCCGGCACCACCCGGCTGGCGGACCGGCGGGACCCGATGCTGCCGTACGCCGAGACCGTGCTCGCCGCCCGTCGCGAGGCACGGCTGGCCGGCGCCGTCGCCACCTTCGGCAAGATCGCCGTCGAGCCGAACGGGGTCAACGCCATCCCCTCCCTGGTGCGCGGCTGGCTGGACTCCCGTGCCGCCGACCAGTCGGCCCTCGACACGGTCGTCACGGGCGTGGAGCAGGCCGCCCGCGAGTACGCCGCCGCCCACGGTGTCGACTTCGACGTCGTCCGCGAGTCCTTCACGCCCGTCGTCGAGTTCGACCAGGCCCTGCGCGACGAACTCGCCCGCATCCTGGGCACGGACACGGAACTGAAGGTGCCGGTCCTGGGCACCGGCGCGGGACACGACGCGGGAATCCTCTCCGGGAGCACTCCGACCGCCATGCTGTTCGTGCGCAACCCCACCGGCGTCTCGCACTCCCCGGCCGAGTCCGCCGCCGAGGACGACTGCACGGCCGGGGTGACCGCGCTCGCCGACGTACTGGAAGGGCTGGTCCGCAGGTGACGCCGACGCAGGAACCGCAGTCCGGGCAGACCGGGCACCCCCGGACGTACTGGCTGGAGCACGCCTGGCTCGACACCTACGTGGAGCCGGGGGTGGCCGTCGACGTGCGGGACGGGCGGATCGCCGCCGTCCGCACCGGCGTCGCCGCCCCGCCGTCCGGTGCCGAGATCCTGCGCGGCCTCACCCTCCCCGGGCTGGCCAACACCCACAGTCACGCCTTCCACCGCGCCCTGCGCGGCACCGTCCAGGTCGGCTCCGGCACCTTCTGGACCTGGCGCGAGGTCATGTACTCCGTCGCCGACAGACTGACCCCGGACACCTACCACGCGCTGGCCCGCGCCGTGTACGCGGAGATGGCGCTGGCGGGCGTCACCGCGGTCGGTGAGTTCCACTACGTGCACCACGCGCCCGGCGGCACCCCCTACGCCGACCCGAACGCCATGGGCGAAGCGCTCATCGCCGCCGCCGCCGAAGCCGGGATCCGCATCACCCTCCTCGACACCTGCTACCTCTCCGCCGGCTTCGGCAGCCCGCCCGACGCCCATCAGCGCCGTTTCTCCGACGGCACCGCCGAGGACTGGGCCACACGCTGTTCAGTTCTCAAGGAGCGGGATCACGCACGGATCGGCGCCGCCGTCCACTCCGTACGGGCCGTGCCCGCGGGGCAGTTGGCGACGGTGGCGCGCTGGGCGGAGGAGCGCCGGGCCCCGCTCCATGTGCATCTGTCCGAGCAGACCGCCGAGAACGAGGCCAGCCTCCAGGCGCACGGCTGCACGCCCACCCGGCTCCTCGCCGACCACGGTGTGCTCGGGCCGCGCACCACCGGCGTGCACAACACCCATGTCACCGACGAGGACATCGCCCTGCTCGGCGGCTCCGGCACCGGCACCTGCATGTGCCCGACGACCGAACGGGACCTGGCGGACGGCATCGGCCCCGCGGCGGCCCTGCAGCGCGGGGGCTCCCCGCTCAGCCTCGGCTCCGACAGCCACGCCGTCGTCGACCTGCTCGAAGAGGCGCGCGCCATGGAACTGAACGAGCGCCTGCGCACCCGCACCCGGGGCCACTGGACGGCCGCCGCCCTGCTGCGGGCCGCCACCGCCGACGGGCACGCCGCGCTCGGCTGGGACGAGGCGGGCGCCATCGAGGCCGGTGCGCTCGCCGACCTCACGACGATCGCGCTCGACTCGGTCAGGACCGCGGGGCCGCTGCCCAGACTCGGCGCCGAGACGGCCGTATTCGCGGCGAGCGCGGCGGATGTGCGGCACACGATCGTCGCCGGCCGGCACGTGGTGCGCGACGGGGCGCACACGCTCGTCCCCGATGTTCCGCGGGCGCTGGCGGCGGCGGTGGAAGCACTGCGCGCCTGACGCCCGCGCCCCGTCCACTCCGTCCGCCCGCCGGCGAGGCAACCGCCAAGGACGCCACCGAGGACCTTCTCAAGGCCCCTGCCAGGGACTTTCTGAAGGCCCCCGCCCAGGACCGCACGAAGGCCCCCGCCAAGAACCCCGCCCAGGACCCCACCAAGGACGCCATGAGCAGCACCGTCATCACCGACATCGCCACGCTGGTCACCAACGACCCCTCCCTCGGCTGCGGGTCCCCCCTCGGTCTGATCCAGGACGCGGCCGTCGTCATCGACGGCGACCGGGTCGTCTGGACCGGTGAATCCAGCAAAGCACCCGCCACTGACAATCGGGTCTCCGCCGGCGGCCGGGCGGTGCTGCCGGGCTTCGTCGACTCGCACTCGCACCTGGTCTTCGCGGGTGACCGCACCGCCGAGTTCAACGCCCGCATGTCCGGCCGCCCCTACCAGGCGGGCGGCATCCGCACCACGGTGGCGGCCACCCGCGCCGCCACGGACCGGGAACTGGAGGCGAACCTCACCCGTTACCTGTCCGAGGCGCTGGGCCAGGGCACGACGACGTTCGAGACGAAGTCCGGGTACGGCCTGACGGTCGACGACGAGGCACGGGCGCTGCGCATCGCCGCCGCCCACACCGACGAGGTCACCTACCTCGGCGCGCACATCGTGCCGCCGGACCACGCCGCCGACCCGGCCGGATATGTCGCACTGGTCACCGGCGAGATGCTGGACGCCTGCGCTCCGTACGCGCGATGGATCGACGTCTTCTGCGAGCAGGGCGCCTTCGACGGCGACCAGGCCCGGGCGATCCTCACCGCGGGCCGGGCGAAGGGGCTGCACCCGCGCATCCACGCGAACCAGCTCTCGTACGGCCCCGGCGTCCAGCTGGCCGTCGAACTGGACGCGGCGAGCGCGGACCACTGCACCCACCTCACGGACGCGGACGTCGACGCCCTCGCGAGCGGCCGTACGGTCGCCACGCTGCTGCCCGGCGCCGAGTTCTCCACGCGCGCCCAGTGGCCCGACGCCCGCCGGCTGCTGGACGCGGGCGTCACGGTCGCGCTGTCCACGGACTGCAACCCCGGTTCGTCCTTCACGTCCTCGGTGCCCTTCTGCATCGCGCTGGCCGTGCGGGACATGGGCATGACCCCCGACGAGGCGGTGTGGTCGGCCACGGCGGGCGGCGCCGCGGCCCTGCGCCGCACCGACATCGGCCGCCTCACCCCCGGCGCCCACGCCGACCTGGTCCTCCTGGACGCCCCGAGCCATGTGCACCTGGCCTACCGGCCGGGAGTACCCCTGGTCACCGGGGTGTGGCGCCGCGGCACCCGAGTCCTCTGAACCGGCCCCGGCCGCCGCCTCACCCAGCCGTCCGTGTCCTCTTCGTCCCCTTCATCCCCTTCTCCTCTTCGTCCTCCTCGCACCAGAAGGCCGGTACGTCGTGGCGACGTACCGGCCGGCGGGGCGCCCGCAGTGGGCAGGAGGACTGTCGGGTACGGGTGGCGTTACCCCAGGTGGCCCGGGTAACCCAGGTAACTCCGGTAGCCCGAGGGATGGCGTCCGGGCTTCGCGGGGGGCCGGGGCCCGGGGACGGTCATTCCTCCACTGTCAGGCCGTCGCGCAGCCGGCCGAGCGTCCGTGACAGCAGCCGCGACACGTGCATCTGCGAGATGCCGAGTTCCTCGCCGATCTCCGACTGGGTCAGTCCCGCGACGAAGCGGAGGGAGAGGATCCTGCGGTCCCGTGACGGGAGTTCGGCGATGAGCGGCCTCAGCGACTCGACGTACTCGATGCCTTCCAGCCCGTGGTCCTCGTAGCCGATGCGGGCCGCGAGCGCGCCCTCGGCGTCGTCCTCCTCGGGCTGGGCGTCCAGGGAGGAAGCGGTGTACGCGTTCGAGGCCGCCATGCCCTCGACCACCTCGTCACCGGAGATGCCGAGCCGTTCGGCCAGTTCGGTCACCGTCGGCGCGCGGTCCAGCTGCTGCGCCAGGTCGTCGCCGGCCTTGGCCAGGTCGAGGCGCAGCTCCTGGAGCCGGCGCGGCACCCGCACGGACCACGAGGTGTCGCGGAAGAAACGCTTGATCTCGCCGATGATGGTCGGCATCGCGAAGGTCGGGAACTCGACGCCGCGGGACAGCTCGAAGCGGTCGATCGCCTTGATCAGGCCGATCGTGCCGACCTGGATGATGTCCTCCATCGGCTCGCTGCGGGAGCGGAAGCGTGAGGCGGCGAACTTGACCAGCGCGAGGTTCAGCTCGACGAGCGTGTTGCGTACGTACGCGTGCTCGTGGGTGCCTTCCTCCAGCGACTCCAGCCGCTCGAAGAGGATCTTGGACAGGGCCCGCGCGTCGACGGGGCCGATCTCGTCGTACGGGGGGATCTCGGGGAGCCCCGCGATGGGATCCAGCTGTTCCGGTGGGGGTGTCGACGTCGCGGTCGGGGTATGCGATGCGTCGAGCCGGGGTGACATGGTGTCCTCCATCGTTCTCGGCATTGGGCTGCCGAAGCCGTGCGTGCACTGCGGTGTGCGGCGCCTCCAAAGCCGGCCGTGTCGGTTTGTGTGTCCTCTTAGCCCTACCCGCTTCACCGAGCCCCTGGCAAGTGTCATTTGTTGTCATATGTCCGATTGTGTGCGGTTGTTGGGGTGTCGGAGCGCGTACGGAAGGCGTAGTGTTCGAAGTCTCCGTACGAGCCCCGGAAGCACGTGGCAGAGCGTGAGCGGGCATCGACGGAGCGTTCATTCGGCGGCCACGACCTCGGGAGACAGACGGCATGGACCACGGGACGGTCGGCAGCGCACAGTCGGGCCGGCTGCTGGTGGAGGTGCGGGAAGAGGGCTCCAGCGCGGTGGTGGCCGTGTCGGGTGAGTTGGATCACCACACCGCCGATCTGCTGCGCGAACCGCTCGACGATCTCCATGACAAAGGGTTCTCACGACTCGTCGTGGACTGCTCGCGGCTGGAGTTCTGCGACTCCACGGGACTCAACGTGCTGCTCGGCGCCCGCCTGAAGGCGGAGGCCGCCGGGGGCGGGGTGCATCTCGCGGCCATGCAGCCGGTTGTCGCCAGGGTGTTCGAGATCACCGGGGCGGAGGCGGTCTTCACCCTCCATGACTCCGTCGCGGCGGCTCTGGCCGACGAGACCGGCTGAGTCCTGCCGCGGAGATTCCGGACCGTGCCGGATCGAGGGGTGTTCCACTCGGCCGGCCGGGCAGGAGACATGCTGGACCGGTCGGCCCGGGGGGTATACGGAACCGACGAACCGCCTGGGTGCGACCTTGTAACGACAGGTGCGTCGACAGGTGCCGACCGCTACTGACTGCTCAAACATGAACTGGTGAATCGGTGAGGTGAAGCGCTGATGAGCACCACCCGGCCTTACCTGCCGGGCGACCGCGGCCCGGAGCCCAGCGGTGCTTCCGGGGCGTCCGAGGGGGGAGCGCCGGGCGACGGCGCGTCCACGGGGGCAGCGGCCGTACCGTCGGAAGGTCCACAGACCCGCCGACTGCGTCTGGACGGGGAGAGCGGCGTCGTGCCGCTCGCCCGCGATTTCACCCGTCAGGCGCTGTATGCGTGGGGCTGGCTGCCCGCCTCCTCCGCCGACCAGCGGGCCGCCGCCGAGGACGTGCTGCTCGTCGTCTCGGAACTGGTCACCAACGCCTGCCTGCACGCGGAGGGTCCTGAGGAGCTGTTCCTCGCCAGCGACAGCAAGGTGATCCGCATCGAGGTCTCCGACCGCGGGGCCGGCCAGCCGGCCCCCCGCACCCCGCACCGCGCGGGGCGCCCCGGCGGTCACGGCATGTTCATCGTGCAGCGGCTCTGCCTGGACTGGGGGGTCGTACGGAGCCCGGGTGTGTCCGGCAAGAGGGTCTGGGCCGAACTGGGCGCACCGGCCTGACGGGGAGCCGGCCTTCCGGCGGCCCGGGCCGAGCCCTCACCCGAGCCGCCACCCGTGCGCGCCGGATCGTCACAACTCCGGGGCGCACCGTCTCTTCCCTCCTCATGCCCCCGGGCGTACCTTGACGGCCAATCTGATGTGCCGTCAGGAATGGGGTGGACCGTGTCGTACCCGAAACGAACCGCCGCGCTCGCGTCTGCCGCGGCGTTGGCCGGGTCGGTGGTGCTGCTGGCCGCGCCCGCGGCGCGAGCGGATGTCGTCGATGTCAACTACCAGTGCAAGACGCCCATCGGCGACAAGAGCGCGGTGTCGCCCATCGACATCAAGGGCGTCAAGAGCGGCGGCGGCTACAAGATCACCATGTCGTGGCAGAAGGGCGTCTCCTCCAGCCCGGTCGAACTGGGCAAGGGTGCCATGAGTCCGAGCGCCACCGTCAAGCTCGGCGGTGCCGACAGCGGCACGATGGCGGTGTCCGGCCCGGCCAACGCAGAGGCGATCCCGGCCAACACTCCGATCAAGATCAGTGATCTGAGCGGCACCTACACGCCGAAGAAGTCGGGCAAGGTCACCTTCACCGCGGGCATCCTCACCATCAAGGCGCTCGGTACGACGACGACCTGCACGCCGAGCAACACCCCGAAGCCCTCGCTGACCCTCGACGTCACGGCGGCCGGCGGGTCCTCGGGCGGTTCGTCCGGGGGTTCCTCTTCGGGTTCTTCGGGCTCGTCGGGTTCGTCGGGTTCGTCGGGTTCTTCCCAGGGCGGCGACGCCGGGCAACTCCCGCAGACCGGCCCCGAGGACTCCGCGATCGCCCTCGGCACCCTCGGCGGCACGGTCCTGCTCGCCGGTCTGGGCGGCGTCCTGTGGGTGACGCGGCGGAATCAGACCGTACGTCGCTGAACCCCCGGGCCCGACCCGCTGGAGCCGCCGATGCCGACCGCCGCCCGTGTCCCGCGCTCGTCCGTGACCGTTCGCGCCCGGATCCTGTCCGTAGTTATGCGTGTGCGGAGCCGGTCCGTGCTTGATCGTGTCCGCTGCCTGTCCGTACTTGCCCGTGTGCGGAGCTGGTCCGCGTTCGCGCCTGCCTACTGCCGGTCCGTGTGCGCTCCTGCCGACTGCCGGTCGGTGCCCGCTCCTGCCCGCCGTAGGTCCGTGCCAGCCCGTGCGTTGTGGCTGGGCCTGCTCGTCCCGTTGTCCCTGTTCACCGCCGCTGCGGGCGCAGGGGCGGCGGCCGGGACCCCGTCCCCGGCGGCCACGGGGTCCGGGGGCTGGGCCCTCGCGCCGGCGGGCGGCGGACGGCCGTCGTTCTACGCCGAGGGCACGCCGGGGACGGTCCAGCAGGACACCGTGTCCGTGACCAACCGGAGCGCCGGACCGGTCACGCTGCGGCTGCACGGCACCGGCGTCCGCGTCACCTTCGCCGGGACCGCCCTGCGGGTCCCGGCCCGCACCCGGGCCGACGTCCCCTTCACGGTGGCCGTGCCGGCCGGGGCCGCGCCCGGTGACAGCTCCGGCACGATCGTCGCCGAGGACGCCGGCGGCCGGACCGAGACCGTACCGATCCGGCTGCGCGTGGGCGGCCCCGTGCTGTCCGCCCTGACCGTGGAGAAGCCGGCCGTGCACGCGGGCCGCATCACGTACGAGCTGGTCAACCGCGGTACGACCGTCCTCGTACCGCGTCTGGCGGTGCGCGCGGACGGTGTCTTCGGCCGGGTCCTGGACCGTGCCCCGCGCACCCTGGCCGTCCACCTCGCCCCGGGGCAGCGCCTGCGGCTGAGCGAGCCGTGGCCGGACCCGCCCGCGCTGGACGCGGTCGACGTGCGGCTGACCGTGACGGCGTCGGGCGGGGCGCACGCCACCGCGGACACGTCGGTGCGGTTCGTGCCCTGGGGCGCGCTGGGCGCCGGGGCGTTCCTGGTGGCGGTCGCGGCGGTCGCGCTCGCGGTACGCCGTCGCCGACGTCGTCGCCGAAGGCTGGGCGCACCGGACGAAGTCCCTGCTACAGAGGTCGAGTTGACGGGAGTCATGACGTGAGCGGCAGGCTGCGGATTCCGGTGCTGGCGGCGGTGTTCGCGCTGCTCCTGCTGCCGCTCGCGGGCCCGGCGTCGGCGGCGCAGCAACCCGCCGTCGAACTGTCCGAGTCCCAGGCGGGCACCGGCGGCTCGATCACCGTCAGCGGCAGCGGCTGGCGGCCGGACACCCTGCTGATGCTGCTGATCTGCGGGCGGGCCACACCCGCGCGGGGCGTGATCGGCGGCACCAACTCCTGCGCCAACGGCGACGGCCGGGCGGTCACCACGGATGCCAAGGGCGGCTTCAGCAAGGAACTGCCGGTCGCCGAACCGCCGGTGCCCTGCCCGTGCGTGGTGCACGTGGCCACCGTGACCGGCGCGAAGGCCGACGCGGACGCGGAGTTCCAGGTCGCCGGGCACGCCGTCGAGCCGCTGCCCGCCGAGTCCGCCGCGGGACGTCTCGCCGTTCTCACCGACACCCGGCTCGACGGGTCGAGCGGCGTGCTCACCTGGTTCGGTGCGCCCCCCTCCCGCACGCTGGTCTTCACCGTGGGCAACCTAGGGACGACGACCGTGCAGAACCCGGTGTTCCAAGTCGGCACCGCGCACGGCGTCTTCGCCCCGCAGTGGGACGAGCAGCAGTGGCGCGGCACCCTCGGACCCGGCAAGAAGGCGCAGGTCAAGCTGCCCGTCGAACTCACGGCCGGGGCACATGGCGACTACGCCGTCTCCCTGAAGTACGGCGGCAAGGTGCTCGCCGAGCAGCCCTGGGGAGTGGGCCGGCCCTGGGGCGTGACGCTGTTCTGGATCCTGCTCTGCCTGGTCGTACCGGTCGGTGTGTTCCGTATCGGGCTGGCCGTGGTGGACCGGGTACGGCCGCGCAGGCCGGGCGGCGTACGCCGGCGCGGGCTGTCCCGGCCCGCGTTCCGCCTGCCGCGGCCCGTCCTGCGGCCCGCCGAAGACCCCGCACCGGCCCCGACCCCGACTCCGACCTTGCCGTGGTTCACCCCGGACTCCGTTCCGGACCCGGCCGGCCGGCTCTCCGCACCGCACGACGACAGCCCCACGAGTCCTACGACTCCCACTCCGAAGGGACCCACGTGAGCATGCGAAGGAGAGTCACACCGGTCGTACCGGTCGGCGGACGCAGAGCGGGCGCGGCGGTGGCCGCGCTGGTCCTCGGCGGGGCAGGTGTCCTGCTGGGGGTGGCCTCGACGCCCGCGATGGCCGCCCAGGTGTCGTTCGCCACCCACTGCGTACCGCCCGCCGGCATCGACCCGGTGGACGGCACGACCCAGATCGAGATCACCGCGCCGGCCACGGCGAAGGTCGGCGACACGATCGACGTCGGCTGGAAGTTCGTACAGGCCGCCTCGAAGAACCCCGACATCATCGACCTGCCCGCCAACTCGGTGCAGCCGTCCGGCACCCTCAAGGCGGCCGGTGCGCAGAGCGCGGACATCGCGATGCAGGGGCCGCGAGAGAACCCGGCGATTCCCAAGGGCGGCGCCATGGTGCTGTCCGACATGAAGGGATCGCTGAAGCTGACGGCGCCGGGCGAGGTGACGCTGACGCCCGACGCGTACACGGTCAACGCGATGTCGACGGACACCAAGTGCACCCCGTCCCAGACCGTGCAGAAGGCGGCGACGATCCAGGTCACGGCGGGTGGCGGCGGTACGCCGACGACGTCACCCACACCGTCGGACACGGACTCGCCGCCGGCGCCGCCCAGCGGCACGGCCACTCCGTCCGACTCGGCGAGCGACGGCACCGGTGGCGGCCAGACCGACTTCACCGGCAAGGAAATCCAGGTGCCCTACGCCTGCAAGACGCCGATCGGGGACAAGAACGCGACCTCGCCGGTGCAGATCAACGCCAAGAAGAACGGCGGGAGCTACGACCTGACCGTGCAGTTCAAGAAGTCGGTCATGGACAGCCCCGCCGACATCCCGAAGGACTCGGTCAAGCCGTCGATGGAGGTGGCCCTGGGCGGTTCCGACAAGGGAACCGTGCATGTGGAGGGACCGATGAACTCCGCCGCGATCAAGTCCGGTGAGCCGATCGCGATCCCCGATCTGAAGGGCACCTACAAGCCGGGCGCGAGCGGCACCGCCACGCTGTCGCCGGGCGTCCTGACGGTCAAGGCCCTGGGTACGACGACGACCTGCACACCCACCAAGACGGCGGTCTCGCTCACCCTCGACACCACCGCGCAGCCGGGCGGCGCCGCGGGCGGCTCGTCGTCCTCGGGCGGTTCGGCGGCCGGCGGCAGCGGCACCAGCGGGGGCCTCGCGGCGACGGGCTCCGGGGACCACGGCGCCGTCAAGGCGCTGGGCCTGGTGGCGGGCACGGCGATCCTGCTGGGCGCGGCGGTCTTCACCTTCATGCCCCGCCGCAGGACCCGGTGAGCGCGCGGAGCACCAGCTGAACGGAAGGCCCGGCTGAACGGGCCTGAACGAAGGGCCCTGAACGGAGGGCCACCGGAACGCCCGGAGGGCTGCCGCACCACAGCGTGCGACGGCCCTCCGGTGCGAGGGCGCGAGGACGCTAGGGCGTGATGCCGATGTGCCCCTGTACACGCCGCCCGGTACCCGTCAGTGCACGTCACCCGTCACCCGCCACCCGTCAGCGAACCTCGCCCATCACCCGGCGGAGACAGTCGTCGCCCGTCACCGCACGCCGCCCGTCAGTTCACGTCGCCCATCAGCCGCCGTACCTTGCCGCGGTACGTCCACACCGCCGTACCGGCGACCACGGCGAGGACCGCCTCCGCGACCACGATGTCCATCCGGTCGAGGTTGACGCCCGCCACGCCGAGCAGCCCGGTCGTGGCGTCACCGGCGGTGACGGCCAGGAACCAGACGCCCATCATCTGGGAGGCGTACTTCGCGGGCGCCATCTTCGTGGTGACCGACAGACCGACCGGAGAGAGCAGCAGCTCACCGATGGTCTGCACGAAGTAGATCGCCACCAGCCACAGCGCGGCCGCCTTGTGGCCGTTCCCGGCGATGGCCAGCGGGGCGAGGAAGACGAAGAAGGACGCGCCGACCAGGATCAGGCCCAGGCCGAACTTGGCCGCCGTGCTCGGTTCCCTGCCGCGCCTGGCCAGCGCGGTCCACAGGACCGCGAAGACCGGCGCCAGCGCCATGATCATGACCGGGTTGACCGACTGGTACCAGGAGACCGGGAAACTCCAGCCGAAGACGCTGTTCTCGGCCCTGTGGTAGGCGAAGATCGACAGCGTCGAACCGCCCTGGTCGTAGATCATCCAGAACAGCGCCGCGGCGACGAAGAACCAGATGTAGGCGGACATCCGGGACTGCTCGGCGCCGTCCAGGTCCCGGTCCCGTTTGATCCGGGCGAGCACCACCACCGGGATGACCAGGCCGGCGGCGATGATCGGGACCATCACCCAGTTCAGGGTGAAGGCGCCGGAGAACCCGGCGACGGCGTAGAAGACCACCGCGACGGCCGCCCACAGGCCCGCCTTGCGCAGCGTGGCGGCCTTCTCCGCGGCCGACAGCGGCGTCGGCACCACGCTGGAGCGCGGGCTCAGCCGGTGGCCGCCGATCAGGAACTGGGCCAGGCCCAGCGCCATGCCGACCGCGGCGAGCGCGAAGCCCAGGTGCCAGTTCACCTTCTGCCCGATGGTGCCGATGACCAGCGGGGCGGCGAAGGCACCCAGGTTGATGCCGATGTAGAAGATCGTGAAGCCGCCGTCCCGGCGCGGGTCGTCCGGGCGGTCGTAGAGGTGGCCGACCATCGTCGAGATGTTGGCCTTCAGCAGACCGGAGCCGATCGCGACCAGCCCGAGCCCCGTGTAGAAGGTGCCCGCGCTCGGCAGTGCCAGGGTGAGATGGCCGAGCATGATGACCACACCGGCCACGGCGACCGTTCTGCGCGGGCCGAGGACGCGGTCCGCGACCCAGCCGCCGGGCAGGGCGAGCAGGTACACCAGGGACAGGTACACCGAGTAGATCGCGGTCGCGGTGGCCGCGTCGAGGTGCAGCCCGGCCGGGGCCACCAGGTAGAGCGGGAGCAGGGCCCGCATGCCGTAGTAGGAGAAGCGCTCCCACGTCTCGGTCATGAAGAGGGTGGCCAGTCCGCGGGGGTGGCCGAAGAAGGTCTTCCCGGTGCCGGGCGTGTCCGGTTGCACCGGGTCCTTCGTCAGGCTGGACGCCATGGTCGTTCCTCGCTGGTCGGGACGCGCCGTACGGCGTCGCGCGCCCGGTGGGGGGTGCGGCCGGCCCCGGCGGCGGGGCCGCCCGCCCCCATGCCACGGGGTATCCGGACCCATGCCACTGCCACGGGGTATCCGGCCCCATGCCACGGAGGACCTGACCCCGAGCCACGGGGGACCTGTCCCCATGAGCACGGGGTGCCTGTCCCCCCGCTCACGGGGCGTCCGCCCCGGACCGCGGGGCGGCGGACCGCGACCATCGGGATCCACGTCCCGCGACAAAAGAGACGTTCAGCGTTGAATACGCGCCAAAGGTCGCCATTACCGACAGGAGTGCTCAAGTGACAATACGGCATGACGATGCCGTATATGGGATGATTTGCGAATTGGATCAGAAGTGTCGGCGGAACCAGGCGCCCTGTTTCGAAGACCCCGCCCCCGAAGGGGCCTTGCGCCCACTGGTTCGCGCCGCTGTGACCCAAGGTAAGAATTCCGGGTGGCGATCACACCCCGGCACGACGGCCGGGCGGACTACCATCACCCCATGACCCGTGTACTGCTCGCCGAGGACGACGCGTCCATCTCGGAGCCGCTGGCCCGTGCCCTGCGCCGGGAAGGTTACGAGGTCGAGGTGCGCGAGGACGGACCCACCGCGCTCGACGCCGGAATGCAGGGCGGCGTCGACCTGGTGGTGCTGGACCTGGGCCTGCCCGGCATGGACGGCCTGGAGGTCGCCCGCCGGCTGCGCGCCGAAGGCCACACCGTTCCCATCCTCATCCTGACCGCGCGCGCCGACGAGGTGGACACCGTCGTCGGCCTGGACGCGGGCGCCGACGACTACGTCACCAAGCCCTTCCGGCTCGCCGAACTGCTCGCCCGCGTCCGTGCCCTGCTGCGCCGCGGCGCAGCCGAACCGCAGCAGCCCCCGGCCACCCACGGCGTGCGGATCGACGTCGAGTCGCACCGCGCCTGGATGGGCGACGAGGAACTCCAGCTCACCGCCAAGGAGTTCGACCTGCTGCGGGTCCTGGTCCGGGACGCCGGCCGGGTCGTCACCCGCGACCAGTTGATGCGCGAGGTCTGGGACACGACCTGGTGGTCGTCGACCAAGACGCTCGACATGCACATCTCCTGGCTGCGCAAGAAGCTCGGTGACGACGCGGCGAACCCCCGGTACATCGCGACCGTCCGCGGAGTCGGTTTCCGTTTCGAGAAGAGTTGAGCCCCGCCGAGGGTGCTCCGGGTAAGAGGACATGCGCCGCCGACTGATCCAGTCCACGCTCGCCGTGGTGCTCGTCGTGATCGCCGTGTTCGGCCTGTCCCTCGTCATCGTCGAGACCCGGACGATCAGCGACAGCGCGCAGGAGCGGGTGGACTCCGAGGCGCTGCGGCTGGCCAGCATCGTGGACAGCCGCATCCTCGGCGCGGAGGACGTCACCGGCGACATACTGCGCAACCAGGTCGGCAAGGAGCAGTACGCGATCATCCGCCTGCCCGACCGGGCGCCGATCATGGTGGGCAGCAAGCCTGAGGGCGACGTGATCCAGTCCAGCGCCGACGGCGAGGAGGGCGAGCGGGTCACGGTTCAGGAGCCGCGTTCGGCGGTGACCCGGGAAGTCGGCCGGACGCTGCTGATCATCGGCGCGGTGGCGCTGCTCGCGGTGGTCGCCGCGGTACTGCTCGCGGTGCGCCAGGCGAACCGCCTCGCCTCCCCGCTGACCGATCTCGCGGAGACCGCGGAACGGCTCGGCTCCGGTGACCCGCGCCCCCGGCACAAGCGGTACGGGGTGCCCGAGCTGGACCGGGTCGCCGATGTGCTGGACTCCTCGGCCGAGCGCATCGCCCGGATGCTCACCGCCGAACGGCGGCTCGCCGCCGACGCCTCCCACCAACTGCGCACGCCCCTGACCGCGCTGTCGATGCGCCTGGAGGAGATCACTCTCACCGATGACCCGGACACGGTGAAGGAGGAGGCGAACGTGGCGCTGGCGCAGGTCGAGCGGCTGACGGACGTGGTGGAGCGGCTGCTGACGAACGCCCGCGACCCGCGCACCGGCTCCGCGGTCAGCTTCGACCTCGACGAGGTCATCCAGCAGCAGCTCGCCGAATGGCGCCCCGCCTACCGCAGCGCGGGCCGGGCGATCGTCAGCTCCGGCAAACGGCATCTGCGGGCGGTGGGCACACCGGGCGCGGTGGCCCAGGTGCTGGCGGCGCTGATCGAGAACTCGCTGATGCACGGCGGCGGCACGGTCGCGCTGCGCACCCGCGTAACCGGCAACCAGGCCGTGGTCGAGGTCACCGACGAGGGCCCCGGGGTCCCGGCCGACCTCGGCGCCCGGATCTTCGAGCGGGCGATCAGCGGGCGGAACTCGACGGGCATCGGCCTGGCCGTGGCCCGGGACCTCGCGGAGGCGGACGGCGGCCGGCTGGAGCTGCTCCAGTCCCAGCCGCCGGTGTTCGGCCTGTTCCTGTCCCGCACGCCGCTGCTGAAGAAGCCGGACGGGGCGGACGAGCCCACTGTCCGGTGACGCTTCGCTCCGCTGAGCGGGAAGCGCTGAGCGAGGCGCGCTGAGCGGGAACTGCTGGGCGAGGCGTGCGCGGCGTGGCGCGTGCCGGACGAGGCGTGCTGGGTGGAACCCGCGGGGCCGGACGGATCCGGGCTCAGGGCGGATCCTGACTCAGGAGATCCGTTGCCGCTGGGAATCGGGTTCCGTCGCGAGGTAGGACTCCGCGCCGGTGACCGCTTCCCGGGCGGGCAGCGCCCGGAACACCCAGGTGCGGTACGACCAGAAGCGGAACAGGGTCGCGACGCCGATGCCGAGGAACTTGAAGACGTTGCTCTGCAACGGGGTGTCCCAGCCGAACCCGTACGTCGCCGCGTACAGGACGCCGTTCTCGATCACCAGGCCGACCACGCTGAACAGCAGGAACAGGGTGAGTTCCCGGGTACGGCCGCCCTTGTCGCGGTCCCGGTACGCGAAGTAGCGGAAGCCGATGTAGTTGAAGACGATCGCGACGACGGTGGCGACGATGCTGGCGCGGACGACCGGAAGGTCGGTGACGTGCCGTACCAGATTGAACACGCCGAGATTGACGAGAAGTCCGGCACCGCCCACGGCGCCGAACTTGGCGACCTCGTGCACAAGCCTTCGCAGCCCCGAGGAACCGGGTTCCATGGTCGTGCAGGCTCCTGTCCGTAGGTTTCCGTCAACCCAGCCATGCTAACCAGCGCCTCCCTCCATCGCCTCCGTATCGGCCCATGGGTCGGCAAGAGATGGGGAAAAAGCGGGTGAGAGGCGGGCGAAGAGGAGCGGAATCCGGCCGCCGTGGCGCGGCGGATACCCTAGGGATGTGACATTCCCGGTAGTCGGCATGGTCGGCGGGGGCCAGCTCGCTCGTATGACGCACGAAGCAGGCATCCCGCTCGGCATCAGGTTCAAGCTTCTCAGTGACACCCCCCAGGACTCCGCGGCGCAGGTCGTGAGCGATGTCGTCATCGGCGACTACCGCGACCTGGACACGCTGCGTGCGTTCGCGCGGGGCTGTGACGTGATCACCTTTGATCACGAGCACGTCCCCACCGAGCATCTGCGCGTCCTGGAGGCGGAGGGCATCCCGGTCCGCCCCGGCCCGGACGCGCTGGTGCACGCCCAGGACAAGGGGGTGATGCGGGCCAGGCTCGACGCCATCGGCATCCCCTGCCCGCGGCACCGGATCGTGGCCGACCAGGAGGACGTGGTCCGCTTCGCCGCCGAGGGGAACGGCTTCCCGGTCGTCCTGAAGACCGTGCGCGGCGGCTACGACGGCAAGGGCGTGTGGGTCGTGGAGACCGCCGAGGAGGCCACCGACCCGTTCCGGGCCGGCGTGCCGGTTCTCGCGGAGGAGAAGGTCGACTACGTCCGCGAGCTGGCCGCCAACGTCGTACGCTCCCCGCACGGCCAGGCCGTCGCCTACCCGGTGGTGGAGTCCCGGCAGGTCGACGGCGTCTGCGACACGGTGATCGCCCCGGCACCCGGTCTGGACGAGGTGCTCGCGGTGCGGGCCGAGGAGCTGGCCCTGCGCATAGCCAAGGAACTCGGCGTCGTCGGCCACCTCGCCGTCGAACTGTTCCAGACCCGCGACGGCCGCATCCTCGTCAACGAACTGGCGATGCGCCCGCACAACTCCGGTCACTGGAGCCAGGACGGCGCGATCACCTCGCAGTTCGCCAACCACGTCCGCGCGGTCCTCGACCTCCCGCTCGGCGACCCCCGCCCGCGCGCGAAGTGGACCGTCATGGTCAACGTGCTCGGCGGCGACTACCCCGACATGTACTCCGCGTACCTGCACTGCATGGCCCGCGACCCGCAGCTCAAGATCCACATGTACGGCAAGGACGTGAAGCCCGGCCGCAAGGTGGGCCACGTCAACACCTACGGCGACGACCTGGACGAGGTGCTGGAGCGCGCCCGTCACGCAGCCGGTTATCTGAGGGGCACGATCACCGAATGAGTCCTCTTGTCGGCATCGTCATGGGGTCGGACTCCGACTGGCCCGTCATGGAGGCAGCGGCCAAGGCCCTCGACGAGTTCGAGATCGACCACGAGGTCGACGTCGTCTCCGCGCACCGGATGCCCCGCGAGATGATCGCGTACGGCGAGCAGGCTGCGGAGCGCGGGCTGAAGGTGATCATCGCGGGTGCGGGCGGCGCCGCCCATCTGCCCGGCATGCTCGCCTCCGTGACCCCGCTGCCGGTCATCGGCGTCCCGGTCCCGCTGAAGTACCTCGACGGCATGGACAGCCTGCTGTCGATCGTGCAGATGCCGGCCGGTGTCCCGGTGGCGACCGTCTCCGTCGGCGGCGCCCGCAACGCCGGCCTCCTCGCGGCCCGCATCCTCGCCGCGCACGACGAGGAACTGCTGACCCGCATGCGGGACTTCCAGCGGGAGCTGAACGACCAGGCCACCGAGAAGGGCAAACGGCTGCGCGCCAAGGTGGACGGGGCGGGCGGCTTCGGCTTCGGCAAGTGAGGAAAGGGACGTGACAGGTATGACCTCGCTGGACGAAGCCAGGGCGCTGCTGCGTGACTTCCCCGTCGTCGACGGGCACAACGACCTGCCCTGGGCCCTGCGCGAGCAGGTCCGCTACGACCTCGGCGCCCGCGACATCGCCGGCCACCAGGACGCCCATCTGCACACCGACCTGCCGCGGCTGCGCGCGGGCGGGGTCGGCGCGCAGTACTGGTCGGTGTACGTCCGCTCGGACCTGCCCGACGCGGTCCCGGCGACCCTGGAACAGATCGACTGCGTACGGCAGCTGCTGGCCCGCTACCCGCAGGACCTGGCGCCCGCGCTGACCGCCGCCGACATGACGGCGGCGCGCGCGGAGGGCCGTATCGCCTCGCTCATGGGCGCGGAGGGCGGCCACTCCATCGCCTGCTCGCTGGGCACCCTGCGCGGCCTGTACGGGCTGGGCGTGCGCTACATGACGCTCACCCACAACGACAACGTGCCCTGGGCGGACTCGGCGACGGACGAGCCGCACGCGGGCGGCCTGACCGCCTTCGGCCGCGAGGTCGTACGGGAGATGAACCGCCTGGGCATGCTCGTCGACCTCTCCCATGTGGCGGCGACGACGATGCGGGACGCGCTGGCGGCGACGTCCGCGCCGGTGATCTTCTCGCACTCCTCGTCCCGCGCGGTCTGCGACCACCCGCGCAACATCCCGGACGACGTCCTCCGACTGCTGCCCGCGAACGGCGGCGTGGCGATGGTGACGTTCGTACCGAAGTTCGTCCTCCAGGCGGCGGTGGACTGGACGGCCGCGGCCGACGCGAACATGCGCGTCCACGGTTTCCACCACCTCGACACGACGGAGCAGGCGATGAAGGTCCACCGGGCCTTCGAAGAGGCGCATCCGCGTCCCGTCGCCACGGTGGCCACCGTCGCCGACCACCTGGACCACATGCGTGAGGTCGCCGGGATCGACCACCTCGGCATCGGCGGTGACTACGACGGCACGGCCTTCACCCCGGACGGGCTCGGCGACGTCTCCGGCTACCCGAACCTGATCGCCGAACTGCTGGACCGCGGCTGGTCCAAGACCGACTTGGCCAAGCTGACCTGGCAGAACGCGGTACGGGTGCTGGGCGCGGCGGAGGACGTGGCCCGCGAGCTCCAGGCGACGCGCGGCCCGTCCAACGCGACGATCGAGGCGCTGGACGGCTGATCGTCCGGACCGTCCGGTCCTCCAGGGGGTGTGCCTGCGGCGCGGTCCGGACGCACCGGCCGGCGCCGGAGTCGCGGCGCCGCCGGTGGTCAGGGCAGTTGGTGGCCCTCGTCGATGATCCGCTTGCGCACGGTGGCCATCAGCAGGGGTGCCTGCTGTGTGTCGCTGTGCACACAGACCGTGCCGACCTCGTCGAAGCGCGGGTCGGCGAGCATCCCGCTGACCCGGTCCGCGGTGTCCGCGGGTGAGCCCAGCTGGTCGTAGGTCCAGCCGAACATGGTCACCTCGGTGCCGTCGTAGGGCCGGTCGGCGAAGAACTCGCCGACCACGCGCAGGCCGTGATGGTGTCCTGCCTCGGCGAGTGCCGAGCCGGGCAGGGCGTAGACCGCCAGCTTCCGGTCGAAGTCCGCGACCGCGCGGGCCACGCCGTCGGCGAGAACGGGGTCCCGGGAGGCCATCATGTAGAGCGCGCCGTGCGGTTTGACGTGGTGCATGGCTATCCGGCGGGGGCGCAGGAACGCGTCCAGCGCCCCGAGTTGGTACAGCGTGTACGCGTGGGCCTCCGACGGGGTGATGGCCACCTCCCGGCGGCCGAAGCCGAGCGGGTCGGGCAGGCCCACGTGGGCGCCGATGCGCACTCCGTTTTCGTGTGCCAGGCGGACCGACTCCTGGAGCACCAGTGGATCGCCGGCGTGGAATCCGCAGGCGATGTTGGCCGAGGTGATGAGCTTCATCATCGCCTCGTCGGCGCCGTAGCGGTAGACGCCGTAGCTTTCGCCGAGGTCGGCGTTGAGGTCGAGTTCGCGCGCTGTCACAGCACCGGCGCCTTCCGCGGCTGCGTGGACTTCTCCCACGCCTGGGCGAATTGCAGCATCTTCCGTTCGGTCAGCGGGGTGCCGAGCAGTTCCATGCCGACGGGCAGCCCGCTGTCGGTGAAGCCCGCCGGGAGGGTGAGTGCGGGGAACCCGGCCTGGGAGCCGATGACCGTGTTGGTGGGGAAGGTGAGTGCCCGGTACTTCTCCGCGGCGAGTTCGTCGCGGGTCGGCGGAACGACCTGTATGGAGGGGTAGACGAGGAAGTCGAGCCGATGGGTGGCGAACAGGTTCAGCATCAGCCGGCGGAAGTGCTCCTGGTTGAGCCGCAGCCGCAGGTTCTCGGGGTCGTCCTCGGGATTCTCGGGGCCCTCGGCGATCCCGTGCAGCAGGTCGTTGTACGGGTGGAACACTCCGCTGTCGTAGATCCCGGCGAAGTCCGTTACCGGGGCCTTGGGCCGCTGGGCGAGGAAGCGGCTGATGTCCGCCTTCGACTGCCGGACGTAGAGGGAGGTGTCGGCGATCCAGTCGCCGAGCTTCTCGATCTCCAGGCCGGGCACGGTGGCGGTGCCGAGGTCCGTGAGGTGGCCGATCGCTGACCGGACCACCTGGTTGACCGGTTCGGCGTCGGGGTTGGCGGCGGGGCCGAAGCCGGTTTCCAGCACCCCGATCCGCCAGGCGTCGAACGGGATCTCCTGGTCGAGTGCCTCGGTGTAGCTGCCCGGCGGGGGCCAGGCGACGGCGGTGAACGGATCCCGCGGGTCGAAGCCGACGATGCTGTCGAGCAGGCGCGCGAGGTCCGCGACGGTCCGGGCCATCGGGCCGGGGGTGTCCTGGAAGTGCACGAGGGGCGCGAATCCGGCACGGCTGACGAGACCGGTCGTCACGCGCAGGCCGAACAGGTTGTTGAACGACGCGGGGATGCGGATGGAGCCGCCGGTGTCCTCGCCGATGCCGACGAGCCCGAAGTTCGCCGCCAGGCCCGCGCCGGTGCCGGAGCTGGATCCGCCGGCCTCGCGGGCGGGGCTGTAGGGGTTCTTGGTGTGGTCGGTCATCGACGAGGAGGAGAACCAGCCGGCCGCGAAGTCGCACATCGAGGTCTTGGCCAGGATGACGGCTCCGGCCTCCCGGAGCCTGGTGACGAGCGTCCCGTCCGCCTCCGGCACATAGTTCTCGAACAGCTTCGACCCGAAGGTCGTGCGCAGGCCCGCCGTCTCGACCTGGTCCTTCACGAGCACGGGCACGCCGTGCAGGGGCCCGGTGAGCCGGCCGGTGTCGGAGAAGTGCTGGTCGGCGGCGGCGGCCTCGTCACGGGCACGCGGGTTGACGGTCACCACTGCCTGGAGTTCCGCCCCCTGCGTGTTGTGTGCCTCGATCCTGGCCAGGTACCAGTCGACCAGGTCGGCGGACGTCATCTCCCCGGTGCGCAGGGCGGCGTGGAAGGCGTTGACGGTGAGTTCTTCGAACATGGTCTCAGGGGGCTCCTGTCACTCCGTGCCGGCCGCGGCGGGACCGGCGACGGTTCCCGGGCGGTCGGCAGGCTGATAGGTCGTGCGGGGCTGTGGTCGGTCACAGGGCCTGCAGGACGATCGCTGCCGTGTCCTCCAGATGCCTTTCTGTCGCGGTCAGGAGACGGGGGAGGTCTCCTGACCGGATGAGTTCCAGAATCTCGGTGTGCTGCTTGTGTGCTTCATGGAAATCTTCCACGGTGGACGCGTAGACCGCCATATAAGGTTCGATCTTGTCCCAGACGTTCTTGATGAGATCAAGCAGGTGCGGGCTCCGGGCGCAATCGTAGAAGCGGCGGTGGAAATCCTGGTTGAGGCCGCGCCACTCCTCGACTCCGATGCCGTCTTGATTCATCCTTTGCAGAATTCTTTCAAGATCTGCGATGTCGTCGTCGTTCACCTGCCCGATGGCCCATTCCGATGCCAGTTGTTCCAGGCGCAGCCGGATCTTGAAAAGCTGGGTCACCTGGTCCTTGGACAGGTCGGTCACGGTGACGCTGCGGCGTTCGAAGAGGACGAATCCCTCTGCCTGCAGTCTGCGCAGCGCCTCCCGGACAGGCATGGTGCTGACTCCGAAGCTGTCCGCGATCGAGCGGATCGAGACCTTCGTGCCGGGCGGCAGGCTGCCACTGCTGATCCAGCGTCGCAGCCGGTCATACACCTCGTGGTGGACCGTAGAGACCTTGATCGCTTCTGCTTCCATGGCGTGCCGTGACTCCCGACTGGCCGTGATACGAGATCTGTGATCACACGACGATAGGCGGAACACAATGCGGCGTAAATAAAGGAAGTGTTACATCTCTGTAAACCAATTCCGCGCATCCATAAAGGCCATGTGACCTGCGACACTCCGCTTGTGTGCCGTTGACGTGCGGCCCTGGGGCAAATTACGTTCGACCGAAATCAGCGGCTTGGTGGTGCCGGGTTTCGGCGGTGAAACGGAGAAGGTGCTGAAGATCATCAGGGTCCAATGTCCTGGTCATGCCGGCCGGGAAGGACCTGTGTTTTCTGCCGGAACATGAGGTGTGGGCCCGCGAGTTCATCCCTGACGCCGAATTGCGCGCCATCCCAACGGATGGGGCCATTCCACGGGCAGTGAGCCGGCCCATTGGACGTGGCGTTCACCGACTCGGCCCGGAACGAACCAAGGAATTCCTCGCGCGCTGACCCGGGTGCGCAGGACCCGCAAGCACCAAGCCCGGCGGCCCCGCCGGGACCGGTACGTCTCAACGGCGAGTCGGCTGGGTCGGCACGGTGCCGCCCGTCACACACCGTGCTCAGCGACCGGCCGCAACCTGCGGCCGGATTGGCTCTCTCGACCGTCCGTACGGCCCTGGGGCCCCTGCGGACAGAAGCCCGGAAGAGGTGGATCATGACCTCCCTCCAGCATCAACAGGACAAACCCGCCGCCCACCACGAACTGACATCGGAGTTCGAGCACGAGCCCGTGCCCGCCGAGCACCGGCGCTCCTGGTCCTCCGTGGCTGCCGTCTGGTTCGGCTTCCCGATGATCCTCACCAACGCCGTCTTCGGCGGGATCATCGTCTA
Organism: Streptomyces sp. NPDC006012; assembly: GCF_042871185.1. NCBI lineage: Bacteria > Bacillati > Actinomycetota > Actinomycetes > Kitasatosporales > Streptomycetaceae > Streptomyces > Streptomyces sp. NPDC006012. Next base: position 60,888 of record NZ_JBIAIE010000023.1, read on the forward strand.
CGGGCTCGGCTTCGTACGCGGACTCATCGCCATCGCGCTCGGCAGCCTCGCCCTCAGCGTGTACGTCGGTGCCCTCAGCTACGTGGCCGGATCCACCGGCCGCAACTTCGCCCTGGTGGCGACGTCCACCTTCGGCCGCCGCGGATACACCGTGGCGTGCGGCTTCCTGGCGACCATCGTGGTCGGCTGGTTCGCCTTCCAGACCGGTCTCACCGGAGCCACTCTCCACGCGACCTTCGGCTGGAACCAGACCCTGGTCGTCCTGATCGCCGGTCTGCTCTACATCGGCATCACGTACATCGGGATCCGGGCCCTGGCCGTGCTCGGCATGATCTCGGCGCCGCTGTTCCTCGTGCTCGGCCTCGTCGCCCTCTGGCTCGCCTCGCGCACCCACTCGCTGACCGGTATCACCTCCTATCACGGGACGCACAACTCCACCGCGCTGACCATCGGCGCGGCGGTGACCATCACCATTGCGACGTTCGCCGACTCCGGCACGATGACGGCCGACTTCACACGCTGGTCCGGCAGCGGCCGGCAGGCGGTCACGGCCGGCCTGACCGCCTTTCCGGTGGCCAACTTCGTGGCCCTGCTCATCGGCGGCGTGATCGTCGCGGCGGGTGCCGCGGTGGCTCCCGCGACCGACGGCGGTGACTTCCTGGGCCTGCTGGCGTCGCACGGGACCGCGCTGTCCGCCGTAGCGGTGGCGTTCGTCCTGATCAACCTGGGATCGGTGTGCACCCACTGCCTCTACAACGGCGCCGTCGGCTGGAGTCACCTCACCGGCGACAAGATGCGGCGGCTGACACTGATCCTCGGTGCCGTCGGCGTCATCGCGGCCCTCGCCGGGGTGTGGACGCACTTTGCCACCTGGCTGAACATCCTCGGCATCTTCGTGCCTCCGATCGGCGCGGTCATCATCACCGACCAACTGCTGATGCGTCGCCGGGCCGCGCACCGCCCGGAGGCCGCGTTGCGCCCGACCGCCTTCGCCGGGTGGGCCGTCGGCGCGATCGTGGCAGCCGTCGTCCACTACCAGGCTCCCGCCTACGCCGAGGCGGTGGCCGGCATGCTGGCCGCCGCAGCCGCCTACGCCGTCGCCGAGCGACTCCGCGCGCCCGCTCGTGCCGTCGCCGCCGCGGCGGCGCATGCGCCGGAACTCGGCGCGCAGCCCAAGTAGCTGAACCTCAGCCGCAGGTTGGGGTGATGCGTGCGGCAGTCGGGGCCGATTGCGAGGCGGCCGCGCTGGAGGCGGTGCTGTCAGGTGCCCGGTCACCCCGGCTGCGGCGCCTGGCCCTGCGCAACAGCGAGATACCGGACGAGGTCGCCGCCGCCGTGGCGTCGGCCCCGGTGGCCGACCGGCTTGAGGTGCTGGACCTGTCCCTGGGCACCTGGAGTGACGACGGTGCCGCTGCGCTCCTCGGCGGCCGGCCGCCGACCCACCTCAAGAAGCTGGACCTGCACTGCAACTTCCTCGGCGAGCCCCTTCAAGAGCGCCTGCGCCAGGCGCTCGAACCGGCGGGTGCCGAACTGGACCTCGATCCGGACGAGGCCGAGTGGTACGAGTACCCCGAAGGCACCTTCTAGGCGAAGCCCCGAATGTGGAGAAGTGACTGTTCGCGGCGGCGCCGTGGCCACCGACGGCTGCCGCCGTACTTCCAGTGAGCGCAGGGCTCAGGCGGTCGGGCGGCCCCACCGCGTGGTAGGTCCAGCCGGCCCGTTCGCCGTGCTGATCCGACCCCAGGTTGCGGGCTTACTGCGGCACCCTCAGGGTGAACCATCCGAAGGCGGCAGCCGTTGCAACAGAAGCAGTCTGCCGATCGGAGGAAACATTCCATGAGGTACACAATTTCCGATGAGGTTCTTGAGGAGCTGCTGAACAGTCGAGAGCCAGGTGACCTTCCCGGGTCAAAAGAGCAGGTGACAGTAACCTTTAAAGATAAAAGCGAGACTTTTGTTTTTTATGACTGGTTTTATACCCAAGTATCGACAGGGAGGGCCCGGCCTTACTCGCCGAACCTGATCAAAGCGCTTGAAAAGCACGGCTGGGTGCCTGCGCCTATTGGGGATACAGTGCGGTTGGAGGTCAAAAATTCGCAAATAATGGGCGATTGCGGATCCGGTAACTCCCAGGGGCGAGCGGGGGAAAGTTCTCGGGCTCCGCAGGCCAGGGAGACAGGGGGAAATCCCGCTGGGCAGTCGCGCTTGGGTGATGCGCGCCTTGATTCGTGGGAATCCAACTACGAAGACTGGCTCCGAGGATTTCCAGGATTGGCCGTCGATCCGTTCTTCGGTCTCGGGTATCCGCGAGTTGCGGATGTTTCCCTTGGCTTGCCGGATGGTCTGGTGGGACCCGGTACACAGGGCCTCTCGACCCAGCCTGAGCGAAGCTTCAACCCAACCTTTGCCCCGCGCGCCCGGGGAACTCAGTCGCAGTTCGGCCGGACTGGCCGGCAGCGGCAGTCGTCATCGCAGGGGAGCCGGACGGACCAGCGGTGGCAGGTGTCGTCGCAGGGGAAGGGGAAGGCGCCGGGGGGTGGTCCGGCTCGCGGTGGGAGGCGATCCGTGGGGCGCCGGGTGCCTTCAGAACCGTCCAGTCCTCGTCCTCGACGTAGGGGACGCCGCCCATGATTGCCGCGTAGCACGGCGAGCCGCACCGGATCTGCGCAGTCGACGATGGAACGGAAGCGCGCCTCGTCCGGCCCCGTGTCGTCGTTGCGGCGACGGTTCACCCCCCGGCCGTCACTCGGGAATGGCGACGCGCGGCAGCCCTCGCCGCGCTGGGTGTGGACTACCCGTACGGGCAGCCTTCGGTCTCGTACGCCTTCCCGAACAACCCGCACCATAGGGTGAACCGTCCGGAGGCAGGAGCCGTTACAGCAGGAGAAGTCCGCCGGTCCTTGGAGGGAAGCGTTCCATGCCATATGTTTCCGATAAAGCTATTACGACGCTGCTGCAAAGTCGAACTGCAGGCCAGATGCCCAGGATAGGTGAATTGGTAACGATTGCCTATAGAAATAAGAAAGGGGAAGGCAAGGAAGCAAAGATTCTCTGGTCGACGTGGGCTTTGAGGCAGATGATGCATGGGAGGGAGCGGGACTACCCGGACGATATGGTCGCAGCACTTGAGAAGCACGGCTACGAACGCGAATATGGTGAGGGCGTAGTCAAGTTGAAATACGACGCGTCGCTCATGCTCCCGGACCAATCCGGTAATTCTCAGGGGCGAGGGGAAAGTTCTGTCAGTTCCGTCGGCCAGTCGGGTTCGGCCGATGCACGCCCGTACCCCGGGTCCGGCTATCCGCCCGGAATCAGCTCACAGGACCTGGAACCGGCCCAAGATTACAATCTTTTGGGGGACCAGCTCGCGGATTTCGAGTTCACACAGGATCTCGGGATTCCATTCGATCAGGATGGGTCTCTCGCTCCGGACCCCGTTTTTTTGAATCAGGGGGCGGGTTCGCAAGGCTTTTCGGATCAGGCTCACGGTAATTTCGGGCAATTCCCAACCGGTGGCTATGACCCGGACATCGGGGACGTCAGCGGGCTTGGCAACCCCTTTGCCGGGCACGCCCGGGGAACTCAGTCGCAGTTCGGCACCGGTATGCGCTATGCCCCGGACATCGGGGACGTCAGCGGGCCTGACAACCCCTTTGCCCCGCACGCCCGGGAAACTCAGTCGCAGTTTGGCCGGACTGGCCGGCAGCGGCAGTCGTCATCGCAGGGGAGCCGGACGGACCAGCAGCCGCAGGCGCCCAAGGGGAGGCGGAAGGGGGTGCGACGCTGATGGACCGCCCGGGTTCGGCAGAGTGCCGTTTCCGGACGTCGCCTCACCGCGGCTGCCCCGCTGCCGTACCCGCGGGGCAAACAGCGCCAACTCCCGCCGGGCCGCCCGGTGTACACGGACCGTAGTCCCGGGGACCGTGGCCGCTCGTGCCGTGGGAGCGGTGGTGCAGAATGCAGCAGACCACCGGCGGCATCGCGGAACCCCGGGCGGGTCGCCCACGGCGGTCGCGCTACGCGGTCGGGCGGCCCATCGCGCGATACGTCCAGTCGGCCTGGCGCCACACCTGGGGGTCCAGCGCGTTGCGGCCGTCGAGGAGCAGCCGCGTGGACGCGACCTCACCCAGCGCGGCCGGGTCCAGCTCGCGGAACTCCCGCCACTCGGTGAGGTGCAGGACGACGTCCGCGCCCCGGACCGCCTCCAGCGCCGAGTCCGCGTAGCCGAGTGTCGGGAAGAGACGGCGGGCGTTGTCCATGCCCTTCGGGTTGTACACCGTCACCTGGCCGCCCTGGAGGTGGATCTGACCGGCCACGTTGAGCGCGGTGCCGTCGCGCTCCTCGGCGGCCGGCTGCCGACCGCCTCAAGGAGCCGGGCCTGCCCTACAACTTCCTCGGCGAGCTCCTTCAGGAGCGTCTGCGCCAGGCGCTCGAACCGGCGGTGTCGAATTGGACCTCGATGCGGACGAGGCCGAGTGGTACGAGTATCCCGAAGGCACCTTCTCGCGCGAGATCTGCGGGGGACCGGTCAGCTCCTGATGAACGAGTCCGGTGTCTGTGTCGGCCGCGACTGAGGCGAAGGGCGCCCGACCTCGGTCTCAGCCATCCATTCAGCCCCTCAGCCGGCGGTACCGTCTCATCGGCGCACAGGAGGAACGGCTTATCTCCTGCGTCCTTTGGACGTGTGAGTAGTCGGCTGCCAGCCCGGCGGTTTCTGCGCGGCCCAGTCGCGGGTCGCCAGGCCCCGGTGGCCTTTCAGGGGTGGTCGATCCGGCAGAGGCAGAAGGGGTGGCCGGCCGGGTCGGCGTACACCTGGAAGTCCTTGGTCTCCCGGTCCGCCAGGTCCAGCGGCAGGGCGCCCAGTGCCAGTACTTTCGCGTGGGCCGCGTCGATCTCCGCCCAGGTCCGCCCGGCGTCGAGATCGAGGTGGATCTGCTGCGCGTTGCCGCCCTCGCGTGGCCAGGCCGGTGGCTGGTGGTCCGGATCACGGTTGAAGCCGATCCGTGGGGCGCCGGGTGCTTCCAGGACCACCCAGTCCTCGTCCTCGACGCGCGGGACGCCGCCCACGATCGCCGCGTAGAACTCGGCGAGCCGCACCGGGTCGGTGCAGTCGAGCACGACGGAGCGGAACCGTGCGATGGGTTCGTGGGGCTTCAGGGGTGTCGCGTCTGTCATGGGGGTGCCCTCTTCCGGGACCGGGTCGGCCCCATGCCGGCCCCACAGGGGGGGCTCCAGGACCCCGCCGCGCCGGACGTTCAGGCGTGGCGCGGCGGAGTCCTGGTGCAGGGCGGTCAGACGGTGCCGAAGTCTCCGGCCTTGACGCCTGCCACGAAGGTGGTGAAGGCGTGGGTGGGGAGGGTGAGGACCGGGCCGTCCGCGTTCTTGGAGTCGCGGACGGGGACCTGGTCGTGGGGGGCGGCGAGGTTTACGGCGACCTCTATGCAGTTGCCGCCGTTGGAACTGTAGGAGGACTTGAACCAGCGGGGGGATTGGGTCGTCACGGGGTGCCCTTTCGCAACTGGTTGAGCACGGCCACGGTTTCGGTCTGTGACAGCGCTTCGGCCTGCAACTGATGGTAGGCCGACAACGCGAACAGGGCGAACGTAGGTTCGCGTTCCAAGTGCCCCCGGGCCTGGGACTCCGCGTACGCCATCATGGACCGGTCCGACATCGTCAGCAGGTTGAGCGGCAGGTTGAACGGTCGCCGCTCGCCCATGTTGTACGGAGCAAGCTGAAGCATGGAGTTCGGCAACGCGGCGAACTCGACGAGGCGTTGGAACTGCTCGTTCATGACGTCGGCGCCGCCGACGGGGCGGCGGATGCAGCTTTCGTCCATCACCACCAGCATGGTGGGCGGCCGGGTCCGTACCAGTGTCGCCTGCCGCTCCGCCAGCACCGAGACGCGTTCTGCGGCCTGGTCAGGCGTGATCGTGCCCCGTCCCACATCGCCGTCTGCCAGGGTGCGTGCGTACGCCGGTGTCTGAAGCAGGCCGGGAATGATCCCGATCTCGAACAGCCGAATCTCCACGGCCCGGGCCTCGTGCTTGACGTATTCCGGAAACCCCTCCAGCAACGCGCTGTGCTTCATCTCGCGGTACCAGCGTTCGAACGCGTCTGCTCTGCCCGTGAGGCCGAAGGCTTGGTCCGTACTGCGCGAGAAGCGGAGAGTCGGAGGCTTCCGACCGGTTTCAATCGCCGAAATGTGCACGCTGGAATAGTTGGTACGTGTGCCGAGTTCCTCTTGGGTCCACCCATGTTTCTCACGCAAGCTGCGTAAACGCGCACCGTAGGCCGCCTGAGGTGAGGCATCCGGGTTCAACTCCTTGCGATTCAAGGGCCGTACACCAACCTTTCGTTCTATTCCAGCAGCTTGAAGGGCACCAAGGCGTGGGTCACGCTTGAACCTCCCCGTAGTGACGACGCTACAGAGAGGAACGGCCGTGTGCGGTGAGATCAATCCCGCGGGGCGGCAAAAACCCCCCACCCTCCCGTCCCTTGGCACTCTTCTGGTGGACCCGGACGAACAAGTCGGCGAATTTGGTGGTCAGTTTGGCGGGCTCTGGAATCTGCGTGCAGTAACAGGCGCACATAAATGGGCTGTTGACCCGGCCGACGTACAACCCGCTTGCTCCACACAGCGGCTGTGTGCGGAGACCGCTCGTGCGAACGCGCGCGGCCGGGGTGAGGCGCTGTGACCGCACCCGCTCGCCACCGCAGGTTCGGCTTCGTCAACTGGCGGCTGCGGCCGGACCTGGACGACGATGCCCCGCCGCTCGTCTACGCGTTCCGGTGCCTCGCGCTCAAGGACGACGGCAGCGAGTGCGCCGAGCAGTCGCCGCCGAGTGAAGATCCGGCACAGCCGCAGACGTGGGCGTTCCGGCACCTGCGCGACCACCCCGATCACACCAGTTTCGTCGAGGTGATCGAGCGCCCGTGGGTGATGTGGCGGGAGAGGGCGGCGTGAGCGGCGGGCAGGAGGCCGACCGTGCGAAAGGCGACCGTACCGCCCTCGACTGCCCGAGGGGACTCACCATGGGTGCCACCGACCCCGCCTTGCCCGTGACAAACGCTTCGCCAGGCGCGTCCGGGAAACTCGGCCTCCGCCCGAGTGGGGCATTCCCTGCCGGTGACCGGCCCCGGTCCACCGGTGCCTCTTGACGCTCTCCGTGTTCACCGGGCCAGGGGCGGTGGTGTGAGCGTGGCCCTGCGTGCGGCATCAAGCCGGAGACTGGGTCATCAAGCTGCACGCCCTCGGTTTCTGCGCACTCGCTGGGGTGGCGTGGGCGGGGCTGGGTGCTGGGGGGCGCGTGCAGGCTCTGGGCGCTGGAAGGTGTCCACGCGAGTGGGCCGCGTGCGTGGGCGGCCACGAAGGAATGCGCTGGGGGGAGTTGTTGTGCGGGGTAGGGCGACTCTTGTTCCAGGGCAGGGTAGGGCGTCATGAATGCGTCCTGGGCGGGGGGTGCGTAGGCCGAGATCGACAGGTTCGCGAAACTGGCCGACACGGCAGTCTGCGTGGCCCACGCGGAGTGGGGTCCTGCCGGACCGTGGTCCGGGGTGGTAAGGGCGCTGAAGTACTCCTGGCCGGGATAAGTGTCGGCGTAGTCCTGAATGCCGGGGGCGGTGAGGTAGTCGGACTCGGTGGCTGGGGAAACGGTCTTCAGGGTTTTCGCGGTGAAGGAGGCATGCAGGGCTTGTGCGGCCAAGAGGTCCTGTGCGCTGACGCCTTGGTTCAGGATGGCTTGCTGGACGGCGCGGTCGTTCATGTCGAGTGCGGGATCGGCCAGGAAGGGTGGCACGGACGATCCGGATGGTCCTGCCTGTTGCGGCACATTGAGTGTCACCACAAAGGCGTCCTGCCCCTGCCCCGCGGAGCGGGCGTCACGTCCGCCAGGGGTGGCCGCCTGGTCAGCCGGCGCACAGGCAGAACGGATGCCCGGCCGGGTCTCCGGACGCTCCGGAACTACCGTTCTGGAGGCACCCCGGTCATGGCTACATCTGCGCAGGTCAATGGGCCCGTAACACCGAGTGGGAAACCTTCGCTCCCCACAAGGGGTATGGACACAACCCGACAACAGCGGAGTCCGCTGGCGGGCACGGTCTACACCGAGACCCTTCGGGGTGTGCGGTGTGTCCGTCTCTCCGTGCTCACCGACGAGACCACCAGCCCCGAACGGCAGCGCGAGGCCGACGACATAGCCGCATCTGCACTCGGCATCGACTTTGGCGAAGGTGACCAGCTTCGCGAGGCTGTGGATCTTGACGTGAGCGCGTCCGAATTCGGCCCGTTCGACCGACCGCAACTCGGCGGGTGGCTCGCGCGCCCCGATGACTTTGACGCCCTGGTGTGGTGGCGCTTCGACCGTGCTATCCGGTCCATGGCGCACATGCACGACCTTGCGAAGTGGGCCAAGGAACACCGGAAGATGCTTGTCTTTGCCGAGGGCATCGGCGGGGGAAGGCTCGTATTTGACTTCCGCAACCCGATGGACCCCACATCGGAACTGATGATGATGATGCTCGCGTTTGCCGCACAAGTGGAATCGCAGAGCATCAAGGATCGGGTCACCGGGGCGCAGGCAGCTATGAGGCTGATGCCGTACCGGTGGCGGGGCGGGCGTCCGGCTTATGGCTATCAGATCGTAGAGATGCCGAAGGAACTGGGCTCGGGAAAGACCCTCATGCCTGACCCGGCGGCTGTAAAGGTGATTGAGCGCATCATCAGAGATCTTCTTTCCGGGAAGACAATCAACAAGATCTGTCAGGAACTCAGAGCCGACAGTGTTCTGACGCCGCGTGACCACTGGTCAGTCAAGCAAGGCCGGAAGATTGGAGGGAAGACAGGCGGCGCGAAAGGGGAGACGACGGTCCGGGATAGGTTCAACTGGGTTCCCTCGGTTATCCGGAGCGTTCTTACCTCTCCTGCGCTGATTGGTTGGAAGACGTACAAGGGAAATCCTGTGCGCGACAGCGAAGGCGCACCGGTCATGATGACCACAGAACCGATACTCACCCGTGAGGAGTTCGACGTGGTGGGCAAGATATTCGCTGCCTACAGTGAGAGAAATACGACGCACAGTCGCTCCGACCAGGCAAGCAAATTGCTGCGTGTCGCACACTGTGCAGGATGTGGCGGTCGCATGTACCACATGTCAAACAAGACCAAAGGGGCGCAAGCCGCAAGCTACAAATGTACAGCGCACCTGACGGGCATCGTGTGCCCCGCTCCTGTTGCCATCCGCGCCGACTGGATCGAAGAGTATGTGGAGCGGGAATTTCTGGCGTTGGTCGGCCCGATCCCTGTCAGTCGGACAGTCATCATACCCGGATACGATCCTGCCCCGGAGATTTCGGCCACGCTTGCCGAGTACGCCGCGCACCAGGAAGAGAAGGGACAGCAGAAATCGAATGCCGCCAAGCGCGCATGGAAGGAACGCGCGGACGCACTCGACAACCGTTTGGCCACGCTGGAAGCCACCCCGGCGCGTCCGGAAACGCGAGTCGTCACGCCGACTGGGCGCACCCTCGCCGATGAATGGGCCGAGGCGGACGGCGAGACGCGACGGCAGATGCTCATAGAGGCAGGCGCCCGCCTGGAAGTCCGCAAGGGCACCCGGGGCGGATGGCGGACACTGGACGAGCAGCGCGTGTCGTTCACTGTGGCAGGCGAACTCGACCCGGCCATTGAGGAATACACGGCGCTCAGGGAAGAACTCGCCGCACCCGACGAGCACACCCCGCAGAGCGGAAGCCGCATACGACTGATCAAGGCCAGTCCTGCGGCAGCTGACACGGTGGACCTCGTGGCCTAATCCGCAGCAGTACTAACCGCACACCCAACGAGCCCCGGACCGGTCAGGATAGACCACCGGGGCTCTCTGCTGTCCTGGAGCCCCGTCGGCTCGGCCGACGACAGGCCCAACAGCGGGGCGGGGTGGTGTCAGAGTGACGGTTCAGACCTATTTTTTAGAACACGTAGAAAAAATATAAGAGATGAGAGACCGGACCACCGTTCAGCACACCGCCACGGTCGGCGCCGTGGGGAAACCTCCGCTCTCCCTTACAGCTCGGAAGGGGGACCAGAGATGCCCCCGCAAACGCTTCGAGGATCCGGGAAACCTTCGCTCTCCACATAGACTAGGAAGAGAACCGGCTTAGCCCGAAAGGTGCGGGCAAGGTTCTCTCCCTTTCAATACCGAGAGTGGGATTACCGCGCACCCATCCCAAGGGGGGAACCCGGCGGACTGAGTGCCCGACTCTCGGAACAGCGTTGCCCGTGCACCACGCATCCCGCGTTACCGGGATGGCCGCAGGGGTCGTGAGGCAACGCGCGGGGACCGCACCGCCCATGAGTAACCGCCCCTTGACCCGGCGCCGAAAAGGGTTGTAAGCGCGGGTCCCCACTGTGTCCGGACCGGCCCCAAGTCGGCTCGGACGTGCAAGCCCGCTGACCCAACGGATAGAAAGGAAACAAACATGAGTGAAGCACTCAGGCGATTCGGTTTTATGGACGGCCGCCGCGACAAGGGACAGATCCGCGCTGACGCATTCAAGCGGGATGAGCGCATGGAAGCACTCGCCACATTGCGCGACTCGCGCCCTGAGGTCTTCGAAAAGCTCGGTACAACTGTTCGCATGAGCCTTGGTTACTACGAGAACGACAAGAAGATTGCGGCCGAGCACGGACGTGATGCGACGAAGGGGAGCAACTGAGATGACGACGCACGACATTCAGAAGGCAGCCGAACGCGTGGCCAAGCTTCGGGCGCAGGCGGAAAAGTTGTCCGCTCCACTCGCTGACGCACAGGCTCAGTTGGAGGCAGCGCAGGAAGCCGAATCGGCGCGCAGGGCGGAGCGTGGGGCGGAATATGACCGGCAGTTCGCCGACACATGGCAGACGCGAGCTGACGAAGCCGCGCACTCCGGTGACGAGGCCCGAGAGCGATTCTATGAGGCGCTTTCCGTCGAACCCTGGTTCGTCGCCTACGTCGAGTACCGAGCTGCCCGTCACAGGCGCAGGCACGTTCTTGATGAGGCGCAGCGTGCACAGACTGCATTGCGGGAAGTTGTCACCGTGCCAGAACAGCGCTTCTACCCGATAGCCATCCTGGATGAGATCGTCTCCCACGCAGAGAAGAAGGCGCAGGAGAATGCCGCCACGTTTGCCGCTCAACTGCGGGAGACGCGAGCCGAGTTCCTGGACAGCAAGGAGTGACGATGGCGGTTGACGCACTCGACCCCGGGTCGGACGGAGATTACCCGTACTTCCCCCGTGATGAACACGGACGGCCCGCATGGGGCGATATGGGAACAGATACAGAAACCGTAATGCCAAGGGGAATTCAGCGAATTCGGCACTGGCCGGCTCACGGTTATCGACCTCACACCCCGCCAACCGGACGGGACCCCGATTGACCCACCGGCTATTCCGCCGAATGGCCCCGATGCCGTGTAATTCCGGTACCCCTGCCCGATACTCGAATTTTCCGGGTTGACGGCAGGAGTGGAACGGTGTGGTTCACCCTCCTCACCGTTGTGTGAACCACGCGGCGAGTCCGCTGCCTGTAGCTGTGGCGAGGGATGCCACCAGCCATCCGGGGACGCGCTGAATCGTCAAGCGCAGTCCGCCGCAACGCAGTTCAAAGCAGGGCGGGGCGGTCTTGGAGTTAGGCGTTCGTTGCATGTTCAAAGCGCATCATGCGGCCATACGTGAGCGCTACGGTTTGAGTGCTGCTTCCTGTTGCTTCCTTTTCGTCAGGCTGACCCATCCCCCGTCCTGGAGGTGACCCTCCATGCCCCGTAAGCCCCGCCCCCCGTGCTCTGTCCCTGGCTGCCCCGAGCTGACCACGGGTGGGCGTTGTGAGAAGCATCAGCGCGAGGCGAACAAGGACCGTGCATCGCGGGGTGGAGCCGTCTACACCACTCGGTGGCAGCGCATCCGACGCGCGTACCTCTACGCGAACCCGTGGTGCGTGCTGTGCGGGCGTGCTGCGACGGTTGCTGACCATTGGCCGCTGTCCCGGCGGCAGTTGCTCGCTCGCGGCGACAAGGAACCTGACGCGGCGAAGCATCTGCGGTCGCTGTGCGTGCGTTGCCATAACGGTGAGACGGCACGTAATCAGCCTGGTGGGTTTGCTGCTGAGGCTCGTTCGCGGCGTGAATCGCGTGAGCTTCCGCCGTTCTGACCAGGGGGGTGGCCCCTTCCCCTCTCGCTGCTGAGCGGCAGGGAGGCTAAAGACTCTCGCCGCAGCTAAAGCCATTTGCGCGGGCGCGCAACGCTGCCCGCATATCGAAAGGAAGTGGCCTTGGCCGACCCACGTCGCAAGAAACCCACGCTGCAAGTGATCAGAGAGGGCAACCCCGGGAAGCGCCCCGTTCCGAAAGGCGCTGCCGTACCGCCCTCAGAACTCGCCGAGCCCGATTGGCGCGAGACCTTCCGCAGCGAGAGCGATCCGACACAGGAAGCGGTGAACTCCCGCTGTCGTGCAGTAGCCTCGCGCGAATGGCAACGCGTCGTCCCCGTGCTGAAACTAGCGGTTGGACTCGGCGAGGTAGATACCACGGTCCTTAAGGACTACTGCATATCTGCCGCGCGAATCGACCAGTGCGAGCGCGAGCTATCAGAGAATGGCTTGCTCGTACGGGGCGAGCGAGGATGGCAGAAGAATGGCGCTACCACCATTGCAGGACAATATCGGTCCCAGCTCGCCCGCTACGTCAGAGAGTTGGGTCTTTCACCGAGCGCCCGCACCGCCATTACGGCACCCGAACCTGACGCTGACGACTCAGACGTGTGGGACTAATCCGAAGCAACACAGGGCCCCGTACTCGTCACCCACACCAAGGTGAGGAGTACGGGGCATTTCTGTTTCATGCCGCTCGAATCAAGCGGCTTCACGAGCGCGATCATAGATTTCACGTGCCGTCGAGTTCGATCGGTACGGGCGAAGAAGAGGGGCGATTTTCGCCACCTGCTCGTCTACTCTCCCAGAATGGATAGTAGGAACCTCTTCCAGGGCCTTTCCCCAGGTTTCGCAAGCCGCTTCGAGGTGCCCTATTCCTAGTTGTCGCTCGGCAAGCATGAAACTGAAACGGATTGCCGACCTTCGGCTGTCAGTGGTATCGCGAAGACGGAAATGCGCTTGCAGTGATTCTACGCTGCCGAGAACGTCGCCGAGTTCGAATCGGACTTGGGAAATATGGTATGCAAGGGTCGAAGAGTTGTAGGACCCGAACGTCTTTGAGCGGGACTCTGCTTTTTCTACGGCCGATTCCGCCTCGCGAAGGTACATCAGGGACTTGGACCGGTCGCCCATTTGAGCGCTGGCGTGGGCCTGTTGGCCAGCGAGGAATGCCCGCATTCGCGGTCCCGCCTCGGGGGAGGCTGCGGCGGCAGCGTCGGCGAGCCGCATTGCATGTCGTCCGTGCCGCAAATCAACAGCCTGCACACTCATACCCCGGAGTGTGGTGCAGTAGGTCAGATGATCCTCTGCCGCCCCCGCGAGTTCCAGCGCCTTCAGGTAATAGCGTTGGGCTAGCCCGTGAACTCCTTCGTCTACTGCCATATATCCAGTTAGGTAACACAGGTCAGACGCGGCGGCCATCATCGCTTTGCGGACAGGTCCCGGAGCTTCTGCCCGCAGATAGGGGGCAACGGTATTAACGAGGAAGGCAGCCGCCATGGGGCGCGCATGGCGACCGCCAAATTGATCATCGAGACCGGAAATGCGCTCTGTCATGGCAATGATCATGTTTACGTCGGGCATTCCTATGCGCTGCGCTTGTCCCTTCTGAGCGGCTTCCATCCGGCCGATAACGTCCGGCCAGTCGGGAATGGTAAGGGCAACCGAAAACAACCCTGCGCCGAGAATGCTACGGCGTGAGGGGTCCATGTCTTGCCTCCCGAGGTCTACCAGCCCTTCAACGGTAGTCGGGTGACTATTGGACTCTTCCGGGGGTGCCGGGAATCCCGCCTCGGTGTGGGTGATGGGACGGAGCAGTCTCCGGGAGAGTGCTTCCAGAATCAAAGGCCGGACAGATTCTTTTGGCAGGTGGCCGCTCAGCCACTGGTGAACGGACGGCCCTTGGTACTTGAGAGGGGTTCCGCGTTCGGTTCCGATGCGGTTGACCTCTTGGGCGAACTGCCGCAGGGTCCACCCGCTCTCGCGGTACAGCCGCTCTAGTCCGGCGTTCGGCTGTCGTGTCGTCACTGGTCCCCAACTCCCGTGCTCTGACTGCTTAACGCTCTTAACTCCTGCCCTCTTCCCAACGGTACCGCTGTGCGTGGTCGGACGGTTGCCTAGTGCGAGCACGGCCACTGCAAGGGATGACACCGCAAGGAGGGCCCGGACATGGAGAAGCGCACACGAACGGCCACGAGGAACCCCGAGCGGTTCAGTGCGGGGATACAGGGTCGGGCCTACTGGTGCGAAGTGCTCGCGGAAGGGGAGGTGTACGGGACTCGCGAGACGGTCCCGTACGTACTCGGCACCTTCCAGACGATCTCGCCGAAACTCGCGCTGCGGTGGTTACAGGGTGAGGCCGAGCGCATCGCGGACCGGCTCGACCCGGCCCCAGAGCGCTCGGCGTGGGTCAAGCCATGGATGCAGGTGGGCACTGTGCCTGTGCCCGACTGCCCCACCGAATTTCGCTTCTGGATCGAGGACCCCGATGAGCACCACGCGGCCCGAGTTCAGCTCAAGGATGGGGCTCCGCTGTCGGTGGTCATCCCGGACAAGGGATGCCGCTTCACCTTGACTGTCTGGCCCGTGGCCGTGTCCCGGCCCGAGTCCATCCCCACACTGCCCGCCGATGACGGACAGCCGACAAGCCCCCGCCAGGGTCGCGCGAGCCACAGGAAGCCCCGGCGCTCGTCGGGGTGGTTCGCCCCCTTTCTGTGACCAGGGCGGGCCGCTCGGCACCGCATGACGGACATGGCGGAACCGAGCACCCCCAAACCTCAACCGCGCACCATGACCGAAGGAGAACAGTCGTGAACACTCTTCCCCATGCCGAGCGCACCGCGGAGCGCGCACGGGAGATCCTGACGGCCATCGAGGCCGATCCGGAGTTCGTCGCGTTCAGGGCCGCGAGCCTGCGCTATGACGAGGACTGGACGTGCTTTACCGGCGGTCCGGTCATCAGCGAGTACGACCAGGCCGACGACGCGGCCCCGCTGTTCATCGAGGGACTGCGCGCGCTCTGTCTCAAGGCCGCCGTGTTCGAGGCGACCGGCGACGAGCGCGCGGCAGAAATCCCCGTCGCCGTGCCCGTGGACGAGATGACACACGCGATGATCGCTCAGCCGCAGATCCTCGCCCGGATCACGGCTCGGGTCGGCGCGCAGATCATCCACCAGACCGACCAGGAGCACACCGACTGGACGCGGGACGACTACACCCACCAGGCGTACCGCGCCGCGTGGGGCGAGCCGCCCGCTCGGTACTGGATCACGCACGCGGAGGTGGCTCGCCGGCTCACCATCCTGCGCAGGAGGTACGAGGCGGCGGGCTTCCGCCGGATGGGTCTCGCGCACAGCATCACGTTCGAGCCCGTCCCCGCGTAGCGGCTAGCTGAGCGCCTGCCGCATCACCGTAAGCGGGTCCAGTTCCGGGAAGCGCTGCCGGATCTGCTGCTGTGCCTGAAAGATCAGGTCATCCAGAAGCACCGGAGCCGCGCCGTACAGCACCTCATGCAAGTACGGCACCACCGCGGAAGGGTCGGGCGGTAGTTGCAACTCGACCGTCAGCGGAGCGCCTTCACTCTTGTAGCGCTTCGCGGGCAGCCCGACCTTCTCGGGGTGGACACACACCGGTGTCCCGTCGCTCAAATACCGGTGACCGTCAGCCTTGTTGAACGGGCATTCCGGGGTCGGGCGCTCGAACACGTCGAACTCACCAACCGCATGGAACCGCGACGGACAGATGCCGCACGCGCGGTGGTGTACGTCGCCGTTGATGAAGGGCTCGGGCATGACCGGAGCCTAGCTTTCACCAGCACCACAGACGCCCGTTTCGGACCGCACCATCCCCTCACGGGGAAAGAGCGCCGAGAGCGGGTTGCAAGACCCGTTGCGGGGCCGCTGGGCGTGTTCAGCAACGGATGAGGGACCAAACCACGGTGCGCACTGTGCAAGGTTCCGCCCGCCCCGTCCGAGTGCTACCCCCGTGGCACACGGGCGGGGCGTCCCTTTCCGACTCCTCGTAGAAAGCTCAGCCGTGCCCGCACTCGCGCCCTACGTCGCCGCCTACAGCAACGAGCTTGGCCCCCGCGAATCTGAGTTGTGCATCGAGGTACCGCGCAACGGCGTGCCCCACATCGCGTACGTGCACCCTCGCCCGGAGGACCGCGACCCGCACGGCAACCTGTGGGCCCGCATGACCAGGCCGCCCGAGGGCGAGCGCGGGCGCGTCATGTTCGACTGCATGGACCCGCTGCGGCAGCGCGAATGCATGGCAGGGCTGCTGTGCCAGGTCTGCACGCAACCCGCCGAGACAAGCTCGGGCACGGTGTTCGTCGAATGGCAGCGCCCCGGAGAGCAACCCAAGCGGCCCGACCGGATCACCACGGACACGCCCCCCGTGTGCCGCACGTGTCTGTCGCTGTCGCTGCGACGCTGCCCGTTCCTGCGGGATGAAGAGAGCGTGAGTGTGCTGCTGGTCCGTAAGTCGGTGATCAGCGGCGTATCCGGAACGCTCTACCGAGTCAGCGACGACCTGACGCGCTGGATTCCATCCGAGCAAGACGCTTACTCCAGCTTCAACAAGCCCCGCTATCCCGGGATGCTCGCCCAACGGCTGTACCGCAAATTGCGGGGCGTGACCGTGCTGAATGCGAACGAGATTCCGCCCGCGCTGCTCACAGCCAACTGAAACCGAAAGCGCCCCGAGGGACCGCGTAGGACCGATCCACCCGGGGCTTGCCGAAACAGCTAACCAGGAGCTGAAACGACATGCGTGACTCTATCGCCCGTGCAGTGCTGTGGGTGCTGCGGCGGCTGTTGCCCGCCCGCGGAAAGCGCCGAGCCGTCTCCGTGGCACCCCCCGTGACCGGGGACGGGTCGGCGAATGCATGGTCCCGCCCGTGGCGAGGGCCGAGTGCAGTCGACGCACGCGCCATCTTCCACGCCGAGGAAACCCGCGGGCTCACCCCCGATCAACGCGAACGATGGTGGGCTGCGGCGTTCTCCGAAATCGGCGTTGACTACGACTTCCCCACCGTCAATATCACTGGCGTCCGCACCAGTTGGCAGGAGGCAGCCGCGTGACTGCCGACGAGTTCATGAACGCAATGCTCCGCCGCGAACCCGCCCCCGCCCCGTACGGCGCGGTGTGCTGCCGCTGCCGACACTGGACCTACGCCCCGGTGCCGGTCCGGTACATCGAGCGCCAGAGCGGGCCTGGAGTGACCCTGTACGCCTGCCCGAGTCACGCCGTGGGACTGGTCCCCGGCCCGGTGCTCGGAGAGCTTGACCGAGGCGCGTAGCCTCCCCGGACAGCAATACGCCCCGTGCGGCCGAGTGCCGTGCGGGGCTTCTGTGTTGTCTGACCAGCCGATACGCTAGAACGGTAAGTCGAGAGCGTTCGGATCCGCGTACACCCGCCAGCTGCGCGCCCGGTCATCCGTGTCGAGTGGCGTCGCGCCCAGGGCGAGCACGCCCTGCTCGGCCGCGTCCAGGTCCGCCACGACCAGGTCCAGGTGGAACTGCTGGGACCGGTCGGCCGCGGGCCATGTCGGCGGGACGTATCCGGGAGCCGCCTGGAAGGCCAGCGCCTGCCCGTCGGGCAGCTTCAGATCCACCCAGGAGGGGGCCGCGGGGTCCGCCTCTGCGGTGCCGCCCAGCACCCCGGCGTAGAAGGCGGCGAGCGCGCGGGGGTCCGGACAGTCCAGGACGACGACGCCCAGCTTGGCGTAGGCCATGACTCTCTCCTCGATCTTGACGATCATGGGTTACTGGTACATCTGTGCAACAGGTAACGGTTACTGCATGCTGCCCCATGGGCGGTAACGTCGCAAGCATGAGTGAGAGATCGCCCGCGCCCGGTGGACTTGCCCTGATCGAGAGCCTGGTCAACACGCTGGACATCGAAACGGGCGCCGACACATTGGACTCGGCGGACGGCCGGGCGCGCTTCGGGATCGGCCCGCAGGACCTGGCGGCGGGCCGCGAACTGCGCGAGTCACTGCGCGCCGCCCTGCTCGCCCACGGAGGCCACCCGCCGCACCGCGCGGTGACCCCGCTCGGCACACTGCTCGCGGATGCCCCGCTGTACCTGTCGGTCGACGACCGCGACGGTTCCGCCGCCCTCACCTCCGTCCCTGCCGACGCTCCGCTGTTCTCCCGGGTCGCCGCGGCCGTCGCCGAGGCGCTGGTGGCCGGCACCTGGATGCGGCTGAAGGCGTGCGAGGCGGCCACCTGCCACGGGGCGTACTACGACCGCAGCCCGGCGGCCCGTGGCCGCTGGTGCTCGATGCAGGTGTGCGGTGCGCGCGCGAAGATGCGTCGGTATCGGGCCAAGGGGTCTCCCCCCGCCCGCCTCCACCACACACACGATCAGCAGGAACACATCCCGACCGCCTGACCGCGACCTTCCCACCCGGTTACCCCCGGAAACCCGCTCCCACCTTGTTGAACCATCGGCAGGTGGGAGCCGTTGCTTCAAAAGTAGTCTGCCGGTCCCCGAAGGAGGTCCTTCCGTGCCAGCATATTCCGATGAGGCTCTTACTAAGCTACTGAATTCGAGAGACAAAGGAAACCTGCCCAAATTAGGGGAAAGAGTCAAAGTCACGGTCGGGCACAGAGCCGAATATATTGACATCCGCAGATGGCTCGACGTTCAGTTCAGGGCAGGGAGGGCTCGCGGATATAAGGGGGACCTGGTCCCGGCGCTTAGAAAGCACGGCTTTGTAGTCGAATCTTTCGAATTTATTCCTGGGGCGACACGTCTGCGGGACGACTCAAGGAAAGCCCAGGACCACAGTCAAGCCGGTGACTCCCCCAGGCGGGAGAGGGAAAGGCCTCGCGCTTCGCAGGATCCGGCGATACCGGACAGATTCCCCGGCCGGTCGGGCTCGGCAGAAGCAAGTCTGCCCCCCAGGCCCGGCAATGCAACGGAAACCGGCGCCCTGGCACACATCCAAGCCGGTGACTCCTACAGACGAGCGGTGGAAAGTCCTCGCGCTCCGGAGGTCCAGGAGGTACCGAACAGCTCCCACGGGCGAGGGGAAAGCCCTCGGGCTTCGGTGGATCAGGTGGTACCGGCTGCCGGTGCGTACCTGAACTTCGCGTCCGGCTATTGGGCGGAAAGCGGCGCACAGGACCTCGTGATGACCCCCGCCCCTGGGATGGTCGGCGGTCAGGTCAATTATCTCCAGGGACTGGATTTTACAGCCTTTGATCAGGATTTCGGCGATCCAATGGATTTTTTCGGCCCGGGGGTAGCGCAGGAAAGTTTGGGGCACGCAGGTTCGGCTGCGCTCCCCAGCGCGACCAATGGTTTCGTGCCGGAAGTTCCGGTTGTTTCCGTCGGCTCAACCCGTGGTTTCGAGGATTACGTTGCCTTCCCGGACGAGGTCGATGCAGGCTTGAACGTCGAGCCCGGATATCAGGCGGTAACCGGCGTTTCGGGCTACGCCATTCCGGAGGAAGCTCGGATCGGTGTCGAGAATTTCATGAGGGAAAACCCTGATTGGCGGGAAATCCTCTACGGCCCTGCCGCACCGGGCTACCCGCCGCAGCAAGGTTTCGACGGAACGGACCACGGTCCGTCCCCTGTGGGCCACGACCAAAGCGGTTCGTCCCGCATCCTCGTCGGCGGCTACGCCCTTGAAACTCAGTCTCCGCACAACTCGGCCGGCACGTCTGACTTGACGGAGGCGGAGTGGCGGGTGACGCGACTGGAGGAGAAAGTGGTGCGGCTGCAGGAGTTGCAGGCACCGCGGGCGCAACTGCTGCAGGGGCAGGCACAGGAAGGGGCTCAGGGGACGGGTCGGGGCACGCCTGACTTGACGGAGGCGGAGAGGCAGGTGACGCGACTGGAGGAGGCGGTGGCGCGGCTGCAGAATCGGTTGCAGGCGCAGCAGGGGAGGGCGCCGAAGCGTTGACCGACCGCTGGGGTCCGGTGGAGATCCGGGTCCGGCCGTCACCTGACGGTCCGCTCCTGCTCCGGCCTTGCCCGGGTGAACCTTGCACGGAGGAAACCCGGACGGATAGGGATACTCCCCGATCAGTTGATCGCGACCCTTCCCAGACAACCCGCTCCCACCCCGGTGAACCATCGGCAGGTGGGATCCGTTTACTGCAGGAGAAGCCTGCCGGTTCCTGAAAGGGGTCCTCCGTGGAGAGGGACGATGCTTTTACAACGCTACTGAATAAAATAGCCGACAGAGGAGAGAGCCTCCCCAAGGCGAAGAAAAAGGTCGGGGTTATGCCAAGGAGCGAGGCCGATGAATTCGACCTCGGCCGGTGGCTTTATAAGCACGGATATTCAGGGACGGCGAGTGAATATCCGGATGCTCTGCTCAAGGCGGCGAAGAGGCATGGCTATGAACCCGCAGATCTTGATGTTGGGGCCCACGGTCATCCACACGGCACGTCGAAAAAAGACGAACGCCGCGACCACCCCAGTAACCCTCACGGGCCTGCTGGGGAGGGTTCTCGCGTTGCGGATGCTCAGATGGCACCGGAGAGTATCCCTCATCCGTTGGTCCCGGCCGGTGCAGATCTGAACCCTGTGTCCAGCTACTGGGCGGTCACCAACGCACAGAGCTATGCAATGACGATGGACATCCATCAAGTCAATCATCCCCAGGATCCTGATTTCGGCGATTCACTGGAATTTGCCGACAGCCTCCCGGACATAATGCAGGGCGGTTTCGAGGGTCATGCAGATTCGGCTGTGCTCTCTGGCCCGGCCAGTGGTGATATGTGGGAATTCCCACTTGTTCCCGACAACTCGACCGTTGGTTTCGGGCATCAGTGGGGATACGTTGCCTTCCCGGTCCAGTCTGACGATGAGGTCGATCTAGATTCAACCGGTATGGAGTATGACCAACACGCTGAGCCGGGCAGCTCAAGCGGTCCGTCTGACAACCCCATTGGCAACGCCGCCTCTGAAAATCTACCTCCGCTTAGCCCGGCCGACCGGCCCGGGACTCCGGCGACGGGCTGGCGGAGGCCTTTCGAGACGAGGTTGGCAGCATTGGAGCAGGGCATAGATGCCCTGTACCGGCAGCGGGCGGGTGCGCAGCGGCGGGGGAGTTCGCCGGGGCGTTGATGGTCCGTCGGCTTTCCGGTGGTGATCCGGTTCCGGCCGGCACCTGATGGTTCGCCTCTGCTCCGGCCTTTGATGCTCGGTATCGGGCCAAGGGGGCGTGAGTTGCCGGCGGTTCGGCGCTCGTGCCGTGGAACGACGGAGCAGAATGCGGATGGGCGCCGGTTCGGCCGACTGAGCCTCGGCCGAACCGGCGTCACGTTCCAGTGCTTTCCTGGTGATCATTTCCTGCTCGTACCAGGGGTCTCCCGCCCTGCCTCCGCCCCCGCCACAGGCACGGCCAGCAGGAATACACCCCGACCGCGACCTCCTCCCGGCAACCCGCTCTCATTCTGGTGAACCATCGGAAAGCGGGAGCCGTTATCAGGGACAAGTCTGCCGGTTCCTGCAGGAGGTCTCCGTGCCACGGACAGTTCCCGACGAAGCTTATTTTGCGATACTGGCGAGCAGGGGGAAAGGAGATTTGACCCAATCGGATGAATTTATTCGAATGGAAATAGATGATAAGAAAGCGAGGGGGGGGGTAAAGAAGTCATAGCTGTGGATTTCTATCGCTGGTTTGAGAATCAGAAAAGGATGGGGAGGTTTCCCAAATACTCGACGGACCTGGTCAAAGGTTTTGAGAAGCATGGCTACAAACCCGAAAAATATGGTGAAGGGTATCGCATCGTACCCATCGAGCCAGGAGAACAAAGGGACCGCGATCAACTCGGCAAATCCCAGGGGCGAGGGGAAAGCTCTCGGGCTTGGGGGGCTCAGGTGGCACCGGAGAGCATCCCTGGCCCGTCGAGCTTGGCCGGTGTAGACCTGAACCGCGCGTCCGGCTATTGGGAGAACGCCGGCGCACAGAGCGACGCAATGATGACCGACGGTCAGGTCAATCATCCCCAGGAACTTGATTTGGCGGCCTGGAATCGGGATTTCCGCGATTCAATGGATTTTTTCGACGGCCCCCCTGGCGTAGCGCCGGACAGTTTCGGGGACCATGCAGGTTCGGCTGTGCTCTCCTACCCGACCAATGGGTTCGTGCAGGAAGTTCCGATTGTTCCCGTCAACCCGAATGGTGGTTTCGAGAATCAGTGGGGATACGTTGCCTTCCCGGTCGAGTCTCAGGATGACTTCGGTCAACCTTCAACCAGTATGGAGTATGGCCAACCCGGTGTGGTATTCAGCCCAAGCAGTCTGTTTTATAACCCCATTGGCAATGCCGCCTCTGGAAATCTACCTCCGCACAGCCCGGCCAACCGGCCCGAGACTCCGACGGCGTGGCAGCGCACGCCCGTCCAGGGGTTGGAGGAGGGATTGGAGTGGATCATACGGGAACTGCGCCGGCAACAGGCGCGGAGGACGAGCAGGCAGGGGAATGCGCGGTAGATTCGATGGACCGCCCGTTTTCCGCTCGTGATCCGTTTCCGGCCGTCAGCTGACGGTTCGCTTCTGCGTGGGCTTCTGCCCCGATGAACCCCACACGGAAAAAGAGACCTGGACCGCCCTGGGCCCGTGGCCCCGGGACAGCCGCAGTGTGAAGCGGTCGACTCCTGCTCACGAACGCGCAGGGGAATGCTCACGAAAACGCAGCGCGAACGGGGCGAGCCTTGCTGGGAGTGCTACTGCCGCGGCCTCGGGCGGGCCAGGGCCGGTGGTGCTCGATGCAGGTGTGCGGGGCGCGCGCGAAGATGCGCCGGTATCGGGCCAAGGGGGCGTGAGGCGCGGGCGGTTCGTCGCTCGTGCTGCGGTGCGACGGGGCAGAATGCGGCGGGGCGCCGGTTCGGCCGACTGAGCCTCGGGCGAACCGGGGTCCGTGCTGTCCGGGCGAAGCCCCGAACGTGCAGAGGTGAGTGTTCGCGGCGGCGCCGTGGCCACCGACGGCTGCCGCCGCACTTCCAGTGAGCGCAGCGCTCAGGCGGTCGGGCGGCCCACCGCGTGGTAGGTCCAGCCGGCCCGTTCGCCGCGCTGATCCGACCCCAGGTTGCGGGCCTACTACGGCACCCTCAGGGTGAACCATCTGAAGGCGGCAGCCGTTGTAAAGAAGCAGTCTGCCGATCGGAGGAAACATTCCATGAGGTACACAATTTCCGATGAGGCTCTTGAGGTGGTGCTGAACAGTCGAGAGCCAGGTAACCTTCCCAAGCCAAAAGAGCTGGTGACAGTAACCGTTAAAGGTAAAAGTGAGGCTTTTGTTTTTTATTCCTGGTTTTATACCCAAATATCGACAGGGAGGACCCGGTCTTACTCGCCGAACCTGATCAAAGCGCTTGAAAAGCACGGCTGGGTGCCGGAGCGTATTGGGGATAGGGTGGGGCTGAAGGTCAAGGAGTCGCAAATAATGTCGGGCGATTGCGGATCCGGTAACTCCCAGGGGCGAGCGGGGGAAAGTTCTCGGGCTCCGCAGGCCAGGGAGACAGGGGGAAATCCGGCTGGGCAGTCGCGGGCGGGTGATGCGTGCCTTGATTCGTGGGAATCTAACTACGAAGACTGGCTCCGACAATTTCCAGGATTGGCCGTCGATCCGTTCTTCGGTCTCGGGTATCCGCGAGTTGCGGATGTTTCCCTTGGCTTGCCGGATGGTCTGGTGGGACCCGGTACACAGGGCCTCTCGACCCAGCCTGACGGGAGCTTCAACCCAACCTTTGCCCCGCGCGCCTGGGGAACTCAGTCGCAGTTCGGCACCGGTATGCCCTATGCCCCGAACATCACCGGGATTAACAACCCCCTTGCCCCGCACGCCTGGGGAACTCAGCCGCAGTCCGGCACCGGTATGCCCTATAACCCGGATATCGGGGACATCACCGGGATGAACAGCCCTTTTGCCGGGCGTTCCCGGGGAACTCAGCCGCAGTTCGGCCGGACTGACCGGCAGCGGCAGTCGTCCTCGCAGGGGGAGCGGACGGACCAGCAGTGGCAGGCGCCGTCGCAGGGGAAGGGGAAGGCGTCGCGCCGTTGATGGACCCCGTACGGGCAGCCTTCGGTCGTCGTACGCCTTCCCGAACAACCCGCACCCCTGGGTGAACCATCCGGAGGCAGGAGCCGTTACAGCAGGAGAAGTCCGCCGATCCTTGGAGGGAAGCGCTCATGCCATTTATTCCCGATGAAGCTATTTTGGCGCTGCTGGAAAATCGACCTCGAGACCGGATGCCCAAGGAAGGTGAACCGGTAAAGTTATCCTATAGAAATGAGAAAGGGGAAGACAAAGAAATATCGTTTACCTGGTCGAAGTGGGTTTCTGACCGGATGACGTATGGGAGGGTCCGGGGCTATTCGGACAAGATGAAAGCAGCACTTGGGAAGCATGGCTACGAACCCGAATATGATGGGCGTGCATTCATGTTGCACTACGATCCGTCGCTCATACCCGGGGGTCAATCCGGTAATTCTCAGGGGCGAGGGGAAAGTTCTGTCAGTTCTGTCGGTCAGTCGGGTTCGGCCGATGCACGCTTGTACCCCGGGTCCGGCTATCCGGCCGGAATCAGCCCACAGGACCATGCCGTGCTCCCCTCCGTGGAGCATGGCCAAAGCGGCGATTTCGGGCAATCTAATTGGGTGGACTCGGTCCAGGATTACTACCCTTTTGAGCGCCAAATCGATGATTTCTTTCCAGTCGATCAGGATGGGTATCTTGATCCGCCCCCCGTCTTTTTGAATCAGGGGGCGGGTTCGCAAGGCTTTTCGGATCAGGCTCACGGTAATTTCGGGCAATTCCCAACCGGTGGCTATGACCCGAACATCGGGGACGTCAGCGGGCCTGGTAACCCCTTTGCCCGGCAGGCCCGGGGAACTGAGTCGCAGTTCGGCTGGACTGGCCGGCGGTGGCAGCCGTCATCGCAGGGGGAGCGGACGGACCAGCGGTGGCAGGCGCCGTCGCAGGGGAAGGGGAAGGCGTCGCGCCGTTGATGGACTGTCCGGGGTGGTCCGGCTCGTGGTGGGAGGTGATCCGTGGGGCGCCGGGTGCCTTCAGAGCCATCCAGTCCTCGTCCTCGACGTTGGGGGACGCCACCCACGATTGCCGCGTAGCACGGCGAGCCGCAGCGGGTCTGGGCAGTCGAGTACGACGGAACGGAATGCGCGCCTCGTCCGGCCCCGTGTCGTCGTTGCCGCGGCGGTCACCCCTCGGCTGTCACCCGGGAACGGCGACGTGCGGCAGCCCTCGCCGCGCTGGGGGTGGACTACCCGTACGGGCAGCCTTCGGTCGTCGTACGCCTTCCCGAACAACCCGCACCCCTGGGTGAACCGTCCGGAGGCAGGAGCCGTTACAGCAGGAGAAGTCCGCCGATCCTTGGAGGGAAGCGCTCCATGCCAATTGCTCCCGATGCAGCTATTACGGCGCTGCTGGAAAATCGAACTCACGGCCAGCTGCCCAAGATAGGTGAATTGACAACGTTAGCCTATAGAAATTGGAAAGGGGAAGACAAAGAAGCAAGGTTTACCTGGTCGACGTGGATTCTTAGGCAGACGCTGCAGGGGAGGATTGGGGACTACTCGGACAAGATGGTCGCAGCACTTAAGAAGCACGGCTACAAACCCAAATATAATGGGGATGTATACTATCTGGAATACGACGCGTCGCTCATACAGCGGGGCCAATCCGGTAATTCTCAGGGGCTAGGGGAAAGTTCTGTCACTTCCGTCGGTCAGTCGGGTTCGGCCGATGCAGGCCTGTACCCCGGGTCCGGCTACCCGGCCGGAATCAGCCCACAGGACCATGCCGTGCTCTCCTCCGAGCACGGCCAAAGCGGCGATTCCCAGGAATTTAATTGGGTGGACTCGGTCCCAAATTCCAATCTTTTGGAGGACCACAACCTACTCGCGGATCTCGAGTCCCCCTGGGATCTCGGGATTCCAGTCGATCAGGATGGGTCTCTCGCTCAGGCCCCCGTTTTTTTGAATCAGGTGGGGGCGGGTTCGCAAGGCTTTTCGGATGGGGCTTACGGTAATTTCGGGCAATTCCAAACCGATGGCTATGCCTCGAACATCTGGGACATCACCGGGATTAACAACCCCCTTGCCCCGCACGCCTGGGGAACTCAGCCGCAGTCCGGCACCGGTATGCCCTATAACCCGAATATCGGGGACATCACCGGGATTAACAGCCCCCTTGCCGGGCATTCCCGGGGAACTCAGTCGCAGTTCGGCGGGACTGGCCAGCAGCGGCAGTCGTCCTCGCAGGGGGACCGGACGGACCAGCAGCTGCAGGCGCCCAAGGGGAAGAGGAAGGCGACGCGACGCTGACGGACCGCCCGGGTTCGGCAGAGCGCCGGTTCCGGACGTCGCCTCACTGCGGCTGCCCCGCTGCCGTACCCGCGGGGCGAACAGCGCCAACTCCCGCCGGGCCGCCGGGTGTACACGGACCGTAGCCCCGGGGACCGTTGCCGCTCGTGCCGTGGGAGCGGTGGTGCAGAATGCAGCAGAGCGCCGGTTCGGCCGACTGAGCCTCGGCCGAACCGGCGTCCGTGCCCGGAAGGGTCTCCCCGTACACCGGCCACTACAACGGTCTTTGCAGCAGTTCCTGCAATGGTCTCTTGCTGTGGCCGGGAGACGCGGCCGGGAGATTGTGCCGGCCGCGACTGTGCCGCGGCGCAGACCACCGGCGGCATCGCGGAACCCCGGGCGGGTCGCCCACGGCGGTCGCGCTACGCGGTCGGGCGGCCCATCGCGCGATACGTCCAGTCGGCCTGGCGCCACACCTGGGGGTCCAGCGCGTTGCGGCCGTCGAGGAGCAGCCGCGTGGACGCGACCTCACCCAGCGCGGCCGGGTCCAGCTCGCGGAACTCCCGCCACTCGGTGAGGTGCAGGACGACGTCCGCGCCCCGGACCGCCTCCAGCGCCGAGTCCGCGTAGCCGAGTGTCGGGAAGAGACGGCGGGCGTTGTCCATGCCCTTCGGGTCGTACACCGTCACCTGGCCGCCCTGGAGGTGGATCTGACCGGCCACGTTGAGCGCGGGGGAGTCCCGGACGTCGTCCGAGTCGGGCTTGAAGGCGGCGCCGAGCACCGCGACCCGCGTGCCCAGGAAAGAACCGCCCACCGCCTCCCGGGCCATCTCGACCATCAGGCCGCGGCGCCGCATGTTGATGGAGTCGATCTCACGAAGGAAGGTCAGCGCCTGGTCCGCGCCCAGCTCGCCCGCCCGGGCCATGAACGCCCGGATGTCCTTGGGCAGACAGCCGCCGCCGAAACCGATCCCGGCGCGCAGGAACTTCTTTCCGATCCGGTCGTCGTGGCCGATGGCCTCGGCCAGCCTGGCCACGTCGCCGCCCGCGGCCTCGCACACCTCCGCCATCGCGTTGATGAACGAGATCTTGGTCGCCAGGAAGGAGTTGGCCGCGGTCTTCACCAGCTCGGCGGTCGGGAAGTCGGTCACCACGAACGGGCTGCCCTCGCCGACCGGCGTCGCGTACACCTCCCGCAGCACCTTCTCCGCCCGCTCGCTGCGCACGCCCACCACGATCCGGTCCGGGTGCAGGGTGTCCTCGACGGCGAAGCCCTCCCGCAGGAACTCCGGGTTCCAGGCCAGCTCGGCATCGGCCCCGGCGGGCGCGTGCTCGGCCAGATAGGCGGCCAGGCGGTCCGCGGAGCCGACGGGCACGGTGGACTTGCCGACGACGAGGGCGGGGCCGGTGAGGTGGGGCGCCAGCGAGGCGAAGGCCGCGTCGACGTACGACATGTCCGCCGCGTACTCGCCGTACTTCTGGGGGGTGTTCACACAGACGAAGTGCACATCGCCGAACTCCGCGATCTCGGCCCAGTCCATGGTGAACCGCAGCCGCCCGGTGGCGCCCTCGATGCCGGCCACGTGCCGGCGCAGCAACTCCCGGAGCCCGGGCTCGTACATCGGGACCTCGCCGCGCCGCAGCAGGTCGATCTTCTCCGGCACGATGTCGAGTCCCAGCACCTCGAAGCCCAGCTCGGCCATGGCCGCGGCGTGCGTGGCGCCGAGGTAGCCGGTGCCGATCACGGTGATCTTCAGGCTCATGGGGGGCTCCCGAGGGGGTACGGATGCGATGCGAGGGCCGAGCATAGCCGGGGGCCGTTCGCGCGCTCACGCGGGCAACTTTCCCGCTGTCGTCAACCGCGGGTGGGCGTGCCGTGGACGGCTCCCTGAACTCAAGGGGGCGAAAGCCGGCCGGCCCTCAGTCGTGGAACCCGTCCGCCGCCCGCCGTTCGCGCAGTTCCAGGATCTCCCGGCGGCGGGCGAGGCGGTGGGTGCGGCGGATCTGGGCCTCCTGGTGGCGGCGGCGGTCCTGGTCGGTCTCCGGGAGGACCGCCGGGAGCCGACGGGGCTTGCCGTCCGCGTCCACGGCCGCGAAGACCAGGTACGCGGAGCCGACATGGGTGGCCGGGGTCGACTCGTTCCAGCGTTCGGCGATGACCCGCACGCCGATCTCCATCGAGGTCCGGCCGGTCCAGTTGACCTGCGCCTGCACGTGAACCAGGTCACCGACGCGGACCGGTTCGAGGAAGGCCATCTCGTCCATCGACGCGGTCACGGCCGGACCGCCGCTGTGCCGGCCGGCCACCGCGCCCGCCGCGTCGTCGACCAGCTTCATGATCACGCCGCCGTGCACCGTACCCAGCAGGTTCGTGTCGTTGAGGGTCATGATGTGGCTGAGTGTGGTGCGGGACGCCGAGGTTGGCTTGCCTGGAATGTCCGAATCTGCTTCGGCGGCCGGGTCTGTCATGAGCCCCACCATATGTCGAGCTGACACCTGGCGGATTTGTGTCAGGTTGGCAACAGCGGCGCTCTTATTTTCCGACGGCCCTTGTAAGCCATATGGCCCTGCCCTGCACACTGGGGCGCATGAATGATTGGCCCGAGGGATGGTCCGACGACAACCGCAACAACGGGTACGGCCGCGGTAGCGCCGGCGAGCGGCCCGAGGGCGCCCGATCCATGCGGCAGGTCAGGCGCGGTCAGGTGCCCGGGCAGGGTGGGTACGGCAACCCCGGCCCGCCGGCGCCCCCGTACGGCGGCGGGATCCCGCAGCAGCCGTCGTACGGTGACGGCTACGGCGGTCAGCAGGGCTACGACAACGGCTACAACTCGGGCCAGGTCTACGGCGCAGCCGGCGGCGGTCCTGGGGGACCGCAGCCGTACGGCCCGGAGCGGAACTGGCGGCGCCGCATCAAGTGGACCGCGATCGTCGTGGTCAGCGCGCTCGTGGTCACCGGCGTGGGGACCTACTTCTGGGCCGATTCCAAACTGAACCGGGACGTCGACCTCTCGAAGGTCAT
This sequence comes from Streptomyces sp. NPDC006012, assembly GCF_042871185.1. Taxonomy (NCBI): domain Bacteria; kingdom Bacillati; phylum Actinomycetota; class Actinomycetes; order Kitasatosporales; family Streptomycetaceae; genus Streptomyces; species Streptomyces sp. NPDC006012. The sequence goes on from NZ_JBIAIE010000023.1 coordinate 90,384, forward strand.
CGACCGGCCCGAGGCGGGCGAGGGCACGAACTACCTGATCGTCGGCTCCGACAGCCGCGCGGGCATGTCCTCGGAGCAGAAGAAGCAGCTGCACACCGGCTCCGCCGAAGGAAAGCGGACCGACTCGATGATGATCCTGCACGTCGGTGACAACGGCGACACGCTGGTCTCGCTGCCGCGCGACTCGGACGTGGAGATCCCGAGCTACAAGGGGTCGAGCTCCGGCAAGGTCTACCAGGGCCAGGGCCGGCACACGAAGCTCAACGCGGCGTACGCGGAGGACGGGCCGACGCTGCTGGTCCGCACGGTCGAGTTCAACACCGGCCTGCGCATCGACCACTACGTGGAGATAGGCTTCGGCGGCTTCGCGAGCATCGTGGACGCGGTCGGCGGTGTCGAGATCACCATCGACAAGGGCTTCAAGGACAAGTACTCGGGCGCCGACTTCCAGGCGGGCACGCAGACGCTGAACGGCGAGGAGGCGCTGGCCTTCGTCCGTACCCGGCACGCCTTCGCCACCTCCGACCTGGAGCGCACCAAGAACCAGCAGAAGTTCCTGTCGGCGCTGGCCCACCAGGTGGCCACGCCCGGCACGATCCTGAACCCGTTCAAGCTCTACCCGACGCTGGGTGCGGGCCTGGACTCGCTGACCGTCGACAAGGACATGAGCCTGTGGGACCTGGCGTCCATGTTCTGGGCGATGAAGGGTGTCAGCGGCGGCGACGGCACTTCGATGAACATGCCGATCTCCGGCTCCAGCGGCGGCAACCTCCTGTGGGACAAGTCCAAGGTGAAGACGCTGGTGAACGAGTTGAAGAACGACGAGAAGGTCACCGTCACCGGCGACTGACCCCGGAGTGCGGGCACCAAGGGCACCCCGGAGGGTGCCCTTGGGTCGGGCGGGCGAGGATCACATACGCGAGGACGCCATCGCGCGGCAGGTCTCCACGCAGCGGCGGCACGCCTCGGCGCACCGCTGCATCTGCGCGTCGTCCGGCATGGTCATGCACGCCTCGGCGCACATCTCGCACATCTTGGCGCACATGGCGCACATCTCCGCGGCCATCGGCGAGCGCCGCATCATCATGTCCGCGCACATGCGGGTCATCTCGGAACAGTCCAGGAGCGTCCGCATGATCTGCATCTGGGCCTGGCCGCCCATGGACAGACAGGAGCTCATCGTCTCCTCGCACACGCTGTGGCAGTTCATGCACGCCTGAATGCAGTCCTGCATCTGCTGGGACAGGGCAGGCATGGTTCCGGGCTGGGTCATGGTTCCTCCAGGGGGACGAAAGGGCCACGGCGGGCCCCGGTGCTTCCGTCTTACGCTGGACCGGTATGTACCGCCATCCGAGAGATCGACGTGAACGGGCGATAGCTACGGATATTGGGCGGTTTGTTCGGTCGACTGATCCCGGGGAACGCTCAGCCCTTCCCGGAGCAGACCACCTCGTCCCCGCGCACCGCCCCCGTCTCGCCCTGCGGCGGCGCCGGCACCTTCACCGTGCGGACCGCGTGGAAGTCCGCCCCGGCGATCACCTTCACCACCGGCCCCTGCCCCGGCACCGCCCGCAGCTCGCCGCCGGGCAGCGCCGCCGCCACGGACCTGGCCGAGCGGTCCCAGCGGGGATCGTAGACGATCACCGTGCGCCGTACGTTCTGCTCGGCCGAGGTCACCGGCTGATGGGTGGTGGCGAAGCCCGCCGCGGCCAGGGCCGCGTCCACCCGCCTGGCGAGCCCGGCCGTGCCGGTGCCGTTCTCCACCTGCACCCGGATCTGCTGCGGCGCCACCTCCACCGGCATGGCCCGGGCCCGCGCCGGCTTGCGGTCCACGGTGATCGGCTGGTCCTCGCGCAGGGACGTGAACAGCTTCGCCGACCCGGCCGCGTCCCACTTCAGCGTCGAGCCGATGCCCTTGACCGGGAACGCCATCTGCCCGATCGGCACGGTCGTGAACTCGGAGGACGAGGGGGAGAAGTTCCGCATCGCCCGGCCCAGGTCCAGCAGCTCGTCCGTGCCGAACGCGGTGTCCGCCCGGACCGAGCCCAGCACCGCCCGCGACACGTCCCGGAACCTGATCGGGTTCAGCAGCACCCCCGACGAGGTCGCCCGCTCGATCAGTGCAGCCAGGAACCGCTGCTGACGCTGCATCCGGCCCAGGTCGCTGGCCCCGTCGACATGCCGCGCGCGGACGTACTGCAACGCCTGCCCGCCGACCAGCGTGTGCGCGCCGGGCGTCAGGTTGAGGCCGGTGTGCGAGTCCTTCAGCGGCTGCGCGGTGCAGATCCGGACCCCGCCGAGCACGTCCACGGTCTTCATGAAGCTGGTGAAGTCGACCTCCAGATAGTGGTCGATCTTCACGTGGGTCATGTTCTCCACGGTGCGCACGGTCAGCTGCGGGCCGCCCTCGGCATAGGCCGCGTTGAGCTTCACCGGATGCGCGCCGTGCCGCAGCCCCGTGGTCCCGTCGAGGTGCTCGGGCACCTCGGCGTACGAGTCGCGCGGCAGGCTCACCACGGTGGCCCGTTCCCGGTTCTCCGAGATGTGCACGATCATGATGGTGTCGGTGCAGTGGCAGGGGGCGCCGCCCAGCCGGAACCGCCGCCGCTCCACCTCGGAGATCTTGTCCCGGCCGTCGGTGCCGACCAGCAGGACGTTCATGCCGTGCCCGCCGCTCGGCCGGTTCTTCATGTCCTTGAACGGGTCCACCCGGGCGATGTCCGCGTCCAGGCTGGTGACCACCGCGTGCCCGATCCCCGCCGAGGCCAGCACCACTACGGACAGCGTCGTCACCGCCCGCATGGCCCAGCGGGGCCGCTTGGGGCGCACGGGCCGCACTGTCCGCGCGGGCGGCCGCGGCACACGGCGGGGCGGCTGCGGGCGGCGCTGCGGCCGGGCAGCGGGCCGGGGCGGGCTGGGGGGCAAGGGGACACCTCCGGACGACGGCCGTACGTGGGATCCGGCGTAACGGTAGGCCCATACGATCTCCAGCCCGCCGCACTAGCCCGGCGGCACGCACCGGTGTCCCCCGTTCGCGGTAACGTGAGCCCCCTATGAACGCCAAGTCCGACGTGCGGCTCCCCGCAGTTTCTGTGATCATGCCCGTCCTCGACGAGGAGCGGCACCTGCGCGCAGCCGTCCAAGCGATCCTCGCGCAGGAGTACGCCGGTGAGATGGAGGTCGTGATCGCCCTCGGTCCGTCCACGGACCGCACGGACGAGATCGCCGCCGAACTGGTCCGTGACGACCCGCGCGTGCACACCGTCCCGAACCCGACCGGCCGTACCCCGGCCGGCCTCAACGCAGCGATCAAAGCCTCCCGTCACCCGATCGTGGTACGCGTCGACGGGCACGGCATGCTCTCGCCCAACTACATCGCCACCGCCGTACGGCTCCTGGAGGAGACCGGCGCGCAGAACGTCGGCGGCATCATGCACGCCGAGGGCGAGAACGACTGGGAGCACGCCGTCGCCGCCGCGATGACCTCGAAGATCGGCGTCGGCAACGCCGCCTTCCACACCGGCGGCACGGCAGGCCCGGCGGAGACCGTCTACCTCGGTGTCTTCCGGCGCGCGGTGCTGGAGCAACAGGGCGGCTACAACGAGGAGTTCATCCGCGCCCAGGACTGGGAGCTGAACTTCCGCATCCGTGAGGCCGGCGGCGGGATCTGGTTCTCGCCGGAGCTGAAGGTGTCCTACCGCCCGCGGCCCTCGGTGCGCGCCCTGGCCAAGCAGTACAAGAACTACGGCCGTTGGCGGCACGTCGTCGCCCGCTACCACGAGGGCTCCATCAACCTGCGCTACCTGGCCCCGCCGACGGCGGTGTGCGCGATAGCCGCGGGCATCGTGGTGGGCGTCGCCCTGACCCCGTGGGCCCTGGTGGTCCCGGGCGGTTATCTGGCGGCGATCGTCGCCGGTTCGGTCCCCGCGGGCAAGGGGCTGCCGCCGGCCGCCCGCCTGCGCATCCCCGTGGCCCTCGCCACCATGCACATGTCCTGGGGCTGGGGTTTCCTGACCAGCCCGCGCTCCCTGGCCAGGCGGGTCATCGCCGCCCGCCGCCCGGCGGTGGCGAACACCCCCTGAGCCGCTGCATCCCGGAACGCGCGCGGGCCCCTTCCCACAATTTGGGAAGGGGCCCGTCGTCGTCAGCGCGCCACCACTGGCAGGGCATCACCAGCGGCAGAACATCACCACTGGCCGGCCTCACCGGTGGCGGGCCTCCTCAGCGGCAGGGCCCTACCGATGCCAGGGCTTCACCACTGGTCCGGCTCTGCCACTGCCACGGCCTTACCACTGGTAAGGCTTGTACACGTCCATGCACTGGCCCTTGTCCGAGCCGTTGATGACGTCGGAGGTGCTGGGCAGGTCACCGGCCTTCGGGGGCGCCTGCTTCGGATAGGCGGTGCCGCTGCGCCAGTCGGCACCCACGACGACCGTGACCCCCGACACATCGGTCGACTGCTTCACCGACCCCGCCGGGATCCCCAGCGACTTGGCGACCGCGGCGGCGTCGCCCGCCAGATCCGCGCTCGGGTACCGCACCGTCGTCCGTTCCTCGGACAGCGCCGCCGACGTGTCCTTCGTCGCCCTGGTGTAGCCCTGCTGCGCCAGCACCTGACTGATCGCGTCCGCCCGGCCCGGGACCGCGGCGAGCGTGGACGTCCGGGTGCCGTTCTGCACCATCACACCGAGCCGGTCGGGGGAGACGGACGGCGCCTTGGACGCCTTGGGCGAGCTCGGGGCCGTCGTCTTCTTCTTCGGCGTGGCCGCACCCTTGTTGTCGAACGGCACGTCGTCACGGAGCATCTGCCACAGCTTGTCGGCGTCGGCGGTGTTCGGCACGACGTGCGCGTCCGGGTCCTGGGGGTCCTCCAGCCAGGGCATCGTCGTCATGGTGATGCGGTTCGTCGGCACCGATTTGAGCTGCATGCCCAGGTCGTAGAGCTTCTTGACCGTGCCGATCTCCTCGGAGACCTTGAGCGAGTCGACGGCCGAATTGGCGAGGCCCATCAGCCGCCCGGTGTCCGTGAAGACGTTCTGCTGCTTCAGCGTGCGGATCATCGAGTTCAGGTACATGTGCTGGGCCCTGGCGCGCAGCGGGTCGCTGCCCCAGGCGTGCCGGGTGCGCAGCCACTGGAGCGCCTGCTTGCCCTGCACCTTGTGGGTGCCGGCCGTCAGCTTCAGGCCCGAGCCGCCGCCCGTGCCGGGCAGCGGGCGGTCCCACACGTTCTGCTTCACACACACGTCGACGCCGCCGATGGCGTCCGCCATGCTCACCACGCCGCCGAAGTCGATCGTCATCCAGTGGTCGATGTAGATCCCGGTGAGGTTCTCCCAGGTGGACAGCGTGCAGCCGGCTCCGCCACGGGCGAGCGTCTTGTTGATGATGGCGTTGGTCGCCCGGAACTTCTGGCCGGTCTTGGGGTCCTTGCACGCGGGTATGTCGACCCGGGTGTCACGCGGGATGCTCACCAGCGCCGCGCTCTTGCGGTCCGCGGAGAGGTGGATGAGCATCTGCACATCGGCGAGCGGTGGATTGGTACGGAGGTCCTTGCCGCCGCCCAGCTTCAGGTTCGCGTCCGTGTCACGGCTGTCGGAACCCAGCAGCAGGATGTTGATCGGCGTCTGCCCGGCCGCGTTCGGATGGGCCTTCTTCGCCTTGGAGTCGCCGCTGCTGCGCTGCCCCTTCTGGATGGCGCCGTTGAGGTGCTGGTAATAGAGGTAGCCGGCGCCCGCCGTGCCCAATATCACCACCGCGAGCACCGTCGCCGACCAGCGCAGCACCCGCCTTCTGCGACTTCGTCTCGGGCCGCCCGGGCCGCTGCCGTGCCGCCCCCCGCCGCTGTGCCGGCCGCCTCCGTCGGACACACCTGACTTCCGCGGTACGAGTGGCGTCGTGCTCTCGACCGCGGGAACTTCCCCCCGCACACCGCTCTGCGCCAAAACCCTGCCCTCCCCACCCTGCGCCTGCCATACGGGTCCGTCCCGCGCCTGGTTAGACGCACGACGGACCCAATGGGTTACCTGGAAGACGCACCTTGTCTGCTTGCGATCCTCAGCGGTGCCGGCGCCGTACGGCCACCGGCGCAGGAACGCCGGGTAAACGGCGGAGCGCCGCCGGACGCGGGTGACCGGCGTTCCGGGGAGAAGGCAACCGTCCGGATGTCCGGCCGGGGCGGGTTTCGGCTAGGACGCGCACTTGACCTCGTCCGCCGTGGACTTGTCGACGTCCGGCGCCTTCGGCGGAGCGGACAGCGACTCACCCGGGCCCTGGAAGTCCTTGCCCAGGGTCAGCGTCATCGCCGGCAGTCCCTGCGAGTTGGTCACGCTCTCGCCGGGCTTCAGCTGGGCACCGGCGAGCCCCAGGAGGGAGGCCAGTTCGCGGGCCTGGTCCGCCTGGTCGGGCGCGTACTCAAGGGTGGTCTTGCTCAGCTTCACGCCCGCGGCGGCGTTGCCGGCGTTCTCCGACTTGAGTACGCCCTTGTCGTTCTGCAGCCACTCCAGGGCCTTCTGCGCCATGCCGGTGTCGGCGCCGCCGTTGAGGATCCGCACCCGGACCGCGGACGGGTCGGACTTGGTGCCCTTGAGCCGGCCGGCCTCCGCGTCCTTCTTCTGCTGCTGCTTCTTTTTCTGCACCGCGGTGAAGGAGACGTCGTTCTTGATCGCGGTGAACACGGCAGGGGCGGTCGCCTCGTTGAGGACGACCGTGGCCTTGACCTTCTCCGCCGGGTTGTCCAAGACCGGGATGGTCGTGAAGGCCATGTTCTTCAGATTGAGTTTGCCCAGCTCAAGACCCAGGTCCTTGAGCTTGCCGATGCTGTCCAGCTTGTCGTCGACGGTCAGCGCCTCGGTGCCGGCATTCGCCAGCTTCAGCATCTTCGTCGGGCTGGTCAGGGTGGAGTTCCCCTTCAGCTTGCGCATCAGCGCGCTCAGGAACTGCTGTTGCAGCGAGATCCGGCTGAGGTCGCCGCCGAAGCCGACGGAGTGCCGGGTGCGCACGAACGCCAGCGCCTGTTCACCGGAGATGTTGTGCTTGCCCTTGGGCAGCTTGAGGTGCGAGTCGGGGTCGTCGATGTCCTTGGCCAGACAGATCTCGACGCCGCCGACGGCCTCGGTCAGCGTCTTGACCGCGTTGAAGTCGGCGACCATGAAGTCGTCCGGCGTGACCCCGGTCAGCTCGGTCACCGTGCGCATGGTGCAGCTCGGGGTCCGTCCGTCCTGCCCGAGGCTCGTGTTGAAGCGGACGCCCTGCGTGCCCGGAATGACCTTGGTGCTGCCGTCGGGCTGCTGGGTCGGGCAGTCCGGGACGTCGACGATCAGGTCGCGCGGGATGCTCAGCGCGGTCGCGTTCGACCGGTCCTTGGCCACGTGGAGCAGGATGTTGGTGTCGGCGTGCCCGACGCTGCCCGTGTCGCCGTAGCCCTCGTTGCCCGAACCGGTGCGTTTGTCCGTACCGATCAGCAGGATGTTGATGGCCTGGTCCGTGCGGAAGCCACCCGTGCTCGCGCCGTCGTCGGAGACGGACGTGATGTTGCCGTTGAGGTGTCTGATGTAGAGGTAACCGGCCGCCGACACGGCGACCAGGACGAACGCCAGGGAGCCGCCGGTCCACAGCAGCGCCTTCTTCGCCTTCGTCTTCTTCTTCGCCGGCCGCCGGCCGCGGCCGCGCACGGGCTGCTCCGGTTCCCCGCGGCGCCGGCGCTGCGCCGGGATCTCCCCTCCCGGTCCTCTGCCCTGCCCTTGTCCCGGTGCCGCCGTCCGGTCGCCGGGCCTGCGGCCGGTCTCACGTGCTCCGGAACGGCGCGGACCGGGCACCGACGACTGCGGAGCGGGAGGGCCCAGTCGCAGTTCGTATTCGCCGGTGTTCGGATTGAGCACCCACTGGTCTGCGGGATCGATGTTGTCCGCCCGCCCACGGCCTTGCGCGTCCACGGTTGTTCGAATCCTCCGTCGGGGCCACGCGGCGCCTCCCCCCTTCAAGGCGCTCGGGTCTCGGTCAAACAGTGCACAGTCCCACGGCCTCGTGGTGTGGTGCACCGGGTCACACTATCCGCCCAGTTCAGCGTCGAGGGACGGCAGTGAGAAATTCCGCACCCCTTACAACCGCACAATCCGCCGCATACACCTGGATACAAGCCCGTCGACTTGCTCCGCACTTCATGCGCAGCCGTCCTCGGCGGCCGTCCTGCCGGGGAACGTCGGAACCGGGGAAGGGGGCTGCTGCCCGCCTGATTTGCCGCTGTTTGTCATTGAATGCTGCGGATTGTTCTTGGTGGTCGTCACGGGCTTGTCGGACCGCAGCTGCGCGAACAGTTTCCCGGCCTCGGGCTGGACGAGCTGGTCGCGATTGGTGTCGTAGGGGTACGAATTTCGCGGAACGGTCATGAACTGCACATGTTCGGTGGGGATGTTCCGCAGCCCGCGTACCAGTTGGTACAAACCGCGCAGACTGGCCAGCTCGGGATCGGTGGTGAGCGACGAGGTGGCCGCGTCCAGCAGGGGGTAGAGCTTCACCGGGTTCAGCAGGATGTCGTTGCTGCGCGCCTTGTCGACGAGCGCGGCGAGGAACTGCTGCTGGCGCTGCATCCGGTCGGTGTCGCTGCCGTCGCCCAGGGTCTTGCGGGCCCGTACGAAGCCCAGTGCCTGCTCGCCGTCGAGCGGGACCCGGCCCGCCGGCAGCTTCAGCTTGGCGGCCTTGTCGTCGACGGGTTTCCGCAGACACACCTCCACGCCGTCGACGGCGTCCACCATCTTCTTGAAGCCGCTGAAGTCGACGACGGCGTAGTGGTCGATCCGGATGTCCGTCAGCTTCTCGACGGTCCGTACCGCGCAGGCCGAACCGCCCGTCTCGAAGGCGTAGTTGAGCATCGTCAGGGCCGGCCGGCTGCGCCCGCCGTCCGCCCGCAGGCAGCTCGGCACGTCGACCATCAGGTCCCGGGGGAGGGACACGGCGGTGGCGCTGCGCCGGTCGGCGGCGAGGTGAAGCAGGATCATGGTGTCGGAGCGCGCGGTGCCCGAGTCCCGCCCGTACGTCCCGTTGTCGTCCCCCGCGCGGGTGTCGGACCCGATGAGCAGGATGTTCTGTGCGCCGTGCACCAGCGCGGTGGGCCGCTCGCGCTCGTAGCGGGCCAGCTCGGCGGCGGCTGCCTCGTCCGCCGTCATGTTTCCGTTCAGCCTCGTGTACAGGGCCCACCCGCCCCCGGAGCCCAGCAGGACCAGCGCCGCCAGCCCCAGCGCCGACCCCGTCGTCCACCGCCGCCGGCGCCGACGTGTCAGCCCGTCCCCGGTGGCGGAGGCGCCGGCCCCGGGACCGGGGGCGCTCCCGGAGGGCGTACCTGCGGTGTCGCTCACGTACGGTCCACCCCCTCGTGGCGTACGAACGTGCGGTTCTGCTCCTTCGACGATCGCCCGGATGGGTGCCGAAGGCGGCCCGGATTACTCCGAACGGGTGATGGCGCCGGGGTCCGCGGGAAGGGCTGGAGGGGGCGCGAGCGCTCGGCGCGCGGTGTCGTCCCGGGGTGCGGCAGAGGGGCCGGATCATGCGGGTGACCAGGGAAAACGGGCGCAGTTCGCGACTCGTCCCGGGTCCGTCCCGGATCCCGCGAGGCGTCGTCGGGCCGTACCTGGCAGCGGCCCGTACCCCGGAAGGGCGGGAGTCGGCAACGGGGTGCCGGGAGGTGAGGGGCGTGTGCGTGGACCGAAGGTGCCGGGGACGGCAATCGCCGCCGCGGACGCCGCAATCCGGATGTGTTTGGATGTGTCCGTATGTGTTGGAGTATGTCCGGTGGGTCCGGTGGGTCTGGTGGGTCCGGGGTGGCTGGTTGTGGCCAGTACCTCTACCGCCCGTGTTTCTCCGCTCCCCCTCAGGGCCCGTACTCCTCCGGCCCGTACTCCTCCGGTCCGTACTTCTCCGGCACCCCTTCGGACCGCCGGGGTGGGGGAGGGGTGCCGGAGACGGTCTGCGTCAGTGGCGGGAGGCGGTCACCCGCTCGCTCTCCATCCGCTTGTTCAAGGCGTCCTCGTCCAGTCGGGTCAGGTGTCGGCACAGCACCACGGACCCCCCGACGGCCAGCGGGGCGTACAGGCCCGCGCTCAGGCCCTCCCAGGTGTCGTACGGCAGTCCGGACAGCAGCCGGGAGCCGGGCCCGGTCAGGTCCAGCTCGGGCGCGTCGGTGCGGGCCCGGTCGATGACCTCGGACCCGGTCAGCTCCGCCCCGGCCACGATCAGCGCGGGCTCCTCCGGATCGACCGGCGCGAAGGGCGCGAACCGGTCTCCCTGGCCCGGCACCTCCGCCGCGTAGTCGAGGAACCCGGCCGGCGGCTGCGGGAAACGCCCGCCCAGCGGCCGCAACGCCAGTGCGACCCGCTCGCCGGAACAGGCCCGCGCCGCCTCCAGCGTGTCCGGCCCGCTCACCACGACGTCCGCCGCGGCGGGATCCCCGGCCACGTCCGCGACCGCGCCCACCGACGCACACGCCAGCAGCCACACCGCGGTCTGCCAGTGCGCCGGCAACAGCAGCGCGACCCGGTCCCCGGGGCCCGCGGCCAGGTCCCCCTGGAGCAGATTCGCGGTCTTGGCCACCCAATTGGCGAAGGTGGCCACGGACAGTTCGACACGTTCGCCCGTGGCGTCGTCGTAGAAGGTCACCAGGGGGCGTCCGGGATCCGCGGCAAGCGCGGAACGCAGCAGGTCGGCGGGGGTGCGATCGGTGGCGTTCACCCGCGCAAGGGTACGCGGCGCCCCGTGTGCCGACCGCCCGGCGGCGCCACCGGTTCGGACGAACGGAACCCGACGGCCCGTCAAGTCCGCAATGGACAGATATGTGTGGCTCTGTTGAAGATCAGGGACATGCGTGGATTCCTCTGCTTTTCCTCCCAGTTCTCTCGTTTCTCCCGGATCTCCCCGATCGGCGCCCCCACGGTCGGCCTCACCTGTGCGGCCGTGCTCTCCCTTCCCCTGGCCGTGCCCGCAGCCGCCGCGCCCGCGCGACCGGCACCGCCCGTGGCCGGGTCCATGACCGGCGGCCGGACCTCCGGCCCAGCGGTCCCCGGCAGCACCCAGTCGCTGCCGCTCGTCCCCCTCACCCGCGAACGCGTCCTCGGCTCCGCCCCCGAGCAGGGCGTCCACCGCCAGGACGTACGCCACTTCTCCCTCGTCGGTGTCGTCTGGGACAACCCCGGCACCGAACTCCACGGCCAGGTCCAGGTCCGCACCCGCGCCGCCGCGACCGGCACCTGGTCCGGCTGGCAGGACGTCGACACGCACAACGCGCACGGCGCCGACCCGGACACCGCGGAGAGCACCTCCGGCCGGGTGCACGGCGCCACGGCCCCGCTGTGGGTGGGCGACTCGGACGCCGTGGAACTACGGGTGCGCGCCGACGCCGCACCGGCCACCGGCGACGGCCGTACCTCGACCGCCGTCTCCCCCCTGCCGTCGGGGCTGCGCCTGGAACTCATCGATCCCGGCGCGGTGTCACCGGCCCAGGGCTCCCCGGGCGACCCGGACCGTACCGGCGTCGGCCTGGACGACGCCGAGGCCGGCGCCTCCGCCGCCAACGCCGACCTCGTCCCGCTCGGCGCACGCGAGATCCCGGCGCTCAGCAAGGAGGACGCCGAGCGGGAAGCGCTCGCCCCGCGCGGCCCCGAATCGGCCGGGACGCAGCTCGCGAAGCCGCACACCGCGCCGCGCCCGCGCATCGTCACCCGGCACGGCTGGGGCGCGGACGAGAAGCTGCGCGAACGGGGCTTCGTCTACACCAAGACGGTCAAGGCGGCGTTCGTGCACCACACCGCCTCGGGCAACAACTACAAGTGCTCGCAGGCCCCGTCCGTCATCCGCGGTATCTACCGCTACCACGTCAAGAGCATGGGCTGGCGGGACATCGGCTACAACTTCCTCGTCGACAAGTGCGGAAACATCTACGAGGGCCGCGCCGGAGGTGTGACCAAGGCCGTCAGGGGCGCCCACACCCTCGGTTTCAACAGCGACAGCATGGGCGTCGCGGTCATCGGCACCTTCAACTCCGCCAAGCCGCCCGCCGCCGCGGTGACCGGCGCCGCCAAGCTCACCGCCTGGAAGCTCGGCCTGTTCGGCGCCAACCCGAAGGGGAAGACATACCTGAAGTCCGGCGGTGGCAATCTGTACCCGAAGGGGAAGAACGTACGACTGAACGTGATCTCCGGTCACCGGGACGGGTACTCCACGGACTGCCCGGGCAAGCAGCTGTACTCCAAGCTCGGCACGGTCCGTGCCGCCGCGGCCCGCTACCAGGGGCGCTGAGGCCGGGGCGTGCGTTCACGCCGTCGAGGACGGCCGGGGGGACATCGCACGCGTACACCGCGTGAAACCGCGCGGTCATCGAGGGCGTCGTCGCAGGGTCTGCATACACTGACCGGCCGAAAGACGGTTCGGCCGGTCCCGGCAGGAAGCGGAGACGACAGGTGACAGAAGCGATCCTCCTGGTCGGCGGCAAGGGCACCCGGCTGCGTCCGCTCACGGTCCACACGCCCAAGCCCATGGTCCGGGCGGCCGGAGTCCCGTTCCTCACCCACCAACTGGCCCGGGCGCAGGCGGCGGGCGTGACACACATCGTCCTCGCCACCAGCTATCTGGCCGAGGTCTTCGAGCCGTACTTCGGCGACGGCGCGGCGCTCGGCCTGCACATCGAGTACGTCACCGAGGAGGAGCCGCTGGGCACCGGCGGCGCGATCCGCAACGTCGCCGGGCGGCTCCACTCGGGCCCCGACGACCCGGTGCTGGTCTTCAACGGGGACATCCTCACCGGCCTCGACATCGGAGCGCTGGTGGACACCCACGAATCGACGGGCGCCGACGTCTCCCTGCACCTCACCCAGGTGACGGACCCGCGCGCCTACGGTCTGGTCCCGACCGACGAGACCGGGCGCGTCCTCGCCTTCCTGGAGAAGCCGCAGACCCCCGAGGAGATCGTCACCGACCAGATCAACGCCGGGGCGTACGTCTTCCGGCGTTCGGTGATCGACACCATTCCGGTGGGCCGCCCGGTGTCCGTGGAGCGCGAGACGTTCCCGGACCTGCTGTCGGCGGGCGCCCATCTGCAGGGGATGGTGGACTCGACGTACTGGCTGGACCTGGGCACCCCGGACGCCTTCGTCCGCGGCTCGGCGGACCTGGTCCTCGGCCGGGCACCCTCGCCGGCCGTCCCCGGCCGCTGCGGCGACCGGCTCGTCCTGCCCACGGCCCGGGTCGCGCCGGACGCCAAGCTGACCGGCGGCACGGTGGTGGGCGAGGGTGCCTTCGTGGCCCGGGGCGCCCGGGTGTCGGGCAGCACGATCCTGCCCGGCGCGGTCATCGAACCCGGCGCCGTCATCACCGACTCCATGATCGGCACCCGCGCCCGCGTCGGCGAGCGCTCGGTGCTGACCGGCACGGTCATCGGCGACGGCGCGGTCGTCGGCGCCGACAACGAACTTCGCGCGGGCGCCCGCGTCTGGTGCGACGCCCGCATCCCGGCAGGCGCGGTCCGCTTCTCCTCCGACCAGTAGTTCTCCTCCTCCGGCCAGTAGTTCTCCGTCGACCGCAGCTTTCCGGGCTGGTTCCGGGGGCGCAGGCAGCGCCCGGAAGGGGCGCGGGGAACTGCGCGACCGGCCACGACGGCGTCGCGGACGAACTACGGCACATCGCGGCACTTCCGGCGGAGCGCCCCGCCCGCCCCGCTACAGCCGGCCGATGTCCCCGTGCGGCATCCGCGGCGCCCGCCGCGCCGGTGTCCGTCCGCTCAGCAGGATCAGCCGGGTCGCCCGATGCCGCTGACCCGCGTACGGCTCCAGCAGGGACAGCATCACGGAGTCGTCCGCGTACCGGTCACCGGCAAGCGCCCAGCCCACGATCCCCGGCAGGTGCAGATCCCCGACGGTCACGGCGTCCGGCGCCCCATGACTGCGCTGCACGGTCTCCGCCGACGTCCAGGGGCCGATCCCCGGCAGGACCTCCAACCTCGCCTGCGCGGCCGCCGGCTCCAGCCGGACCGCCTCCTCCAGGCGCGCGGCGACCCGTACGGCCCGCAGGATCGTCGACGCCCGCTTGTCGTCGACCCCGGCCCGGTGCCACTCCCAGGAGGGAATCAGCGCCCAGGTCCGCGGCGCGGGCATCACCCACATACGCCCCTGCACCGGCCCCGGCGCGGGGTCCCCGAACTTCCGCACCAGCAGCCGCCAGGCCCGGTACGCCTCGCCGGTTGTGACCTTCTGCTCCAGGACCGACGGGATCAACGACTCCAGGACCAGCCCGGTACGGGTCAGTCTGAGCCCCGGACGCCGGTGCCGGGTGACGGCCACCAGCCGGTGCCGTGGCGTGAACGCCTCGGGGTCGTCCGCGGCGCCGAGCAACTCGGGCAGCCGTTCCAGCAGCCAGTCCGCTCCGGGGCCCCACGCCTCGCCGCGCACCCGGCCGCCGTACGCCGACACCCGCAGCGTGCCGGGCCCGGCGGGTGTCAGGCTGGCCCGCCACACGGATCCGTCGGGCTCGGCCCGGAACGTGGGATCCGCCGGTCCGCGTCTGAGCGGCCCCAGCACCAGCCGGATGTCGAGCTGCCCCTCCGGCGCCCAGGTCCGTACCCGCTCCGAAACCGGTCCGGCCGGCCGCGGCACGCCCGTGGGCACGGCGGCCTGCCCACCGCGCACGGTGGTGCGCGTGGGCCGCGGAGCGAATCGTCCTGCCATGCGAGAGGTCCCAGAGCTTCCGGTGTCGTCTACTGCTGTTTTCTATCGTCTGCTGACCCCGCGGCGGTCACCGCACTTCGACGAAGTCCGACACCTCGCGCTCCGGACGTTCCCGGGGCTGCTCGGCCGGATGCCCGACCGCGACCGCGCCCATCGGATCCCAGTCCGGTGGGAGCCCGAGCACCTCGCGCACCACGTCCCGGCAGAACATCGTCGACGACACCCAGGCCGAGCCCAGCCGCTCCCCGGCCAGTGCGACGAGGAAGTTCTGCACGCCCGCGCCCGTGGCGACCACGAACATCTCCCGCTCCGCACCGTCCCGCCGCGCGTCCCCGTAGGTGTGCGAGCCGTCCGTCACCAGGCACGGCACGACGAGATACGGCGCACCCCGCAGCACCTCGCCGCGGCGCACCCGCTTGGCGATCGACTCCTCGCTCTTGCCGTCCCGCCGCAGATCGGAGATCCACGCCTCCCGCATGGCGTCGAGCAGCCGGGTGCGCGCCGCCGCCGACTCCAGCAGCACGAACCGCCACGGCGTCGTGTGGTGCGGCGCAGGCGCGGTCACCGCGGCGGCCACCGCCCGCCGCACCGCCCCGGGGTCGACGGGCTCGTCGGTGAAGGCCCGCACGGTGCGCCGCAGGGTCACCGCCTCCCGCACGGCCTCGGAGGTGCCGAGCCGGAACATGTCGTTGCGGGCGTCGCGCACCAGGGCCCGCGCACCCTCCGCGTGCTCATCGCCGACCAACTGCGGCAGTCCGCGCACCACCGCCACCGGACGCCCGGCCGCCTTGCCCTTCACCAGGTCTCCCGCGGCGGCCAGTTCGTCCGCCGTGGCGACGACGGTGGCGCTGAGCGGATTGCCGTGCGCGTCCGTGCCGCCCCGCAGATCGTCCAGGACGCGCACGCCCGCGGCGCCGATCGCCACGTCCGTGAGCCCCGCCCGCCACGGCCGCCCGAAGGTGTCGGTGACCACGATCCCGACGTCCACGCCGAGCGCTTCGCGCAGCCCGTCGCGGACCGCGCGCGCGGACGCGTCGGGGTCCTCGGGCAGCAACAGCACCGTTCCCGCCGGGGTGTTGGAGGCGTCGACCCCGGCGGCGGCCATGACCAGGCCCTGCCGGTTCTCGACGATCCGCAGCGAGCCGCGTCTGGCCACCACCCGTACCGTCTCCGCGTCGATCGCCGCCTCCCGGTCGGCCGCCTCGACGATGCGCCCCTCGGCCTTGGACACGATCTTGGAGGTGACGAGCAGCACGTCCCCGTCACGCAGTCCCGGCTCGGCAGCGGCGATCAGTTTTGCCAGGTCGTCGCCCCGCTGGACCTCGGGAATCCCGGCGACGGCCCAGACCCGGAAACCGTCCGCACCACGCCCCGGCCCCGCACCCCCGTCCGGCCCGCCGATCGTCTCGTCGCTCATGCTCCTCGCACCTCCTGAGCGAGCGCCAGCGCCGCACGCGCCATCTGCGCGGTCGCGGCCACGTCGGTCATCATCAGCGGTACGGCCCGGCAGCGGATGCCGGCCGTCTCGACCCGCTCGACCGCGTCCGCGTCGACCGTGTCGACGAGCCAGCCGTCGAGCAGGCCCGACCCGTAGTGCTCGGCGACCGCCGCCGCCGTGGACTCCACGCCCACCGCCGCGAGCACCTTGTCGGCCATCCCGCGCACGGGCGCGTCCCCGACGATGGGGGACAGGCCCACCACCGGCACCCCCGCGTCGGCGATGGCCTCCCGGATGCCGGGCACGGCGAGGATGGTGCCGACGGAGACGACCGGGTTGGACGGCGGGAAGAGGATCACGTCCGCCTCGGCGATGGCCTCCAGGACGCCCGGTGCCGGCTTGGACTGCTCGGCCCCGACCGGCACGACGGCCTCGGCCGGGACGGAGGCGCGCAGCCGCACCCAGTACTCCTGGAAGTGGACGGCCTTGCGCTCGCCGTCGATCTCGACCGCCACATGCGTCTCGACCCGGTCGTCGGTCATGGGGATCAGCCGCACGCCGGGCTTCCAGCGGTCGCACAGCGCGTCGGTCACCGCGCTCAGCGGATAGCCCGCGCCGAGCATCTGCGTCCGCACGATGTGCGTGGCGAAGTCCCGGTCGCCGAGCCCGAACCACCCGGGGCCGACCCCGTACGCCCCGAGTTCCTCCTTGAGGTGGAAGGTCTCGTCGGCCCGACCCCAGCCCTGTTCCTCGTTGATGCCGCCGCCGAGCGTGTACATCACCGTGTCGAGGTCCGGGCAGACCTTCAGCCCGAAGAGGTGGATGTCGTCGCCGGTGTTGCCGATCACCGTGACGTCCGCGTCCGGCGCGGCCTGTTTCAGACCGCGCAGGAACCGGGCACCACCGATGCCGCCTGCCAGAACCACAATGCGCATGGAATCAGTGTGGCAGCCGGGTACGACAACGCGTCAGGCAGTCAGCGGACGCGGCACGCCGCGGGCCTCGCAGTGCGCGGCGGCGTGCATGGTCATCTCGGTGAGGCCGGGGTGGTAGACGTGCAGACTGACCGCGGGCTCCAGCGCGTCGTTGACCACCTCGTGCACATAACCCGGCGCGAACACCCGCTGCACGCCCGGCGCCAGCACGCGCGCGCCCCGTCCGGACCGCTCCGTCAGCGTGCCCTCCAGGACCGTCAGCACTCCGGAGGACCGGCCGTGGTCGTGCCGTCCGGTGCCCTGCCCGGGGACCCAGGACAGCAGCCACACCTCGTAGCCGGGGCCGGTGCGCAGCCGGTGGTACCAGCGGGTCGTCGCGTCGTACCGGACCAGGTGCGCCCACTGGGCGCGGTCTGCCGCGACGGAGCGGGCGAGGCCCACGAAACCGGCGACGGTCTCCGGGTGCTCGCGCGGGGGCTGGAGCAGGTGGGGGACTTCGAGGATGTCGCCGGCGATCTGCAGGTCGTTGTCGGTGTTCATCGTGGTGCTGTGGGTCCTCGGCAGGAGTGGCGGGGGGCTTCGGGACGGGAGGGCGAAGAGGTGGGAAGAAGTGAGAAGCGGCGAGCAGCGGCGAGAAGCGGTGAGAAGGGGACGCGGGGACGACGCGGAGACGACGCGGGGCAGAGCGGGAAGAGAAGAACGGCGAGCGGTGGGGCCGGGCGAAGCCGAGCGGATGGAGCGCGGGGGCTTCGGGAAGGCGGGCTGAGGCAGTCAGCGGCCGAGTCGGAGGGACTCGGGGGAACAGCCGGAGCGGGCTTGGCTCAACAGCCGCAACAGCGACAACAGCTGCGGCGAGCGCGGGCAGCACCGTGGGACCCGGCGGAGCGGGTCGGGGTGAGAGCCGAGTTCGCGAGCATGCCCTCAAGGACATCGGTTCACACCCGCAGTGTCAACCTGGCATCCGATATGTGGCACATGCTTCACCTCATCCGGTTCCTCTCCCGGGCGAAAGGTTTGCCCGCCGAGCCGCCGGGAGACATCGCGCACATCCGGGAGCGCGGGTTGCGCCGGAACGCGATCGAACTCCTGGGCGTCCTTCTGCGTACGGATCCCCGCAGATCGCTGTACGGGGTCGGCGGCCCTCCCGGGGCCTCCGAAGCGTGTCAAGGTTTATGCCGATTTGAACACTTTCCGCACGGCCTTGGTTCCGCAGAGTGAATAACGGGCTCAATAGCAGATCTCGGCTTGACTCGCCCGGAGCAGCACACTTGTAATTTCACTCGTGTCGTTCAGCCGAAATCGGTAACGGCCGCCACACGGGGACGTGAAAGACAGACGAGGGGCGCACATGACCGAGCTGGTGCAGCAACTGCTGGTCGACGACGCGGACGAGGAACTCGGCTGGCAGGAGCGCGCGCTGTGCGCCCAGACCGATCCCGAGTCCTTCTTCCCCGAGAAGGGCGGCTCGACCAGAGAGGCCAAGAAGGTCTGTCTCGCCTGCGAGGTCCGCTCCGAGTGCCTCGAATACGCCCTCGCCAACGACGAGCGCTTCGGCATCTGGGGCGGCCTGTCCGAACGTGAGCGCCGCAGGCTGAAAAAGGCAGCCGTCTGATCGCGACGGCACGGAACCTGCACGTACCGCGGGTCCCTGACGTGCGGCGGATCCTTCACATACAACGGAACCTTCACGTACATACGTCACGAACGGCCCGTAGCCGGTGGGTTATCCACAGGCGGCGGGCCGTCGCCATGCCCAGCCGATAGTGTGGTCGCTCGTCCGAGACGCCCCGCCGCCCCCTCCGGGTGCGGGCGTCCACCACAGTCCACCGAACCGGGGCCCGTACCTCGATGTCCGTGCACAGCCATACGGCAGCCAGTCAAGACGCCGCTGCCGCCGCAGCGTTCGACCCGGCCCGCCCGGCGGCGTTCGAGCCTGCCCACTCGGCAGCCTTCGACCCCGCCCGTCCGCCCGAGTTCCCGCGGCACGTGGTGACCGCGGTGCTCGTCTCCCACGACGGCGCCCGCTGGCTGCCCGACGCGCTCGCCGGGCTGTTCGGCCAGGAGCGGCCCGTCCAGCACGCGATGGCGGCCGACACCGGCAGCGCGGACGAGTCCGCCCAGCTGGTCACCGACGCGCTCGGCGCCGACCGCGTGCTGCACCTCGCCCGCCGCACCGGCTTCGGCCAGGCCGTCGAGGAGGCCAACCGCAACGCGCCCGTCCTCACCCCGGACGAACTGCCCTACCTCAAGCGCCCCAGCGGCTGGGACCCCGTCACGCGCAGCTGGCGCGACGAGGCGTACGACATGCCGGAGCTGCCGCACGGAGAGCCCGTCCAGTGGCTGTGGCTCCTGCACGACGACTGCGCCCCCGAGCCCGACGCCCTGGCCCAGTTGCTGCGCGTGGTCGACAACGAGCTGGAGCTGGGCCGCGACGACGTGGCCGTCGTCGGCCCCAAGCTCCGCGGCTGGTACGACCGGCGCCAGCTCCTGGAGGTCGGCGTCAGCATCGCCAACTCCGGCCGCCGCTGGACCGGCCTGGACCGCCGCGAACAGGACCAGGGCCAGCACGACCACGTGCAGCGCGTCCTGTCCGTCTCCACCGCGGGCATGCTGATCCGGCGCGACGTCTTCGAGGAACTCGGCGGATTCGACCGCCGGCTGCCCCTCATGCGCGACGACGTCGACCTGTGCTGGCGTGCCCAAGCCGCCGGCCACCGCGTCCTCATCGCCCCCGAGGCCGTCGTACGGCACGCCGAGGCCGCCTCCCGCGAGCGCCGCACCGTCGACTGCGGCGGCCGCACCGCCGCCTCCCCGCACAAGGTCGACAAGGCGGGCGCCGCCTACACCCTCCTCGTCAACGCGCGTACGGCGGTGCTGCCCTGGATCCTGCTGCGGCTGGTGCTCGGCACGCTGCTGCGCACCCTCGCCTACCTGGTCGGCAAGGTCCCCGGCCAGGCCGTCGACGAGGTCCGCGGTCTGCTGGGCGTCCTGCTGCGGCCCGAGCGGATCCTCGCGGGCCGGCGCAGGCGCGGCCGCCCGCAGGTGGACAAGGGCGAGTTGCGCCCGCTGTTCCCGCCGCCCGGCGCGACCGTGCGGGCCACCGTGGAACAGGTCGCGGGCAATGTCTTCGGCTCCTCCGACCCCGAGGTCTCCTCGGCCGGCCGGCACGGCGGCGCGGTGGAGTCCGGCCCCGGTGGCGACGACGCGGACTTCCTGGAGGTCGAGCAGTTCGCCCGCCTCAAGCGCATCGCCCGCAAACCCGGCCCCGTCCTCTTCCTGGTCCTGCTGCTGGTCTCGCTGGTCGCCTGCCGTTCCCTGCTCGGCGGCGGCGCGCTGTCCGGCGGCGCCCTGCTGCCCGCCCCGGCCGACGCCGGCGGACTGTGGTCGCGCTACCTCGACGCCTGGCACCCGGTGGGCACCGGCGGCACCCCGTCCGCGCCGCCCTACCTGGCGATCGTCGCGCTGCTGGCGTCCGTGCTGTTCGGCTCGACCGGCCTCGCGGTCACGGTGCTGCTCGTCTGCTCGGTCCCGCTGGCCGGCTGCACCGCGTACTTCGCCTCCCGCCCGCTCGTCACCTCGCGCCTCCTGCGCGCGTGGGCGGCCATCGCCTACGCGTTCCTGCCCGCCGCCACCGGCGCCCTCGCGAGCGGCCGGATCGGCACCGCCGTACTGTCCGTGCTGCTGCCGCTGATCGCCCGCGCGGGCATCGCCGCGAGCGGCCTGGCGCACGGCTCGGGCACGCGCGGCAGCTGGCGTGCCACCTGGGCGTACGCACTTCTGCTGACCGTCACCACGGCCTTCACGCCGATCGTGTGGCCCATCGCGCTGATCCTGGGCATCGGCG
The DNA here is from genome assembly GCF_042871185.1 of Streptomyces sp. NPDC006012. Taxonomy (NCBI): domain Bacteria; kingdom Bacillati; phylum Actinomycetota; class Actinomycetes; order Kitasatosporales; family Streptomycetaceae; genus Streptomyces; species Streptomyces sp. NPDC006012. The sequence goes on from NZ_JBIAIE010000023.1 coordinate 111,303, forward strand.
TGCTGGCCGTGCGCCGCGCGGACCTCCCCGCCCAGGGCCTGCGCTTCCTCACCCAGCTGGGCACCCCGCTGCTGGTCCTCGCGCCGTGGTCGCTGACGCTGCTCCCGTTCGGCTTCTTCAAGGAAGCAGGACTGGAGTACGGCGCCTCGGCGGCCTCCACGCTCGACCTGCTCGGCGCGAGCCCGGGCGGCCCCGGCACGGTGGACGGGCTGATGCTCATCGGCCTCGTGCTGGCCGCGCTGGCCGCCCTGCTGCGTTCCGAACGCCAGGCGGGCATCCATCGGGCCTGGGCGGTCGCCCTGGTGGCCCTCGTCTTCGCCGCCCTGTCGAACGGCTCCGCCTGGGCCGGCCCCGCCACCCTCGTCTACGGCATCGCGCTGCTCGCCGCCGCCGCACTCGGAGCCGACGGGGCACGCGCGCGCGTGGCCGAGCAGAGCTTCGGCTGGCGCCAGCCGGTCGCCGCGCTGATCGCCTTCGCGTCGGCGGCAGGCCCGCTGCTGGTCGCCGTGGGCTGGATGATCGGCGGCGCCGACGGGCCGGTGGAGCGGCGCGAGCCGGTGCAGGTGCCCGCGTTCGTCGCCGAGGACAGCGGCACCGAGGACCAGGCCCGCACCCTGGTCCTCGCCAGCGACTCCGGTGCGCAGGTGCGCTACACCCTCGTCCGCGGCTCCGGCGCCCGCATGGGCGACGCCGAACTCGCCGTCGCGCAGGGCGAGAGCGCCACCCTCGACAAGGTCGTCGCCAACCTCGTCGCCGGCTCCGGCGCCGACCAGGCGGACCAGCTCGGCGGCTTCGCGGTGCGCTACGTCATCGTCCACAAGGGCGCACCCCGCGACATGACTCGCGTCCTCGACGCCACGCCCGGTCTGAGCCGGCTCAGCGAGCAGGACGGCAGCGCGCTGTGGCGCGTCGACCAGCAGGTCTCGCGCGCGGCCATCGTGTCCGCCGACGGCTCGGGCACCCCGCAGCCCGTCCCCGCCGGTCCCGTCGACATCCACACCACCGTCCCGTCCGGCTCCGACGGCCGCGTCCTGCGGCTGGCCGACGCGGCCGACGACGGCTGGACCGCCACCCTGGACGGCAGACCGCTCACCCGTACCACGGTCGCCGGCTGGGCCCAGGGCTTCGAACTCCCCGCCGAGGGCGGCACGCTGGACGTCGGCTACGACGCTCCGATCGGCCACACCGGCTGGCTGTGGGCCCAGGGCGCGCTCGCGGTGGTCCTGGTCGTGCTCGCCCTGCCCGGCCGTCGCCGCGACGTCGACGACGACCTGCCCGAGGAGGAGGCCGCCGTCCCCGCGCAGGCCGTGGCCGGCGAGGGCCGCCGCGCCCGCCGCCTGCGCGCCCAGGCGGATGCCGAGGAGTCCGGCGTGCCGGAGGTGCCCGGCCCGGACGGCCCACAGCCCGCCGAGGAGGCCCAGGCCGCCGTACCGCACCAGCAGACCTACGACACGCCGGTGCCCCCGGGCGAGGACATGACGAACTGGGGCAACGACACGGGGGCCTACGCGGGCGCCGAGTACTACGGCGACCAGTACCAGGGCGCCGGCCAGTACCAGGGCGGCTACGACCAGCAGAGCTACCAGGCGGACCCGTACCAGACCGGCCAGTACGACCCGTACGGGTACGACGGCGCTCCCCAGCAGGGTGCGTACGACCCGACGTATCAGCAGGGCTACGAGCAGCCCGGCTACGACGCGGGCTACGACCCGCATTACGACCCGGCGGCCCACCCCCATCCCCACCACCACGGCACCGCCAGTGAGCGCCCCGACGGGAGCCAGCAGTGAAGCGCACCACCCTGTCCCTGATCGCCGGCACGGCCGCGCTCGCCGCCATCACCGGTTTCGCCACGCTGGAGACGCCGGACGCCTCCGGCGCGGCCGTCCCCGAGGCGGCTGCCCAACTGCCCGTGGAGCGTACGAGCCTGCTGTGCCCGGCGCCGAGCCTCTCCGACATCGCCGAGACGTCGTACACGTCCTTCACCCCGGTCACGAAGGGCACGAAGGGCGACGGCAAGGCCGAACTGAAGCCGGTGACCGAGGTGTCGGCGGACGGCACCGGCGACCCGGGGAAGGGAAAGGGCGGCAAGGGCGGCAAGAAGAACGGCGCCGAGCCGGTGCTCACCCCCAAGGAACCCGGCACCCCGGCCACCGGTGACACCTCCGGATCCGACACGCCCGCGCTCGCCGGTACGGCCGAGGGGAAGCCGGCGCCCGGCTGGACCGTCCAGGAGACCACCTCGATCGCCGCGGGCACCGCCCGCGGATTGCAGGGCGTCACCTGTACCGCGGCGGACACCGAGTTCTGGTTCCCGGGTGTCTCCACGGCCGCCGACCGCACGGACTACGTGCACCTCACCAACCCTGACGACGGCGCGGCCGTCGTCGACCTGGATCTGTTCGGCAAGGACGGAGCGATCAAGTCCACGGTGGGGGAGGGCATCACGGTCCCGCCGCACTCCAGCAAGCCCGTCCTGCTGTCCACGCTCGCCGGCGACCCGCAGAGCGACCTGACGCTGCACGTCAACGTCCGCAGCGGACGGGTCGGCGCGGCCGTCCAGGCCCTCGACGCCAAGACCGGCGGCGACTGGCTGGCGGCGTCCGGCGACCCGGCCGACACGCTGGTGCTGCCCGGCATCCCGAAGGACGCCACCGACGTCCGGCTGATCGCCTTCACCCCCTCGGACAGCGACGCGGACCTGAAGATCCGCCTGGCCTCCTCGGACGGCCTGATCACCCCCGCCGGGAACGAGACACTGCGCGTGAAGGCGGGCATGACGACGGCCGCCGACCTGGGCGAGCTGACCCGGGGCGAGCCGGGCTCCCTCGTCCTGACGCCGGGGGACCAGTCGGTGCCGGTGATCGCCGCCCTGCGGGTGACCCGCGGCAAGGGCGACAAGCAGGAGACCGCCTTCATCCCCGCGACCGAGCCGGTCGGCGCGCGGGCGACGGCCGTCGGCAACAGCGCCAAGGGCACGACCCTGTCCGTCACCGCACCCACCGCCGCCGCCCAGATCAAGGTGACGGCGTCGGCCGGCTCCGAGGGCGGCACCCCCGTGACGAAGTCCTTCACGGTCAAGAAGGGCTCCACCCAGGACATCGAGATCCCGGCGCCGTCCGGCCTGAAGGGCACCTACGCCCTGACCGTCGAGACGGTCTCCGGCGGCCCGGTGTACGCCTCCCGCACCCTCACCGTCACACAGGAGGGGGTGCCCGGCTTCACGGTCCAGACGCTCCCGGACGACCGGGGAATGGTCGCGGTACCGCAGGCGGACCAGGACCTCTCGGTCCTTCAGCGGTGAGGCGGGGGCGACAGTCGGGCGGGGCGTGGGAAGGGACGTGGCGGCTTCCGGAGGGCACGTGTGTGTGCGGACGGACTTTCCGGAAGCCACGCGTGATGTGCGGCGGGCTTTCTGCACGGCACGCGGGCGTGCGCAGGGGTCTGCGGGTGTGTGCGGGAGGGGCGTGGTGGCGTGTGCAGGGGACGTGTGCGGGAGAGACGCGCCGCTGGGCGCGCTCAGTCCTCCCCGTAGCGGGGATCGACGGTCTCCGGGGTGAGCCCCAGCAACTCGGCGACCTGCTCCACGACGACCTCGTGCACCAGCGCCGCCCGCTCGTCCCGCCCCTTCGTACGGATCTCCACGGGCCTGCGGTACACCACCACGCGCGCCCGGTGCCCGTCGCGCGCGGGCACGGTCCGGCCGAGCGGCACGGCGTCGTCGCTCCACGCGTCGCCGGGCTTTCCCTGGAGCCGGGGTACCTCCAGCACCTGGAAGTCGATGTCGGCGAGTTGCGGCCAGTGCCGCCCGAGCCGTTCCACGGAGTCCTGCACCAGGTCCGCGAACGCCTCCGCGCGCGACGCCGCGAGCGGCACCTGCGGCGGGGCGATGGGCCCGCGCATGCCGCGCCCGTGGCGGTCACGACGGCGGGGCCCGGGGCCGACGGCACGGGGCGGTACACGGTTGTCCATCACTGGTGAAGCGTAGTCCTCGCACGGTCCGCCCGTCGGTCCCCACGCGGCAACCGGAACACCGACCGGACACCGTGTACCGCATGTCGTGGGATGACCATTCCAGCCAAGGATGAGCACGTTTCGGCGTCTCTCCGGGACCGCCGCCCTCAAGCCACTTGGCGGTGTTTGTGCCGACTCATGACCGTCACGTCCGCGGGCCGCCGACCGTGGGCGAGCCCGTTCACGCAGGTCAGGAAAGTGTGATCGCGGGGGTGTGTGGGGCGTTTCACAGCACGACACGGTGGAGTGACCTGGTGGAGAGTCGTCGCGGCCCGCTCAAGAGTGCGGTACCGTCCAACGTCGTGAGCCCTGTACGTCGCTGTTCGCGCACCGCCTGCGGCCGACCCGCCGTCGCGACGCTGACGTACGTCTACGCCGACTCGACCGCCGTCCTCGGCCCGCTCGCCACCTACGCCGAACCGCACTGCTACGACCTGTGCGCCGAGCACTCCGAGCGCCTGACCGCCCCGCGCGGCTGGGAGGTCGTCAGGCTGCTCGACGGCTCCGCTCCGGCCCGCCCCAGTGGAGACGACCTGGAGGCGCTCGCCAACGCCGTGCGCGAGGCGGCCCGCCCCCCGGAACGGGCGGCGGAGGCGAGTGGCGGGGCACGCACGGCGGACCCCATGGAGGTCGCCCGCCGTGGTCACCTCCGGGTGCTGCGCTCACCGGACAACTGATTCCCCGCGCGGCTTCCCGCGCCACCGGCCCGCCGCACGGCCGACTTCCTCCCCGTGGAACCTTTCACCGACCGACGCACACCCATTGACGCGAGCTTGTCGCGGACACGACCATTCCGTCAGCTGAAACGAGAAATCGATTTCCGTATGCCGGAAAACGATGAGGCCCGGGGAGGCCCCCCGTGTACGTCCAGCAACTCCATCCCGTCGCCGCTTCACTCGGCCTGTCCGCCCTGGTCGCGGCCCTGCCGCTGGTCATCGTCCTGGTCCTGCTCGGCGGCGTCCGCATGAAGGCGCACCTGGCGGGCCTGATCGGCCTCCTCGCGGCCGTCCTGGTGGCCTGGCTCGCCTACCGCATGCCGCTGGAGCAGACGCTGTCCAGCGCCGTCCAGGGGGCCGCGTTCGGCCTCTTCCCGATCCTGTGGATCGTCATCAACGCCCTGTGGGTGTACCGGATGACCGTCCGCACCCGGCACTTCGACATCCTGCGCCGGTCCTTCGGGCGGCTGTCCGACGACCCGCGCATCCAGGCCCTGGTGGTCGCGTTCTGCTTCGGCGCCCTCCTGGAGGCCCTGGCCGGATTCGGCGCCCCGGTCGCCATCTGCTCGGTGATGCTGGTCGCCCTCGGCTTCGACCCGGTGCGCGCCGCCGTGGTCTCCCTGGTCGCCAACACCGCGCCGGTCGCCTTCGGCGCCATGGGTACCCCGGTCGTGACGCTCGCTCAGGTCACCGGGCTGCCGCTGGACTCCGTCGCCTCCGTGGTCGGCCGGCAGACACCGCTGCTCGCCCTGGTGGTGCCGCTCGTCCTCGTCGGGCTCGTCGACGGGCGCCGCGGGCTGCGCGAGACCTGGGTGCCCGCCCTGGTGTGCGGAGTCGCCTTCGCGGCCGCCCAGTTCGCCGCCTCCAACTACGTCTCGGCGCAACTCGCCGACATCGCCGCCTCCCTGGTCGGCGCCGGTGCCCTGGTCGCCGTACCGCACGCGCGCGTGCCCGCCACGGAGGCCGTACGGGCGTCCGTGCTGACCGGCGTGCGCAGCGAGGACCTGGACGAGTCCGACCCACGGCCCGAAGTACTGCGCGCCTACGCCCCGTACGCGTTCATCGTGGTGATCTTCTCCCTGGCGCAGATCCCGGTCGTCAAGGACTGGCTGGCGCGCGCGACACAGACGTACGACTGGCCCCTCCTGAACGTCGCCGCCTCCGACGGCACCCGAGTCAGCGGGAACGTCTTCAGCTGGCCCGTCGTCTCCACGGGCGGCACGCTCGTGCTGTTCGCCGGAGTGTGCACCGCGCTCGTACTCGGCGTGCACGCGCGCGTGGCGGTGCGCGAGTGGGCCGCGACGGTGCACGAACTGCGGTTCGCGATCCTCACCGTGACGTCCGTGCTGGCCCTTGCCTACGTCATGAACCTCTCCGGACAGGCGGCGACGATCGGCCAGTTCGTGGCGGCGGCCGGCGCCGGACTCGCCTTCCTCTCCCCGGTCCTCGGCTGGTTCGGAGTGGCCGTCTCCGGATCCGACACCTCGGCGAACGCCCTCTTCGGCGCCCTCCAGGTGAGCGCGGCCCGCGAATCGGGACTGTCGCCGGAACTGCTCGCCGCCGCCAACAGTTCCGGTGGTGTCCTCGGCAAGATGATCTCGCCGCAGAACCTGACCATCGCCTGCGCCGCGGTCGGCCTGGCCGGCCGCGAGGGAGACCTGCTGCGGAAAGTGCTGCCCTGGAGCGCCGGGTTGCTCCTGGTGATGTGCCTCATCGTGGTCGGGCAGAGCACGTCGGTGCTGGAGTGGATGCTGCCGTGAGACGGGCCGGCGTCGCCCGGACGCATCTGTGAGAGGGGTCGGCGTCGCCCGGACACATCCGTGAGAGGGGCTCGCGTCGTCTAGGCGGGAGCCGGTCCGGCGGGGCGGCCGGGAGGCTCCGGGAGTCCGCAGCGGATCTTGGGTCCGTACGGGTAGTTTGTGCGGACCGATAGGACTTCAGGAGGGTTGGCCGTGGCTGCTGATCTGTCGCAGATCGTGAAGGCGTACGACGTTCGCGGAGTGGTTCCGGATCAGTGGGACGACGCGCTGGCCGAACTCTTCGGGGCGGCGTTCGTCCAGGTCACCGACGCCGACGCGATCGTGACCGGGCACGACATGCGACCGTCCTCGCCCGGCCTGTCCCGCGCCTTCGCGCGCGGAGCGGCCGCCCAGGGCGCCGACGTCACCGAGATCGGTCTGTGCTCCACCGACCAGCTGTACTACGCCTCGGGCGCCCTCGGCCTGCCCGGCGCCATGTTCACGGCCTCGCACAACCCGGCGCGCTACAACGGCATCAAGATGTGCCGCGCGGGCGCGGCGCCGGTCGGCCAGGACACCGGGCTGGCCCAGATCCGCGAACTGGCCGAGGGCTGGCTGGAGTCGGGCGCCCCGCAGCCCGCCGAGCGGCCGGGAACCGTCAGCGGGCGCGACACGTTGAAGGACTACGCGGCGCACCTCCGCTCGCTCGTCGACCTGACCTCCGTCCGCCCCCTGAAGGTCGTGGTGGACGCGGGCAACGGCATGGGCGGCCACACGGTCCCCACGGTCTTCGCCGGCCTGCCGCTGACCCTCGTCCCGATGTACTTCGAACTGGACGGCACCTTCCCGAACCACGAGGCCAACCCGCTCGACCCCGCCAACATCCTGGACCTGCGCCAGCGGGTCCGCGACGAGGGCGCCGACCTGGGCATCGCCTTCGACGGCGACGCCGACCGGTGCTTCGTCGTCGACGAGCACGGCGACCCCGTGTCCCCGTCGGCGATCACCGCCCTGGTGGCCGCGCGCGAGCTGGCCCGCAACGGCGGGCAGGGCACGGTCATCCACAACCTGATCACCTCCTGGTCGGTCCCCGAGGTCGTCAAGGAGCACGGCGGCATCCCGCAGCGCACCCGGGTGGGCCACTCCTTCATCAAGGCGGAGATGGCGCGCACCGGCGCGATCTTCGGCGGCGAGCACTCCGCGCACTACTACTTCAAGGACTTCTGGAACGCCGACACGGGCATGCTCGCGGCCCTGCACGTCCTGGCCGCCCTCGGCGGCCAGGACGCTCCGCTGTCCGCCCTCGTCGCCCAGTACGACCGCTATGTCGGCTCCGGCGAGATCAACTCCACTGTCGCCGACCAGCAGGCCCGCCTCGCCGCGATCCGAGCCGCCTACGCCGCCCGCGAAGGCGTGGCCTTCGACGACCTCGACGGCCTCACCGTGTCTACCGCCGACTGGTGGTTCAACGTCCGCCCCTCCAACACCGAACCCCTGCTGCGGCTGAACGCGGAGGCCCGCGACGAGGCGACCATGGCCGAGGTGCGGGACGAGGCATTGGCGATCATCCGGGGCTGACGGCCGCCCGGCCGCGGGCCGCTGACGGCCGCCCGGCCGCGGGCCGCTGACGGCCGCTTCGGTATGGGTGCCGGACGATCCTCTCGGTGTGGGCCGCCGTGGTGTGCGCCCGTTGTGCCGTGCCGCCTTGCTGTACCGCCCTGCTGTACGGCTGCCTGCTGCCCGCCGCGCGCCTCCCGCCGGCCGCCTCAGAGGCGGCCGTCAGCCGGGCCCCGGCCGACGGGGCCGTGAGTCTCAGTGCGCGCCGGTGTCACGCCCGGTGCCATGCCCGGTGTCGCACCGGTGTACCGGCGTCGTCCGAGGCGGGCTGCCCTACCGAGCCGTCCGAGGAGCGGCGCCCCCCTGACCCGGCTCCAGAGGCGTCCTCCTGACCCGGTTCCGAGGACGCCGTCCTGACCTCAACCGGTCCGCGAGGCCACCCGGACCCAGCCGGCGTGCCGCCGCCCCGACCCCATCCGATGCGCGGCTTTGATGCGCGTCGCCGTCCTCGGCCCCACCTGGGCAGTACCCCGCCCGACCCGGCTCGGGCACGCCCCCTCGCCGTACCGTCCGTCCGGCACGAGCCGTTCCCGCCCGCCCCGGCAGGGCCGCCCACGGGCTCGCCCCGCCCCCGCGGCCCGCTTCCACAGCGGTACCCTGACCAGGCACATCAGTGCACGACCGTATCCGCTCGAAGGGACACCCCATGCCGCTGGAAGCCGGCCTCCTGGAGATCCTCGCCTGCCCGGCCTGCCACGCTCCCCTCAAGGAGCAGGACGCCGAGCTGATCTGCACCGGTCAGGACTGCGGCCTCGCGTACCCCGTGCGCGACGGCATCCCGGTCCTCCTCGTCGACGAGGCCCGCCGCCCCGCCTGAGGACGCGCCCCACCCTGGACCGGCCACCGGCCGCGCCCCGGGGCCGCCCACCGAGGCGCCCACCAGCACAGACGAGCCGCCCACTCAGCACCCCGGCGCATCGGAGGCAGTCACCCATGCTCGACGAATCGCTGCTCGACACCCCGGAGGGCCTCGCCGAGGCCGACCGCCGAGGTCTCCTGCGGGGCGCCGCGGAAGCCGGTGCCCGCGTGCGCGTCGCCGCCCGGCAGGCCATCGATGCCGGCATCGGCGGCCTCAAACCGGACGGGCGGCCCCGAGCGGTCCTGATTGCCGGCCCCGGCGCCGCCGCCACCCACGCCGCCGACTTCCTCGGCTCGCTCGCCGGTCCCGGCAGCCCCGTCATCCGGCTCGCCCCCTCCGGCGTCGCCCCCGCGGCCGGCGCCCTGCGCTGGGAACTGCCCGGCTGGGCCGGCTCCGTCGACCTGCTGCTGATCGCCACTCCGGACGGTTCCGAACCCAGCCTCTCCCTCCTCGCCGACCAGGCGTACCGCCGCGGCTGCTCGGTCGTCGCCGTGGCTCCCGCCCGCACCCCGCTCGCCGAGGCGGTCACCGGAGCGCACGGCCTCTTCGTACCGATGGCGACGGCCCCCTACGACCACGAGGAACCGCTCGCCGCGTCCTCCCCGGGCGTCCTGTGGGCGCTGCTCACCCCGTTGCTCGCGCTCCTCGACCGCATCGGACTCGTCACCGCCCCGTCCGACGCCCTGGACAAGGTCGCCGACCGCCTCGACCGGGTGGCCGAGCGGTGCGGCCCGGCCATCGTGACGTACAGCAATCCCGCCAAGACGCTCGCTGCCGAACTCGCCGACGCGCTCCCGGTGATCTGGACGGAGGGTGCCGCGGCAGGTCCGGCGGGCCGGCGTTTCGCCGCGGCACTCGCCGAACTGGCCGGCCGCCCCGCCCTCGTCACGGAACTCCCCGAGGCGCTCGCCGCCCACAGCGCGTTGCTCGCCGGCCCGCTCGCCGCCAGCGCCGATCCGGACGACTTCTTCCGCGACCGGGTCGACGAGCCCGCCGCGCTGCACGCGCGCGTGGTGTTGCTCCGCGACCGCCCGATCGGCGGCCTCACCGCCGCCCCGGCCGCCCGCGACCTGGCCCTCAGCCACGACACGCCCATCAGCGAGCTGGAACCGGCATCCGGCGACGAACTGGAGACCCTCGCCGAGCTGATCGCCATGACGGATTTCGCCGCCGTGTACCTGGCGCTCGCCTCAGGAGCCTGACCTGAACAGCCAGGAGACCCGGCCCGGCCACCGGTTTCCAGCCACCGGTCGCCGGACCCCGGCCACCGGCCGGGGGTTCCCGCCCGGCCACCAGATTTCGTCCGGCCGCCGGAACCCGACCGGCCCGCACCCCGACCGGCCGTACGCAGGATGACCCCAGACATACGCGGCGACAGTACGCACACACCCGGCAGAGAGAGCCCCATGGACCGCCTCGACAACACCATCCGCCCCTACGCCTGGGGCTCGGCCACCGCGATCCCGAAGCTCATCGGCGTCGAGCCGACCGGCGAACCGCAGGCCGAGATGTGGATGGGCGCGCACCCCGGCGCTCCCTCACGCACCCCGCGCGGCACGCTCGTCGACGTCATAGACGCGGACCCGAAGCGGGAACTGGGACCGGAGGCGGTCGCCAGGTTCGGGCCGCGGCTGCCGTTCCTGCTGAAGATCCTCGCGGCCGGCGCCCCGCTCTCCCTCCAGGTCCACCCCGACCTGGAACAGGCCAGGCAGGGGTACGAGGACGAGGAGCGGCGCGGCATCCCGGCGGACGCCCCGAACCGCAACTACCGGGACGCCAACCACAAGCCCGAACTGATCTGCGCGCTCACCGAGTTCGACGGCCTCTGCGGCTTCCGCGACCCGCTCCGGGCCGCGGACCTCCTCGACGGCCTCGGCGTCGACTCCCTCAAGCCGTACGTGGATCTCCTGCGCGCCCGCCCGGTGGACGCCGCACTGCGCGAGGTCCTCACCGCCGTCCTCACCGCCGACCGCGACGAGATGGCCCGCACCGTCGCCCAGGCCGCCACCGCCTGCGCCCGCCTCGGTGGCGCATACGCCCCCTACGCCGACATCGCCCAGCACTATCCGGGCGACCCCGGCGTCATCGCCGCGATGCTCCTCAACCACGTCCGCCTGCAGCCCGGCGAGGCCCTGTTCCTCGGGGCCGGCATACCGCACGCCTACCTGAACGGCCTCGGCGTCGAGATCATGGCCAACTCCGACAACGTCCTGCGCTGCGGCCTCACCCCCAAGCACGTCGACGTCCCGGAACTCCTGCGCATCGTCCGCTTCGAGCCGAGCGACCCGGGCGTGCTGCGCCCGGAAGCCTCCCCGGACGGCGAGGAGGTCTACGAGACCCCCATCGACGAGTTCCAGCTCTCCCGGTACGTCCTTGCGGCGGGCGACACCACCCACGACCTCACCCTGCCGACCCCGCAGATCCTGCTCTGCACGGCCGGTACGGTACGGGCGGGCGAGCACGAACTCACCCCCGGCCAGTCCGTGTTCGTACCGGCGGCCGACAAGGCAGAGGTGTCCGGAACCGGAACACTCTTCAGGGCCACCGTGCGCCTCTGACCCGACTTGTCCGATCATCCGACCGTGGTTGTGGATACCTGGCACACCGCGAACGGACGGGGCTGCAAGAATGGCCCGACGGCAAAGGGCGGGCAAAGGCAACCGGCATCGGCCCGCACGGCGTAGCGGCACGTAGGGGAAGGGACAACGCGACACATGAGCGCGTCAGGCGGCACCAAGGCGATCGTGGCGGCACTCGGCGCCAACCTCGCGATCGCGGCATCGAAGTTCGTGGCGTTCGCGTTCAGCGGATCATCCTCGATGCTCGCCGAGGGCGTCCACTCGCTGGCCGACTCGGGCAACCAGTTCCTGCTGCTCATCGGCGGCAAGAGAGCCCAGCGCGAGGCCACCCCGCAGCACCCCTTCGGCTACGGCCGCGAGCGGTACATCTACGCCTTCCTCGTCTCGATCGTCCTCTTCTCGATCGGCGGCATGTTCGCCGTCTACGAGGGCTACGAGAAGATCAGCCATCCCCACGAACTGGAGAACTGGTACTGGCCGGTGGCCGTCCTCGTCTTCGCGGTCATCGCCGAGGGCTTCTCCTTCCGCACCGCCATCAAGGAGTCCAACGAGCTCCGCGGCAAGCTCTCCTGGTCGCAGTTCGTCCGCCGGGCCAAGGCCCCCGAGCTGCCGGTGGTCCTGCTGGAGGACTTCGGCGCCCTGATCGGCCTCGTCCTCGCCCTCGGCGGCGTCGGCCTGTCCGTCCTCACCGGCGACGGCATCTGGGACGGCATCGGCACGCTCTGCATCGGTCTGCTGCTCGTCGCCATCGCCCTCGTCCTCGCCGCCGAGACCAAGTCGCTGCTGCTCGGCGAGGCCGCCGGCATCGACGAGGTCAAGAAGATCGAGGCCGCGATCGTCGACGGCAAGACGGTCACCGGCATCATCCACATGCGGACGCTCCACCTCGGCCCCGAGGAACTGCTGGTCGCCGCGAAGGTCGCGGTCCAGCACGACGACACGGCCACCGAGGTCGCGGACGCCATCAACGCCGCCGAGGCCCGCATCCGCGCCGCCGTCCCGATCGCCCGCGTGATCTACCTGGAACCGGACATCTACAGCGAGGCCGAGGCCACCAAGGGCCCGGACCCGAAAGCCGCCCCCGGCGGCCCCACTCCCCACGCTGCCGGACACTGACCCCGGCCCGCCCGCGGGCACCGGCCGGACCCGGCCGCCCCAGGAAAGGCGTGAAGTGTTCGGAGGCGGACTGGGGCGGCACGGCCCCGCGGTGTAGCTTGGGACGGAGCCAGACGTCGCTGCTGATGGCGGTCGGGCGGTCCCCGTACGGGCCGGCCGAGGGAGAGAGGGCCTCCGACGGACTGCGCTGCGCGTACGCGGGCATGCCTGTGTCCTCTTCTCGGGCACCCCTGTGTCCGCCGCCGCGCAGACCAGCCGTACCCACCTCGACCCAACCCCGAGGAGCAGCTCGCAATGACGACTGTCGACAACCGACAGGACTTCAAGGTCGCCGACCTCTCCCTGGCCGAGTTCGGCCGCAAGGAGATCACCCTCGCCGAGCACGAGATGCCCGGCCTCATGGCGATCCGCAGGGAGTACGCCGAGGCGCAGCCCCTCGCCGGCGCCCGCGTCACCGGCTCCCTGCACATGACCGTGCAGACCGCCGTCCTCATCGAGACCCTGGTCGCCCTCGGCGCGCGCGTCCGCTGGGCCTCCTGCAACATCTTCTCCACCCAGGACCACGCGGCCGCCGCCATCGCCGTCGGCCCGAACGGCACGCCCGACAACCCGCAGGGCATCCCGGTCTTCGCCTGGAAGGGCGAGACCCTGGACGAGTACTGGTGGTGCACCGAGCAGGCGCTGACCTGGCCGGACGCCGCCACCGGCGGCCCGAACATGATCCTCGACGACGGTGGCGACGCCACCCTCCTCGTCCACAAGGGCGTCGAGTACGAGAAGGACGGCAAGGTCCCCGGCCTGGAGACCGCCGAGTCCGACGAGCACCGCGTCATCCTCCAGCTGCTCCACCGCACCCTGGGCGAGAACCCCCAGAAGTGGACCCAGCTGGCCTCGGAGATCCGCGGTGTCACCGAGGAGACCACCACCGGCGTCCACCGTCTGTACGAGATGCAGCGCGACGGCGTCCTCCTCTTCCCGGCGATCAACGTGAACGACGCCGTCACCAAGTCGAAGTTCGACAACAAGTACGGCTGCCGCCACTCCCTGGTCGATGGCATCAACCGTGCCACCGACGTCCTGATCGGCGGCAAGACCGCGGTCGTCTGCGGCTATGGCGACGTGGGCAAGGGCTGCGCGGAATCCCTGCGCGGGCAGGGCGCCCGCGTCATCATCACCGAGATCGACCCGATCTGCGCGCTCCAGGCCGCGATGGACGGCTTCCAGGTCACGACCCTCGACGAGGTCATCGACAAGGCCGACATCTTCGTCACCACGACCGGCAACAAGGACATCATCATGGCCTCGGACATGGCCAAGATGAAGCACCAGGCGATCGTCGGCAACATCGGCCACTTCGACAACGAGATCGACATGGCCGGCCTCGCCAAGGTCCCGGGCATCGTCAAGGACGAGGTCAAGCCCCAGGTCCACACCTGGACCTTCCCGGACGGCAAGAAGATCATCCTGCTGTCCGAGGGCCGCCTGCTGAACCTGGGCAACGCCACCGGCCACCCGTCGTTCGTGATGTCCAACTCCTTCGCGGACCAGACCCTGGCCCAGATCGAGCTGTTCACCAAGCCCGACGAGTACCCGACCGGCGTCTACACGCTGCCCAAGCACCTCGACGAGAAGGTCGCCCGCCTCCACCTGGACGCGCTCGGCGTGAAGCTGACCACGCTGCGTCCCGAGCAGGCCGCGTACATCGGCGTGGACGTCGAGGGCCCGTACAAGCCCGACCACTACCGCTACTGAGCCGGACCCACCGCTGCCGCTGAGCACCACCCGGCAGCCCCGCCGAGGCAGGCCCCCGCACCCCCGTGTCGGGGGCCTGCCCCTTTGGTCCGACCGGCCGTCACACCGGCCGGGGCGGCCCGTCGAGCCGACCGGACCACCAGCCCGTCAAGCCCCAGGACCCCCATGCCCCGCGGCCGCTATTCGCTCCTCGATCCGCACGACCACACCCCCTTCGCACAAGAACACTTCCAGTGCGCCCCCGGCCCCTCCGGCTGGCGCTACGTCTCCCGGCTGACCACCCCTTCGGGCCACCCCAGCGGCTCCGTCGACCTCACCCTCGACGAACTCGGCCGCCCCATCCGCCTCGAACTCCACGCGGGCGGCTGGCAGGTACGCGGCGCTGCCCTCGACGGAGTGACCTGGGTCCGCACCGACCCCACCGGCTCCCATGCCACCGAAGGCAATGTGCGCGCCCACGCCTTCACCGGCACGTCCCCCGCGTTCCTCATCGCCACCGTCCGTCTCCTGCGTCTCACCCCTTCCGACACCGCGACCCGCGTACGCCTCGTGGCCTTCACGGACCCGGTCCTCGCCCCGCGCACCGTGGACCAGTCCTGGGCCTTGCTGAACAGCGAAGCACACGCCACTGACAACGGCCCGCTGACCGTGGACGAATACCAGGTCACAGCCCTGGACACGGGTGAACGGCACACCGTTCACATCGCCGGCGACGTGGTGCTCGCCGCACCCGGCATCGAACTGGACGACCTGGACTCGCCGCCGTCGGCCTTCGGCTGACCGGACCGCCGAACAGCCCGGTCCGGCGGCACGAGGCCGCCACCACCGCCACAGCGGCCCCAGGGCGTCGGGGACACCTGACGGGACCGCCGTCCCTATGCCGGCGGTACGAACCCGGTGGCCGGCCGGTCGGCCGCTACCCCCGGGCGGGCGGCTGCCGACCCCGGAGGGGCGCCGGGCGCCGGATTCTGCCCGCCACCGTCGACGGGATACTCCAGCGGCCGCTCGGACTGCGGCGGATACCCGGCCGACGGGGGAGACGGCGGCACCGGAGGGGCGTACCCGTTCGGCGGGCCATACCCGCCAGGCGCACCGGCCACAGCCGGAAAACCAACCGCCCCACCGACAACCGCACCGTCCCGGGCCCGCCCACCCCCGAAAGCACGCCGGGCCTCCCGCGCCTGCCGCTCCTGCACCACCGCCGCCAAGTACGCGGCCGGCGGCACCCCCCGCGGCGCCGGCACCCCCGTGCCCACCGCCAGGTCGCCCGCCAGCCGCTCCGCCATGGCCCAGGAGACCTGCGGGTCGAGCTGGTGCATGCGCGTCAGGTACTGGCGTACGGCGAGCCACAGACTGTCCGGAACCGCAGACAGGTCGAGCGCCGCGAAGCGCCCCGCCAGCCACGGCGGCGGCGGAGGCACGAATGCCGTCCGCCCGGCCGGCACCCGCTCCCGTACGACCAGCGTGCCCGCGAAGACGTCCCCGAGGCGCCGCCCCCGCGCCGACACGAGCGAGGCGATGCACGCGATGACCCCGAACGTCAGCAGAATCTCGACGACACCGAGCGCCCCGCGCATCAGCGCATGCCGGAAACGGATCGGCCCGCCGTCGTCCCGCACCACCCGCAGCCCGCACGCCATCTTCCCCAGCGACCGACCATGGCTGAGCGTCTCCACCGCGATCGGCCCGCCCACCAGCACCAGCAGGAACGACGCGATCGACAGCGCGACCTGGGCCGCATCGTCCAAGGACGACGTCGACGCCACCAGGACCGTCGCCACGGCGATGTAGACGAGGACGGCCACGACCAGATCGAGCAACACCGCCAGCGCCCTGCTCGGCAGCCTGGCGGGCCGCAATTCGAGCGCCACCGCCTCACCGGTCACCAGCTCACTCACACCCGTCCTCCTTCCCCTGGCCTGCCCCGGGAACAGCAAGTCTGCCAAGCTGAAGGCGCAGCGCGCCCCAGTAGGACAAGCTGACAGCCACGACGAGCGGCCGACGACCAGCCGAGGAGCAGGCACACCCGATGGACCTGGACGTCTTCGTCACCGCCCACCGAGCCGAGTGGGACCGCCTCGACGCCCTGCTGCGTCGCCGGGGCCGCCTCAACGGCACCGAGGCCGACGAACTCGTCGCCCTGTACCAGCGCACCGCGACGCACCTCTCGCTGATCCAGTCCAGTGCCCCCGATCCGCAGCTGACGGGCCGGCTCAGCCAACTCGTGGCACGCGCGCGCAGCGCCGTGACGGGAACGCGCCGCGCCTCCTGGCGTGACGTGACCCGCTTCCTGGGGCAGGGCTTTCCCGCCGCGGTCTACCGGGCACGCCACTGGTGGGTGCCGACCGCACTGCTGTCCACGGTTGTCGCGGTCCTCCTGGGATGGTGGATCGGCGCGCACCCCGAAGTGCAGTCCTCCATCGCCGCGCCCAGCCAGTTGCGCGAGCTGACCCGCCCTGGCGGCGAATACGAGACGTACTACTCAAGCCAACCGGCCGCCTCCTTCGCCGCGCAGGTATGGACGAACAACGCCCAGGCCGCGGCGATGTGCCTGGTCCTTGGAGTCTTCCTCGGCCTCCCGGTGCTCTGGATCCTCTTCCAGAACATGCTCAACCTGGGCGTCGGCTTCGGCCTGATGTCGTCGGCCGGCCGACTCGACACCTTCCTCGGCCTGGTCCTCCCGCACGGCCTGCTGGAACTGACCGCGGTCTTCGTCGCCGCCGGCACGGGCCTGCGCCTGGGCTGGACCGTCATCGACCCCGGTCCACGCACCCGCCGCGCGGCTCTCGCCGAGGAGGGCCGGGCCGCGATCGGCATGGCGATCGGCCTCGCCCTCGTCCTTTTCGTCTCCGGCGCCATCGAAGGCTTCGTCACCCCCTCCGGCCTTCCCACCTGGGCTCGCATAGCCATCGGAGTCGCTGCCGAGCTGGCCTTCCTCGCGTACGTCTTCGTACTCGGTGGCCGTGCCGCTCGCGCGGGCGACAGGGGCGACCTGACGACATTCGAACGCAGCACGACCGCACCCACGGCCGCCTGATGTGCGGACACCGATGTTGACCTGCTAGTCTCCTGTTCGCCCTGGGCCACCCGTTGACACGGGCGTCTCGGGGAGGTAGATTCAAACAGTTGCCCAGAACTGGACAGGTTCTGTGGCTGGTCGTTAAGATCTATCTGCTTCTTCGTGAACATGGTTCCAAGAAGCCTCTCTCCCGATTTACTCAGGAATGAGTGGCCGGTCAGACCGGTCGAGATTCTCTGATAAAGTCGGAACCGCCGGAAAGGGAAACGCGAGAGCGGGACCCTGGAAAGCACCGAGGAAATCGGACCGAGAAAAGGTCTGATAGAGTCGGAAACACCGAAGGGAAGCGCCCGGAGGAAAGCCCGAGAGGGTGAGTACGAAGGAAGCGTCCGTTCCTTGAGAACTCAACAGC
>NZ_JBIAIE010000024.1:0-121348 GCF_042871185.1 Streptomyces sp. NPDC006012
TTGGGGTCGGGGGGGTGGGGGGCGCGCCCCCGGCGCCGGCCACCCGCCCCGGCCCCCACCCCGGCGGGCCCCCCCCCCCGGCGCCGGCCGCCCCCCCCCCCCCCCGCCCCCGACCCACCCACCAAGACCAGGGCGCTACGCAAGCCCCCACCGAACCCGCACAGGCGCCGCAGGCACCCACAGCCCCCACCGAACCCGCAAGGGCACCCCCCGCGCACCCGGCACAGACCCGGCAGACACCCGCACCCGCCACCGAACCCGCACAGGCGCCGCAGGCCCCCGGTGCTACTCGGCAGCGCCGTACAGCCGATCCCCCGCATCCCCCAGCCCGGGGACGATGTAGCCCTGCTCATTGAGGTGATCGTCGACCGCGGCCGTGACGACCGTGACCGGGGCACCCGCGAGTTCGCGCTCCATGAGCTCGACGCCCTCCGGGGCGGCGAGCAGCACCACGGCGGTCACGTCGTCGGCGCCGCGCCTGATCAGCTCCCGGATCGCCGCGACCAGCGTGCCGCCGGTGGCGAGCATCGGGTCCAGGACGTAGAGCTGCCGCCCGGAGAGGTCCTCCGGCATCCGGGTGGCGTACGTGGACGCCTGCAGCGTCTCCTCGTTTCGGATCATGCCGAGGAAACCCACCTCGGCGGTCGGCAGCAGCCGGACCATTCCGTCCAGCATGCCGAGCCCTGCGCGCAGGATCGGCACCACCAGCGGACGCGGGTGGGACAGTTTGACGCCGGTGGTCGTGGCCACCGGCGTGGTGATGTCGACCTGTTCGGTCCGCACGTCCCGGGTGGCTTCGTAGGCCAGCAGGGTGACCAGTTCGTCGGCGAGTCGCCGGAAGGTCGCGGAGTCGGTGCGCCGGTCGCGCAGCGTGGTGAGCTTGTGGGCGACCAGGGGGTGGTCGACGACGTGGAGACGCATGCTCATAACAGTAACCGCGCCCTTGCGCCGCTCGCGCTGGCGTCAAACCACCCGTTCGGGGGAAAGTGGGATGGACTGACCAGGGTGGTGAAACGATGCCTGAGCAGCCTGATCACCAGTCGGACGCGCCCGGCGACCCCGTCGCGCCCGACCGCACAGACGTGCCCGGCGCAACAGCCGGGACCGCGTCCGAACCCGGCCCCGACCCCAAACCCGGACCCGAAGCCGAGACCGACGCCGAGCGCCGTCGCCGCCGGGCCCGGTTCCTGCGTGAGCTGGCGGAGGCGCGCGAACTGCGCGACCGCGTCCAGCCACGCCGCGCCAAAGTGGCCAGACTCAGGCAGACGCTGCGCATGCGCACCTTCCGCTGGTAGGGAAGATCGGCGGTCCCCGGTGCGTTGCGGGTGAGGCCGTGCGTGAGCGCGCCCAAAAGCCGCGTACGATCCGCAGGTGGCGGCAACGAGTGCGCTGGTGATTCCTTGACCGACGTACGGATGCGACTTTGCATTCGCGCCATCAAAACTGCCAGACACAGGGAGCCGAAGACGTCCCCTGAGCGCTTTGTTTCTGCCACGATTCCGAGTGGGCGGGGCTCGGAGCACAGCTCTCTCCGCCCAGAACCTCCGCCGGGGGGACCCCCAACCGGCACGCCTAAGACCAGTGGGAGAGTCACGGTGTACTTCGCCGCACTGCTCGCGCGCACCGAAGACGGGTGGAAAGCGAGCGACACAGAGCTCGACGATGTGGAAACCCTGTCGGATCTGGCCGACCTGGCCCGGGAAGCCTCTCCCGAAGAGGACACGGTGCTCGTCCTGATCGAGCAGGAGGACGCGTGGTTCGGCGTCGTCCGCGTGGACGGCGAGGACGACCCGCGCATCTACGTCTCCGACGCCGTCGCCGCTGCCCGCAGCGCCTACGGAGAGCTCCTGCTCACCGACGAACTGCTCGGCCGCGAGCCCGGCTCGGACGGCCCCGACCTGGATGCCCTGGACCTCGACGGCACGGAGGACGGTGAGTCCGAGGCCGAGGACGAGGACGACGAGGACGGCCCGTCCGCCGACGCGGTGGGCCACGGCCCGGTGGGCGACAGCGAGATCCTCGACGACCTGGGCGTCAGCGAGAAGGAACTGCGCGCCCTGGACGCGGAGGACGCCCTGGGCTCGATCGCCGAGGCCCTGGGCGCCTCGGAGGTGCTGGAGACCGTCCGCTGACCGGATCACCCGCGCAACGGATCCCGGATCCGGTACGCGACCGCTGGCGGGCCGCGATGCGGCTCGCCCTGGAGGAGGCCGGGCAAGCCGTCCGGGGCGGGGACGTCCCGGTCGGCGCCGTCGTGCTGGCCCCGGACGGCACGACGGTCCTCGCGAGCGGCCACAACGAGCGCGAGGCCACCGGCGACCCCACGGCCCACGCGGAGGTTCTCGCGCTCCGGCGGGCCGCCGCCGAGCTGGGTGCCTGGCGGCTTCCGGGGTGCACCCTGGTGGTCACGCTGGAGCCCTGCACGATGTGCGCGGGCGCGCTCGTGCAGTCCCGCGTCGACCGCGTCGTCTACGGCGCCCGCGACGAGAAGGCGGGCGCGGCCGGCTCCCTGTGGGACCTGGTACGCGACCGGCGGCTCAACCATCGGCCCGAGGTCGTCGAGGGCGTCCTGGCCGACGACTGCGCCCGGCTGCTCACGGAGTTCTTCCGAGAGCGCTGAAATACCGATTTCGGCCCCTGGCCACCGGTGCTGTAGGGTCTCTCTCGGTAGCGTGTCCGAGCGGCCGAAGGAGCTCGCCTCGAAAGCGAGTGTGGCGCAAGTCACCGAGGGTTCAAATCCCTCCGCTACCGCTGTAGAAGGGCCTCGTCGAGCGACGGGGCCCTTTCGCGTGGGCGGTACGAACCCGGTAAAAGCCCTCGGACGGCGGGCCGTTGGCTCCCGTGGGGAGCGTGAAGGCTACACTCACCGCCGGCAGCAGGCGGCCCGACGACACATCAGTGACAGGGGAGGCGCGGTGGCGGTGAACGCCAAGAAGATCGCCGTATACGTGCTCGTGGTCTTCGTGCTGTACGTGATCATCACGGACCCGGCCAAGGCGGCGGACTACGTCCAGATAGGGTTCGAGGGGATATCGAACGCGGCCAAGGCCATCGGCGACTTCATGACCTGGGCCGTCAATGGAGGAGAGAGCTGAGGGAACGCCCATGATCCGTCACTTGGTCATGTTCAAGCTCAACGAGGGCGTCCAGCGCGAGGACCCGCGGGTCCAGGCGGGCGAGGCGGCGTTGCGACCCCTGGGCGACCACATCGAGGACCTGCGCTTCTGGGAGTGCGGCTGGAACATCTCCAACCGGCCCATCGCCTACGACTTCGCGATCAACTCGGCGGTCGACGACGCCGACGCCCTCAAGCGCTACCTGGAGCACCCGGCGCACCAGGCGGGCGTCGGACTGTGGCGGGAGTTCGCCACCTGGGTGATCGCCGACTACGAGGTCTGAGCCGTACGGTCGAAACCCCGCCCCCGCACCGGAATGGTGCGGGGATTTTTGCGTCTCATGCACCACTTCATCACTCAACACGTCGTTATGCGGTGCTTGAACACAGTGCACATGTCTTGTGATGCTATGACCGCTTTTGACGGAGGTGTCCGATAGAAGAGGTGGCGTTGACCTTGTCGGCCAGTACTGCGCCGCCCCAGGACGGGACTCCCGCTCCGGCCCCGGAACCGGTGCCCGAGAAGCGGCGCGGTGCCGACACCCGCGCCCTCACCCAGGTCCTCTTCGCCCAGCTGAAGGACCTGCAGCCGGGCACCTCCGAGCACAACCGGGTGCGCGGGGCGCTCATCGAGGCGAACCTCCCGCTCGTGCGCTACGCGGCCGCCCGCTTCCGCTCCCGCAACGAGCCCATGGAGGACGTGGTCCAGGTGGGCACCATCGGCCTCATCAACGCCATCGACCGCTTCGACCCGGACCGGGGCGTGCAGTTCCCGACCTTCGCGATGCCGACCGTCGTCGGCGAGATCAAACGGTACTTCCGGGACAACGTCCGCACCGTCCACGTACCGCGCCGGCTGCACGAACTGTGGGTGCAGGTCAACAGCGCGACCGAGGACCTGACGACGGCGTTCGGACGCTCCCCGTCCACCGCCGAGATCGCGGAGCGGCTGCGCATCAGCGAGGACGAGGTGCTGTCCTGCATCGAAGCGGGCCGCTCGTACCACGCAACCTCCCTGGAGGCCGCGCAGGAGGGCGACGGGCTGCCCGGGCTGCTGGACCGCATCGGCTACGAGGACCCGGCCCTGGACGGCGTCGAGCACCGCGATCTGGTCCGTCACCTGCTGGTCCAACTCCCGGAACGAGAGCAGAGAATCCTTTTGCTGCGCTACTACAGCAACCTCACCCAGTCGCAGATCAGCGCGGAACTCGGCGTCTCCCAGATGCACGTCTCCCGGCTGCTCGCGCGCAGCTTCCAGCGGCTGCGGTCGGCGAACCGGATCGACGCGTAGGCGCTCCGCCGGCCGGGTGGGCCGTACTGCGCCGTCGGGGTGCGAGTCGCCACGCAACCGCCGCCCAAGGCCACCACACAGCAGCCGCCGCAAGGCGCCCACAACGCCACGCCGCAGAGCAGCCGCCACAAAAGCCACCACGGAGCAGCCACCACAGCCACCACGGAGCTGCCACCACGAGGCCACCGCAGAGCCGCCGCAAAGCCCCCGGCGGGCCGCCGCCCCAATGGCACCGGAGAGCCCCGCCACACCGCGGCCGTCACAAGACCGTCGGCGGGGGCCGCCGCGAGACCGCCTCCGTACGCTCCGGCGCACAACCGAATGCGAGAACGATCGATCACCGGGCCGAGCGATTCGCCCACCGGGGAAGATTCCGACATCCGCGGGCCCGCGAGCCACCGGACCCCCTCCTGGCTGGGCTGATTCAGAACTTTCATGTCGACATGTCACTACAGCGTGTTGCCGACATGTGACATTCTGCGGAAAGCGCGTTTGCCGTGGCTCCCGCTCCGGTATTCAGGTGAAGGTTGCGTTCCTCTCAGGGGGCGCACCACGACCGTCCCGCGACCCAAAGGGGGTGGCATGTCCGCAGACCAGGGCAGCTCGAAGGTGCTTACGCCCACGAGCAGCGAGGCAGCGCCCAAGGAGCTCGACGCTCTCGACGTGCTCGACGACGTCACGGCCCTTGAGGCCACGCCCAAGGCCGGCTCGGCCGGCTCGGAGGCCATCGACACCCGCACCCTGTCCCGCTCCCTGTTCCTGCGGCTCGCCGCACTCGACGAGAACAGCCCCGAGCGTGCCTACGTCCGGGACACTCTCATCGAACTCAACCTCCCGCTCGTGCGGTACGCGGCGGCCCGCTTCCGCTCCCGCAACGAGCCGATGGAGGACATCGTCCAGGTCGGCACCATCGGTCTGATCAAGGCCATCGACCGCTTCGACTGCGAACGCGGGGTCGAGTTCCCGACGTTCGCGATGCCGACGGTCGTGGGCGAGATCAAGCGCTTCTTCCGCGACACCTCCTGGTCGGTGCGGGTCCCGCGGCGGCTCCAGGAGCTGCGGCTGGCGCTCACGAAGGCCAGCGACGAGCTGTCACAGAAGCTGGACCGTTCCCCGACCGTCCCCGAACTCGCCGCGGTCCTGGGCGTGTCGGAGGAGGACGTGGTCGACGGGCTGGCCGTGGGCAACGCCTACACGGCCTCGTCCCTGGACTCCCCGGCCCCCGAGGACGACGGCGGCGAGGGCTCCCTGGCCGACCGCCTCGGCTACGAGGACAGCGCCCTGGAGGGCGTCGAGTACCGGGAGTCCCTGAAGCCGCTGCTGGCCAAACTGCCGCCCCGCGAACGGCGGATCATCATGCTCCGTTTCTTCGCCAACATGACCCAGTCCCAGATCGGCGAGGAGGTCGGCATCTCCCAGATGCATGTCTCCCGCCTGCTGACCCGGACCCTGGCGCAGCTGCGCGAGGGCCTCATCTCCGACTGAGACCGGACCCGCCCCTTCTCCCGCCCGCCCCTTCTCCCGCCCGGCCCTTTTCCGCCCGCGCCCCTGTTTCCGCCCGCCCCTACTCCCTCCCGGCCCTTCCTTCCTGACGGTACGTCAGCCAAACTGTCCCGATGCGCGGCACTGGGACAGGAACGGGAGCCGGGACAGGGACCGGATCGGACACAGGGAACACACGGACCGGAACAGGGCCGGGAACAGAACCGGGAACAAGACCGGACGCGGAGCTCCGGACCGGAACGGTCCGCCGGCCCTGGACGGGCCTCACCCAGGGCCGCCGAGGCGCCGTCACAGCGGCGTCGGCGGCGGCCGTCTGCCTGGGCGCGGTGCTGGCCTCGTGCGGGGGCGGCGGCGGGAGCGACGGCTACGTGGCCGTCGGGGCGCCCGGGGGCTTCCCGCAGTCGACATCGGGTAAGCCGTTGAAGCCGAGCGCCCCGGTGACGCTCGTACCGCTCGACCAATCGCCCGGCGCGGACGGCACGTCGTCCACCACCGGGCCGGCTTCAAAGGCGCGGCCGGACCGCCCGGATCCCGACGGAAGCGGCAACGGCGACGGAACCGACAGCCGCAGCGGCAGCAGGACCGGTTCCGGCGACGGCGGCGAGGGATCCGTGGCCGGCGGCGGAACGGGAACCGGCGCACCGGCCGCTCCCGGAGGCACCGCGTCGACCGGTACGGGTACCGGGTCCCCGGCACCACCCGGTACCCCCGCCACACCACCCACCCCCGCCGCCCTCACCTGGGACGACCCGGCCCGCGAGAGCACCGACAAACGCTGGTGCGAGAAGGTGACGGTGACCTTCCACAACACCGGGGGAACAGCGGTCCGTTCGGGAACGGTGACCTTCGGGACGCATGTCATCGGCGCGCTCGGCATCGACTGGGCGACGGTGAAGTCCACGGTCGACCTCCCGGCACCGCTCGGCCCGAAGGCCGACAAGGACCACACCTGGACGGTGTGCGTCGACTCCTGGCGGGTACCGCTGGGGATGCACATCGAGACGCAGGACGTGTCCGTCACCTGGAAATGACCGGACCGCGCGGCCGGCGCTCACCGCGGGCCGCGCAGCCCCTCGACGAGCCGGCGCCGGTCAGGCCCGGCCCTACTTCAGCGCCAGCCAGGCCACCACCGCCACGATCACCACGGCCACGACGACGCCGACGATCACGCCGACCCGGGGGCCGGCCGGGGCGGCCGCCTGCTGCCGGGCCTGCGGGGCCTCGTCGACGAACGCGCGGAACATCTGGGTGCTGCCTGCGGGGTCCTGGTTGCCCTGGGGGCCCTGGGTGTTAGCCATGGGCCGAGACACTAGCGAAGAGGGGCGGGGCCGCCCAAGCGGGGGCGCCGAAGAAGACCGGCGGACCGGTCGTCCGAACCGCCGCGCGGGACCCGTGCCGCCCCCGGACCCGAGCACTCACCGCGCACTCACGGCGCACTCCGCGCTCGCCTCCGCCCGCCCTCCGGACCCAGCTGCATATTTACGCTTGTAATACTTGCCTTTGCCAAGTTTTTATACCCGGCGCCCCCCTTTTGTTTGCCTGTAGCAACCAAGCAAGCTTAATGTTGCCTGAAGCAACGAACACGGGAGGTGTGATGGCCGAGCAGACGCAGTTCGAGGAGCTGGGGCGCCAGTTCAGCGCCGTGGGGGCCGTGCACCGGGACCTGCGGCGGGTGCTCCCGCACGACTGCCCGAGCGGTTCCGCCGCCGTACTGACCCTGCTCGGGCGTTACGGAGACATGCGCATGAGCAAGCTCGCCGAGCTGCTCTCCGTGGACATGTCCGTCACCAGCCGGTCCGTCGCCCACGTCGTCGACCGGGGCTGGATCGAACGATCCCCGGACCCCGCCGACAAGCGCTCGCGCATCCTGCGCCTCACACCCGCCGGCCAGGCCATGGTGGACGACCTGGCGCGGCGCACCACCGACCTGCTCGCCGAGCGGCTCGGCGACTGGACCGACGACGAGGTCGCCCAGCTGATCCGGCTCATGGCTCGGCTCAAGGACAGTTTCGGCGACTGCCGGCCCCCGCACGCCAGGCCCCCTCACCCGTCGCAGTCCGCAACCGCGGCCGCAGCCGCGCCCGCGCCCACGTCCGCACCCGTCCTCGAAGCGACGGCCACCCGTACATCCGCATAAGCACGCGAACCGTAGAAACGTAGAAACGCAGAAACGTAGATAAGGAAGCCCATGGCAACGACCACACCAGCCGGTGTGCGGGCTCACGCCAAGCACGGGGGAGGCTCCGAACTCGCTCCCATGACGCACCGGCAGATCATGGAAGCGCTCTCCGGGCTGCTGCTCGGCATGTTCGTGGCGATCCTGTCGTCCACGATCGTCTCCAACGCCCTGCCCCGCATCATCGGCGACCTCGGCGGCGGCCAGTCCGCCTACACCTGGGTGGTCACGGCCGCCCTGCTGTCGATGACCGCGACGACTCCCCTGTGGGGCAAGCTCGCAGACTTGTACAGCAAGAAGGCCCTCGTCCAGATAGCCCTGGTCATATACGTCCTGGGCTCGGTCGTCGCCGGCCTCTCGCACAACCCCGGCATGCTGATCGCCTGCCGCGTCGTCCAGGGCATCGGCGTCGGCGGTCTGTCCGCCCTGGCGCAGATCGTCATGGCGGCGATGATCTCCCCGCGTGAGCGCGGCCGTTACTCCGGTTACCTCGGCGCCACCTTCGCCGTCGCCACCGTCGGCGGCCCGCTGCTCGGCGGTGTCATCACCGACACCTCGTGGCTCGGCTGGCGCTGGTGCTTCTACGTCGGCGTGCCCTTCGCGATCATCGCGCTGATCGTGCTCCAGCGGACCCTGAACCTGCCCGTGGTGAAGCGGGACGTGAAGGTCGACGGAGGCGGCGCGTTCTTCATAGCCGCCTCGGTCTCGGTGCTGCTGATCTGGGTGACCTTCGCGGGTACCAAGTACGCCTGGCTGTCGTGGCAGACGTACGCGCTGGTCGGCGGCGCGATCGTGCTCGGCGTGCTGTTCCTGGTCACCGAGGCCAGGGCGAGCGAGCCGATCATCCCGCTCAGGCTGTTCCGCAACCGCACCATCACGCTGGCGTCGCTCGCCTCGCTGTTCGTCGGTGTCGCGATGTTCACCGGCACGGTGTTCTTCAGCCAGTACTTCCAGCTGGCCCGCGGCGAGAGCCCGACGATGTCGGGTGTCCTCACCATCCCGTTGATCGGCGGCCTGTTCGTCTCCTCCACCGTCTCCGGCCAGTTCATCACCCGCACCGGCCGCTGGAAGGCCTGGCTGGTCGTCGGCGGCGTGCTGGTGACGGCGGGCCTCGGTCTGCTGAGCACCATCCGCTACGACACCGACTACTGGAAGACGGCCGTCTTCATGGCCATGCTGGGCCTCGGCATCGGCATGATGATGCAGAACCTGGTGCTGTGCACGCAGAACCAGGTGGATCCGTCCGACCTCGGTTCGGCCAGCTCCACGGTCACCTTCTTCCGTTCCCTCGGTGGTGCGGTCGGCGTCTCCGCGCTGGGCTCGGTGGTGGCCCACAAGATCACCGACTACGTCAAGGACGGCGTGGCCGACCTGGACCCGAGGTACGCCAAGGCCCTGGCCGGCTCGGACTCCTCGGGCTCCATCCCGGACGTGAAGACCCTGCCGGGCCCGGTGCGCACGCTCATCGAGAGCTCCTACGGCCACGCCATCGCCGATGTGTTCCTGATCGCCGCCTGCCTCGCGGCACTCGCTTTCCTGCTCACCCTGTTCATCAAGGAGGTTCCGTTGCGGACGAAGGGCGCGCTGGCGCAGAGCGCCGACGAGAACACGGCGCAGAACCCGCAGCAGGACGCGGTGGCCGCGGCGCCGGCCGTCGCCGCCCAGGCCGCCGCGCCCGCCACGGAGCACGTGCCCAGCTGGGCCTCCCCGGTGGTGGCGAAGACCGGGGATGGCCTCCAGCCGGCCGCCGAGCGGCAGCTGACCGCCGTCGCCACCCTGCCCGCGCCGGAGCAGTCCGGCTCCGGCGGCACACCGATCCACGGCTTCGTCCGCAGTGCCGACAGCGTCCCGGTGGGCCAGGCCGCGGTCACCCTGATCTCCCTCTCCGGCAGCCAGCTGGGCCGCGCGGTCTCCCAGGCCGACGGTTCCTACGCGCTGAACGCGCCGGGCGCGGGCTCGTACGTCCTGATCGCCTCCGCCGACGGCTTCCAGCCGCAGGCCAGCACGGTCTTGGTGCACGAGGACCCGGTGTCGTACGACGTCCTGCTCAGCGGCACCAGCGGTCTCAGCGGCGTCGTCCGGGCGGCGGGCAGCGCGCTGCCCGTCAAGGACGCGATGGTGATCGTCACCGATGTGCGCGGCGATCTGCTCGCCACCGGAACCACCGGCGACCAGGGGCAGTTCACCTTCGGTGAGCTGGTGCCCGGCGCGGTGACGCTCGCGGTGAACGCCTCCGGCTTCCGGCCGCAGGCCCTGCTGGTCGAGGTCGGTGGGGCCGGGGTCACCCGGGTCGAGGTGGATCTGGAGGCGGGGGCCCGGCTCCAGGGCGTCGTCCGGGCGCCGTCCGGTCCGCTGGGCGACGCCAGGGTGACGCTGGTGGACGCGGCCGGCAACGTGGTCAGCACGTCCACCACCGGGGCGGACGGGGCGTACGCCTTCACCGACCTGGACTCCGGTGACTACACCGTCATCGCGACCGGCTACCCGCCGGTGGCGACGGCCCTGACGGTGCAGGGCACCGGGGCCGACGGACACGACATCGAACTCGCGCACCCCGGCGAGTAGCGCACTACTCCGGCCCGTGGGGGGTACGCCCTGAGCGGCGGCCAGCCCCCCGCGGGCCGAACACTTTACGACCAATTTGTACAGATATTCGAAGCCACCATGGAAATGTTCGATCCATGGCTTCTGAGGGAGAAAACGGGATGGGACTGACCGCGAGGATCCGCACCCGGGACGGATGGGCCGTGTCGCACGCGGTCGTCACGGTGACCGACATGACAGGCACGCAGGTACTGCGGGCCGAGGCGGACGCGGAAGGCGCCGTGCGGGACACCACCCCGCTCGCGCCCGGGGCGTACACGGTGATCGTCACGGCCATCGGGTACGCGCCCGTCGCCTCCAGCGCGATCGTCACCGCGAGCGGACGGGCCGAAGCAGGTACCGTGACGCTGTCCCGGCAGGGCGACGTCGAACTGCCCCCGCCGGGACCGTGGACGATCGACCCGGCGCACACGTCCGTGGCCGCCGTCGCCCAGCACCTGGGCATCTCCAGCGTGCGCGGCCGGTTCACCGAATTCGCCGGTTCGATCGAGATCGCGCCCGACGACATCGGGAAGTCCCGCGTCCAGGCGGTGATCCGGGCATCCTCCATCGACACCGGCAACGGCATGCGCGACAACCACCTCAGGTCCGCCGACTTCCTGGACGCCGAGCAGCACCCCGAGATCACCTACCGCTCCACCGGGCTGTCACCGGCCGGCCCGGACCGCTGGACGGTCCACGGCGAGCTGGCCATGCGCGGTATCGTCCGCCCGGTCGACCTCGACCTGGCCTACCTCGGCACCGGCCCCGACTCGTGGGGCGGCATCCGGAGCGCCTTCCGCGCGTCGACGGAACTACAGCGCTCGGACTTCGCCATCACCTACAACCAGATCGTCCAGGCAGGCATCGTGGCCATCGGCACCACCCTGAAGATCGAACTGGACATCCAGGCGGTGCAGGGCGAGACGCTGCCGCAGATGTAGGCGTGTACGCAGGCACAGCAGGGTCACCCAGAGCGGGGGCACCGCCCCTTAGGCTTCCCCCATGGCACCGAACATCGCGACGAACACCGCCGTCTCCCTCGACGAACTGCTGGACTTCGTACGGCCTCGGCACCGCGCCATCCTGCTCACCCGGCGGGCCGACGGCGGCCCCCAGGCATCGCCGCTGACCTGCGGGGTCGACGACGCCGGCCGGATCGTGGTCTCCACGTACCCGGAGCGTGCCAAGACCCGCAACGCCAAGCGGGACACGCGGGTCAGCCTGATCGTGCTGAGCGACGACTGGAACGGGCCGTGGGTCCAGGTCGACGGGACGGCGGAGGTCATCGACAGCCCCGACTCCGTGGAACCGCTGGTCGAGTACTACCGGAACATCGCGGGTGAACACCCGAACTGGGACGAGTACCGGGAGGCGATGGTCAAGCAGGGCAAGTCGATCATCCGGGTCACGCCGACGCGGTGGGGGCCGGTTGCCACCGGCGGGTTCCCTGCGCGGTTGGTTGAGCAGTGATTGCGCAGTTCCCCGCGCCCCTGTGAGCGCCGTGGCCCGCGAAGGCCGTCGGTCCCGTGCGGGCACCTCAGGACCGGTCGCGCAGTTCCCCGCGCCCCTGAGGGGCGCGGGGGTGGCGGGGGTGGGTGTCTTGCGGAGTCGTGTGTCTAACCGGGCTTGGATTTTTGGACCATGGCTTCGATGCCTGCGATCAGGAGGTCCAGGGCGAAGGTGAAGTCGCGTTCCAGCATTTCTTCGACCGTCGCGCCGCCGCGGGCCGCCCTGATGTCCGTGGACTCACTGATGACCTCGGCGGTCTCCAGGGCCGCGGTGACCACGGTCATGGCCGCACGGTGGTACTCGTCCGGGGTCATGCCGGCGGCCTCGACCCGGGCGGCGAAGTGGCTCACGATCGTGCCGTAGCCGTACACGAACTGGAAGACGGCCGAGATGGCGCCGGTGATCCCGTGGGCGGGCAGCCCGGAACGGCGTACCACCTGCTGCACCCGGCCCGAGAAGGCCAGTGAGTTGGGGCCGATGTTGAGGTAGCGGCCGGCCAGCGGGGACAGCCATGGATGGCGCACCAGCAAGGCCCGGTACTCGCGGGCCAGCGAGCGCAGTTGGTCCCGCCAGTCCTCGCCGGTCTCCCTGGCCTCGGGCAGCCGCAGCTCGCCGAAGGCCGCGTCCAGGGCGAGTTCGAGCAGGTCGTCCTTGGTGTCGACGTACCAGTACACGGACATCGCGGTGACGTTCAGTTCGGCGGCCAGCCGCCGCATGGAGAACCTGGCCAGTCCCTCCGCGTCCAGCAGCCGTACCGTCGCCCCGGTGATCCGCGCCCGGTCCAGGCCGGACGGCTGCCCGCCGCCGCGCCCGCCCCGGGGCGCCTTCTGCTCCAGCCAGACGCTGGACCGCGGCGTCCGCTCCGCCTGCTGCGCCATCGCCGCACCTTCCTGGATCTCCGACCACTTCCAACGATGCTAGGCCCGTCATGGGTGTAAGGGGCACCGCCGGTCTCCCGTGCCGCCACAGTCGCAGCGCGGGTGTCGTACGTGGACCGGTGCACAAGAGGGCGTGGCCGAGGGCGAGTTGGAGGTCTTGAGCGAGCGGCAACAGCGCCTCGCCGCTGCCGAAGACGATCGCGAAGCCCAGCGCGTCGAACGCGCTCCGGATGCCGATCGCCCACCGTGGGCGGGGGGTGGTGATCGTGGTCGCCAACCCCCCGCCCGCTCCGCCGGCGAATCGGTCCTCAGCTCGGCTGCCGTTCGTCACAGTCGCTCGTCGGCTTCGTTCTCAGCTGCCGCTCGTCCTCTGCGTGAGGTCGTAGAAGGTGTCCGAGCCGACCTCTGCCGTAGCACTCGTCTCTGCTGCGGACGCGGCCGTCCGCGTCCGCTCACGACACGGCGGGCTTGATCAGGTAACCGGCGCCGCGCCGGGTGTGGATCATCGGTTCCCGGCCGGCGTCGATCTTCCGGCGCAGATAGGAGATGTACAGCTCGACGACGTTGGCCTGACCGCCGAAGTCGTAGGACCAGACGCGGTCGAGGATCTGCGCCTTGCTGAGCACACGGCGCGGATTGCGCATCAGGAAGCGCAGCAGCTCGAACTCGGTGGCGGTGAGGTGGATGTTCTCGCCGGACCGCGACACCTCGTGGCTGTCCTCGTCGAGGGTCAGGTCGCCGACGACGAGCACGGAGTCGGAGCGCCGGTCCGCGGCGCCGGAGCGCCGGATCAGCCCGCGCAGCCGGGCGACGACCTCCTCCAGGCTGAACGGCTTGGTGACGTAGTCGTCGCCACCGGCGGTCAGCCCGGCGATCCGGTCCTCCACCGCGTCCTTCGCGGTGAGGAAGAGGACCGGCACGTCCGGCAGGTCGCGGCGCAGCCGGCCCAGTACGGACAGCCCGTCCATGTCGGGCAGCATCATGTCCAGGACGACGGCATCGGGCCGGAACTCCCGGGCGGTCCGGACGGCGCCCTGGCCGTCGCCGGCGCTGCGGATCTGCCAGCCCTCGTAACGCAGAGCCATGCGCAGCAGTTCGGTGATCGACAGCTCGTCGTCCACCACAAGCACTCGGACGGGGCTCCCGTCCGGCCTCAGCAGTTCGGTGCGCCCCTGGGGCGAGGTCGTGGTCATGCCGGACACCTTTGCGACGGCCTCTGAGAGCACACTTTCACTTGTCTGTGAATTCTCTGAGAAACCACAGCGGGTCCTCAGCCGAACCCTGGGCGCCCCATGAGGCGCCCAGGGGCAAGCCGCGGGCGCCTCCTGGGCCCCCGTTCCGTCACCGTGCTGGGCTGGGCATCGGGACCACTGGACGGCCGGTCGCCGCCGCCGATGGCTCACAAACCGAACAACCGGGCCCCGTTGTCGTGGCAGACCGCCCGCAGCCAGGCGTCGCCGAGGCCGAGCCGTTCCAGAGCGTGCAACTGGTGAACGTACGAATAGGGGATGTTGGGGAAGTCGGAGCCGAGCAGGACGCGGTCCCCGAGGTCGGCGAGGCGAGGCAGGGCACCCCGCGGGAAGGGCGCGTGGTCCTCGATGAAGTCCGTGAACGCCATCGTCGTGTCGAGCCGCACCTCGGTGAACCGCTCGGCCAGCGCGAGGAAATCCTCGTACTCGGGCATCCCGAGGTGCGCGACGACCAGCCGCAGCCGCGGATGCCGGGCCAGCACCCGCCCGATCGGCCCCGGTCCGGTGTGCTTGCCGGGTGCGGGCCCGGAGCCGCAGTGGATCACCACCGGGACCCCGGCCTCGGCGAGCAGCCCCCAGACCGGGTCGAGCAGGTCGTCCGCCGGATCGTAGGCGCCCACCTGCACGTGCGCCTTGAACACCCGGGCCCCGTCATCGATCGCCTGCCGGACGTAGCCGGTGGCGCCCTCCTCCGCGAAGAGGGTCGCGGTGTGCAGGCAGCCCGGCGTACGGCCGGCGAAGTCGGCGGCCCAGCCGTTGAGCCAGCGGGCCATGCCGGGTTTGTGCGGATACAGCATCGCCGTGAAGGCCCGTACGCCGAACTCGCGCAGCAGCGCGGCCCGTTCGCCCTCACCCGTCCGATAGGCGATCGGCCACTCAAGGCCGCCGGTGAGCGGCCCGAGCGCGTCGAAGTAGGCCCACACCTTGTGCAGCACGCGCTCGGGCATGAAGTGCGTATGCACGTCCACAAGCCCCGGCACCCCGAGCCGAGCCCAGAACCGCCGGACCTCAGATACTTCGGCGGCTTCGGCGGCTTCGGAAGATTCGGGAGATTCGGGAGATTCGGGGGCTTCAGGGGACGCGACGGCACCGGCGACTCCGACGGCCTCGGGGGCTCCAAGGGATCCAGAGGTTTTGGGAGTGTCAGGGGTTCGGGGGATTTCAGGGGTTTCCGCTATATCTGCCCTGGCCGCCCCGGCCGCCGCGAAGGCCGTCCCGTCCACGTCGGCGGAGCCGCCCGTCGGGGCGGCGGACGACCTCCCCGTGCCGGTCACGCGCCCGCTCCACCAGGATGATCGCTCATTCCCCCACGATCGCCCACCGAACCCGTACTGTCCACGTCCGGCCGTCGCACCGGCTCAGAACAGCTCGTCCTGAATTCCCGCCTCCTCCTTGAACTTCCGTACCGGTACGGCGATACCGCCGCGCCCGTCGGCCCCGGGCAGGGCCGGGACCAGTTCCCATCCGGTCATCAGCCGGGTGTCCAGGACGACCGTCCCGCGCTCAGCGGCAAGGTGCAGATCGGGCCCCGCGACGGCGACCAGCTCACCGCTCACGCTCCCGCCCGCGATCAGCTCGGTCACCTCGCCGAACGCTGCCGCCGGGCCCGCCGCCAGCCCGAACACCTCCGCGTGGTCGACCGCCAGGAACGGCTCACGGACGAGCGCCTCGGGCCAGTTGTCGAGCGCCACGGCGCGCGCGTGCAGCGCCTCGATCTCCGCGGCCCGCTCCGCCGGCGACCCGGGCAGCGCCGCCCGCACCGCCCGCTTCACGCCGTACGGGATCCGGTCGGGCACCCGCAGCGCGGCCCGCAGCAGTTCCTCGATGCGCCGCGCGGCCATCAGCGGACCGACCGCGAGCCAGCTGAAGCAGACGGCACCCTGTTCGAGAAGCCTCGCGGCCCCCCGTTCTTCGGCGGTGATCCCGACCTTGACCAGTCCGGGCCCGAACCACGCCAGATACACGTGATATGGCCGCGGGTCGTCCGCGACGGTGTCCGCGGCCACGGAGTGCGCCCGGTCCAGCCGCGCGCACTCCTCGCACCGCGCGCCGGTGCTCCGCCCCGACACCACCGCCCGCACCGGGCAGGGATGCCCACGCGCCCCCACACATCTGCGCACACCCCCGTCCACGACCCCGAAGGCCACCCGTTTCCCCCGGGGCAGCGCGCTCCTGCGCCCCCCGTCCCACACCAGCAGGGGACCGCCCTCGGCCCACCGCAGCCCCGCGCATCTCCATGCCTGTGCCATCACCCCCGAGCGTAGGCGCCACCACTGACAACGCCCCCGCCCTTCGGATCGGGAACGGGGCGGTCGTTCGGGAACCCGCGGAGCCGTCGGCGACCGTCCTCACCGACCGTCCCCGCCGGCCTTCTCCGCCGGCGTTCCGCACCGACCGGCCCCACTGACCCGCCTCGACGACCCGCCCCACCGACCCGCCTCACTGACCGGCCTCACTGACCGGCCTCGGCCACCGCGGACCCCGCCTCCCCGTTGCCCGCCCCGGCCACCGCCACCGCCGTACGCCGCCCGCGCCCCGCCAGCCGGCATGCCACGCACCCCGCGTGTCCGTCCCGCGCTCCGGCGTCCCGGACCCGCATGCCCCACGTCTCCCGGGGCCGCGGCCCGGGCGGCTTGCCCCAGCCGACGAGGTGCAGCACCCAGGTGACCAGGACGGCGACGGCGCTGATCCCGGCCCCGCCGCCCACCACCGCGGCGGAGGCCATGACCACGCCCAGGCCCACCACCGTGGACCCGACGGTCGCGATGAGGGCACCGGTCCAACCGGCGACCGTGTGTCCTTCGTCGTGCAGATGTCCGCTCACGTTCCCGCCTCCGTTCGTCGGCAGGGCAAGTCAGCCCCCTTGGCGTGAGGGCCTGAACTCCCCCACCACGTAAGGAAATTACTCCCACATCCCGCACCGGCTGAGGTGTTTGAGGAGCATGGGCGTCAAGCCGGACACCGCCGCCACCCCGGCGCAGGCGCGGGTCGGCGACGGACCACCTGATCGCCACCGCGCCACAGTTCGGCCAGGACGGCCCCAGTACGGCCAAGCCCGCCCCGCAGTACAGCGGGGGCAGCCCCCGCGTTACGGCTAAGGTCACTTCCATGGGTGCCGCCACAGCCGCCATGGTCACTGCCGTCGTCGGAGTTCTCGGCACCCTGTTCGCGCCGCTGATCACCAGTTGGACGGCCAAGCGCCGACGGGCGGAGGACCACCGGGCCGAGGAGGCGAAACAGCGCTTCGAGGAGCGGCGTGCCGCCTACACCGCGATGAACCGGACCTCCCGCCACTTCCACACCATGCTCAAGGACGCCCTGCACCGTCTGCGGGACGGGGTCTACACCGACGACGACCGCACCCAGGTCGAAGAGGCCCGGCGGGAC
This sequence comes from Streptomyces sp. NPDC006012, assembly GCF_042871185.1. NCBI lineage: Bacteria > Bacillati > Actinomycetota > Actinomycetes > Kitasatosporales > Streptomycetaceae > Streptomyces > Streptomyces sp. NPDC006012. Next base: position 17,696 of record NZ_JBIAIE010000024.1, read on the forward strand.
TACCGCGACCGCTACGCCGAGGCACAGATGATCGTCCCCGAGGCGGTGCTCAGTTCGTCCCGCGAGGTGAACACCGTCCTGGCCGCGGTCGACGCCACCGCCAAACGCATCGACCGGGGCCGCGCGCGCGAGGGAGAGAGCGCGGAGCAGGCACTCCAGACGCTGAAGACCGTGGAACCCAGGCTCACCGCCATGCGCCGCGTCATGCGCGAGGACCTGGGCCTGCCGGACTGACCCAGACGGCCCGCCCCCTCGGGCACGGAGCACGACGGCCGCCGTCGTCGACGGTCCTGCCTGCGCACCGCCGCCAACCACCGCGGCCCCGACGGCCCTCGTACGACCACCCTGGCCCGACCGCCCTCGTTACGGCCATCCCGGCCCGCCACCCGCCGCCATGAACCGTCCCGGCCCGCGCCCCGCCGTCCCCCGTTACCCGTACGGGGAATCCCCGCAGGTCAAGGTCGTTCCGTATGGACATCGCCGGTGATCGCGACCCCGATGTCGCCGCCCGCCGCCACCGACCGCTCCCCGGATGCCGTGACCGACACCCCGCCGCTGCCGACGGGCAGCAGAGCGGTCAGCTCACGCAGCAACTCCGCGTCGTCCCGCAGGGCCCGCTTGATCTGCTGGCGCAGGGCAGCCGCCGCGTCCGCGTCGTCCGGTTCCGCGGCCGCGTCCCCGACCGCGGCCTCCAGTTCGGTACGGCCCTGCGCGTCACGACACCGCCATACGGCCTGCAACAGGCGGCGGCCGGCATTCGCCGTCGCGTCCACCGCCGAACTCTCGGCACGGGTCAACACCCCTGCCCCATAGGCGCCCAGAGCGGCCGTCAGATACGGCCCGGCCTGCCCCAGAAACTGAACGATCTCCGCACTCACGCTCTACCCCTCATCTCTGATCGCTTGCCCCCGACCCACGACCCACGGCTCTCGGCCCCCGACATCAGGCATCAGGCATCAGCCCATACCCCCGAGCGTCCACGCAGCTCATGATCAAACCTTTCGGATCCAGGGGCAGATGCTGCAACTCTCGGCATCGTCGGCAGTGTTGCGCCAAGCTCTACGCGTTGCGGATGCTGTGGAACACGGCCGGAGCGCACCCGGAGGAGAAGCACTGTGGACGAGCGACCTCCCGGCGACGACCACGCGCTGTCCGGGGACCTGCTGCCCCCGGACGACACGGTGGGCGCCGTGTCCGTGAGCCTAGGCCTGCGGCCCGTCGCGGATGACGTGCTGGGAGAGCGCCGTGACCTGGCCCTGGCGCTCCGCAGGTGCTTCGAGGTGCTCGACATCTCCGTACGCAGGTACGCCGTCACGCACCGCTACCACCCGAGCAGCGTCAGCCGCTATCTCAGCGGGGACACGGTCGCGCCGGACAGCTTCATCGCCACGCTGATGGACGACGTCGGCAGGAAACTCGGCCGCCCGATGGCCCAGGAAGCACGGCTTCGCGTGACGGGGCTGCAACGCGCGGCCCTGAAGGCGACCAGCAGCCGTGCCTGGAAGGTGCAGTACCTGGAGGACCAGTTGGTCACCGCCCTCCACGAGAAGGACGTGGCCAGGACCCAGGCCGACGCGGTGGCCACGGCCCTGCAGCAGTCGCAGGAGCACGCGGCGAGACTGGAGGCGGAGCGGGAGGAACTCACCCGCAGGGCGTCGGACGTCCAGCTCATCGGCGTCGAGCTGGACCTGTTGCGCGCGGAGCAACACCGGGAGCGGACCGAGCGGGACGCGCTGCATCAGCGGGTGGCGGACCTGGAAAAGGCGCTCGAAGCGGCGGAACGACGTGTTGCGCGGGCCGAGCAACGCTGCGTCGATCTGGAGCACCAGTTGCTCGCCGCCGATGCCGCGGCAGCCGACGAGGAGCACCGGGACCGGCAGCGGGCCGAGGAGAACAGGGAGCGGGAGCAGGCCGAACTCGACGCGTTGCGCGAAGAGGTGGCGCGGCTGCGGGCAGCCACGCCGGGGACCAGGACTCCAGAAGGCACCACGACGCAGGAGGGAACGGCAACGACGACGGATCCGGCGACGGGGGTGATGGCAGGGACGGACCCGGCCCCGGAGCCGGCGGCCCGGCGCGCGCCGGCCCCCCGCGGGGATCTCGTGGCGACGGCGGCGGCCGGCTCGACCGGCTCTCCCCGCGCGGTCCGCCGGGACTTCATGGCCGCTCCGTCGAGCGTCACGATCGTCTTCTCCGGCGCCAACCGGCCCTGGGCGGCGTGGATCGCACAGTGCCTGGAGCGCCACGGCCACCGGATCACGCTCCAGCACTGGGATCCCGCGCACGACGTCGCCCTGGAGGATTCGCTGGACGACCTGCTCCGGTCCAGCGTGCGCGTGCTGCTCGTCCTCAACGACGTGTTCTTCGACATCGGCCGGCGGCCCGCGGGCGAGTGGGACGCGGTGCTGCGCGGTTTCGTCGCGGCCCACTCCGACCGCTTCGCGGCCGTCAACCTGACCAACCGGGTGCTGCCGCCGGCGACCGCGGTGCTGGAACCGGCCGGCCTGTGGGGGCTGAGCGAGGAGGAGGCCGAGGACCGCCTGCTGAGCAGGCTCGGTCTGGAACGCGCCCGCACCCAGCGGGCCCTGACCCGCTACCCGGAGACGAACTGCGAGGTCTGGGGCGAGGTCCCGCGCCGCAACCCGCGCTTCACCGGCCGCGACGACCTGCTGACCCACATCCACCAGCGGCTGGCCGACGCCGAGCGCGGCGCTGCCGCGTGCACGCTGCTCGGCATGTCCGGCGTCGGCAAGACGCAGCTCGCCGCCGAGTACGCGCACCGTTTCAACACCGTCTACGACCTGGTGTGGTGGGTCGACTCCGACGACCGCACCATCCTGCGCAGCCGCCTCGGCGAACTCGCCGTCAAGCTCGGGCTGCCCGTCGGCGGCGAAACCGGGGAGCGGGTCCGCGCCGTCCGGGACGCCCTGCGCCGCGGCCACCCGTACGCCAACTGGCTGGTGGTCTTCGACGGCTGGGACGACACCGAGGGCGTCGACACGCTGCTCCCGGAGGGATCCGGGCACATCCTCGTCACCTCACGGAACCGGACGTGGGGCGACCACATGGACGTCGTGGAAATCCCCGCGTTCCTGCGCGCGGAGTCCACCGCCTACCTGATGCGGCGGGCCCCGCACCTCACGCCGGTCGAGGCGGACGAGGTCGCCGCCGAGTTCGGCGACGTACCGCTGCCCCTGGTGCAGGCCGCCGCCTGGCTCGGCGAATCCGGCATGGACGCGTCCGGATACCTGCGGATGGTCCGCGAACGCAGGCTCTCCACCGTGGACGAGCCCGGCACCGGCGACGGCTTCCCGCAGTCCTCCATGACCTCCTGGTCGATCCTGCTCAAGCGGCTCCGCCACGACCGGCCCCAGGCCCTGGACGTCCTCGGCATGTGCACGGCGTTCGCGCCCGGACCCATTCCGCTCGGCCTCGTCCAGGCCTGCCCGGGGACCGACCTGTCCGAGGAACTGCGCTGGATGACCGACGACCTGCCCGCCTGGAACCACGCCCTGGACATCCTGGTCAACTACTCGGTGCTCACCCGCAGCCGCCCCGGCGATCCGGCCGGTGCCGAGACGGACCCGCCCGGGGAGACCGTGCACATGCACCGCCTCGTCCACGACATCGTCTCCAGGCTGATCCACGACGGCGCCGACGCCGACGGCCGCCCCGATTACCGCAGGGCCGTCCGCACCGTGCTCGCGGCGGCCGACCCCGGCGATCCGGAGGACAGCAGGTACTGGCCCAGGTACGCCGATCTGCTGCCGCACCTGGAGCCCTCCGGAGCGCTGGGCAGCGGCCGGGACCCGGTCCGGCGGACGGTCCTGAACTGCCTGCGCTACTCCCTCCTCAGCGGGAACCACCGGGCCGGGCTGGCCCTGGCCGGACGGGTCCGCACCCTCTGGTCCGCGGCCCTGGGCCCGCTGGCCGAGCCGATGCTCGACCTCACCGACCAGGAGAGCGCCCTGCTGCGGGCCGACGGCCGGTTCCGCGAGGCGTACGAACTGGCCCAAGGCGTCCTCGAACGGCTGGAGGCCGCCGGGCAGCGCAACCCGCTCGACGAGCTGACCGCCAGGAGCACCGTGGCCGGCGGCCTGTGCCACTTCGGGCGGTACCAGGAGGCGTACGAGTCGCAGCGCGAAGTCCTCCAGGACGCCCTCGGCCTGCTCGGCCCTGAGGACTCCACCACCCTGGCCGCCCAGCACGACCTCGGTGTCAGCCTGCGGCTCCTCGGCCGGTACGAGGAGGCGTGCGAACTCGCCATGGAGACCCTCGCACGGCGGGAACACACCCTCGGCCGCCGCCACATCAGCACGCTGGACTCGGGCAACGCCGTCAACCACGGCCTGCGGCTCCTGGGCCGCTACCAGGCCGCGTTCAACGGCCAGGAGCACGTCGTACGGCTGCACACGCAGATGCTCGGCGAGCAGCATCCGCAGACCCTTGAGGCACGGTTCCAACTGGCCCTGTGCCTCCGCCACGACGACGCCCGCGGCCGGGACGTCGCAGCCACGCTGGCCGAACTCCTGACACAGCTGGAACAGGCGTACGGCCGCGAACACCACCGCACGCTGTCCTGCCTCACCGCCTACGGCAACTTCCTGCGGGAGTCCGGCGAAACGAGCCAGGCGCGTGACCTGGTCGTGGAGGCGGAGTCCGGCTACCGCTCCCTGCTCGGCCCCGCCCACCCCGTCACCACCGGCATGCTCTCCAACACCGGACTTGTCATGCTCGCCATGGGCGAACGCGCCGAGGCACTGGCGCTGTTCGAGTCCGCACTGGCCGGTCTCACCACCTCCCTGGGCGCCGACCACCCCACCACCCTGGGCTGCGCCCTGAACACAGCGAACGCACGCAACGCCAACGACCGCCTGGCGCAGGCCCACCAGTTGAGCGCGGACACCCGCAACCGGGCGGCGAACGCCCTGGGCAGCGAGCACCCGCTCACGCTGCTGTGCCAGGTGGCCTTCGCCGCCGACCTGCGGGCCACGGGCGAGCGGAAGCACGCCGAAGATCTGGAGGAGCATGCCCTGACGGCCCTGACCCGCACCCTGGGCACCCAGCACCCGCACACCCTCGCAGCCCGCCGACGGACTCGTCCCTACTGGGACTACGAGGCGTACGCAGGCTGATCGCCGGCCGGTCGGAGCCCGCCCCTTCCTGGCCCAGCCGCCCCCCTGCCGGCCCGGCCGCCCCCTCCTGGCTCGGCCGGCTCGACCTGCTCGGCGCAAGGTGACGATTCCCCAAGGCAGGACTAAACTGTCTCGAAGCCGTGAAACAGGGACGCCCCGGTCCGTCGAAGTTCCGAGTCGATTCGAGGAACTCCGGCCGTTGTGTCGCCCACGTGTACCGCGTGGGCCGACCTGGCGGCAGCGGTGCTGTGACGTTGCTTTTCAGATCCGAGCGGTGAAACCGACCCGCCCCGCACTTGCTCTTCGCGACGACGGCCGGAGGCGCGCCGTCAGGTGCGCGAGACGATGAAAGGAAAGGCGGGCGTTCCCATGCGAGCGCAACGCACGAGGAATCTCCTCGCGATATCCGCTGCCGGGATTCTGATCGCCGGCGGCACCGCAATCGGCACAGCGGGCACCGCTTCGGCGACCCCAACCCCCACAAACTCTTCGTATTCGCGCCACTACAACGAGTATTACGGCAACTGCTACTTCACCCCCTACTACGGCTATGTCTGCTACGGCCCCGGCTACGGCGGTTATGGCGGCTACGGAGGTTATGGCGGCGGCTACGGCCATGGTGGCTACGGCCACGGCGGCTATGGAGGCGGCTACGGCCACGGCGGTCACGGAGGCCACGGCGGTCACGGCCGCTGACCGGACACGGCCGACGCCCCACAACCCGATCCGAAAGGCCCCGGCAATGACCGGGGCCTCTTCCCTGCGCACTCGACAGGATTGGGCCTTGCGGCGAACCAGGCTGCGGGCAGTCAGGTACCGGCGCTTACGCATCGTTGGAACCTCAGCTTGGGGAGCGGGGAACGCCGTCGTCTTCATACCTGGCAGGACGCCCGTGGGCCCGGAGCGGGCTTCCACCTCGGTGGTAGGTCCGTTCGTTGTCTGTTCGTGCTTGACCCGTCGTCAAGTCGCGCTGAATGCTGAGCCGCCCCCTCCACGTCTTCCCGTTCGTACCACGATGATGGGCCTGCCTCTCATGCGTACTCTCATCCGCGCCGGCGCGCTGACCGCCGGCGCTTCGGCGGTGCTGCTCCTCGCACCGACCGCGCACGCCACCGCTCCCGGTGACAACGGCACTGTGAAGATCCACGACGCCAGGACGGGCGAGGAACTGCGCCGCAACGAGCCTCACGTCTGCACGTTCTACCTCGACGCCTTCGGCTTCGACGCGGTCCAGCAGGTTGACTGGCACATCGAAGCCTGGGCCCCGACCGCCGCCACCAAGGGCGAGACCGTGAAGTCCGGGGCCATCACCCTGAATACCGAGGGCCACGGCCGTACGGCAGACCTGTCCCTGCCCGACGGGCACTACAAGCTGTTCTGGAACTGGGACGGCGAGAAGGGCGCCGCCAAGCACAAGGTGTTCTGGACCGACTGCAAGGGCTCCGAGGGCGGTGGTGGCGGTACGACGCCGTCCGCCTCCGTGTCGCCCTCGTCGTCTGCGTCGCCCTCGTCTTCGAGCCCGGCGGGTGCGACGGCCTCGCCTTCGAGCCCCGCGAGTGCGACGGCCTCGCCGAGTACGTCGTCCGGCGAGGGAGGTGCCGCCCCGTCGGCCACCGCATCCCCGTCCGCGCAGGGCGGCAGCGGCGAAATGGCCGAGACCGGTAGCAGCGCCCCGGTGGGCCTGCTGTCGGGCGTCGCGGCGGCGCTGGTCGCCGCGGGCGGTTACCTGGTTGTGCGGCGTCGTAGGGCCTCCCGGATCTGACGTCTGCGGGGCATGACAGGTGCCCCCGTACTCGTCCGAGTGACGAGTACGGGGGCACTCGCACATGAGGAGGGCGGCGCCGGCCGGTACGGATCTCGCGCTTCGTTCCCATGCTCAGCTTCCCGCTCCGGGCCACGCTGCGGGGCAACTCGTCCTCACACCGCCCGGCGCCTCCGCGCGACCGCGTGTGGCTGAAAGGCTGCTCCTCCCGCGGTGAAAGGGGCAGATAAGGGCAGCATCCCATCCCTGCTACCAGCACCATCACAACCGGAGCCGTGGAACCCGGCGCCCACCCGGCACGACAGCCGGACCATCAGCCCTGCCCGCAAGCAGAAATCCTCACTCTGAACGAGCAAAGGGATCGTCAGCAAGCTGACGATCCCTCATGCAAGATCGAGGCTAACGACACCCCTTCGACTGCGTCGGGCCCTTCTGCGTGAAAGGCCGAGCCTGACCGGGGCGGGGCCCCGACGGCGAACTGTCGATCAGCGTGACGCGGGCGGGATGCTCTGCTCGTACTGGAAGACGTTGCAGGGGTCGTACTTCGCCTTGATCTCGCGCAGCCGCTCGAAGTGGCGTCTCCCCCAGTAGGCGGTCTCCCACTCCTGCATGCCGACGTTCGGCACGTTGACGTAGGCGCCGTCCACGAAGCTGCGCATCGCCTGGCTGAATTCGGCGGTCCAGGCCTGGCACGTCGAGGTGAGCGGGTCGCAGACGCCTGGTGTCGTTGAAGGAGTTCCCCAGGCTGCGCCGATCTCGCCGTAGAAGATCGCGTCGCGGTGCACGAACGCGGTGCCGCCGCGGGGCTCCTTCTTGATCGCCCCGCCGAAGGCATCGACGAAGTAGTTGCTGTCGTCCGTGGGAGCGTTTCGCATGTAGTAGCCGATGACGTCGATCGCCTTCTTCGGGAACAGCTTCTTGGCGAACTGTGAGAAGAACTTGACGTTGGCGGGCTCCTGCGAGCGCGGGACCTGGGCTCCGGCAAAGATGGGGCCCCAGTTACCGACCTGCACCTTCACATCGGGCGTGCCGATCGACAGGATCGGGGCCAGCAACTTTCTGGCCTCTTCCGCCGTGCCCTCCGCGAGCCACGCGAACAGCAGGATCTGGGACTTGTGGATCTCGACTTCGGATCCGAGGCGGTTGTCGGCGAACGGTACCGTACGCTGCCATGCATCGAAGATCCCATGCAGGTCCGTAAGGCCGTCCCAGGTCGCCTGCACATAGGCGATGCGCTTGAGCGGGTGCACCTTGTAGGTGAGTTGCGTGACGATTCCGAAGTTGCCGTTTCCTGCCCCACGGAGCGCCCAGAGCAGGTCTGAGTGGTCCTTCAGGTCGGCATGGATCACCTCGGCGCAGTCGCGACCCGACGGGACGACGACCTCGGTCCCGATCAGGCTGTCACAGGCCATGCCGAGCCAGCGGTTGAGGGGGCCAAGGCCGCCGCCGACCGTCGCACCGACCAAGCCGACGCTGCCCTCGCTTCCGGTCGTGACCGCGAGGTCCTGCTTGGCGAGCGTCGTCACCGCTTCCAACTGGGTCAGGCCGGCGCCGACCGTCGCGATACGAGCGTCGGTGTCGATGTGGACCGACTTGAGCTGGCTGACGTCGATCACGATGCCGTTGTCGATGTTCGACCAGCCCTCCAGGGCGTGGCGGCCGCTGCGTACCCGCAGTGCGACGTTGTGCTGCCGCGCCCAGGTGAGGGCGTTCACCACGTCCTGGGTCTCCTGGGCGAAGACGATGACCAGCGGGTAGTGAGAGAACAACTGGTCGTAGTCGATGCGATCATCCGTGTACGAGGCGTCACCGGGGCGGACGACGCGACCGGTCAGCTTCGCCGACGGACATCTCGACGACCCTTTAGTCGGGTCGCCCGCGGCCAGAAGGCCCGAGGTGCTCGCGGCCGCAACGTCCGGCGCGCCTGCGGCCATAAGGCCCGGGACGACGACCGCCCCGGCGCCGGCGGCCGCTGACGCCCTGAGCAGATAGCGGCGGGAAAAATCGCTCAAGGTCCAGATCCTCTCGATCGGGCTACGCCGCTACGCGGCTGAGCGAGCCCTTACCCGCCAGCCGCCGGGCAGTCCTTTGTGGTCGACCCCCGCACGGTAACGGGGCGACCATGCGGTGTTTCCCGACACGCCAATTGAGGACGATGACGACAGCCTGAAGGCGTAACTCAGCGGGATCCCGTCATAACCGAGGTCACGGCGGGCGCGGACGCGGCACTGAGCTGGAAGCCGTCCAGAACCGCGAGATGTGGCCGCTGGACGGCCGCGAACGCCGCGCCGTGCTCGGTGCACTGGCCTCCGGGTCGTACCGGATCACCCGGGGCGACAGCCCGGCCCGCGCCGAGCGCAAGATCGAGACTGCCTGGCAGTCCGCTGAGACCCGGCTGATCGCGGAGATCGTCGCGCTGCAGGCCGAGCGGCAGCGGATCGTGCACGAGGCCGCCACCGCCAACGCGTCGAAGAAGTCGTCGGGGTGGTGGTGAGCATGACCGCGCAGGACACGCCTCCTGGTCAGTACCCGCAGTGCTGGCAGCACGCCCACGACCGGAATGCACACCGCCACCTCGGTCCCCGCGAGGACTGTCCGCAGTGCGTCGACCACATGATCAACGGCCACCCGCACATCGTGCCCAAGCCGAAGTCGCGCTGGTGGTGAGGACGGACCGCCGCTGATCCTGCGCAACCCCCGCCCGTGCCGGTGCCGGGCGGGGCCTTCCCCTCTCAACTTCCCGCCCCCGTGGGGGCTGTCAGGAGTCGTTCCGTCATGAGAGACACCGAAGCTGACGGAGTTGCAGGAGAAGACCCGCCACGGCATTCCCGCCGCCGAGTCGACCATGGCGTTCGGCGACTACCTGACCTACTGGCTCGCCACCATCGCTCCGCAGCGGCTCAAGCCGTCCACGCTGAACAGCTACGAGGGTCTGACCCGCCAGTACATCCGCCCCGCCCTCGGCAAGAAGCGGCTGAACCGGTTGTCGCCGGCGGACGTGCGCCGGTTCCTGGCGGAGTTCAGGGACTCCTGCCTCTGCTGCCTGCGCGGTGCGGACCAAGAGCGCCCAGAGGGCAAGCGCGCCTGCTGCGCCGTGGGCCGCTGCTGCAAGCGTCGCCCGTCCGCCCGCACCGTCCAGTACATCCACGCCGTCCTCCGGTCCTCGCTTCAGCAGGCGATCCGGGAGGAGCTGATCGCGCGGAACGTCGCACGGATCGTGGAAACCCCCACCGTCGCCCGCAAGGAGGTGCGTCCGCTGGACGCCGCCGAGGCCCGCCTCATGCTCAAGACCGCCCGCTCTCACCGCCTCTACGCCCTGTGGCTGCTGCTCGTGTCCACGGGCCTGCAGCGGGGCGAAGCGCTCGCCAGTACGACGCTCAGGGCCGCCGCCGATCGGATGGATGACGCCCTCGGACTGGACGAGTCGGAGGAGGAATCCAGCGGCGAGCAGGGGCCGGACACCGAGGAGTGATCGGCACTTTGAGCCGCGTTGATGTCAGCGGTTCATGTCAAAAGCCCCCCAGAATGATCCCGGGGGGCTTTGACCTGTGTGCACTCGGCAGGATTCGAACCTGCAACCTTCTGATCCGTAGTCAGATGCTCTATCCGTTAAGCTACGAGTGCTTGTGTTGTTTTGTTTTGCTTTTCTCGCCGCTTCGCTGCCCTCTGGGTTGCTCCTCGGCGACAGGAAGAACATTACATGACTGCCGCTGCCATGTGAAATCCGTTCCACTCACCCCTTGTGACCTGGGAAAACAGCCAGATGGCAGGCTCGGACAGGGCCAAGACGGTCGGGCTGGCCTGCCCCCCGGCGGGGCCGCCGGGGGAGGGGCCGGTGGTGATGTCGGCCCCGTGTACGGCTCAAGAGGGGAACAGGTCGTTCAACTGGACGCCGTCGAGCGATCTGGCCAACTCCTCGTACGTGCCCGAGTCCAGCGGTTCCCGCGTTGTCGTGCCCTTCTTGGCCGTCTCGTCCGGGTCCCTGCCGTAGCCGCCCTCGGCGTACGCGATCACCGGCACGTCCCACGGCGGCGACGATCAACGCGGCGCTGCCCGTGTCATGTCCCAGGCGTCGGGCAGCGCGAGGACGGACTCCGGGCCGAGCGCGCGCGGCCGCTGGGGACCCGAGGCCGCTGGGCCGCAGCCGCTGGGCCGTCCCGTTTCGCGGGGCGCTGCGCAATGCCCGCTCGGCCGTCGCCGAGGAAGAAGGGACCAGCAAAGAGACCGGCAAAAGGAACGAGTAAGCGCGAGTAAAGGGAAGGAGCGCCTACGAAGGACCAGGAAAGAGGGGCGGGAAAGCGGCTTGGAAACGTTTTGAACGCGACTCAGGGAGTTCAGCCGACATCGGCTGAACTCCCTGAGTGAGAGAGCGGAGGCGGAGGGATTTGAACCCTCGATGGGCTTTAAGGCCCAAACCGCATTAGCAGTGCGGCGCCATAGACCGGACTAGGCGACGCCTCCAGCGCTACCCCCCACGCGAGCGCGCGAGTGGTGCGTGCAGATGATGACACAGTCGAGCGTGCTGTCACCAATCGGCTCCCACGGTACTAGGCACTCAGGCCGCAGAGCAAAGCCCTCGCCCGTCGCGGCCCGGCCCCGCAACGTCCGGCGGTCTGCCGCGTTGATCAGGTCATGTTGCTGGTCATCTCGCGCACCGTCGGCTCCGTCGCCGGCCTCGCCGCCGCCTCCGTCACGGCGCTCACCACGCTCACCGCACTGTCCGCCGCGCCTGCTGTCGCCGCCGCGCCCCACACCACCGCGCCCGCCGTCGCCGCCGTCCCCGCGTCGGCCGCCACGCCCGCCTCTGTCGCTGCGCCGCCGCCCGTCCGGCACGAGGACCGGGCCGGCGGGTTCGGGTCCAGGTCCGGGCTCGGGTCCGGCGACCGGTTGACCGTCACCGTCGAGCACGCGGGCCAGGGGCACGACGGGACGTACGAACTGGCCTGTCACCCCGCCGCCGGCAGCCTCCCGGACCCGCAGGGCGCCTGCGCCGCCGTCGACAAGAACACCCACTGGGGCAGCGAGCCGTTCGCGCCCGTGCCGGAGGGCAGCGTCTGCACCATGCTGTACGGCGGACCGGCGACCGCCCGTGTCACCGGCACCTGGGCCGGACGCCCGGTGGACGCCACGTACAACCGCAGCAACGGCTGCGAGACCGCGCGGTGGAACCGGATGGTGCCGCTCCTGCCGGGCCTGGGCTCCTGAGCTTCCGCACCGATCGGGTGACCGGGCGGTAGCGGGTGAGGTGACCGGGGGTGCACAGACGATTCGTGGCGGAATCCCCCGGTCCCGTAAACGTCCAGCAAAGGTCTCGCGAAGCGGAGGCATGCGGTCACACGTTCCCCGTCACTTCGTCGTGCGACCTCCCTCTCATCCGGCATCGCTGGCGCAATCGGTGCCTTTAGACTCCCTCGCGTGACACGCTGCGGGCCGGTTGGCAAGATGGCACGAGCGGTCGGCAAGGTGCGGTAACAGGGAGGAAGCGTCTCGTGAGCAGCAGGCCATCCCGAGGCGCTGCTCGCCTCGCAGCCATACTCGACGCGCTGCCCGACGCGTTGGTGCTGGTCAACGCCAATGGCACCGTCGTCAACGCAAACACGATCGCCCTGGAGGCGTTCGAGGCCCCGGGCACCGCCCTGGTGGGGCGCGGGCTGCTCGATCTGCTCCCCCAGTTCGACTCCCGGCTGATCCCGGGCTCCATGCGGCGCCCCGGCCACGTCGACACCCGCGGGCGCACCAAGCCCACGCGGATGGTCGCCCGGCGCACCGACGGCAGCGAGTTCCCCGTCGAGGTCACCAGCGCCAACCTGGAGAACGGCCAGCAGGCGTACGACGGTTACGGCTACACGCACGACGAGCTGCTGATGCTCGTCGTACGCGACCTGTCCGGGACCGTGGACACCGAGGCCGAGCTGGCGCGCTCGCAGCGGCAGACCGAGATGATCCTGCGGGCCGCCGCGGAAGGCGTGGTGGGCACCGACACCGACGGGCGGATCGTCCTCGTCAACCCGGCCGCCGCCCAGATCCTCGGCTACCGCGCCGGTGAACTCGGCGGCAAGGAGCTGCACACCCTCGTCCTGCACTCCCGGCCCGACGGCGCCCCGTTCCCGTACGAGGAGTCGCCGCTCGCCGACACCCTGCGGTCCGGGCGCAAGCACCGGGTGCGCGGGCAGGTGCTGTGGTCCAAGGGCGACAAGAAGGTGCCGGTCGACCTGACGACCGCGCCGGTGCGCGACGGCGACCAGCTCGTCGGCGCCGTGATGACCTTCACCGACCGGCGGCCCTACGACGCCCTGGCCGACGAGAAGGTCGCCTCGGACAAGCAGCACGCGCAGCAGCTCGAACGGCTCTCCGAGGAGCACGCCTCCGATCTCACCGCGCTGCGCCAGCGGCACGTGGCCGAACTGGAGGAGCTGCGCGAGCGGCACACGGAGGAGCTGGCGTCCGGCGAGGAGCGGTACGCCGCCCTCGGCGAACGGGAGAAGGACCGTTACGAGGCCCTGTCCGGCCGGCACGAACAGCTGCTCACCCTGCTCTCCGGCTCCCTGCGCGGCCCCCTCGACGAGTTGCGCCGCGACCTGGCGGCCCTCGCCGCCGACGACGCCGGCCAGCTGTGGCCGGAGGCCAACCAGGTGCTCCACCACCTGTCCGCGGGCTACTCGCGCATCACCCAGCTGATCGACAACGTCCTCGGCTACCAACGGCTCGACGCGGGCACGGACAACATCGTCCGGACGAAGGTGATGCTCGACTCGGTCGTCGCCGCCGGTGTCGACGGGGCCGTCGAACTGATCGGGCCCGGCCGGGTGCAGTTCGCCGTGCACGCGCCGCCCATCGAGGCCGAGGTCGACCCGCAGCGGCTCGCGGCCGCGCTCGCCCACCTCGTCGCGGACGTCGCCGGGGTCGACGCGACGGGCAACGTGCCCGTGTCGGCCGGGGGTTACCTGGACAACACCGTGGTGGTGGCCGCCGCGCAGCGCGGCGAGGTGGTACGGATCGAGGTGCGCGGCCCGTACTCCGGAGGCGATCCGGTGCACGAGCCGATCGTGCGCGGGATCGTCCGGGCCCACGGCGGCGTGCTGCAGACGCACGAGGTGCCGGGCATGAGCGGCAACGCGTACGTGCTCGAAGTGCCGCTCGGCGGCGGGGCGGGCGCCGTCCAGGCTCCGGCCCTGCCGGCGGTCGCCGCCGACGGCCCGGCACCGGCCGAGCAGACCTCGGGCGGCGGACGGCGGCGGGCCCGGCGGTCCTCCGTGGACGCCTTTCTGGACAGCGAGGTCCCCGGCGAGTCCGGCGGCGATGCGGACGCGCCCGCCCCGACCGGGCGGCGCAGACGGCGGGCGGCCGGGGACACCAAGTCGGTTCCCGCGGGCCCGGCGGACGGCGCGGACGTCGCCTCCTCCGGCTCCTCCGGCACGGGCCGGCGGCGTGCACGCCCCGCCGACGGCGCCGGGGACGGGAACGGAGACGGGGACGAGGGGGTGTCCGAGGGCGCCGTCATGACGGCGGCCGAGCATGCGGCGGGGACTGCTGCGGTGGGCAGTGGCCTCGGCGGGACCGTGCCGCCGCAGGGCGTGCCCGCGCCCCCCGGACTGCCCGCCCGGAACGAGACCGGCGAACCGCCCGCCGCGCTGCCGCCCGCGCTGCCTGCCGCGGGCACCCGGAACGCGCCGGAGGCCGGGACCGGGCCGGCCGCACTGGCGGCCGCGGGCTCCGCATCGGCCGAGGACGGGCAGCCGACCGGGCGGCGGCGGCGTGCGCTGGCCGCGGCGGCGGAGCGCGCCGCGGCGCAGGAGGCGGGCGCGCGTCCGGTGTTCGCGCTGCCGCCCGCCGACGCGGACCGTTCACCCGAGCCCCGCACCGGGAACGGCCCTGGGCACGGCCCCGGTACCGGGAACGGCCCTGGGAACTTCCATGGGAACGGGCCAGGTCCAGAGAATGTGGAAAGGGCCGGGGACGGAACCGGGCAGGGGGTGGCCGAGGGCCGGGGAGCGTCAGCGGGCCAGGTGCCCGGCGCCGGTCCTGTGCCCGGGCAGCTGCCGGTACCGGCTCAGGGACAGTTGCCGATGCCGGCGCAGGGACAGTCGGCGGTGTCGGTTCAAGGGCAACTGCCGGTGTCGGCTCAAGGGCAACTGCCGGTGCCTGCTCAAGGACAGTTGCCGGCCGCCGGTCAGGCGCCGGTGCCCGGTGCGGGCGTAGCCGGTGACCACGGCCGGCACGACGCCGTACCGCACGACCAGGACGAGGACCACACCCCGCCCCAGCCGCACCCCACCTCCGCGCCGACCGGCCGCCGGCGGCGGGCCGTGGCCCAGCCGGGGGAGGTTCCGGCGGCGCCGGGCACGCCCGCGCAGGGCATGCCGGTCCAGCCGGCCGGGACGGCGCAGGCGGCTCAGCCGCTCGCCCCCGTGCCGTCGGGTGCCGCGGTTCCGCCGCCCGCGACGGCCCTGCCCGGCGCCGCGCCCCGGCCCGAGCCCGGTCCGAACGCCGTGCCCGGGCAGCAGGGCCTGCCGGGTGGCCAGGGACAGCCGGGCCACCAGGGACACCAGGGGCAACAGGGACAACCGGGTCGGCAGGGACAGCCAGGGCTGCTGCCGGCCGCCCAGCCGCTGCCCGCGGAGGCGGCCCCCGCAGCGCTCCCGGCCGTGGCCGACTCCGCGGGCACCCCGGCGACGGACACTCCACCGTCCGGTACCCCCGCGTCCGGTACTCCCGCGTCCGGTGCGCCGTCGTCCGCCACCCCGGCGTCCGGCACACCGCTGCCTCCGGAACACGCCGACGCCCAGCCGCGCGCGGCCCAGCCGCTGCCCGCCGAGGCCACCGGCGCTCCGGTGGACCCGAACTCGACGCAGGGCCGGGCGATCAGTGTGCGCACGCTGGGGCAGGGCGTGCCGTTCAGCAGGCAGGCGGCCCAGGTGCAGCAGCCGGCGGCCACACCTCCCCCGCACGGCCCGAACGCCTCCGGCCGCCGCCGCAAACTGGGCACCCGGCCGGATCCGGCCGCGGACCCTGAGCAGCGCACCGAGCAGGGGAGCCGTGCGCACCCGCCGGCCGAGCAGCCGTCGCCCGCCGGGCCGTCCCGGCTCGCCCCCGGCACCGAGGGCGCGGGACGCTCGTACGCCATCGGCGCCCCGGACGAGAACGCCGCCGAGGGCCCCGAACCGCTCGACGGTCCCGGCGGTGCGATCGAGGTCGCGGACCCGCCGCGGCCGCAGCCGATGGACGACGAACTGCCGCCCGAACCGCTGGACAACCCGCGTCGGCTGCTGGTGTGGCCCGCGCCGGACGTCACGACCCAGCAGGCGCTGAGCGACCGCGGCTACCGTCCGGTGATCGTGCACTCCCGTGAGGAGGTCGACGCGCAGATCGCCGCCTTCCCGGCCGCGCTGTTCGTGGACCCGCTGACCGGGCCGATCACCCGGACCGCGCTCCAGTCGCTGCGCCAGGCCGCGGTGGCGGCGGAGGTGCCGGTCCTGGTCACGGCCGGGCTCGGGCAGGCGACCCGCGAGGCCGCGTACGGCGCCGACCCCGCCGTTCTGCTGAAGGCCCTCGCGCCCCGGGACAGCGAACAGCATCCGCCGCGGGTACTGCTCATCGAGGAGCACGTGGAGATCGCGCTGGCGCTGACCTCGACGCTGGAGCGGCGCGGGATGCAGGTGGCCAGGGCCGCGAGCGACGCCGACGCGGTGACCCTGGCCGGGCAGCTACGGCCGAACCTGGTCGTGATGGATCTGCTCCAGGTGCACCGTCGCCAGGCCGGGATCATCGACTGGCTGCGCGCGAACGGCCGGCTCAACCGCACCCCGCTCGTCGTCTACACCGCCGCCGTCGACCAGGCCGACCTGCCGCGGCTGGCCTCCGGCGAAACGGTGCTGTTCCTCGCGGAACGCTCCACCAGCGCCGAGGTGCAGGCCCGCATCGTCGATCTGCTGGCCCGCATCGGCACCAACTAGCCGCTCCATGCTCCACGGGAGGCGGCGGCTGCGGTGGTGGCCACGGCCACGGGTGGTGGCGGCAGCGGGCCATGGCCACGGGTAGCGGTTGCTGGCCGCGGTGGTAGGGGTGGATAACCACGGCGGTAGCGGTGGATGACCGCGACAGCAGTGGTGAGTGGCCACGGCAGCAGTAGTGGGAGGCCACGGCCGCAGGGGTCGATGGCAGCGGTGGATGGCGGCCTCGGCAACGGTGGTGAGGCGGTAGGCAGGTTCCCCCGTTCGTCGTCCGCTGCCGCCGCGTCGGCGTCGGCAGCGGTGTGGCCGGATGCGGGGTGTTCCTCGCCTCGCGCTGTTCCTCGCCCCTCTCCGGGGCGCTGCCCGGACCGGTCAGAGGCGGGTGACTTCCAACTGGCCGTCCGCGTAGCGCCTGCGCAGCACCTTCTTCAAGAACCTTCACCGAACACACTGGTTCTGCGGTAGCCTCATGATCCGCAATCAGTGCAGGTCAGGCACGGAGCCTGCCACATGTACGGCGCCCTGCGGGGCGGGGAGGGGTAACCGTGGTTGTGCGGCTCGGGGGGTACGCCCGGATCAGCCTCGACAAGGACGGCGAAGAACTAGGCGTAGAGCGCCAGCGGCGCGACTACCGGCAGGTTGCCGGAGTCCGTCCCGGTTGGGAGGTTGCTCGCGACTACATCGACAACGACGTAAGCGCCTTCAAGCGCAACGTAGTTCGTCCCGAGTTCGAGCGGCTTCTAGTGGATCTTCAGTCGGGCGTCATAGACGGTGTGATCGCTTACGACCTTGACCGATTGGCTCGACAGCCGAGAGACCTTGAACGCCTTATCGACGTTTTCGAAGAGCGGCCGGAATTGGTTTTCTGCACGATCACCAATGACATTGACCTCTCCACTTCGGACGGGCGCACCATGGCGCGCGTGATGGTGGCCTTCGCAAACAAGGCCAGTGCCGACACCGGTAGGCGAGTCGCCCGTAAACATCGAGAGCTTGCGGATGCGGGTAAGAACGGTGGCGGATTCCCTCCGTTCGGCTGGAAGGCCGACCGGATCACTGTCGACCCCGAACAGGCCGAACTGATCACCAAAGCCCATGAGGCACTTCTAGCGGGAACGCGACTTTCCACGATCACGGCCGAGTGGCAAGAAAAGGGAATTCAGTCTTCCCGCAACACTGGGAAGCCGATTACCCGAGTTGCCCTCAAGGGGATTCTCAGGAATCCTCGCCTCGCCGGTTTCCGTGCCGTAAAGGGAGAGAAGCACATCGGAGCGGACGGTAAGCCCGTCATGGGGTTGTGGGAGCCTATCTGCACCCCGGAGCGGCTTGACGCCGTAGTGGCAGTCCTCGAAGGCGTTAAGTCGCAGTACCGAAACAACAACCTAAGCAACAACCACAAGTACCTGCTTAGCGGAATTCTCCGCTGCTCCGAGTGCAGCACGCGTATGGTGGCGAACATGCGATCTTCATGGAAAGAAGGCAGTAAGGGGAGTCGCTTCACCTATCGTTGCCCCGCCGCGAAAGACGGCGGCTGTGGCAAGGTTTCTCGGGCGGGTGAGCCCCTAGACCTGCACATCATCAACCTGATTCACGATGCCGAGGCAAGGCTGAAGGCGCCCGCGCCTGAGTCTGCCGAGTGGGCCGGGGCGGCCCGCCGGGCTGAGGTTGAGCAGGAAATCGGCGCGCTGGTTGCCGCGATGAACGCCAAGAAGATTTCCGCCGCTACCGTTATCGCCATGCTTGAACCACTGGAGAAAGAACGCGACGATTTGGCCTATGAGCACAGCCGCCACGCTGTCGAGCAGATGAAGGTATCGGCGGCATCAGTCGACCTGTCCGAAGAGTTCGAACGCCTTCCCATCGAGCGGCAGCGCGCCGTGGTCCTGAAGCACATAAAGGCCATCATGGTGCAGCCTGCGGGCCGAGGCGCCCGCAAGTTCAATCCGGATCTACTGGACGTTGTGTGGGCGGCCTAGTACGCCCCTGAAACACAAAAGGCCCTTGTCGAATGACAGGGGCCTTTTGTGTTCTACTGCTTCGAGCTTGGCCTTCGGCCGTAAGTCCGGTACAGCTCTCTCGTCCAATTTTCATCCCTCACGGGGACGGAGGCTAGCTGACGCGCAATCCAGGTACTCATTTCGTCGGTGCGCTTATCGGCGGGTACATAGCGACTCAACCTCGTCTGACTCCGTTCGTCGGTGTTTAACGATACATACTTTGTGCCGGGCTGCGGCCAGCTAGGCCGACTGCAAGGGAATCCCGCGTGTCCATTTGGGCACGGGGGACTCTTTCTGTTTGCGCGCGATGGCATGGGGAAGCCCCGCCCATCTGCCACGGGGGAACGGCAGACGGACGGGGCCGATAAGAGGGGTCCCGCTTCAGTGCTGGCGTGGCCGGACCGGATTATGGGTGGCCGTGTTGCGCCACCACCACAAGGCCGCACCGTGAGGCTGAAGAATGTCCTGCACCGCGTGTACCCCTTTGAAGGGCGTGGGGGAAGGACTCTGCTTGGGCCTGTACGTCGTCGTCCAGCTGAATCACGGCCGTGCAGCGATAGGTCACCGCAGTCCTTTCGTAGCGGCTTGAGTAAGCAACCAGCCGCAGAACGCGTACACGGTGGTCGCCCAGGCGATCCAGCCGTACCGGCAGGGGTGCCGACGCTTTCGGTTCACCATCTCCTACCTTCGATCATTCCCCCCGCGCATTCAGGACACCGGACCGTTAACTGATATCTGCATGTTGTGCAGCCCCTGAAGCCGCAGCAGTCCGGGCACCAAATTTCCCGGTGACCGAAGCATGTTCCGCAGACATCTGCGATTCGCTGCCACATCTCGCCAAAGGTGAGGGGGCCGGGGTCGACCGGTCGTCTTCCTGCCCGAGGCTTGTTCCTTGGCCCTTCAGGAGCCACGGTCACGGCCTGGCCCCGTGGGAGCACTGCCGCATGTTCCGGGCTGCCTCAAATCGCGCGTTCGCGTCGCCGCTCTTCACGGCCTCGTCGAGCTTCTTCTTCTCGTCCGCGCACTGCGCGCAACCGGGCTTGGGTCGAGCTTCGTACAGCCAACTGTCTAGGGGAAAGTCGACCGCTTCGCCGGGGTATTTCTGCGGCGTGGTCATACGGCCACTCCCCATACCGACACCATGGGAAGACTTCGCCCCTGCCCTACGGCACTGTGGGGGTGATTTCCGATTTCCCGATTAGCCGTCGCCACGGCCTCAGGCACGCCCGCTTCACGGGCCACTTCGCGGGACACGGAGAGAGCGGCGCATGTCATGCACCCCTCGATGCCCACCGGTTCTAATCCGGGAGGGTTCCTCACGGCCGGACGGGCCTCACTGTCGTGCGCGCGAGTCGCGTACTCCGACTTGGCCGCGTTCGTGTCCGCCTGGGTCTGGCTCACCATCGTCGCCGTCTCCTCGTCTCGGTACGAGAGAGATCGTCGCGCCAGATTGAGGGTAGCCCTAGGTTCTTTCCTGTTAAGGCAAGAACCCGTCTCGGATGCTTTCGACCAGGGCTCTCATTTCATCGCCGTAAATAGCTGCTGTGGCGAACCTCTCGAAGGTGTCAACGTACGTGTGTACGTCCTTTGGATCACGCGTGGTGACCTCTGAGTGGAAGGTCTCCGCAATGACTAGCCGATCGTCATGGAGGCTGAAGCACGTCATTGGGAAGTCCGGCATCGGGGCGTCAAGCGGAAGAACTCCGATGCTGACGTTCGGGAGCCGAGACAGGGACACAATGCGGTCGAGTTGCAGCGCGAGCACTACCGGAGACGGAACGCGCCACCGAAGGACGTGCTCGCAGATGAGGAACCGAAACGATCGGTCCGGATCGTGCAAAGTCTCTTGCCGTTCAATCCTCGCGGCCACGGTCCGCGCCCTGGTCTCGACGGGCAACGCTGGGGGCACGCTGAATACGGCCGAGGCATACTCCGGGGTCTGCAGTAGGCCCGGCACCAACTGCCCCTGAAACAGCCTGAGGGTCCGTGTGCTGGCCTCAATGGCCTTGATGGTGTTCTGGTGCTTCCATGGGCCAATACGGCGGAGCAGGCGCCATGCCATGGCTTCCGTGGCCTCGGCGCGGGCCGTGCTCAGGAACTGGTCCTTCACCGCCTGAGACACCCCGAGAGCTGACAGGATCAGGTCGACGTCTTGGACCGTCGGCCGAACCCTCCCATTCTCAATCTTGGAGAGCTTCCCGGCAGACATGGAGGCCCTACGGGCCACTACGTCACCGGTAAGTCCCGATGTTTCTCGCAGTGCCCGCAGGGCTGTCCCGAGTGAGTCGCCGGTCAGTGGTGCCCCTCCCAGTAGGCAGCGAATGGCGTCGCGACGGTTAGGGCGCGATCGCGGTAACCCTGATACTCCATGAGCCTGCTCGGGGGCAGAAGTTCTGCCCCTGTGAACTTGCCCTGCGGGGTGTAGTGCATGCGGTAGACGTCACGATCGTCCATCATCCAAAAGTCATGATCGGGAAGGCCGCTGACGTCCTGCTCAGACAGGTCGATGATTCCGATGGATTCTCCGGCCTTGATGTTGCCGGGGTACGCCGCTAGCTCGTACCGCAGGTATTCAGTCAGCGGAGACCGTAGGACGTGCACACGCGACACCTGCTTGCCCTTGTCGGTCATGGAGCGCACCCAAGGGTTGTCGCCCCAGTCCGGGCCCATGTCCTCACCCGCGAGGAACCGCGCGATATCCTCGCGTTCCTCGTCCACGTCGTACTCGTCCAGCGTCTCCAGACGGAACGCCGTCCGCTCGAAAGTCTTGAAGAGATGGCTGAAATCCTCACCGCTGAGCACGGAAATACTCCTCAAGCACTGCGGTCGGAACCATGACGGCCGTCTCGCCCTCGGGCAGGTCGAGTTGTGCCAGCCGCTCTGAATCGGTGATCACGTAGCCTTGCACAACGTAATTCCCGTCGTCCGTACCCCACAAAGTCGGGCACGTTCCGTTCTTACAGTCCGGGTCACCCGACAGCTTCCGCAGTGGTGCGCCCACGGCTTCCCCCTCACGTCAACAGTCCATGTCGTGCTCGATGCTTCCGGCCAGCCTTGATCAAGGTCAAGGCTCCTGACTTTCCAGAACGGGAAAGGCGCACACTCGGCGGTTTCGGTGCTGCGTGCTTCGGGCCCACCCCGAAGGTGGGCCTACGTGGTGCCGCGCGGGCTGTGGCTGCCACCTTGCAGCGGAAGACCCTCCGGCGGCCTCCTAGACAGCGCTCCGGCCAGGCCCCGAACTGGGTTGCTGGTTGGGTCAGTCGACCCGTGTCACATCGAGCCGACCCAACCTATGTGCTTCGCGAATCTTCTTCTTGTCGAACTTGCCCACGCTCGTCTTGGGCACCACCTCGACGACCGTCCAGCGCTCCGGGAGCTGCCATTTGGCGATCTTGCCCTCCTGGGCGAGGAAGGTACGCAGGGCCTCGAAGTCGACGGCGGCGCCGTCTCTGAGGACCACCGTGGCCAGCGGGCGCTCGCCCCATTTGTCGTCCGGTACGGCGACCACGGCGGCCTCCGTGACATCCGGGTGCGACATCAGGGCGTTCTCCAGGTCGACCGAGGAGATCCACTCACCGCCGGACTTGATGACGTCCTTGGCACGGTCGGTGAGGGTGAGGAAGCCGTCCGGGCTGATGGTGCCGACGTCGCCGGTCTTCAGCCAGCCGTCCTCGCTGAACTTGTCGGCGGGACGCAGCGGCTCGGCATCGGGGCCGTTGTAGTAGGCGGCCGCGATCCACGGGCCGCGCACCTCCAGTTCGCCCGCCGACGCGCCGTCCCAGGGAAGGCGTTCGCCGCCGGGTCCGGTGAGCCGGGCGGAGACACCGGCCGGGAAGCGGCCCTGTGTAAGGCGGTAGGCGAACTCCTCCTCCGTGCCCATCGCGTGGGCCGGCGGCCGGGCCACCGTGCCCAGCGGTGAGGTCTCCGTCATCCCCCAGGCGTGGCAGACCCGCATGCCGAGCCGGTCGAAGGACGTCATCAGCGAGGGCGGGCAGGCCGAGCCGCCGATGGTGACCTGAGTGAGCGAGGCGACGTCCCGGGGCCGTGCGGTCAGCTCGTCGAGCAGGCCCTGCCAGATGGTCGGCACGGCGGCCGCGTGGGTCGGGCGCTCGGACTCGATCATCTGCGCGAGCGGCGCGGGCTGCAGGAAGCGGTCCGGCATCAGCATGTTCACGCCGGTCATCAACGTGGCGTGCGGCAGGCCCCAGGCGTTCACATGGAACTGCGGGACCACGATCAGCGAGGTGTCCTGGTCGGTCAGGCCCATCGACTGGGCCATGTTGACCTGCATGGAGTGCAGGTAGATCGAACGGTGGCTGTAGACCACGCCCTTGGGGTCGCCGGTCGTGCCGGAGGTGTAGCACATGGCGGCGGCCTGGCGTTCGTCCAGCTCGGGCCAGTCGTAGATGGTCGGCTTGCCGGCGATCAGTTCCTCGTACTCGTGCACCTGGGCCCGGCCGGTGGCCAGCGGGGCGCGGTCGCCGGGGCCGGAGACGACGATGTGCTCGACCGCGGTGAGCCGGGGCAGCAGCGGGGCGAGCAACGGGATCAGCGACCCGTTGACGATGATCACGCGGTCGGCCGCGTGGTTGACGATCCAGGTCAGCTGCTCGGCGGGCAGCCGCAGGTTGAGCGTGTGCAGCACCGCACCCATGGCCGGAATCGCGAAGTACGCCTCGACGTGCTCGGCGTTGTTCCACATGAGGGTGGCCAGTACATCCGGCCCACGGACTCCGAGGTCGTCGCGGAGTGCGTGCGCCAGCTGGGCCGCCCGGTCGCCGATCTCGGCGAAGCTACGGCGCTGGGGGGCGGTCTCCCCGTTCTCCCCGGTCTGTCCGGTCCAGGTGGTCACCTGGGACGCACCATGGACCCGTCGGCCGTGTTCCAGAATCCGCGAGATCGTCAGCGGGACGTCTTGCATCGTGCTGTACACCGGGGCCTCCCCATCGAGTTACGCGGTGGAACTACTGGCCGCGATTCTCGGCGCATACCCGGCGGTATGTCACTACCTCCGGCCCGCTCGGTCTGCTCAACGCCGGAATCCCCTGATCGGCACCGACGACCGACCTGCCCGGAACGGCGCCTGCCGACGGAGAGCTCGTGGGGGGCCGCGCTGATCGACGGACGCTTCCTTGGGCCGCGCTCGTCAACGGACACTTCCCTGTCCGCGCCGCTGCCCGGGTCCTCGTGATTGGCCTGGAAGTCGGGTTCAGATTTCCCCCCTCACCACCCCACCACTGAAGTCAACCGGTTGGTCTCGGCTCGGTACGGACCGTGCCGTGGTGCCACTCCGGCGCAGGCTTCCCCGGTCCCCTTCGGCACGCCCACGAACGCGCCCGCACTAGGCCCGAAATGAGCGCTGAATACGCGGCCAAGCCCCGTGCCGTCCGGCAGGAACGCTATCGGACGAGCCCCAGTTCAGGATCCTCACGCAGCTTGCCGAGCGCGCGCGACACCGCTGACTTCACGGTGCCCACCGACACCCCGAGCACCTCGGCCGTCTGGGCCTCGCTCAGATCCTCGTAGTACCGGAGGACGACCATCGCCCGCTGCCGCGCCGGCAGCTTCGTGATCGCCCGCCACATCGCGTCGTGCAGGGCCTGGCGCTCGGCCGGGTCGTCGCCACCGGGGACGGGCTCCGGCTCGGGCAGTTCGTCGCACACGAACTCGTCGACCTTGCGCTTGCGCCACTGCGACGTCCGGGTGTTCAGCAGCGCCCGGCGCACGTAGCCGTCGAGGGCCCGGTGGTCCTCGATCCGCTCCCACGCCACGTATGTCTTGGTGAGCGCGGTCTGCAGCAGGTCCTCGGCGTCGTTGGGGTTGGCGGTCAGCGAACGGGCGGCACGCAGCAGTACCGACTGCCGGTCTCTCACGTACGACGAGAACGACGGATACACGGAAGTACCTCCACCTGGCCGAAGCCGGGGGTGGGGCGGGGTCTGCCTCGCCGCCGGGGCGGCGTCCGAAGCGCTGGTGCAGACGGGTGTGGTCATGGCTCCACGCTATGAGTGACCCGAGTCGGGCGGATCGGCCGCAGGTCCCGAAGCAAAGTCCCCCTCAGGTTGTAGGGGTGGGGGTGGCTACACCTCCTGAAGGTGGAGTGGGGGACGAGAGCTGCTCCGGGATGACCCCTGGGGGTCATCCGTCCGCCGCCAGCACCAGCCCCGACGTCGGCACTCCGGTACCGGCCGTCACCAGGATCCGGGCGGCTCCCGGTATCTGGTTGGCGGCCGTGCCCCGCAGCTGGCGCACCCCCTCCGCGATGCCGTTCATCCCATGGAGATATGCCTCCCCGAGCTGCCCCCCGTGCGTATTGACCGGCAGCCGCTCCTCGGCCATGAAACCCGCCGCCTCCCCCGGTGCGCAGAACCCGAACTCCTCCAACTGCATCAGGACGAAAGGGGTGAAATGGTCATACAGGATCCCCACATCGATGTCGGCCGGAGCCAGCCCGGAGGTGCGCCACAGTTGTCGTGCCACCACGCCCATCTCCGGGAGGCCGGTCAGGTCGTCACGGTAGAAACTGGTCATCTGCTCCTGGGCCCGGCCGGCGCCCTGGGCGGCCGCCGCGATCACCGCCGGCGCCCGCGGCAGATCGCGGGCACGCTCCACGGAGGTGACCACCAGCGCCTGCCCGCCGTCCGTCTCCTGGCAGCAGTCCAGCAGTCTGAGCGGCTCCACGATCCAGCGCGAGGCCGCATGGTCGGCGAGCGTGATCGGACGGCCGTGGAAGTACGCCGCGGGGTTGGTCGCCGCGTATGCGCGGTCCACCACGGCCACGTGCCCGAACGCCTCGGGGGTCAGACCGTACGTGTGCAGATAGCGCTGTGCCGCCATCGCCACCCAGGAGGCCGGGGTGAGCAGCCCGAACGGCAGCGCCCAGCCCAGCGCCACGCCCTCCGCCGACGGCTCCCGGTGCTGCACGCCCGAGCCGAATCTCCGCCCCGACCGCTCGTTGAACGCGCGGTAGCAGACCACCACCTCGGCCACGCCCGTCGCCACCGCGAGCACCGCCTGCTGGACGGTGGCGCAGGCCGCCCCGCCGCCGTAGTGGATCCGCGAGAAGAAGGACAGCTCGCCCATCCCGCATGCCTGCGCCACGGTGATCTCCGGGCTGGTGTCCATCGTGAAGGTGACCAGCCCGTCCACGTCTCCCGGGGTCAGGCCCGCGTCGTCCAGCGCGGCACGCACCGCCTCCACCGCCAGCCGCAGCTCGCTGCGCCCGGAGTTCTTGGAGAACTCGGTGGCGCCGATACCGACGACAGCGGCTCGGCCGCCGAGCCGGTCACGGGTGCGTACGCCCATCACGCACCTCCCGCCGGGACCGTGACCGTCACGGTCCCGGTCACATGTCTGCCGATGGCGTTGGATCCGACCACACGTACGGTCGCGGTGTCGCCGTCCATCGCCTCGACCGTGCCCGAGAGCGCCAGGGTGTCCCCGGGATAGTTCGGCGCCCCCAGTCGGATGGCGACCTTGCGGAGGACGGCCGTCGGGCCGAAGTGGTCCGTGATGTACCGGCCGACCAGGCCGTTCGTCGTCAGGATGTTCATGAAGATGTCCGGGGAGCCCTTCTGCCGGGCCAGTTCCGCGTCATGGTGTACGTCCTGGTAGTCCCGCGACGCGATGGCACCGGACACGATCAGAGTGCGGGTGACCGGGATCTCCAACGGCGCCAGTTCCGCGCCCGCCGTCATCGCCGGCTTTCCTGCCGTCACCGCCATGCCTCACTCCCCACTTGCGATCAACTCCCCCAATTCCTGGAGCGCTTCGCTTCCGCATCCCAGGTAGGCGTCCAGCTGCCGGCCCCACAGGAAGTACCGGTGCACCGGATGATCGAGGTCGGCTCCGGTGCCGCCGTGCAGATGCTGACCTGTGTGGACGACGCGCTGTCCCGCTTCGGACGCCCACCAGGCAGCGGTCAGCGCATGGGTGGCGTACGGCAGCCCGGCATCGCGCCGCCAGGCCGCCTCGTACGCCGTCACCCGTATCGCCTCGGTGTCCAGGTGCGCGTCGGCGGCCTTGAGCTGGACGGCCTGCCGGGTGGCCAGCGGGCGGCCGAACTGCTCCCGGGTGTTCGCATGCGTCACCGCCCGCGCGAGCGACCCGGTGCAGACACCGGCCTGGAGCCCGGCGAAGGCGGTACGGGCGGTGGCGAGGATGTCGTCGTAGGCGCCGGTGTCCTGGGGTGACTCGGCGGTACCCAGGCGCTCCGCGGCAGCGTGGTCCAGGGTGAGACGGCCGGCCGACCAGGGTGCGGTCAGGTCGACCGGCGTGACCGTAGCCCCGGCGGCGAGAGGGGTCAGCCACAGCCGCCGCCGATGGTCGGCGACGAGGACGTGTGTGGCGTCGCGCAGCCAGGGGACGACGGGCACGGTGCCGGTCAGCTCGGCCGTGGCCGGTCCGCGCTCGGCCTCCGGTTCGCCCGGTGCCGAGGCTCGCACGCCCGACTGCGCCGGGAACGCCCCGACGGCCACCAGCGACCCGTCCCTGAGCCCTGGCAGCAGCCGTTCCCGCTGATCCCGTGTGCCGTGGGCGGCCACCGCCAGGATCCCGAAGACACAGCTCGCGGCGTAGGGCGTCTGGGCGGTCGTACGCCCCTGTTCCTCCAGGAGCAGCACCAGGCCGAGCAGTCCCAGCTCCTCCACGGCGCCCACCAGGCCCGCACCGGTGAGTGCCTTCCACAGTTCCGGGTCGCTGCCGGTGCCGCCGGCCGTCAGCCGTTCGTGCTTGGCCAGGTCGGTGAAGATCCGCGCGGCCAGGTCACGGGCCGCGGTCTGTTCCTCCGTGGGCGTGAAGTCCATGTCAGACCCCGCCCTCGGTGACCCGGAAGACCGGCAGGACCAGGGGGTCCGTGTCGCCGCCCGGCTCCTCGTACCGCCGGAATTCCACGCGCACCGGCAGCCCGACGCGCACCTTGTCGTAGGGCACCCCCACCACGTTGCTCACCATCCGCACGCCTTCGGCCAGTTCGATCAGGCCGACCGCGTAGGGAGGGTCGAACGCGGGGAACGGCGGGTGATGCATCACGACGTACGAGTACACGGTCCCCTCGCCGCTCGCCTCGACCGTGTCCCAGTCCAGGCAGCCGCAGGCGTTGCAGCCCGGCAGCCAGGGGTGGCGCAGGGTGCCACAGCCGGTGCAGCGCTGAATGAGGAGCCGCTGCCCCGCCACCCCCTCCCAGAAGCCGGCGTTGTCCCGGTTGACGACCGGGCGCGGGCGCGGGGGCCTGGGTTTCCGGCGCGCGGGGGCATATTTGAGGATGCGGAAGCGGTGCGTGCCCGCGAGGTCGGCGCCCACTCGGACGTCCATGCGGGTCGTGACGAAGTACCCCGTACCGAGCTTGGTCGTCTTGCGCTGCGACACCGATTCGATCACCGCGTCGAAGGTGACCTCGTCGCCGGGCCGCAGGGGTCGCAGATACTCCTGTTCGCAGTCGGTGGCGACCACCGAGGTGCAGCCCGCCTCGTCGAGCAGGGTGAGCAGCTCGTCGTACGCGTCCGTGCGCCCGTCGTACCCGGAGAGTCCGCCCATCGTCCACACCTGGAGCATGGTCGGCGGGGCCACGGCGTCCGGGCCCGTGTACACCGGGTTGGTGTCGCCCATCGCCTCGCACCAGTGCCGGATCATCGGCGCGTTGACCGGGTCCTTGCCCGCGCAGGCGACGGCTGCGGCCTGCCCCTCGTACGCCTTGAGCCGGGCCCACAGATCATCCGGCGCACCCGGTTCCTTCAGCGCGCGCGGCTCATCCGACGGGCGCGGATCGTCTGATGGGCGCGGATCGTCTGATGGGCGCGGATCGTCCGACAGGCGCCGTTCGTCCGGCGTGGCCGCGGCTGCCGTTGCCCCCGTACTCACGCCCGTACGCATGCCCGTACGCGCACCCGCTCCTGTCTCCGCGCCCTCGCCCACCGCGGCTTTCCTCGCCGCTTCCGAGCCGGGCCCGGCCGTCCCCTCCGCGCCGGTCACCGCGCTCCTTTCCTCGCCCGTCACCGCCGCCCCCTCGTCATCCCGAGCCGCATCGTCGCGACGATCTCCCGCTGCACCTCGCTCACCCCGCCCCCGAACGTGTTGATCTGCGCCGCCCTGTTCAGCCGCTCCAGCTCGCCGTCCGCGAAGGCACCCGGCGAACCCGACCGCACCATCCCTGCCAGCCCGTCCGTCCCGATCGCGTGCTGACATATTCGGTACACCGCCACCGCCGATTCGGTTCCCGCCACTTTCACGCCGCTGGCGTCTCCCGGCGCGAGCCTGCCCGCTCCCACGTCCCCCACCAAACGCCAGTTCAGCAGGCGTGTCGCCGCCAGTCGCGCATGCGCCTCGGCCAGCTGCGCACGCACCCAGGGCTCGTCAATCCGTCGTTCGCCGGTCACCGGATCGGGGGTACGGGCTGCGGCGACCGCGGCCGCGTAGAAGTCCTCGGCCTGCATGCCGACGGCCGCGAGGGCGACCCGCTCGTGGTTGAGCTGGTTGGTGATGAGCGACCAGCCCTCGTTCTCGGCCCCGACGAGGTTCCCGGCCGGGACGCCGACCCCGTCGTAGTAAGTGGCCGTGGTGGTCTGCCCGCCGACCGTCTCGATCGGCGTCCACGAGAACCCCTGCGCGTCAGTGGGAACGAGAAGAATCGAGATGCCCCGGTGCTTTGGTGCCTCGGGATCGGTGCGGCAGGCGAGCCAGATCCAGTCCGCGTGCTGGGCACCCGAGGTGAACGTCTTCTGCCCGTCGATCCGCCAGCCGTCGCCCGCCCGCACGGCTCGCGTCCGCAGCGAGGCCAGGTCGGTGCCGGCCGACGGCTCGCTGTAGCCGATCGCAAAGGTCAGCTCCCCGCTGAGGATGCGCGGCAGGAGCCGGGCCTTCTGCTCCTCGCTGCCGTACTTCATGAGTGTGGGCCCGACTGTGTTCAGAGTGACCATCGAGACCGGGGCGCCGGCCCGGTACGCCTCGTCGAAGAACACGAACTGTTCGTCCGCGCCCCGGCCCTGGCCGCCGTACTCGACCGGCCAGCCGAGGCCGAGCCAGCCGTCGTCGCCGATCCGGCGCAGCAGCGCCCGCCGCTCCTGCGGCTCGACGGGGCCGGTCGGCAGCACGGCCCGGAAATAGGCGCGGAGTTCGGCGCGCAGCCGCTGCTGGCGCTCGGTGGGGGCGAGGTGCACGGCGGTGGAACCTCCCGGCCCGGTGACGGACTCGTACGGACCGGGTCCGGGCCCGCACGATCGACGATCTCTGACTGTACGACGGTTTCTGACTGTCCGTCAGATGCTGTCGGGTGTCAAGGTCGGCGGGAGACCGGGAAACCGGGAGACCAGGAGATCGGAAGACCGTGGCGCCGGGGGCCTGATCGGCGGGATCGGAGAGATCAGAGAGATCGGCGGGATCTGGATCACCGGGAGACGGGGGAGGGGAAGGCACGGGGGACAGCGCCAGAGAACAAGGAACAAAGGGCAAAGGGCAAAGAGACAAGAGACAAGAGACAAGAAATTGAAGAAAAGAGAGAAAAACGCCTGCGCGGCGGTACCGAAGTACCGCCGCGCAGACGTGCTACGACCCCGAAAGCACACCCCACACAGGACGTCAGTCCCGGCTTACCACAGGTGGTCGAAGCTGACGGAGACGTTCTCGTTCCCCTGCTGGACGGACGTGAACGCGGAGCCGTTGACCTGGGCCGTGTTGCTCTGGTTAGAGGCACCGGAGCCGATCGCGTTCTGTGCCGTGGTGGACGAGTTGCCGTTGTTTTCGCCACCGACCCCGCTGCCGATGACGCTCGCCACGCCGGTCGCCGCGGCGGCGTTCGATCCGTCAGCCGCGATGGCCCCGTTGTCCGCGGACGCGACGCCGGCAAAGAGAGCGGCGGCGAGCGGGAGCGCGGAGACGGCGGCGAGAACGCGAGCGGTACGGATGCTTGCCATTTTGTTCCTCCAGGACAATACCCATTGGCCGGATGGCCGGGAGCACGGGAAATTCGTGAAGTACGGCTTTTTGCCAGGGAAGTTGGCCGACCTCCCGGACGGTTCTGCACGACGTCGCGAATCCAGAGTTGCCCATGGAATCCCCGGCGAACCACCTCACAGGCCCTGATTCGCACTCAAGCGTGATGACATGTCGATAAACCCCTTTCGCCATCTTTGGTGATCTCATGGGCCAGCAGTACCTAGTACGGACTTCTCGGACCCAAGCGGCACAAGCGATGAATCGTTCCGCCGCACTTTCGGCCAGCTCGCCCGCACCGGCGCGTCACTCCGACCCCCTCTTCCCTTTCTCGAACACTTGTACGACCATCGACGTATGGCCACCCCCGACCGGCAGGCCACGACGCTGGCCCTCGCGCACGCCCTGTCAGCCGCCGAACGCGGACTGGCTGTCATCCCCCTGTCCCGGACGAAACTCCCGGCCCTGCGATCTCCTCACCGCGACCACGCCACCTCCGCCGCACCCACCACAACGACAACACCTGCCACACCAGCAACACCCGCATCCGCACCTGCACCCCCACCCGTGACGTGCCACGGCGAATGCGGCCGCTTCGGACACGGCGTGTACGACGCCTCGACCGAGCCGGCACGCATCCGCGAACTGTTCGCCGCCGCGCCCTGGGCGACCGGCTACGGCATCGCCTGCGGCCTGTCCCCGCACCACCTGATCGGCGTCGACCTCGACACCAAGTCCGGCACGGACTCCTCGGCCGCCCTGCGCGAACTCGCCCTGCGCCACCTGTTCACCATCCCCGAGACCGTCGTGGTGCTCACGCCGAGCGGGGGCCGGCACGTCTGGCTGGCCGGCCCGCCGGACGTCGTGGTCCCCAACTCGGCCAGCCGGCTCGCCCCCGGAATCGACATACGGGGCGCCGGTGGCTATCTCGTCGGCCCCGGCTCGCGCACCGAGCACGGTGTCTACGCCACCGCCCCCGGCACCGCCCACCTGACTCCCGCCCCTTGCCCGCCCGCCCTGCTGCGCCTGCTCCTCCCGCCGCCCCGCGCACCCCATCCGGCGCCCCCGCCGGCCGGGGACCACGGAAAAGGGCTGGTCCAGTTCGTCCTCGCGGCACACGAGGGCCAGCGCAACACCCGTCTGTTCTGGGCCGCCTGCCGCGCTTACGAGAACGGCATCGGCCCCGCCCTCGTAGCCCCGTTGATCGAGGCGGCCCGCAACACCGGGCTCTCGGAGCGCGAGGCGCGGGCGACGATCGCGTCGGCGGCCCGGATGACGCGGCACCGGCCATGACGTCCGACCGGGTCGTCCCTGAGAACCTGTCGGGGCGGTCCTGGGACCTGTCAGGGCGAACCTGAGACCTGTCAGGGCGGTCCTGAGACCTGGTACGGCTGTATGACGTGCTGAGCGACCGGTCGACCGGCGGCGACTTCGTGAGACCGTCGGTCAGCCTGGTCGGCCGGTCAGCCGGTCGCAGCGGAGATCTTGGCCGCTTCACACCGCTCAGGAAGCGGGACCGTCTCCTATAGGTTCGGTTAGGTTCGGCCCCACCCGACGCAGGCCGGACCCGGACCCACTCACGAGGGGGACTCTCATGGCCTTCATCCACCGGACCACCATGAAGCCGACCAAGCTGGAACTGCTCACGGAATGGCTGCCGAAGCAGAGTTGGTACGTGGGCGACGCGGAGACACCGGAACTGCTCAAGGCCGGCGGCTTCCGTCTGGACGACCCTGAGGGCTCGGTCGGGATCGAGTTCATGGTCGTGGTGGACGCCACCGCACCCGAGCAGGGGCGGGAACCGGTGGCGTACTTGGTGCCGATGGCCTACCGCGGCGCGGCGCTCGGCGGTGTGCCCGCGGAGGCTCTGATCGGCACCTCCGAGCACGGGGTGCTCGGCACCCGCTGGATCTACGACGGCGTCCACGACCCGGTGGTGATGGCGCGGTTGAGCGCACTCCTGCGCGGCGAGGCGATACCTCAGCACCAGAGCGAGAGCGACACCCCCGACCCGAGCGTCGTCATGCACGGAACCGCCCCTGGTGACGGGCTCGATGTTCACGTGAACCGCGTCCTGCGGCCGGCGGATGAGGCGCCGACGCCGTACGGGCATCTCGTCGCCGGATGGACCTGGCCGAACGGAGCGGCCGGTCAGGGTGTAGTGGCGACGGTGGCGCCGCGACCGTAGGGGCCGTCGGCGGGAGCCGGTACGGAGAACGGCGAAGGGCGGCAGCGGAACGACGCATGCAGAGTCGCCGACCAGCCGGACCGGGTTCCGGTAGCCGTGGCTATGACCGGTCCGGGTTGCCGTGTCGGCGGGCGGCAGCCCAGGTCCGGGAGGGGTCCGGAGCCGGCCGACGGTGCGCCGGTCTGGGGGTGGGGTGGGGTGTACGGGCGATGAGTCACGATTCGCTTGCACGGCGCATGAGAAGTCGTACCCGGTGAAGTCGGCGCCCCGGACGAACCTGGTTCGCTTCTGGCGGGCGCCGCCTGCGGGGCCGGCGAGGACCACGAACAACGGCGACCGGATTCTCCTCAGGTGGGGCTAGCCCCACCTCATAGTCGGAGGCCGGCTCCAGGGACCGGGCGGGCGCCCGCCGATAGCTTTCCGTTCTGGGTGCTCAGGCCCCGATACGCCCGGAGAGACGGTGCGTCCCACGAGATCCGAAAGCCGTACATGAAAAGCTTCGCCGTCCTGTCCCGCCCCCTGTCCATGGACCCGCGGCGCCGGATCAGCTTCCTGACCGCCCTGGCCGGGGCACTCCTCGTCGCCTTCTTCATCGCGCCCAACGCGCTGGCGCGGAGTTCCGTCAACACGGCGAACGTCGGCGATTCCTTTCGCCATGGATTCGCGGCCTATTGGGCTTCCGGCAGCGAGGATTTCCCGGCGTTGCTGGGCACCACGGTGAACTACTGGTTCCGCTTCCATCTCGTCAAGGCCGGCGTTTCCGCGCTGCTTCTGGCGGTGACGGTGGCGCTCGGCGTCGTACTGTGGCGGCACGGTCGGCAACGGACCGGACGACGGTACGGCCGGCTCCCCCTCACGTGGGCCGACTTCCTCGTCGGAGTGCTCGGGATCTTCGCCCTCGTCGCGCTGATGGCCAATCTGCAAGGTGCGGCGGCGCCGTTCGCCTCGCTGCTGCCCATGCTGACGACGGGCGGCGCCGACGGCGAACTCACCCGGAGCCTCGCCCAGGCCCGGCAGCAGCTCGCCGTCTACCCCGACGGTCAGCACTCCCCCGCTCTGTCCGTGATGATCAGCGACTTCGCCGTGTACCACGCCGTATTTGCGGTGATGGCCGCTGTGCTCGCGCTCGCGATGGCCGGAGTGACTGTCATGTTGTGGAGGCAACGGAAGAACTCGCCCGAGAGGCGTTCGGGGCGCGCGACGAAGTTCGGCGTCACCGCCTCCGCGGTTCTGACGGCCGCTGCACTCGTGGTCGCCGTCGCGAACACGACGAGCGCGGCGGACTCCCCTCGGGCACTTGCCGGGTTCTTCGCCGGAGGGTGGTGAGACGCCGGTAATCGGAACAGGAAGCGCCGTTCTCATCGCATCGAACCGTCGGCCCGGCCCCCTTTCCGGTAAGCACCATCTCCCTGCCCAGTTCACGCCGCTTGGGTGCCGTAGCCGAATTCCCTCGGACACGTCTTCCCGAGTCCGCTCACTGGCCCGAGCCGTGACGCAGTCGGCACACGTGGGCCGTGTTGACCTTCGAGTTGGTTGAAGCTCGACGATGGAGGGGTGCCACATTCTGAGCTGATGCCGATCGGGGTCTTCGCCCAGCGCACTGGTCTGACCTCCAGCGCCTTGCGGTTCTACGCCGACTCCGGGCTGCTGCCCCCTGCGGAGATCGACCCGGTCTCGGGTTACCGCTACTACACCGCTGACCAGGTGGCACGGGCCATCGAGCTTCGTCGGCTCCGTGAGATTGTCATGCCCCTCGCTGCTGTCGAGACGGTCCTCGACGCCGAACCCGATGAAGCGTCTCGCCTGATCGACGACCACGTCGCGAAGGTTTTGGAGGACGCCAGAGCGACGCAGCAGAAGGCCGCTCTGATCAAGTCGTCGCTCTCCAACGAGCCGAGCCTGCTGATTGCTGTGCTGAAGGGCCCCGTGCTGGCTGACGCGATCGAGCAGGTCCTGACCGCGACCGCACGCGATCCGGGCATGCCTGTACTCGGGGGACTACGCGTCGAGGCGACCCAGGAAGCGGTCACGCTGACCGCGACCGACCGCTACCGGCTCTCGACACGCACCCTCGTTCCTGCTGAGCCAGTAGCCACGGCTTGGGCAGCCACGGTCAGCGGTGACGAACTGCGGGCCGCGGTCGGCGAGATCCGCCGCAGCGTGCTGGTGCGAGTCGAAGCCACGCCGCACGGGATCTGGCTGCGCATGGCGGATCGGGAAGACCAGCACTGCCGGCTGCTGCCAGGGGAGTTCCCCGACCACCGGTTGATGCTCGCGTCACTGTCCGAGGTCGTGACCCGGGTGACGGTCTCGAAGGATCTGCTCCTGCAAGTCCTGGAAGAACACGCAGGTGAGCGGCTCTCTCTGCGCGTGTCCCACCGTGGCCTGAAGGTTCTGGCGGCCGATGACGAGCACCCCGGCTTCCCGCTCCCGGCCGTCGTGACGGGACGCGCCCTCCAGGTCTCGTTCGAGCTGACCACGCTCTTTCCAGCCGTCAGTACCGCCATCGGCCCTGACGTGATGCTCGACCTGCGAGGAGCTGACCAACCCGTCACGATCCGCTCCGCCGACCGCGGCGATCTCACCACTTTGGCCATGCCCGTCAAACACGACCGCCCCGCCTGAGCAGGAAGGACGAGGACCACTCCCATGACCGCTGTTCCCACCGGCCCCGACTCGACCATGGACGCCATCGGCCGGGCCGTCGCCGAAGGACGAGCCGGAGACATCGCCACTGCCCGCCAGAAACTCCTGGACCTCTGGTCCACGATCGGCGTCACCGGCGATCCGCTGCACCGCTGCACCCTCGCGCACCACTTGGCAGACCTCTACGAAGACTCCGCCCAGGCCCTGGCCTGGGACGTCCGGGCCCTGGACGCTGCCGATGCCCTGACCGATCAACGCGTGCAGGAGCATCACGCCGGTCTTCGGATCGCCGGCTTCTATCCGTCCCTGCACCTCAACCTCGCCGACAACTACCGGCGGCTCGGATCCTTCGACGCTGCGGCCGAACACATCAACGCGGCCCAAGAGCATGCCCCGAACCTGCCACAGGATGCTTACGGCGCCTTGCTGCGTACCGCCATCGAGCAGGTGGCCGAAGCCATCACCCAGCGGGACACCGCCAAGCGAGCCTCTGCCCCAGGACAGCCTGCATGACGCACAAGCGCACGCCCCTCACCATCAAGAGGCAGCGGGGTATCGAAGTTCCTGCCGAAGACCGAGATCGATCGACGGCAGAGCAGCATTGATCATCATCTCGGTCGTAGGACCGTGCTCCCGAGCTACGGTGCCGTGGTGAGCCGTTCTGCCGGCACCTCGGACGTCAGATCGTCCCGCCCCGGTTCACGCCACGGTCCCAGGAACGGCAGAAGCAATCGGGACCCAACAGGTTGCGTGCTCCTGCCGAGCCCGATCCTGCGGGAAACCGAGGCGAACCGCGGTCACTCTTGGACGTCACGCAGCAGCACGGCCCCCGACCGAATCACCTGGTCGGGGGCCGTTCTCACTGCTCGGAGTGCGGAGGCGGTGGGATTTGAACCCACGGTGACATCGCTGCCACGACGGTTTTCAAGACCGTTCCCTTCGGCCGCTCGGGCACGCCTCCCCGCGCCGTGCTGTCGTCGGCGCGGGGACAAGACTAACCGGTCGGCAGGTGCGCCGGGTCAGCTGTCGCCGTTGCGGGAGCCGAGGGTCAGCTGCGCGGTGCGCTCCTGGCCGCCTCGCTTGTAGGTGACGGTGACCTTGTCGCCGGGCTTGTGGGTCCAGATCTCGCCGATCAGGGTCGGGCCGCTGTCGATCACCGTTTCGTCGAGCTTGGTGATGACATCGCCGGGCTTGAGGCCCGCCTTGGCCGCGGGACCGTCCGACTCGACCGCCGCGGAGCCGGAGACGCCCTGCTCGGTGATCGTCGCGCCGTTGGTGCTGTCCTCCAGGGAGACGGACGCGCCGATCTTCGCGTAGACCGGCTTGCCGGTCGCGATCAGTTGCTGGGCGACGTACTTGGCCTGGTTGATCGGGATGGCGAAGCCCAGGCCGATCGAGCCGGACTGGCTGGAGCCGCCCAGCCCGCCGCCGCCGGTGGACTGGATCGCGGAGTTGATGCCGATGACCGCGCCGCCGGCGTCCAGCAGCGGGCCGCCGGAGTTGCCCGGGTTGATGGACGCGTCGGTCTGCAGGGCGCTCATGTAGGACGCCGCGCTGCCGGAGCTGCCGTCACTGGAGGCGACCGGGCGGTTCTTGGCACTGATGATGCCGGTCGTCACCGTGTTGGACAGCCCGAAGGGGGCGCCGATCGCGATCGTCTCGTCGCCTACGGCCACCCTGTCGGAGTCGCCGAGGGCAAGCGGCTGGAGGTCGGACGGAGCGTTCTTGAGCTTGATGACGGCGACGTCGTAGCCCTGCGCGTGGCCGACGACCTCGGCGTCGTACTTCTTTCCGCTCGGGAACGTGGCGGTCAGCTTGCCGCCTTCGACGGCGTCCGCCACCACGTGGTTGTTGGTGATGATGTGGCCCTGCTTGTCGAAGACGAACCCGGTGCCGGTGCCGCCCTGGCCGTTGGTCCCCTCCGACTCGATGGTGACCGTGCTGGGCAGCGCCCTGGCCGCGATGCCCGCGATGGTGCCGGGGGAGCGCTTGACCTGCGAGGCGGTGCCGCCGTCGGAGGCCGAGACGGTGGTGGAGCCGCTCTCGTCGTTGTTCTTGGCCAGGGTGTAGCCCAGGCCGCCGCCCAGTCCTCCCGCGACCAGCGCGGCCACCAGGACCGCGGCGACCAGCCCGCCGCGCCCGTTGCCGCGCGGATTGGGGGCGGGCTGCTGGTACGAGGCTCCCCAGGAGCCGGCGCCCGCGCCGCCGTCCGCGTAGCCGCCGTCCGCGTAGGAAGGGGTGACCGGGGGCGGGGCCGGCCAGGAAGCGTCCGGGGCGGGACCGGGGGCCGGGGCGGGGTTGGACGCCGACGTGCCGTCCGACGGGCCCGGGGCGGACGGCGCGGCGGATTCCGGAGCGCCGGGGGTGCCCGGGGGCACCGGCGGGATCGGGGCCGTCGGTTCGCTCTCCTCGGACGAGGCTGCCTGCGGGGAAGCAGCGGGAGATGCCACCGGCACGGGAGGTGCGGACGGGGCCGGAGGTACCGTAGTGCCCTCGTTCTCGGTGCTCACAGCTTCTTCTCCTCGGTCCACGGCTGTTGTTCTCGGTCGCACTCGGTCACGCACGTTCAGGATGGTTCACGGTCCGGCGCGATTCAGCTGTGCATGTGCTTTTGTCTGACGTCAGCTTTTCCCACGGGACGTCAGAGCACCATAAGCGGTCGCTGTGGGTCCGAGGCCAACCTTTATATAGGGCTTTTCTGACAAAACTTCCATTCATGAGCGAAGTCACTTCCGACGTTCGCTTCACGTACGCGCCCGGGCCGCCACGCGTACCTCCACACGATGGCACCATGACGCGGTGACCCACGCACCACAGCACGACGTCCAGGTCGTCGCCCACCGAGGGGCCTCCGAGGACGCCCCCGAGCACACTCTCGCCGCCTACAAGAAGGCGATCGAGGACGGCGCGGACGCCCTTGAATGCGACGTGCGGCTGACCGCGGACGGCCACCTCGTCTGCGTCCACGACCGGCGTGTCAACCGCACGTCCAACGGGCGCGGGGCGGTGTCCGCCCTGGAGCTGGCCGAACTCGCCGCTCTGGACTTCGGCTCCCGGAAGACCCGCGAGACCTGGCGCGGCCGGGACGAGGAGCCCGACTGGGAGTTCCGTCCGGAGGATCGCGCGGACACCTCCGTACTCACCCTGGAGCGGCTGTTGGAGCTGGTCACGGGCGCCGGCCGGCGGGTCGAGCTGGCCATCGAGACGAAGCACCCCACCCGTTGGGCCGGACAGGTGGAGGAGCGGCTGCTGGCGCTCCTGAAGCGGTTCGGACTCGACGCCCCGGCCGGCACCGCGCACCCCCAGGTACGGATCATGAGCTTCTCGGCGCGCTCGCTGCACCGGGTGCGGGCGGCCTCTCCCACGTTGCCGACGGTGTACCTGATGCAGTTCGTCTCGCCCCGGCTGCGGGACGGGCGGCTGCCCGCCGGGGTCCGGATCGCGGGCCCGTCGATCCGGATCGTACGCAACCACCCGGCGTACATCGAGCGGCTGAAGCGGGCCGGTCACCAGGTGCACGTGTGGACCGTCAACGAGCCCGAGGACGTCGACCTCTGCGTCGGACTGGGCGTCGACGCCATCATCACCAACCGTCCCCGCACGGTCCTGCGCCAGCTCGGGCGGTGACACCGGCTTCACAGGCAATGCCCACTGTGATGTAAAGAGCCCAGTAAGACCGGTTCACCCCCCTTGACCCCATCCGCATGCCTGAAGCATGCTCCCTTCTCGGCTAGAGCATTGAAATCAAGCCACGCCCTTACGACTCCGTCACGGGGAGTGCTCCGGCGCGTTCGTTCTGTGTTCGATCGTTGCGAATGCGTCGCTGGACGCGGATTGGCCGGTTTCCGGTACAGGCCAATGGGGCATCCACACCGTGGCGTGGGGCGAAGGAGGTCTCGGGGGTGGCGTTGGTGGTGGCACAGGAGGTGCCCACGTCGTCGAGCATGGCCGTACCCCATGGCCCTGCGGGCGTGGGGAAAGCGAGACATCGGATGCGTGATCAGTTGCGCAACGGTGGCGTATCAGAATCGGTCATCGACGATGCCGTACTGATCCTGTCAGAACTTTTGAGCAATGCCTGCAAGCACGGGCGTCCACTTGGCGACGCCCCGGCCGGTGACGGGGATGTCCGCGCCGCGTGGTCGGTGGACCAGCGCGGCAGGCTCATCGTCGAGGTGACGGACGGAGGCGGTCCGACCCGCCCGGCGCCGGCCACCCCGTCGGTCACCGCGCACGGCGGTCGCGGGCTGAACATCATCACGGCGCTGGCCGACGACTGGGGTGTCCGGGACGACACCGCGGGCGAGGTCACCGTGTGGGTCGTCGTCCACGTGGACGTGCACGATCCGGATGCCGGGCACCGCAGGGACGACTTCGGCGCGCGGGTCCCGGCACCGGCCGGCTCCGTGCTTCCCGACCTCGGGTTCGCGGACGCCTTCGACGACGCGGACTGACGGCCCGGACCCCGACGGCCCGCTTCCCGACGGCCCGAAACCGTCCGGTCGCTTCCCGACGGCCCGTTCCCGACGGCTCGCCTCCAGGGTGCGCGTCCCCGATCGTCGGCCCCGGTCGGCGGCAGCGACGACGCTGCCGCCGAGCAGGGCGGCCCGTCGGGGAAGCGGTGGGAGTCCTCGCCCGAGCGGAGCGACTCATCGGGACGTGCGGGCCGGCCGTCGGGCGGCTCGCCGCGGGGCGCCGCGCAAGGGCACCGCCCCGGCGTACGCCTCGTCGTCCACACGGACCGCCCGCGTCGTCCACAGGAGCCGCGTCATCCACAGGTCCCGGTCGGGCTCCGCGGGAGCGGCTAGGCTCCGCCCGTACGAGATGAGCCGTAACCGGGAGACAGCCACCATGGCCAAAAAGCGACCCCAGACGAAGGCCAAGCACCCGCAGACCGCGGGTGGTGTCGGTGCCGTAGGCGCTGACGGGCAGGTTCCGGTTGTCGGCGCCCGCGAGCCCTGCCCCTGCGGCAGCGGCCGTCGCTACAAGGCGTGCCACGGCCGGGCCGCCGCGCACGCCGCGACCGAGCTGGTACAGCGCCCCTTCGAGGGCCTGCCGAGCGAGGGCGACTGGGTGGCGCTGCGCGAGCTGGTGCCCGCCGCCACCGCGGAGCTGACCCTGAAGGACGAGCTGCCCGAGGACGTTCCTTCGGTGACCCTCGCCACGGTGCTCCCCATGGCCTGGCCGGCCCTGCGCCGCGACGACGGCACGGTCCTGCTGGGCCTGCAGAACGACACGTCGTCCGGCGACATCAGCCGCGACCTCGCCGACACCCTCCAGCGGGCCCTCGTCGCCGAACCGGGCACGCCCGTCCAGGGCCGCCGCGCGCCGGCCGACGGCCCGCGTCTCCAGGACCTCCTCGCCCCCGAGGGTGCCTTCGAGCCAGTTGTGCACAGCGGCTTCGAGTTCTGGGTGCCGGACGCGGAGAACGCCGCCCCGGACGTGGTCTCCTCCCTGGAGCGGGCCAACGCCGCGGCCGTCCCCACGGTGAAGCTGACCGGCGTGGACTGCGCGTACTGGTGCGAGACCACGGAGAAGAACCACCTGCGCTGGGTCATGCCGTACCCGGAGGAGGCGCTTCTGGACGCTCTCGCCCGGCTGCACGCGGCGGGCCGCTCGGGTCTCGGCGAGGGGACACGCCTCGTCGGGTCCTTCCGCGCCCACGGCCTCACCGTGCCGGTGTGGGACCTGCCGAGCTCGGTCTCGGCCGACGACGTGGAGAAGCCGGCCGCCGAGTTCGCCGGGCGGCTGACCGCCGCCCTGGCCGCCGACGCGCCGCTCACCCCCGACGAGCGACGCGCGCGCGGAGGTCTGACCAACCGACAGGTCACGCTCAGCTGACGCACAGACTCCGCACGGGGTACGCCCGGCCGGCCGGTCAGTCGTGCCCCGTGCCACCGCATCAGGTGACTCCTGTCACAACTCCCCGAAATGACAGGGAAATCGGTGTCCGAATAGCCGAGACGGAATTTGCGAACCGCCGATCTCTTGTTACCGTTCGAGTAGCCCGGTTGCTGGTGCATCCCCCGTCGCCAGCAACCGGGCCTTTTCATGCCGGCCGCCTTGTACGGAACGTGACCGTCAGTCAACTGCCGTCAGACGGCTCGGAGTTGCTTCCCGAACGCAGCAGCAGTGGCCCCCGGCCCTCGCGGGTGGAGAACTCGGTGACCGCGCTGTAGCTGTCCGGGCCGCCCCGGATGGACTCGCGCGGTGTCTCACACGTGCCGGGCGCGTCGTCGGCTCCCACCAGGCATCGCGTGCGCACAGTACGGTCGCCGGGCGCCATCAGGGTGAGCACGGACTCCAGTGCCGACCCGGTGGCATTGCGGTAATAGGTGCGCGCCCAGGTGTCCGCGCCCTGTGTCAGGACACAGGTCTGGGCCTCGATGCCGTCGGGTGAGGAGAGTTCGGGCCCGCAGCGGGCGGCCGTGGCAAGGCCCAGGCCGAGCCGCAGCGGCGAGGAACTGCCGGACGCGCCGGGCGGGACGGGTGACGCCTTCTCGTCATCGCCCGCGTCACCGTGCACACGCTCGTACGAGAGGTCGTACGGCGCATCACGGGTGGCCTCGTGCACGGCACGGCGTACGGCTGCTGCGCCCTTCTCGCCTACGGGACCCGCGGACGCCACGGCCAGCGGCAGCGCCAGCGCGCAGGCCGCGACGCCCGCCAGGGCGAGCAGACGAACGTTCATGTGCGGACGATAACGAGCGGGAACGGGGCCCCTGTTCCGCGCGCGCCCGACACCCCTACAACTCGGGCGCGCTCACACCCGTACGAGTGAGCGCGTCGACCGCCGCGTCCACCACGGCCTCCACGTCGGGCACCCAGGGCGCGGCCGAGCCGGGCAGCGGGGCGCGCTCCCAGCGGACGGCGCCCTGACCGGTCTCGGAGGGAGGCAGCGCGAGGTAGCCGCCCTCGCCGTGGAAGCGCAGGGAGCCGGGGACGAAGTCCTTGGCGTAGAGCAGTTCGCCCAGTTGCTCCATGGAGTACGGCCGCACGAGCAGGGCCCACCGGGTGGGTGAGGCGACCACCGGGCCGAGCCGCATGCCCCGGCGGTCGAGTGCGTCGAGGGCGCGGGCCGCCGCGAGGGCGGGCAGGCTGACCGCGCAGGGCGCGCTGCCCCCGGTGGCGAGGACGATGGGCGCACCCGGCCGGTTGGTCCACCACCAGCGCACCATGCGCTCGTCGGTGGTGGCCGCGAGGAGGCCGGGGTCGAAGGGGTGCGCACCGGGCACCGTGCACTCGGGGTCGGGACATGCGCAGCGGGCCCGGCCCTGCGGGTCCGGGGCCACGCCCGGGAGCACCGGCCACTGCCACTCCGCAGCGAAGGTGAGAGCCGCGCCGATCAGGTCAGGCCCCCCGCCGTTCCGCCTGGACAGGAGCCTGCGTCGCCTTTTGAGGATCTCGCGCATGAGCGCTCGTTCCTTTCCGTTGCACCGCTGGCAACACCGTGGGACCACATCACATCATGTGTCGATCATTTCACTGTGCGTACCTGTTGGCGCATCACGCCCCTGCTCCGGGCAAGGGGCCCCAAGGGGTCGAGCGTTGGCCGTTTCCGCGTCTCTACTGCACTGCGTCTGCCAAAACACGGCCGCGGCGGGGGTGGCGAAGTGTGGCGTTTCGCCGTCCCGCGCATTGTTCTCCGCCTCGCCACGGGAGGATGGGGCACGGTCGTCGGTGGTTAAGACGCCCGGGTCGGCCGCCAGGTTCCGGGCGGCCCCCAACCGCCCCTGGCTTTCTCCGAGTACGTACCCATCACGACCGTTGTGACGCTCCGTGGAGCAAACCCAGTCGACCGCAATGAACCGTTACCCGAGGCAGTTTCAGGCCAACTTCACTGTAGCGCAAGAGGTCCGGTGGAAACGCGCAACGGGCCCACGGACACCAGGAATCCCCGCAGGACAATGCTGGACATCTCATCACGAGTGCGTGTACATGTGGAGACATTGCTAGCTACGCAGAATGACATGGGGGTTTGCGATGCTATTGAGCAATACGCGCCGGTCTGAATGCCGGGCGCCATGAGCGCCTCGCACCCTCCGAAAGTGGCTGGAATCGACTCTTCGATCGCCACATCCGCACACACTGTCGCGCCCGCACCAGCCGCTCCGAGTACGCCCCTCGTGACGAAGACCACTGTCCCGGACGTCCCGGCACCGGGCACCCTCCTCCAGGACCGGCTGGCCGGCTGGGTCTCCGACCTCACCACCCTCCACGAACTCACCGAACGCCTGGCCCGCACCGACTCGCTCGACCCCGCGCTCCAGGAACTGCTGAGCGCCGGAGCCGCCCTTGTGGGCGCCCGGCGCGGTCTGTTCGTCCTGGAGCCCGACGACGGTCTCGGTCCCTGCCGGACGGTCGGCCTGGGCCTCGCCGTGTCCGATCTCGGACACATCGAGACCGTGCCCCGCTGCGCCCTGCCCTACGGCAAGCTCCTCGACACGGCCGCCGGGCTGCCCGGCGGCGACGGCGAGATCGTCCACTCCGACCTGTTCGCCGAGGACGGCCTCGACCCGCGCCACCGCGAGGT
The DNA here is from genome assembly GCF_042871185.1 of Streptomyces sp. NPDC006012. Lineage (NCBI taxonomy): Bacteria > Bacillati > Actinomycetota > Actinomycetes > Kitasatosporales > Streptomycetaceae > Streptomyces > Streptomyces sp. NPDC006012. The sequence continues at coordinate 61,832 of NZ_JBIAIE010000024.1, forward strand.
GGCCGTCCGCCTCGGCTACGCCGCCAGCTACTCCCTGCCGCTGTCCACCAAGGACGCGGGGCGGCTCGGCGCGGCCGTCTGGTTCTACGACGAACCGGCCGAGCCCAACGAGCGGCAGCGCCACCTCGCCGGCCTGTACGTGCGCTACGCCACCGAACACCTCGCCCGGCTGCTGGAACTGGAACGCACGCGCGCGTGCATGGCGACCGTCGCCGAGGAACTGCTCCCCTCCCGGCTGCCCCGGGTGGCCGGCGTGCAGCTCGCCGCCCGGCACCGCAGCGGCCCGCGCGGCGGCGGCGACTGGTACGACGCGCTGCCGCTGCCGGACGCCGCGCTCGGCCTCGCGGTCGGCTCGGTCACCGGCTGCGGGCCGAGCGCGGTCGCCGCGATGGGCCGGCTGCGCGCGTCCCTGCGGGCCTACGCCGTGATGGAGGGCGAGGACCCGGTCGCCGTCCTGTCCGACCTCGAACTGCTGCTGCGGCTGACCGAGCCCGCCCGCTCCGCCACCGCGCTGTTCGCCTACTGCGAACCCGCGCTGCGCAAGGTCACGCTGGCCGGCGCCGGTCACAACCCGCCGCTGCTGATCGGCGAGCGGCGCACCGAGTTCGCGGAGACCTCCGTGTCCGCGCCGCTCGGGATGCTCGCCTGCTGGGAGGCGCCGAGCGTGGAGATCCAGGCAGAGGCTGGAGAGACGGTTCTGCTCTACACCGACGGGCTGCTGCGCCGCACCGGCGACCCCATGGACCGCGCTTTCGCCCGGTTGCACGCGGCGGGCGCCACCGCCCCTCGCACGCTGCGCCGCGACCCCGACGCCCTCGCCGACCACGTACTGCGGGCCATGCTCCCGGAGGGGCCGGACGGGCCGGGCGCAGCGGATGCGACGGACAGCGAGGAGGACGTCGTCCTGCTGGCGGCGCGCTTCGAGTGACGTCTGTACGCCGGGGATGCGTATCGGGCGGCCGCTGCCCGCGTCGGCGGGCGGTGCGCTTCGGGCGGCCGCTGTCCGCACGGGCGGTACGCGCCGATCGAACGGTGCGCGGTGCGCGCCGGCCTCCGGCGCCCGTCGGCGGCGGGCGTGGGCCGAGCCGTGCGCGGGCCGCGTGACCCGGCCGGACAGAGCCGCCGGACGCGGGACGCGTGCCCGGGCCGGACCGGGCACAAGCGGCCGGCGTGACAGCACCGGGCACCGGCGGATGACGTAACGGCGCCGGCCCCAAGCGGGTCGCATGACCAGGCATAACAGGTCTTCCCACCCGGGGGCCGACCCGGTGCGACCGTACGATGATGGGGATCCCCCCTGCTCGTGCGGAGCCCAGAGCGCCGAGCGCCCGGGGAGGATCCGTGCCATATCGAGGAGGATGACCGTGGCCGACGAACTCAACCCGGAGACCCCGGAGACTGAGTCGGAGGAGCCGATCAAGCAACGCAAGAACGGCCTGTACCCGGGCGTTTCTGATGAACTGGCCGAGAACATGAAGTCCGGCTGGGCCGATACGGAGCTGCGCGACCTGAAGCCGGCGGAGCAGGCCGAGCACGCCGCGCGCCGCCGCGCCGCGCTGTCCGCCCGCTTCCCCGGCGAGCGCCTGGTGATCCCGGCGGGCAACCTGAAGGTGCGCTCGAACGACACGGACTACCCCTTCCGGGCCTCCGTCGAGTACGCGTACCTCACCGGGGACCAGACCGAGGACGGCGTACTCGTCCTGGAGCCGACCACCGACGGCCACCAGGAGACGATCTACCTGCTGCCCCGCTCCGACCGGGAGAACGGCGAGTTCTGGCTCTCCGGCCAGGGTGAGCTGTGGGTCGGCCGCCGCCACTCGCTGACCGAGTCCGCGGCGCTGTATGGCATCCCGGCCGCGGACGTCCGCGAGCTGGCCGACGCGCTGCGCGAGGCCACCGGGCCGGTCCGCGTCGTACGCGGGTACGACGCGGAGATCGAGGCCGCCCTCACCGACAAGGTCACCGCCGAGCGCGACGACGAGCTGCGGGTCTTCCTCTCCGAGGCGCGGCTGGTCAAGGACGAGTGGGAGATCGGCGAGCTGCAGAAGGCGGTCGACTCGACCGTGCACGGCTTCGAGGACGTCGTGAAGGTCCTCGACCGGGCCGAGGCGACCAGCGAGCGCTACATCGAGGGCACCTTCTTCCTTCGCGCGCGCGTAGAGGGCAACGACGTCGGGTACGGCTCCATCTGCGCCGCGGGACCGCACGCGTGCACGCTGCACTGGGTCCGCAACGACGGTCCGGTCCGCTCCGGCGACCTGCTCCTGCTGGACGCGGGCGTCGAGACCCACACGCTGTACACCGCGGACGTCACCCGCACGCTGCCGGTGAGCGGCACGTACAGCGAGCTCCAGAAGAAGATCTACGACGCGGTGTACGAGGCCCAGGAAGCCGGCATCGCGGCCGTGCGGCCCGGCGCCAAGTACCGGGACTTCCACGACGCCGCCCAGCGGGTGCTCACCGAGCGGCTCGTCGAGTGGGGCCTGGTCGAGGGCCCGGTCGAGCGGGTCCTGGAGCTGGGTCTGCAGCGCCGCTGGACGCTGCACGGCACCGGTCACATGCTCGGCCTGGACGTCCACGACTGCGCGGCCGCGCGGACCGAGACGTACGTGGACGGCGTGCTGGAGCCCGGCATGGTGCTGACGGTCGAGCCCGGCCTGTACTTCCAGAGCGACGACCTGTCCGTGCCCGAGGAGTACCGCGGCATCGGCGTCCGCATCGAGGACGACATCCTGGTCACCGAGGACGGCAACCGGAACCTCAGCGCCGGGCTGCCCCGCCGGTCGGACGAGGTCGAGGCGTGGATGGCCGCGCTGAAGGGCTGACGTCGTGGTGAATGGCCGGGTACCACCGGGTACTCGGCCATTTCAGGTGTGCGGACCGAGGGGACGCCAAGGGGGATCGTGGACGACGTCTGGACGGGTGTCGGGGTCGATCCGCGCCTCGCACCGGAGACGGCGGACGGCCGCCGGGCCGGCCTGCAGCGGATCCTCCGGGACGCCGTACGGGACGGCCGGCTGACGCCGGGCACACGGTTGCCCGCGACCCGGCAGCTCGCGACGGAGCTGGGCATCTCACGGGGCACCGCGAAGGCGGCCTACGACCAGTTCCCCACCGGGGCGACGCTGCACCCCGAGCGGCGCCGGGCGCTCGGCGACTGGGCACGCGCGCGTGGCGGACTGATCGTCGAGGACGACTACGACGGGGAGTTCCGCCACGACCGCCAGCCGGTCGGCGCGCTCCAGGGCATGGCCCCGCATCAGGTCGTCTACCTGGGCACCGCCTCCAAGACGCTGGGCCCGGGACTGCGGCTGGGCTGGATGGTGCTGCCGCCGCACCTGGTGGACGCGGTCGCCGACGTCAAGCTGCACAGCGACCACCACACCGAGTCCCTGGGCCAGTTGGCGCTGGCCGACCTGATCGACAGCCAGGGCTACGACCGGCACGTACGGGCGGGCCGGCTCTGCTACCGGCGCCGCCGGGACCGGCTCCTGGACCGGATGGGCGCCGACCGCCGGGTGAGTGGGATCGCCGCCGGCCTGCACGCCCTGGTGGAGGTCGGTGACGAGGCGGAGGTCCGGGCCCGGGCCGAGGCGGCGGGGCTGGCCCTGGGCTGCCTGGGCGACCACTGGCACGCGCCCGGCGGCAGAGGACGGCCGCAGGGACTCGTCGTCGGGTACGGAACGCCGCAGGAACGGGTTTATCCACAGGCTCTGGAAGTCCTGGCCGAGGTGCTGGACGGCGACTGAGGCGACGACTGTCGTGAAGGCAGCGGTCACTGACGCGACGGTCGCAGAAGAAGCAGTCAACGGAGGCGGAGGTCGCGCAGGCAGTGGTCGCACCGCGGCTTCCTGCGTCGTGGAGGCTAGACCGCAATCAGCGGAGCGTCCTTCGTCCACTTGAGCATCTTGTCGAAGCTCACCACCGTGCCGCCCCGGCCCGGCTTGTTGCCGATGTGGACGTGATCGGTGAGTTCCCTGATCAGACACAGTCCGCGGCCGTGTTCCGCATCCACCCGCGCGGGCCGTATGGCCGGGGGATGCGCGAAGCCCGGCCCGGAGTCGGTCACCTCGATCCGGCACTTCTCGCCGTCCAGATGGACGGTCACCCGGTACGCCCCCGACGCGCCGCGCGCGCCGCCCCCGTGTTCCACGGCGTTCGCGCAGGCCTCGCTGAGGGCGACGGACAGATCGTAGGAGATCTCCGGGTCCACGCCCGCCGTCTCCATGGCGCCGAGGAGCAACCGTCTCGCGAGGGGAACGCTCGCGGCATCACGGCGCAGATGGAGTGACCACCAGATGCTCATGCTCCAGCCTCCTGGCCGCGGCTCGACATACCGTTACCTATTGCCGCGCGCGCCCCGGTGTAAGCACACCGTTGACGTGACGCCGCCCATACGGGGGATGTACTCAGACAGGAATCGGTGTATGGAGAGAGTTTCGTACCTGCCGTAGGACACGGGTGGGTCCGGTGGGATGATGAGCGCGCCATGTCTGCCCCCCAGCCGCGCACGGCGCGCTCCGGACACCGACTCCGGATCCTGCGGGCCGCGGTCTTCGCCGCGGTCTGCGTCGTGCTGGCCGCGGCCGGGCACGCCCTGGCCTCCTGCGCCTCCGTCCCGCTGTGGACGCTGGGCATCGGCTTCCTCGGCTTGCTGGTGCTCGTGGTGCCGCTCACCGGGCGGGAGCGCTCGCTGCCGGGTATCGCCGGCCTGCTCGCGTTCGGCCAGATCCTGCTGCACGCGCTGTTCGGGCTGGGGCAACACGGTATGACCGCCATGTCGTCCGGCGCGGTGCCGTCGGGTTCCATGGGCGCGACGGGTTCGATGGGGTCGATGGGCGCCATGGACTCGATGAGCGGAACGACCGACGCCACCCTGGTCGAACAGGCCGCGCGGCTCGTCTGCGGCGCGGGCGCCGCGGCGATCTCCCCCGCCCACGCCTACCGGATCCTGACGGACGCCCACCTGATCACCGGCTCCTCCGGTCCGGTCTCCGGCTCCGCCGGCCTGAACGCGGCCCACCACGCGGCCGCCGCCACCGGATCCGTCGGTTCGGCCGCCGCCATCTCCTCCTCGGGTTCCCTCGGCGCGCTGCTGCCGTCGCTGCCGATGCTGCTCGGCCACGTCCTCACCGCGATCGTCGCCGGCTGGCTGCTGCGCCACGGCGACCTGGCCCTGCTGCGCCTGGTGGAGCTGTCGACGCACGGGGTCGCCGAGGCGGCGCTCGTACGGTCCCTGCGCGGGGCGCTCGCGCTGGCCCGCGCGCTGCGCGGCGGCCTCACGGCCGAACGGGATCCCGGCCCGCGGCTGCGGCGCAGCCTCCCGCACGACGCGCCCGCCCCGCTCACCACCACGCTCCAGCACACGGTGGTCCGGCGCGGTCCCCCGGCCGCGCTCCCGCTCGTTCTCGCCGCCTGACGCGACGCGACCCCTGCTCCACCGAGGTCCGGCCGACCAGGATCCAGTCACTGCAATCCAGTCACTGGGATCCGGCCACCGGGATCCGGCAGGGGAAGGCCGCCGCGTCCCGCGGCACGCGCGCGTGCGTACGCGCGCCCTTCTTCCTTACCTGAGATCCACCGGAACTCACTCGGAGTGGAGTGCTTCTGCCATGAAGGCTTCTCGTATCGCCGCCGTCACCGCCGTCGCGGGCTCGGCCGTCCTCGTCCTGTCCGCCCCCGCCTTCGCGCACGTCTCCGTGCAGCCGGAGGGCACGGCGGCCAAGGGCGGCTACGCGGTCGTCGACTTCAAGGTCCCCAACGAGCGTGACGACGCCTCGACCACCAAGGTGGAGGTCAACCTCCCCACCGACCACCCGCTGGCCTCGGTGATGCCGGAGTCGGTCGACGGCTGGACGGTACAGATCACCAAGTCCGCGCTGGCCAAGCCCGTCGAGGTGCACGGCGAGAAGATCAACCAGGCCGTCACCAAGGTCACCTGGACCGCCGACGGCAAGGGCATCCAGCCCGGCTACTTCCAGAAGTTCCCGCTGTCCATCGGCGCCCTGCCCGAGGACACCGACGAACTCGTCTTCAAGGCCGTCCAGACGTACGACAACAAGGACGTCGTGCGCTGGATCGAGGTGCCGGAGAAGGGCCAGGCCGAACCGGAGAACCCGGCCCCGGTCCTCGCCCTGAGCGCCGCGTCCGACGACGGGCACAGCGGCTCCGCCGCGGGCTCGGGCAACTCCGCCGACCAGGCGGACACGGCGGCCGGCGGCAAGAACACGGCCGCCAAAGCGTCGGACTCCTCCGGCGGCAGTGACACCACCGCGCGGGTGCTCGGCATCGTCGGCATCGTCGTCGGCGCGGCCGGCGTCGCATACGCCATGATCGCCGGGCGGCGGCGGACCGCCGTCTGATCTCGCTCGCCAGTGGTGTGCACCGGGGCCGGGCGGCCCCCGCACCGACCCCGGTGCACACCGGATCATTCACATCTGGGACATTTTTCTATGCGCAAGACAACGTTCGCCGCGGCCGCGCTGCTCGCCGCCGCCACCTTGACCCTCTCCGCCTGCGGCAGCGGGGACGACAGCAAGTCGCCCGTGGCCGTGGTCTCGGAGGAGTCCGGCTCGGCCAAGTCCGCCACCGTCCTCGACCAGCCGTTCGAGAAGCCGGCCCTGGTCCTCACCGACACCCGGAGCCAGAAGTACGACCTGCGCGCGGAGACCAAGGGCCACCCCACGCTGGTCTACTTCGGCTACACGCACTGCCCCGACGTCTGTCCGCTGACCATGAACAACCTAGCGGTCGCCAAGAAGGCGCTGCCGAAGGCGGCACAGGACGAGCTGCGGGTGGTGTTCGTCACCACCGACCCGGGCCGCGACACCCCCGCCGAGCTGGGCAAGTGGCTCAAGGGCATCGACCCGCAGTTCATCGGTCTGACCGGCGACTTCGCCACCGTCCAGGCCGCCGCCCGCTCCCTCGGCATCTCCATCGAACCGACGAAGAAGGACAAGAACGGCAAGCTCGTCTCCGTGCACGGCACCCAGGTCGTCGCCTTCTCGCCGAAGACCGACGCCGGCTACCTCCTGTATGGCGAGGACGCCACGGTCGACGACTACACCAAGGACCTCCCCAAGATCGTCAAGGGAGCCAATCCGTGAGGCGCCTCACCCTGCCCGGCGCGGCGCTGGCGGGCGCGCTGGCCCTCGCGGGCTGCGGTGGCTCCGACGCCTCGAAGCCTGATCTTTCGGCCAGTTCCGTCTACATGCCCCAGCCGGTCTCGGCCGACATGGCGGCCGGATTCCTGACGATAGTGAACAAGGGCGGTACGAAGGACGAGCTGACCTCGGTCACCAGTGACCAGGCGGGCCGGATAACCCTGCACTCCACCAGCGGCGGGGCCATGCAGGAAGTCACCTCCTTCGCCGTACCCGCGCACGGCCGGCTCGTCTTCGAGAGCGGCGGCAACCATCTGATGTTCGAGAACCTGAAGCACAAGCCGAAGCAGGGCGACACGCTCACGCTCCGGCTGAAGTTCGCCGGCTCCGGGCCCCTCACCGTCGAGATGCCCGTGAAGCCGGCCACGTACAACCCGTCGACCGATCACTGAGGAGGGAACCACCTTGACGCGGACCACCACCTCCCGCCTGCGGATCCTGGTGCTGCTGCTCCTGGCCGTCAGCGGAGCGCTGCTGGCCGGTGCCGGCCCGGCCTCCGCGCACGCAGCGCTCCTCGGCAGCGACCCCGCTCAGGGGGTGGTGGTCGACAAGGCTCCGGACAAGGTGTCGCTCACCTTCTCCGAGCCGGTCGCGATGAACAACGGCTCGGTGCGCGTGCTGGACCCCAAGGGCAAGCGGGTCGACAGCGGCGAACCGGCCCACGTCAGCGGCGCGACGTACGCGGTGCGGCTCGTGAGCGGCCTGGCGGAGGGCACGTACACCGTCGCCTACCAGGTCGTCTCCGCCGACAGCCATCCCGTCGCCGGTGCCTACACCTTCTCCGTCGGCGCTCCCTCCACGACCACGGTCTCGGTCTCCGGTGAGACGGTGGGCGGCGGAGTCGTCGGCTGGCTCTACGAGTTCGGCCGCTATGTGTCGTACGCCGGCTACATCGTGCTGGTGGGCGGGGCCGTCTTCGTCCTCGCGTGCTGGCAGCGCGGCTCCGGGGTGCGCCCCGTGCAACGCCTCGTCGTCGGCGGCTGGCTCGCCCTGACCGCCGCCACGCTCTGGCTGCTGCTCCTGCGCGGCTCCTACACCGGCTCCGGGACCTTCGGCGAGATCTTCGACCTGGGCCTGCTCGGTCAGGTGCTGCAGACCAAGTCCGGGGCGGCGCTGGTCTCCCGGCTGCTGCTGCTCGCCGCCGCCGCGCTGTTCATCGCCGTGCTGTTCGGCGCCTACGACAAGCGGAAGGACGACGAGAAGCGCGACCTGACCTTCGGGCTCGCGGTGGGCGGGACCGTCGTCGCCGCCGGGCTCGCGGCGAGCTGGGCCATGGCCGAGCACGCCTCGACCGGTCTGCAGTCGGGCGTGGCCATCCCGGTCGACGTACTGCACCTGCTGGCCGTCGCCACCTGGCTGGGCGGTCTCGTCGCCCTCCTCGTCGCGCTGTACCGGGCGCCCGCCGGGACACCGGTCGGTGCCACCGCCGTACGCCGCTTCTCGGCCATCGCCTTCGGATCCGTACTCACCCTGGTCGCCACCGGCATCTATCAGTCCTGGCGGCAGCTGGGCTCCTGGTCGGCGTTCACCGACACCCGGTACGGACAACTGCTGCTCGTCAAGATCTGCCTGGTGGCGTTGCTGGTCGGCATCGCGTCGACCTCCCGGCGGTGGACGGCCCGGCTAGCGAACCCGGCCACCGCGCGGACCGGGACGACGGGACCGGAGACGGCGGGAACTGGGTCGCGACAGGCCGGGACGGCGAAGTCGGACGCGGAGCTGTCCGAGGTGGGGACGGCCGAGAAGACGCCGGCCGATGTACGGACGTCGGAAGGGGCGTCAGCAGGGGCATCGGAAGGGGCGTCGGCCGAGAAGGAGCAGGTCGCTGCGTCGGCCACGGCCCGTGGAGCTGCCCTGTCCGAACCGGCCGCGTCCGGCGGGTCCGCACCCACCGGCAGCGACAACGGCACCGACAACGGCGCCGAAACCGACACCGCCCGCGCCGCCCAGCTGGCCCGGCAGCAGGCCGCCGTGGATGCCGCCCGGCAGAAGCGGCTGCGGGACGCCGACCCGAACCGTTTCGGGCTGCGCCGCTCGGTGCTCGCGGAGGCGGGCGTCGCCGTCGTGCTGCTCGCCGTCACCACCGTGCTGACCCAGACCGAGCCGGGACGCACCGAGCTGGCGGCCCAGGCCGCGCAAGCGTCGTCCCCGTCCTCCTCGGCGTCGGCCTCGTCCGACGGGGTGACGCTGGACATGCCGTTCGACACCGGCGGCCAGGACGGCAAGGGCGTGGTACGGATCGACCTCGACCCCGCGCGCGTGGGCGGCAACGAACTGCACGTCTATGTGCAGCGCCCCAACGGCCGGGCCTTCGACATCCCCGAGGTGAAGATCGCCTTCACCCTCGATGCGAAGAACATCGGCCCGCTTCCCGTGACGCCCGACCACATCACCACCGGGCACTGGTCCGCGAGCGGAGTGCAGATCCCCATGGCCGGCGACTGGAAGATCGCCGTGACCGTGCGCACCTCCGACATCGACCAGATGACCGTCTCCAAGAACGCGCAGATCGGCTGAACCGCACCATGCCAGACCAGGCCACTCCCTCCGGAAAGCCCGCCCCCGACGAACCCGCAGCCGCGCGGCCCACAGCCGAGCAGCACGGCTCCGGGGCGGGCATATCGCGGCGGACGCTGCTCGGTACCGCCGGCGCCACGGGTCTGGCGCTGGGCGCGGCGGGCGGCGCCGTGGGCTACACGACCGCGCCCGCCCAGGCCGCACCGCTGACCTCGGTGGGTGCCGGCCGGGCAATGTTTCACGGGAAACATCAGCCCGGCATCACCGAAGCCCTCCAGGCCCGCGGCCACCTCATCGCCTTCGACCTGGTGGCGCGCGCCGGCCGCACGGAGGCGGCGGCCCTGCTGCGCCGCTGGTCGAGGACTGCCGGGCGGCTGATGGCGGGCGAACCGACCGGGCACGACGACACCGGCGTCGCCCGGGACGCCGGGCCGTCCTCGCTGACGGTCACCTTCGGCTTCGGCCACTCCTTCTTCACCCGCACCGGGCTGGAGAAGCAGCGGCCGACCGCCCTCGACCCGCTGCCCGACTTCTCCTCCGACCGGCTCGACAAGGCGCGCAGCGACGGCGACCTGTGGGTGCAGGTAGGCGCGGACGACGCCCTGGTCGCCTTCCACGCCCTGCGCGCGATCCAGAAGGACGCGGGCAGCGCCGCCCGGGTGCGCTGGCAGATGAACGGTTTCAACCGCACGCCCGGCGCCACGGCCCGCCCCATGACGGTCCGCAATCTGATGGGGCAGGTCGACGGCACCGGCAACCCGAAAACCACGGACGCGAACTTCGGCCAGCAGATCTTCGTGCCCGGATCGGGCGAGCCCGCCTGGATGGCGAACGGCTCGTACGCCGTCGTACGCCGGATCCGCATGCTCCTCGACGACTGGGAGAAGTTGTCGGTCTCCGCCCAGGAAGGCGTCATAGGCCGCCGGAAATCCGATGGGGCACCGCTCACCGGAGGCACCGAGACGACCGCGATGGACCTGGAGAAGGCCGACTCCCAGGGCGAGTACGTCGTCGCCATCAACGCGCACGCCCGGATCAGCCGGCCCGACCAGAACGGGGGCGCCGCCATGCTCCGGCGGCCGTTCTCGTACCACGACGGCTTCGACCCGGACGGTACGCCGGACGCGGGGCTGCTGTTCATCTGCTGGCAGGCGGATCCGCTGCGCGGCTTCGTGCCGGTGCAGCGCAAGCTCGACCGGGGCGACGCCCTGTCGAAGTTCGTCCGTCACGAGACCAGCGGCCTGTTCGCGGTCCCGGGCGGGGCGGCGGAGGGCGAGTACGTGGGACAGCGGCTGCTGGAAGGGTGAGACCCGGCGAGACGCGGCCCGGCTGCGGGCGAGGGCCTGGAGGAACGCGGGACGGGAGCCCGGTTCGTCGAGACTCCAGTGATACGCGGCCCGGCTGCGGGCGAGGGGTCCGGAGGCACACCGGAGCCGGGTTCGGCCGCGGCTACTAGGGTGAAGTCATGCCAGCGAGCTACGCGTATCTCGGTCCCGAGGGGACCTTTACCGAGGTCGCCCTGCGCACGCTGCCGGAGGCGGCCACCCGGGAACTGGTCCCGCAGGTGTCCGTGCAGTCGGCGCTGGACGGCGTGCGCGCCGGGGACGCCGAGGCCGCGTTCGTGCCCATCGAGAACTCGGTCGAGGGCGGCATCACCACCACCCTGGACGAACTGGTCGCGGGCGCTCCGCTGATGATCTACCGCGAGGTGCAGTTGTCGATCGCCTTCGCGCTGCTGGTGCGGCCCGGCACCCGGCTGTCCGACGTCAAGACGGTCACCGCCCACCCGGCGGCCCAGCCGCAGGTCCGCAACTGGCTCCAGGCCAACCTCCCGGACGCCGGCTGGGAGTCGGCCGCCTCGAACGCGGACGGCGCCCGCCTGGTCCAGGAGGGCCGCTACGACGGCGCCTTCGCGGGTGAGTTCGCCGGCGCCCGCTACGGACTCGTCGCCCTGGAGACCGGGATCCACGACGCGGAGAACGCACAGACCCGGTTCGTACTCGTCGGTAGGCCCGCCCGGCCCGCCGCACCCACCGGGGCGGACAAGACCTCCGTGGTGCTGTGGCAGCGCGAGGACCATCCGGGCGGGCTGCGCGACCTGCTCGGCGAGTTCGCCACCCGGGGCATCAACCTCATGCTGCTCCAGTCCCGGCCGACCGGGGCCGGCATCGGCCACTACTGCTTCTGCGTCGACGCCGAGGGGCATATCGCCGACCGCCGTATGGCCGAGGCCCTGATGGGGCTGAAACGGTTCTGTCTGCAGGTGCGGTTCCTCGGCTCGTACCCACGCGCGGACACCGGGCCGGACGGGGTGCGGTCCGCGCCGCCCGGCACCTCGGACGCGGAGTTCATGGCGGCGGCGGACTGGCTGGCGCAATGCCAGGACGGTCGTTTCTAGCCAGTCCTACCTGCATATCTTCGTTATCCACAGAGTTATCCACAGGTGCCCATCTCGACCTGGGGACAAGTCGACAAGAGGGGATCAATCGGTCGACAAATCGCTTCGAGAGGCCGGACGGGGGCATCACCACGCCAGTCGACCGTCGTCCACCCGTTTCTCATGGTTCATCTTTTGGGGCGACCCCTTTCCACCCGAAAGTGGGTGTCGCCCCGGTTTGAACCGGGAATTGATCAGCTTGACCCAGACTTACGGAGTGATCAATTCCGTAATCCACAGAACTTCCACACAGCCTGTGGATAACTCACCCTGGGGTGTGGATCCCTGTGGACAACCCTGCCCCCAAGTCCCTTTCTCCCCAAGGGATTCGAGTCAACTTGGCGCCCCGCGCATGCCCCGTCCCGGGGAGTGAGACGGCCTGAATTGACACAATGGGCAATTGCCACGTAACCGAACGTAAGCCGTCATTTCGGAAAGTGATCGAATAACGATTCGTTGGCGACACCCCCACACCGGTAGCCTTGGGCCCGTGATTGACCTTCGCCTGCTCCGTGAGGACCCCGACCGTGTGCGTGCCTCCCAGCGCGCCCGTGGAGAGGATGTCGCGCTCGTCGACTCCCTCCTGTCCGCCGACGAGCGGCGCAGGTCGTCCGGCGTCCGCTTCGATGAGCTGCGGGCCGAGCAGAAGCAGCTCGGCAGGCTGATTCCCAAGGCCTCCGGCGAGGAGAAGGCCGAGCTGCTCGGGCGTGCCGAGCAGCTCAAAGCCGATGTCAAGGCCGCCGACGCGGACCGCGACGCGGCCGACAGCGAGACCCACGAACTGCTCCTCAGGCTCGGCAACCTCGTCCACCCCGACGTGCCCGTCGGCGGCGAGGAGGACTTCGTCACGCGGGAGACGCACGGCACGATCCGCGACTTCGACGGGGAGGGCTTCACCCCCAAGGACCACCTGGAGCTGGGCCAGCTCCTCGGCGCGATCGACGTCGAACGGGGCGCCAAGGTCTCGGGTTCGCGTTTCTACTTCCTCACCGGCGTCGGCGCCCTGCTGGAACTGGCCCTGGTGAACGCCGCGATGGCGCAGGCCACGGCGGCCGGTTTCACGCCGATGCTGACCCCGGCGCTGGTCCGCCCGCAGTCCATGGCCGGCACCGGCTTCCTCGGCCAGGCGGCCCAGGACGTCTACCACCTCGACAAGGACGACCTGTACCTGGTCGGCACCTCCGAGGTGGCGCTGGCGGCCTACCACATGGACGAGATCCTGGACGCCGACCGGCTGCCGCTGCGCTACGCGGGCTTCTCGCCCTGCTTCCGCCGCGAGGCCGGTTCGCACGGCAAGGACACCCGGGGCATCTTCCGGGTGCACCAGTTCGACAAGGTCGAGATGTTCTCCTACGTCGCGCCCGAGGAGTCACAGGAGGAGCACCGGCGGCTGCTGGAGTGGGAGAAGCAGTGGCTGACCTCGCTCGAACTGCCGTTCCGCGTCATCGACGTCGCCTCGGGCGACCTGGGTTCCTCGGCCTCCCGCAAGTTCGACTGCGAGGCGTGGATCCCGACCCAGGGCAAGTACCGCGAGCTGACCTCGACCTCGGACTGCACCGAGTACCAGTCCCGCAGGCTGCAGATCCGGGTCCGTGACGGCAAGAAGGTCCGCCCGCTGGCGACGCTCAACGGCACGCTGTGCGCCGTACCGCGCACCATCGTGGCGATCCTGGAGAACCACCAGCAGGCCGACGGGTCCGTGCGCGTGCCCGAGGTGCTGCGCCCGTACCTGGGCGGCCGGGAGGTCCTGGAGCCGGTGGCCAAGTGACCACCGGTTTCCCGTACGGCCTCGTCGCCACCGACCTCGACGGCACGCTGCTGCGCACCGACGGGTCGGTCTCGCGTCGCACCCGTGACGCTCTTGCCGCGGCCGCCTCGGCGGGCGCGGCCCACATCGTCGTCACGGGCCGTGCCGTCCCCTGGACCCAGCACATTCTCGACGACCTCGGCTACCAGGGCCTCGCGGTGTGCGGTCAGGGCGCGCAGGTGTACGACGCCGGAGAGCGCCGCCTGCTGACGTCCGTCACCCTGGACCGGCAGCTGGCCGGGGTGGCCCTGGCCAAGATCGAGGTCGAGGTCGGGCGGCTGTTCCTCGCCGCGAGCCGGTCCGGCCTGGACGGCGAGGTGCTCGTGGGCCCCGGGTACGCGGTCGCCGGATCGCTTCCGGCGACGCCGTTCACGGATGTCGCCGACCTGTGGGCCGCCCCGCTGACCAAGATCTACATACAGCACCCGGAGCTGTCGGACGACGAACTGGCCGAGGCCGCGCGGCGCGCGGCGGGCGGCTTCGTCACGGTCGCCATGGCCGGCGAGGGCATCGTCGAACTGCTTCCGCTGGGGCTGAGCAAGGCCACGGGGCTCTCCGTGGCGGCCCGCCGCCTCGGCCTGAAACCGGCCGACACCATCGCCTTCGGCGACATGCCCAACGACATCCCGATGTTCGGCTGGGCCGCTCACGGAGTGGCGATGGCCAACGCCCACGAGGAACTCCTGGCGGTGGCGCACGAGGTGACGTCCTCCAACGACGAGGACGGCATCGCGGTGGTCCTGGAGCGGCTGCTGGACGGGGACGGCTGACCGGCCGTCCGCCAAAGAGCCGCCACTCCGGGCTGTGCCGCCGATGCAGATGGGCACCCCGCCCGCTTGGCGACACGGTCGGTCATCCACCGGAGACCGCCCCACCGCCCAGCAGTCAGGCGCGCGGATTCTTTCGCCGTACGGTTGACGGTGGTGGGGTCGGTGCCGGTGCGGTCGGCCCTGGTGCAGCTGGTGTTGAAGGTCCGGCCGGCCCGGTGTCCCCGGGCCCGGGTCCGCTCGGGTACCCGCCCTCTTCGGTCCAACCCCCGGTCCAGAGGCGCGGCCGAGTCCCAGTGACGCTGTCGTGCGGAGGATGCACGGATCGAACGTGCGCGGGCTGTTCAGGCCCGACCACGGCTTAGCAAGCCGGTGCCTTACCACTCGGCCAATCCTCCGGGTGGGCGGCCCACGCGAGAGCGACATCGCGTGCTCGAAGCGGCCGCCCCGGGCAGCTCCCCGTGTGGTGCGGGCTTCAGACGGAGCGGGTCGTCAACTCCGCAGCCCGCCACAGGCTGCCCTGACGGGAACCGGACGTACTGTCGTGCATGGACATCGCCCGGATCCTCTCCCTGAACGTGGCGCCGGGGCTGTCCCGGCGGTGTGGCACACACCACTGTGCCGGGCCGGCCGGACCGACGCCACTGAATTAAACGGCCCACGCCTACCGCCGGCGCCACCTGCGCCGACGCACCTTGCTGAAGAACCAGCCCGCCGGCGGCTCGTCCGACCGCCACGGCTGGGGCCCGGGCTCATGGGAACGCCAGCGCGCGGCGAGCATACGGGCCCGGGCGGACGGCTCGGATCTGTCGGCGGCCCGTATGAAGTCGTCGTCCAGGACGGCGCCGTCCCACGTCTCGTCCTCGGATCGCCCGCCACCGTCGTACTGTGGCGCCTCGTCAGCCATCCCCGTGCCTCCTAGCGATGCAGCGCATCCCCCATTTGCCCCAGTGTGCCCGGCTGAAGGTGAAGCCCCCGTCAAGTCCGGGAGCCTCACCTCCGGGGCGGTCTACTCCTCCCCTGCCAGGGTCAGCGACCGCAGCTTCTGTCCCGCGTACCAGGTGGCCAGGACGGTGACCGCGACCAGCAGCACCGTCGCCGTGACCAGCCCCACGTCCGAGGTGATCAGATTGCCGCCGGCGACCTTCTGGGCGACGGCCAGTGACCACTGCTGCACGCTCAGCGTGCGCACACCGGGCACCAGGGAGCCGAACAGCGCCTCCCAGACGAGCGCGTAGACCAGTCCGAAGACCACCGCGTGCCGGGAGACCGTGCCCAGGAGCAGGAAGAGGGCCGCGTACGCGATCGAGGCGACCAGCGCGGCGATCGTGTAGGCGACGGCGACCTGCTGCCCGTTCCCGTTCAGGATGAGGCCCGCGATCAGGGTGGGCACCGCGGAGAAGGCCATCGTCACCGCGACCGCCACGATCAGCTTGGTGAAGATGATCGCCGGCCGCTTGATCGGCTTGGACAGCAGATACACCACGGAGCCGTCGTCGATCTCCGGGCCGATCGCACCGGTGCCCGCGATGACGGCGACGATCGGCACCATCACGGCGAGCGCGAAGCCGCCCAGAACGTCCGCGGCCGTCTGATCGTCGGCTCCGGCGAGGGCCCGCACGGCCACCGCGATCACGATCAGCAGCAGGGGCACGGCGCCGAGGATGAGGGCCCGACGGCGGCCGAGCAGAGCCCGGTAGGTGAGCCGGGCGACTGTGGGGTCGTACATCTTCGGCCTCCTACGCCGCGACAAGATACGAGAAGACGGACTCCAGGGACTCGTCCGACGGCGAGACCGTGAGCAGCCGGATGCCGTGGTCGCGGGCGACCTTCGGCAGCAGCGTGGTGAAGCGGCCGAAGTCGACGGCCTGGATGCGCAGCGCACTCTCCGTGAGGTCGACCTCGATGCCGGACGTCGACGGGTCGGCGATCAGCGCCGCCGCGAGGGCCCGGTCGTCGCTGGAACGCACCAGGTAGCGGTGCGGGCGATCGGTCATCAGGCGGCGGATCCGGCGGAAGTCACCGCTGGCCGCATGCCGTCCGGCGACGATGACCTCGATGTGCCAGGCGAGTTGCTCGACCTCTTCGAGGATGTGCGAGGAGAACAGCACCGTGCGGCCCTCGTCGCCCATGCGCCGCAGCAGCTCCATGAGCTGCATGCGCTGGCGCGGGTCCATGCCGTTGAACGGCTCGTCGAGCAGCAGCAGCGAGGGTTCGTGGACCAGCGCGGAGGCCATCTTCACGCGCTGCCGCATGCCCTTGGAGTACGTGGAGATCTTCCGGTCCTGCGCGTACTCCATCTCGACCGTGGCCAGGGCGTGCTGGGCCTCCTTGTCCCCCAGGCCGTGCAACTCGGCGTTGGCGACGACGAATTCGCGTCCGGTGAGGAAGTCGTACATCGCCTCCCGCTCGGGGACGATGCCGATGTGCTGGTAGATGTCCTCGTTCCGCCACACCGTCTGCCCGTCGAGGGTGACCGAGCCGGTGGAGGGGGCGAGGAAGCCGCCCATCATGTTGATCAGGGTGGATTTTCCGGCGCCGTTGGGGCCGAGCAGGCCGGTGACACCGGGGCCGATCGTCATGGTGACGTCGTTGACGGCGACCACGTTGCCGAACCAGCGGGAGACGTGGTCGATGGAGAGCGTGGTCACAGTCCCACCTTCTGGTAGCGGCGCAGCAGGAGGCCGTAGCTGCCGGCGATCAGGCCCAGCGCGACGAGCAGATGGACCAGACCCGCGCCGGTGGACGGGCCGGCCCCTCCGGGGTAGGCGGAGGTGGCCCCCAGGAAGGCGGACTGCACGCCGTCGACGATCGTGATCGGTGAGAACAGGCCGATCCAGGCGATCGCACCGGTGGCGTCCTGTGCGTACGCGATGGCCTGGAGCGTGGAGACCGCACCGTAGGAGATGGTCAGCACGGCGATCACGGCGGCGATGCCGAAGCCGCGGCGCGGGGTGACGGCGGCGATGACCAGTCCGATACCGGCGAACAGCAGCGAGAGCAGTGCCACGGAGACCAGCCCCTGTGCGAATTCCTTGGTCTGGTGGGCGAACCCGAGCTTCGCCAGCAGCGCGCCCACGTAGAGCACGGTCAGCGGGGCCGCGGTGAGGATGAACATCGCCGTGGCCAGCGCCGCGTACTTGGCGCGGACGTAGTCGGCGGTCTCGATGGGCCGCGAGAAGTACAGCGGCACGGTCTTGAAGCGCAGGTCCCGCGAGACGGACTGGGGCGCCTGCGAGGCGACGTACAGGCTGATGACCGCCTGCATGACGATCGCGTAGCGCGTGTAGTCCAGCGGCAGTTCCTTCGCCTTGGTGACGACGGCGACCGCGACCATGATGGCCGCGGGCACGCACATCACGATGAACAGCAGGATCGGCAGCGCCTTGGACTTCACCGAACGGCCGAGGCCGTAGGCGCCGCGCAGGGACTGCGAGTAGAGAGAGCGGCGGGCGTACGCGCGGCCCAGCCGGGGACCGTCGTAGGAGCGGTAGCCGATGTTGTGGATGCGGGTCTGGTCCCCCGAAGGCGCGGCTACCGGGTGTTCAGTTGCCATGGCCGACCGCCTCCTTCCGCTGCTCGTCGCTGTCCTCCCGGAACACCTCCGAGATGTGGTGCCTGCGCTGCTCCATGCGGACCAGGCCGAGGCCGAGGTCGGCGACGACATCGCGGACCAGGTCGTACATCTCGTCGCCCGAGGCGCTCAGCAGCAGGATGTGTCCGGCACCGGGCAGGCCGCTGCCTTCGTCGTGGACGTCCACCCCGCGCGCGTGGAGCGCCTCACGCACCGCCCTGGTGCCGTTGGGGTGAGTGTCGCTGTCGGTGACCTCGATCGCCAGGGTGGTGGTGGTCTGCGTGAAGTCCCGGGTGGAGCTGGAGCGCAGGAGCTTGCCGCCGTCGACCACGACGACGTGGTCGCAGGTGCGTTCCAGTTCGCCCAGCAGGTGGGAGGTGACCAGGACCGAGATGCCGAAGTCGGTGTGGATGCGGCGGATCAGGCCGAGCATCTCGTCACGGCCGACCGGGTCGAGGCCGTTGGTCGGCTCGTCGAGGAAGACCAGCTGGGGATCGTGGACCAGCGCCTGCGCCAGCTTCACGCGCTGCTTCATACCGGTCGAGTAGCCGCCGATGGGGCGGTAGCGCTCCTCGTACAGACCGACGTGGCGCAGGGTGTCCGCGGTGCGCTCGCGGGCGGCGGCGGGCGGGAGTCCGGACATCCGGGCCATGTGGACGACGAACTCGGTGGCCGAGACGTCGGGCGGCAGGCAGTCGTGCTCCGGCATGTACCCCACCCGCTCCCGGATGGCGGCACCGTGGGTGACGACATCGAGGCCGAGTACCTCGGCACGGCCCTCGGTGGCGGGGGAGAGACCCAGCAAGATCTTGATCAACGTTGATTTGCCGGCCCCGTTGGCGCCCACGAGGCCCGTCACACCGGGTCCCACGTCCACGGAGAGCCGGTCAAGAGCGGTCACCCGGGGGAACCGCTTGCTCAGGCTTTCGGTAGCGATCACAGTCACGCCATCGACGGTAGTGATACAGGGCCCTGACGGTCGTCAGACCGGAGAGCCGTCTTCACGTCACCCTCCAGTCGTACGGACCCGTAAGGGAAGCCCTGCCTGAGAGCTACCCAGAGTTGTCCACAGCCGACGATCTCGCCTATTGACGCAGCCTCTAACAACTGTCACATTCACAGTGTCAAGTTACGGGTGAGTAGCGCAACCGACGGCCGGGCTGTCCCGTGCGAGCGCACGGACGGCAGCCCGGGGAAGGCGGGGCGGTGTCGGCATGACGAGGGCAGTGGCGGACGAACTCTCCGTGGACCTGCGGGGATGCAGGCGGGTCCCACGCCCGGCCTACGAGTACGCAGACTCGCGGGACCCCGAGCAGCGCGCATTCTGGTGGGAGGACGAGCCGCCGTGGTGGTCCCCTCGCGCGCGGGAGCGCGGGCACGGGAGCGAGATCGGGGGCGGCGGCACGATCGAGTCCGGCAGTGAGATCGGGACGATCGGGACCAGGAGCGGGTACGACCCCGGGAGCAGGTACGGGCGTGGGAGCAGGTACGTGGGTGCGGGTGTTCGGCGCTGGGCGGAGGACACGTGATGACGCTGAAGGACGCGCGGGAGCGCTGGGTGCGCACCACGGGCGGGGTCGAGCTGTGCGTGGCGGAGCTGGGTGACCCCGAGCAGCCGACGGTGGTGCTGGTGCACGGCTATCCGGACAGCAAGGAGGTCTGGTCGGAGGTCGCCGTGCGGCTCGCCGACCGCTTCCACGTGGTGCTGTACGACGTGCGCGGCCACGGCCGCTCGACGGCCCCGAAGCCGTTGCGCGGCGGGTTCACGCTGGCCAAGCTCACGGACGACTTCCTGGCCGTCGTGGACGCGGTCAGCCCGGACCGGCCGGTGCACCTGGTGGGGCACGACTGGGGGTCGGTGCAGTCCTGGGAGTTCGTCACGGTCGACCGCACCGAGGGCCGCATCGCGTCGTTCACCTCGATGTCCGGCCCGTCCCTCGACCACTTCGGGCACTGGATCCACGCGCGCGTGCAGCGGCCCACGCCCCGCCGGGTGGGCCAACTCCTCGGCCAGGGCGCGAAGTCCTGGTACGTGTACCTGCTGCACACCCCCGTCCTGCCCGAACTGGCCTGGCGCGGCCCGCTCGGCAGGAGCTGGCCGAAGATCCTGGAGCGGGTCGAGCGGGTCCCCGGCGGCGACTACCCCACCTCGTCCCTGCCGCAGGACGCCGCGCACGGCGCCTGGCTGTACCGGGACAACGTGCGGTCCCGGCTGCGCAGTCCGCGCCCGGACGCGTACGCGCACGCGCCCGTGCAGCTCATCACGCCCCTGGGGGACGCGTTCCTGTCCGAGAAGCTCTACGACGAACTGGAGCGGTGGGCACCGCAGTCGATCCGTCGCACACTCCCCGCCAGGCACTGGATCCCCCGCACCCGCCCGGACCAACTGGCTTCCTGGATCATCGAGTTCGTCGACCGGATCGAGGGCGGACGCCCGGAGCCGGCCGTGCCCACCGGCAAGTACACGGACCGCTTCGGCGGCCAACTGGTGCTGGTCACCGGCGCGGGCAGCGGCATCGGGCGGGCGACGGCGTTCGCGTTCGCTCAGTCCGGCGCGCGCGTGGTGTCCGTCGACCGGGACGCGGAAGCCGCCGCCCACACGGCGGAACTGTCCCGTCTGCTCGGCGCCCCCACCGCCTGGGCGGAGACCGTGGACGTCTCCGACGAGCAGGCCATGGAGAAGCTCGCCGACAAGGTCACCGCCGAGTACGGCGTGGTGGACGTGCTGGTCAACAACGCCGGAATCGGCCTTTCCGGATCCTTCTTCGCCACCACGCCCGACGACTGGCGTGCGGTTCTGGACGTCAATCTCTGGGGCGTCATCCACGGCTGCCGCCTCTTCGGCGGGCGGATGGCCGAGCGCGGCCAGGGCGGCCACATCGTCAACGTCGCCTCGGCCGCGGCCTATCAGCCCTCCAGGGCGCTGCCGGCCTACAGCACCTCCAAGGCCGCGGTCCTGATGCTCAGCGAGTGCCTGCGCGCCGAACTGGCCGTCCAGGACATCGGGGTGACTGCGGTCTGCCCCGGATTCGTCAACACCAACATCACCTCCACCGCGCGCTTCACGGGCGTGGACGACGAGGAACAGCGGCGTCGGCAGCGGCGCACCGCGCGGCTGTACGGGCTGCGCAACTACCCGCCGGAGAAGGTGGCCGAGGCGATTCTGCGGTCGGTGGTGCGCAACGAGGCGATGGTCCCGGTCACCGCGGAGGCCCGCGGCGCTCACCTCATGTCCCGTTTCCTGCCGGGGGCGTTGCGCCGGATCGCCCGGGTCGAGCCACGACTGTGAGGACGGGTCGGCCCAACTTTCGCTATGAACTACCGTAATTGATAGGTCAGGAGGTGCATGCGTCTGCTTTTGCACCGGAGTTCACGCACGTCGGAGGACGGGCGCGAAACGCGCCGGGAACCAACCGGTGAGGCGCCTTGTGGGGATATCGGCAGATACGATCCCGGCCGTGGAGTGGCTTGTTGGACCATGGCGGACGACATCCTTTGCGGCGACTCGTCACCGAACGGAAGGCAACGGAAGGGCACTTGGTCCAAACGGCGGCAAGTCACAGGACTATTAACGAACTTGACGAACCATCCTGAATCACGCAGGAGTTGTCCACAGATCACTCAATTCCCCTGTGGATAACCGCACTTGGCTGTGGATCAAACCTCCGAGTGAAAACAACATGCGTGATCCGCGTCTCCTCGGCATCCTGATGGAGTGAACATCCGAAGAGAGAGAAACGAGAGAGAGGGCGGCGGCGAGACCGACGAGAGGCGGACCGTGCGCGTGTCGAAGTACCTCTCGAAGCACCTGCGCCATCAACCCGACCGGATCGGCCTCGCGCTGGACGAGGGCGGCTGGGTCGAGATCGACACGCTGATCGCCGCGGCGGCTGCGCACGGGTTCCGGTGCACCTGCAGGGAACTCGACCACGTCGTGGCCACCAACGACAAACAGCGCTTCGCCATCGAGGGGACCCGGATCCGCGCCGGCCAGGGGCACACCGTCGAGGTCGACCTCGGCCTGCCCCCGGCGACTCCGCCGCCGTACCTCTACCACGGCACCGTCGCCCGGAACCTGGACGCGATCCGCGCCACCGGTCTCCAGCCGATGAACCGGCATGACGTGCACCTCTCCGCCGACCGGGCGACCGCGACCCGGGTCGGCGCCCGCCGCGGCCGCCCCATGGTGCTGCCGGTGGACGCGGGCGCCATGCACCACGACGGTCACGTGTTCCACGTCAGCGCGAACGGGGTGTGGCTCACCAAGGCCGTACCGCCCCGCTACCTGCGGTTTCAGCAGCCCACCGACCCGCGGTGACCGCGCCGCCCCACGAAGGCCGGTGACCGTTCCCCCACCGCCGAGGCCACCGCCGCGAAGTGCCGCTGAGACCACCGTCGCGGAGTACCACGGAGGCCACAGTCATGCGGTACCGCTGCGGCCGTCGTCGCGGGGTCACCGTTGAGGCCGTCATCGCACGGTCACCGCTGCGGTCACCTTCGCGGACGGCCAGTTCATCAGCCCAGTTGTGCCGGCGCCTCCCTGGCGATGCGCTCGAAGACGCCCTCGTCCGCGGCGAAGTCCGAGTCCGGGATCGGCCAGTGGATCACGATCTCGGTGAAGCCGAGTTCCCTGTGCCGGCCGGCGAAGTCGACGAAGGCGTCGAGGGACTCCAGGGGACGCCCGCGGTCCGGCGTGAAACCCGTGAGCAGGATCTTGTCCAGGGCGACGACGTCGCGGCCGATGTCCGCGCACGCCCTGCCCAGCTTCTCGACCTGATCGCGCAGGGCCTGCCGGGACTGCTCGGGAGTGCCGGTCTCATACAGCTTCGGGTCACCCGTGGTCACCCACGCCTGCCCGTGACGCGCGGCGAGCCGCATTCCCCGGGGGCCGGTGGCGGCCACCGCGAAGGGCAGCCGGGGACGCTGTACGCAGCCGGGAATGTTGCGCGCCTCGTGCGCCGCGTAGAAGTCGCCGGTGTGCGAGACACCATCCGTCCCGTCATCGGTCAGCAACCGGTCCAGTAGCGGGACGAACTCCGCGAAACGGTCGGCACGCTCCTTAGGCGTCCAGGGCTCCTGCCCGAGGACGGTCGCGTCGAAGCCGTTGCCGCCCGCGCCGATACCCAGCGTGATCCGCCCGACGGAGATGTCATCCAACGAGATCAGTTCCTTGGCGAGGGTCACCGGGTGCCTGAAATTGGGCGACGTGACGAGGGTTCCCAGACGGATCCGTTCCGTGACACCCGCGGCGGCCGTCAGCGTCGGTACCGCCCCGAACCACGGGCCGTCCCGGAACGAACGCCAGGAGAGGTGGTCGTAGGTGTACGCCGTGTGGAACCCGAGTTCCTCCGCGCGCTGCCATGCGGAACGGCCTCCCTCGTTCCAACGGCGGTACGGGAGGATCACTGTGCTCAGGCGCAGGCTCATGGCTCAGAGCCTACGGCGACGCTCGACGAGCCCCGAAAGAGCGCCCGGCAGGCAGCCCGGCCCCTGTCCGCCCCCACGTGGCCCGGGTCGACGCCGCTCCCGGAGGCCACGGCGGGAGGGCAGACGCCGGCGCGGCCGGAACGGCCCCGAGGAGGGAGACCGCCCCCGGATTCGGGCCATATATCACTCATCCGTGCGAACTGTCGCACGGTCGTGCGGGCATATGCGCGAGAATGGCCCGGTGACCTCAGCGACCCGACAGCCCACGACCCCGACTGCCGCCGTTCCGCCCCGCCTGATCGCCACCGATCTGGACGGCACCCTGCTCCGCGACGACAAGTCGGTCTCCCCGCGCACGGTCGCCGCGCTCGCCGCCGCCGAGGAGGCGGGAATCGAGGTCTTCTTCGTGACCGGCCGCCCGGCCCGCTGGATGGACGTCGTCAGCGACCACGTGCACGGCCATGGCCTGGCGATCTGCGGCAACGGCGCGGCCGTGGTCGACCTGCACGGCGGCCCCGGCACCCACCGGTTCGTCAAGGTGCGCGCGCTGGCCCGGGAGAACGCCCTGGACGCCGTACGGCTGCTGCGCGACGCGGCACCGGGCACGGTGTACGCGGTCGAGCAGACCTACGGCTTCCACCAGGAGCCGGCCTACCCGTATCAGCACATCGAGGTGCCCGAGATCCTCCAGCCCGCCGAACGGCTCCTCGCGGCCGACGGACCCGGAGCCGGCGAACCGGTGCTCAAGATCCTCGCCTACCACCCCGACCTCGACCCCGACGCCTTCCTCACGCTCGCCCGGCTCGCCGTGGGCGAGCGCGCCACCGTCACCCGCTCCAGCCCCAGCACCCTGCTGGAACTGAGCGGCCCGGGCGTCTCCAAGGCCAGCACGCTCGCCCTGTGCTGTGCCGAGCGCGGCATCTCGCCCGAGGAGGTCGTCGCCTTCGGGGACATGCCCAACGACGTCGAGATGCTGACCTGGGCGGGCCGGTCGTACGCCATGGGCAACGCCCACCCGGACGTGATCGCGGCCGCTTCGGGGCGGACGGACGGCAACAACGATGACGGCGTGGCGGCCGTCATCGAACGGATGCTGGCGGAGCGGGCGTAGTCACCACGGCCGCGCACCGCGCAGCCGCACACCGTGCCGGGCCAGCCACGACACCGGATCCACCGCCGATCCCGCCTCCGCGGTGACCCGTACCTCGAAGTGCAGATGCGGGCCGGTCGAATTGCCGGTCGTGCCCGACTGGCCGATCCACTGCCCGGTGCTCACCCGGTCCCCCTCCCCGACGGCCACGGCGGCCAGATGCGCGTACTGCGTGCAGTAGCCGCCGGGATGCCGGATCACGATCTGGATGCCGAAGGCGCCCCCGCACGACACCTGATCCACATGGCCCGCGCCTGCCGCCCGCACCGGTGTGCCGATGGGCACCGCGAAGTCCTGCCCGGTGTGCCGGTGCGCCCACCGTTCCCCGCCGCGGCCGAAGCCCGCGGACAACTGGTACGTCCGCACCGGCGCGACCCATGCTTCGCCGACCGGTGTGCCTTCGCCGACCCGTGTGCGGGGCTGTTCCAGTCGTGCGGCGGCGTGACACCGGCCCGCGGCAACCGAGGCGTCCGCCCGGTCCTGCAACTGGCCGCGGGCCGTCGCCAGCTTCCGTTCGATGTCCCGCCGCAAACCGGCGAGTTCCGTGGTCCGACGCCGTACCGCCCGCCAGGCCGTCCTGGCCCGCGCCTCCTCCGCGGCCAGCCGCGCCTCGGCCCGGCGGCTGCTGTCCACGGCGCTGCTCACCGCGAGGCTCGTCCGCGACCAGGCGTGCTGACCGCGCATCAGCTGGTCGGGGCCGGTGGCGAGCAGGATCTGCGCGGTCAGCGGCAGGCCCCCGCCCGACCGGTACTGGGCACGGGCGAGACGGCCGAGGTTCGCGTGCAGTACGGAGATCCGACGTCGCTCACGGCCGAGCAGCCGGTCGGCGCGCAGGGCCCCGGCGTGCTGTTTCTCCGTCTCGCGCCGCCCGGTCTCGTACTGCCGCGTCGCCTCGGCCGCGTCCCGGTACAGATGCGCCACCTGGAGGCCGACCGCCGGCACATCACCGAGGCGGGGCCCGGAGCCGGGTCCGTCCCCGGCCGCATGGGCGGGCGGGACCGCGAGGACGACGAGCGCCCACAGCAGGGCCCAGACTGCCGGCGGACGACAGCGGTACGAGCGCATGCCGCGATGGTGGCGTGCCGGGACGGCCGCGGTCACCCGCGACGCTCACACCGGGGGACCGGTTGCCGCCAATGGCGCAGCGCCGGGCCGACCGACGCCTCGGTTCCACGCGAACCGGCCACTCAGAACGGTGCCTGCCACACCACCGCGGTGCCCGCGCCGTCCGGCCCGATGCCCGGCCCGAGCCTGCTGTCGCCGCCCAGGGACTCGGCACGCCGCTCAAGGTTGTGCAGCCCGCTGCGCCGCCCGGCCTGGGCGGCGACTCCGACTCCGTCGTCCGCGACGGTCAGCCGCACTCCGGACCGGCCGCTCGGCAGGGCCACGGTCGCGTCGATGACGACCTCGATCCTGGACGCCCCCGCGTGCCGGAAGGCATTGGACAGCGCCTCCCGCAGGACGGCGATCAGGTTCCGGCCGGTGTCGTCGCCGACCAGGGTGTCGACGGCGCCGACGAAGCGGTACGTCGGTCTGAAGCCCAGAGGCACAGCCGCCATGTCGATCTCCCGCAGGATCCGGGTACGCAGCCCGGACGGCACCTCCGCGGAGTCCTGCTGGAGCGCGAAGATCGCGGCACGGATCTCCTGGATCGTGACGTCGAGTTCGTCGACCGCCTTCCGCACGCCCTCCCGCACCTCGGGCACGACCGACCTGCGCTGCGCGCTCGCAAGCAGCATCCCCGTCGCGAACAACCGCTGGATGACCAGGTCATGCAGGTCACGGGCGATCCGGTCGCGCTCCTCGAATACCGCGAGCCGCTCCCGGTCGCGCTGGGCCCCGGCCATCATCAGCGCCAGCGCGGCCCGCGCGGCGAACTGCACCGCCAGGGTCCGTTCAGCCCGGGTGAACGGACGCTCTCCCCGCGCCCGCGGTGTGACCAGAGCGCCCAGAACGCGGCCGTCGCTCTGCAGGGGCACCATCATGACCGGCCCGTAGCCACGCGCGTACTCGGTGCGCAGGCGGCCGTCGGCGGTCGCGTCGTGCATGAACACCGGCTGGCCGGCCAGCAGTTCGGCGACGATCGTGCTCCGTGCCGGAAGCACCGCGCCCAGCAGGTCGGAGGGCCGGTCCGAGGCGACGGCGACGGTCTCCAGGCCGCCGTCGGCGGCGGGCAGCAGCACCGTCCCGGCCGCCGAGCCGGACAGCCTGCGTGCCTGCTCCGCGACGACCTGGAGGGCGTCGTGCGCGTCCCCGCCGGACAGCAGGGCGGTGGTGACGGCCACCGACCCGTCGATCCAGCGCTCCCGCTGCTTGGCGGCCTCGTACAGCCGGGCGTTGCCGATGGCGATGCCGGCTTCCCCGGCCAGCACCCGGACGATGGTCAGATCGTCGTCGTCAAAGGGCCTGCCGCCGCGTTTCTCGGTCACGCAGAGGCTGCCGAAGATCTCCCCTTGCGCCCGGATCGGGGCACCGACGAAGCCAGTCATCGGCGGATGGTGCGCCGGGAAGCCGCAGGCACGCGGGTCCGCGGTCAGATCCCGGAGGCGTACCGGGGCCGGGTCGTGGACGAGCGCGCCGAACAGCCCGCGGTGCCCGTCCGGAAACCGGCCGATGCACCGGGCGACGGTCTCGTCGACGCCGTGATGGACGAAGTCGGCGAGCCCCTTGCCGTCCTCGGCGACGATCCCGATCGCCGCGTACCGGGCATCGGCCAGTTCGGCGGCCGTCCGGCAGATCCGGTCGAGCGTGGAGTGCAGTTCGAGGCCGCCCTCGTCCGCGCACCGGACGGCCTTCGGCAGTGGCGGCACGGCCGGTAACGACTCGGACGAGGGCTGCGGGGGATGCACGCCGGCGTCGGAGGGCGGTACGGACATGGAGCAGAGCGTAGATAGTCCTGTTTGCCAGGGAAAATCGAAGCCCGGCGGCGAACCCGGCTACGGTGCCGAGACCAGCAGTTCCGCCGCCGCCTCCCGCTCCGCCATCGCCCGCAGCGGCCCGTCCGCCGCGGCCAGTTCCGCGTACGTACCGCGCTGCGCCACGCCGCCCCCGTCCAGCACGATCACCTCGTCCACGGCATCGAGTCCGGCCAGCCGGTGCGTGATGAGCAGCGTGGTACGGCCCTCGGTGGCGGCCAGCAAGTCGGCCGTGAGCGCGTCGGCCGTGGGCAGGTCCAGATGCTCGGCGGGCTCGTCGAGCACGAGGACCGGGAAGTCGGCCAGCAGCGCGCGGGCGAGCGCCAGCCGCTGCCGCTGGCCGCCCGACAGCTGCGCCCCGTGTTCACCGACGAGGGTGTCCAGCCCGTCGGGCAGAGCGTCCACCCATTCGAGCAGCCGGGCCCGGGCGAGCGCGTCCCGCAGTTCGGCGTCGCCGGCGTCCTTCCGGGCGAGCAGCAGATTCTCCCGCACGGTGCTGTCGAAGAGGTGCGCGTCCTGGGCGCACAGCCCGACCAGGCGCCGTACGTCGTCGCCCTCGACAGCACAGGCGTCCACGCCTGCCAGCGTGTAGGAGCCCGCGTCCGGATCGAGAAACCTCAGCAGGACCTGGCCGAGGGTCGTCTTACCGGCCCCGGACGGGCCCACCACGGCCACCCTGCGCCCCCGCTCCAGCGTCAGGTCGAACCCGGTGAGCGCGTCCCGCTGCTGCCCCGGGTGCCGGACGGCGAGCCCCTTCACGACGAGTGGGAACGGGGACACGGGCGCCTGCCGGGGCCGCTTCGGCTCCCGTACGGGCTCCGCCGCGTCCAGGATTTCGTGGACGCGCTCCGCGCTGCGCCGCGCCCGCTGGCGGTGGCGCACGGCGAGCGGCAGTCCGAGCACGGCTTCGAAAGCAGCCAGCGGAGTGAGGACGACCACGGCCATGGCCACGCCGTCGAGCCGTCCCGCGGCGACCGCCTGGGCGCCAAGCAGCGCGGTTGCCGCCACGGTCAGGCCGGAGATCAGGGCGGTGAGGCCGTCCCCGAGTGCGGTGGTGGCGGCAGCGCGCGAGGCGATCCGGGTGAGGGTGCCGTCGGCCCGCCGCGCTTGGTGGGTACGAGCGGGCAGCGCGCCGGCGACGGTCAGTTCGGCAGTGCCGGTGAGCAGGTCGGTCACGCGGACGGCGAGCAGCCCTCGGGCGGGCGCCAGCCGCTGCTCGGCGTGACGGGCCACCGTGGCGGTCAGCAGCGGGACGCCGACGCCGGCCGCGAGCAGGCCCACCGCGAGCGCCGCCCCGGCCCCGGGTAGCAGCCACGCCGTGAACGCCACGGATCCGGCGGAGACGGTGAGCGCGACCCCGGCGGGCAGCAGCCAGCGCAGCCAGTAATCCTGGAGTGCGTCCACGTCGGAGACCAGCCGGGACAGCAGGTCGCCCCGCCGGACGGTACGGAGCCCGGCGGGGGACAGCCGTTCCAGCCGTCGGTACACCGCGACCCGTGTGTCGGCCAGCATCCGCAGTACGGCGTCGTGAGCGACCAGCCGCTCCGTGTACCGGAACACGGCCCGCCCGATACCGAAGGTTCGCGTCGCCGTCACGGCCACCATCAGATACAGCACCGGCGGCTGTTGGGAGGCGCGTGAGATCAGCCAGCCCGAGGTGGCCATCAGCCCGACGGAACTGCCGAGAGCAAGGCTCCCCAGCAGCAGCGCGAGCGCCAGGCGGCCGCGCCGGGGGCCTGCCATGGCCCGGACCCGGGCGAGGGCACCGGACGCGGGAACGCGGGACCGGTCGCCGTCGTCGGCTGCGGGAGCCGGGGCGGGCGTCCGGACGGTGTCCGGGGCGCCCACGACCGGACCGTGTCCCACCGCCACGGACGAGGGCGGGGACGCTGCCTCCGCCGGGAAGGCCGGCGTGGCTGCGCCCTCGGACGAAAGCCGACGGATGGCTGCGGCCTCGGACGAAAGCCGGCGAGTGGCTGCGGCCTCCGCCGACGGGCGGACAGACGCGCCCTCCTCCAGCCGCACCACCCGGTCCGCCACCCCCAGCAGCGCCGGCCGGTGCACGACGAGCAGGACCGTGCGTCCCACGGCCAGCCGCCGCACCGTCGCCACGACCTCGGCCTCGGTCGCCCCGTCCAGCGCGGCCGTCGGCTCGTCCAGCAGCAGCATGGGACGGTCCGCCAGGAAGGCCCTGGCCAGTGCCAGCCGCTGCCGCTGACCGGCGGACAGCCCGGCTCCGTCCTCGCCGAGCGCGGTCCCCGCGCCGTCGGGCAAGGCGTCCACGAATTCCAGCGCGCCCGCGTCGGACAGCGCACGGCGCACGGCCTCGTCGTCCGCGTCCGGACGGGCCAGCCGCACGTTCTCCGCGATCGTCCCCGCAGAGAGGTGCGGCCGCTGGGGCACCCAGGCGATCCGTGACCGCCACTGCTCCGGATCGACGTCCGCGAGGTCGGCTCCCCCGATGCGCACCCGGCCCGCGGCGGGCCGTACGAAGCCCAGTACCACGTTCAGCAGCGTCGACTTGCCCGCACCGCTCGGCCCGACAAGGGCGACGGTCTCGCCGGGTTCGACGGTGAAGGACACCTCCGTCACGGCGTCCGCGGCCCGCCCGGGATAGCGGACGGTGACCCCGTCGAAGGCCAGCGTGCCCGAGGGCACCGCGCCCTTCCCGGCCTCCGGGAGAGGCGTTTCCAGCACGGCGAAGATCTCTTCGGCCGCGGCCAGCCCCTCCGCCGCCGCATGGAACTGCGCTCCCACCTGACGCAGCGGCAGATATGCCTCCGGAGCCAGGACGAGGATGACCAGTCCGACGTACAGGTCCATGTCGCCTTGGACGAGCCGCATGCCGATCGTCACGGCGACCAGCGCGACGGACAGGGTCGCCAGCAACTCCAGCGCGAAGGAGGAGATGAACGCGATCCGCAGCGTACGCATCGTCGCCTGCCGGTACTCGCCGGTGATGCGACGGATGGACTCGGCCTGCGCCTTGGCCCGCCCGAAGACCTTCAGTGTCGGCAGACCCGCCACCACGTCCAGGAAGTGGCCGGACAGCCGTGACAGCAGCCGCCACTGACGGTCCGTCCGGGACTGGGTGGCCCAGCCGATCAGCACCATGAAGACCGGGATGAGCGGCAGGGTGCCGACGATGATCGCCGCCGACACCCAGTCCTCGGTGACGATCCGTGCGAGCACGGCGACCGGCACCACGATGGCGAGCCCCAGTTGCGGCAGATAGCGCGAGAAGTAGTCGTCGAGGGCATCGACTCCGCGGGTGGCGAGGTTGACCAGCGATCCGGTCCGCTGCCCGCTCAGCCAGCCCGGGCCGAGCACCACCGCCCGCTCCAGGAGCCGTCCACGCAGCTCCGACTTCACCGAGGCACTCGCGCGGTGCGCGGCGAGTTCGGTGAGCCAGGAGACGACCGCACGACCGACCGCGACAGCGGCCAACAGCAGCAGGGGAGTGCGCAGTTCACCGGCCGAGAGGTGGTGGTGGAAAGCACCGACGACCACCTCGGCGATGAGCATGGCCTGAGCGATGAGCAGGCCGGCTCCGAGCGCACCGAGGCCGACGACCGCGACCAGGAAGACGCGGGTGGCCCGGGCGTATTGAAGGAGACGCGGATCGATCGGTTTCACGTGAAACATGCCCTTCGGCCTGGGGAGGGGTGTTTCACGTGAAACACCGTGGAGGCCCCTCCCGGCAGACTCAGTGACCGGCTTCGGGAGCGATGTGCTGCGTCCCGATCCGCTTGCGGAACACCCAGTACGTCCAGCCCTGGTAGAGCAGCACGATCGGCATGGCGATCACCGCGCACCAGGTCATGATCTTCAGGGTGTACGGGCTCGACGCAGCGTTGGTGACCGTGAGGTTCCAGTCCGCGTCGAGCGAGGACGGCATGACGTTCGGAAAGAGCGACAGGAAGAACATCGACACGGTCGCGACGACAGTGATGCCGGAGAGCGCGAACGCCCAGCCCTCGCGGCCCACTTGGTTCGCCACGAGTGCGGCCACCAGCGCGGCCACCGCCACGACCACGGCTGCCAGGCTCCTGCCGTTGCCGCTGTCGATCTGCGTCCACAGCAGGAAGACAAGAGCCAGCACGGCCGTCGCAAGACCGACCCGCAGCCCGAGCTTCCGGGCCCGGACCCGGATGTCTCCGACGGTCTTGAGCGCGACGAACACCGCACCGTGGAAGGTGAACAGCGTCAGCGTGACCAGGCCGCCGAGCAGCGCATACGGATTGAGGAGGTCACCGAGGCTGCCGACGTAGTCGAAGTGCTGGTTGATCTTCACACCGCGCACGATGTTGGCGAAGGCGACACCCCACAGGAACGCCGGAACCAGCGAGGCCCAGAAGATCGCTCTCTCCCAGTTGCGCTGCCAGCGCTCCTCCGGACGCTTCACCCGGTACTCGAAGGCGACACCCCGGACGATCAAGCACAGCAGGATCACCAGCAGCGGCAGGTAGAAGCCGGAGAACAGCGTGGCGTACCACTCCGGGAAGGCGGCGAAGGTCGCACCGCCCGCGGTGATCAGCCACACCTCGTTGCCGTCCCAGACGGGGCCGATCGTGTTGATCAGCACTCGCCGCTCGGCACGGTCACGGGCCAGCAGTTTGGTGAGGACGCCGACTCCGAAGTCGAAGCCCTCCAGGAAGAAGTAGCCGATCCACAGGACGGCGATCAGAACGAACCAGACATCGTGAAGTTCCATGGCTGTGCAGCTCCCCCGGCCTAGTACGAGAAGGCCATCGGCTTGTCGGCGTCACGGGAGTCGCCGCCGATCTTCGTGGGCGGGTTGAGGTCGGCCTCGGTCAGTTCGGGCGGCCCGGCCTTGACGTACTTCACCAGCAGCTTGACCTCGATGACGGCGAGGATGGCGTAGAGCGCGCCGAAGGCGATCATGGAGGTGAGGACCTCGCCCTGCGAAACCTCGGGGGAGACCGCGTGCCGTGTCTGCAGGACGCCGTAGACGACCCACGGCTGACGGCCCATTTCGGTGAAGATCCAGCCCCACGAGTTGGCGATCAGCGGGAAGCCCAGGGTGCAGATCGCGATGCGCCAGTACCAGGGGGTGAGCTTCGGGCCGAGCGCCTTGTTCTTGAACAGCACCAGGTGCGGCACCTCGTCCTCGGCCACCCGCAGATGCTGCGGCAGCATGAACTTCTTGCGGGTCAGCCAGAGTCCGGCCAGCCCGATGGCGAAGGACGCCATGCCGAAGCCGATCATCCAGCGGAAGGCCCAGAAGGTGACGGGGATGATGGGCCGGTAGTCGCCCGGACCGTACTTGGCCTGCTCGGCCTTGTTGGTGTCGTTGATGCCGGGGACGTACGAGCCGAAGTCGTCGTCGGCAAGGAAGGACAGCACCCCCGGGACCGACAGTTCTACGCTGTTGTGCCCCTTGCTGACGTCGCCGTAGGCGAACAAGGAGAACGGCGCGGAGTTCTGGCCGTCCCAGAGGGCCTCGGCGGCGGCCATCTTCATCGGCTGCTGCTTGAACATGACCTTGCCGAGGGTGTCACCGCTCACCGCGGTGAGCAGGCCGGCCACGACGACGGTGACGAGACCGAGGCGCAGTGAGGTCTTCATCACACGGATGTGCTTCTTGCGGGCCAGGTGGAAGGCGGCGATGCCGACCATGAAGGCACCGCCGGTCAGGAAGGACGCCGCCAGCGTGTGGAATGCCTGGGTGAGTGCCGTGTTC
Source organism: Streptomyces sp. NPDC006012 (assembly GCF_042871185.1). NCBI lineage: Bacteria > Bacillati > Actinomycetota > Actinomycetes > Kitasatosporales > Streptomycetaceae > Streptomyces > Streptomyces sp. NPDC006012. Next base: position 95,293 of record NZ_JBIAIE010000024.1, read on the forward strand.
TGGGTGAGCATCGCCCAGAAGTCGGTGAGCTCGGCCCGTCCCTTCGCCTTGTCGATCTTGTAGCCGACGGGGTGCTGCATCCACGAGTTGGCGGCGAGGATGAAGTACGCCGACAGGATCGTTCCTATGGAGACCATCCATATGCAGGCCAGGTGGATCTTCTGAGGCAGTCTGTCCCAACCGAAGATCCACAGACCGATGAAGGTGGACTCGAAGAAGAACGCGATGAGTGCTTCGAAGGCGAGTGGGGCACCGAAGACATCACCGACGAACCGCGAGTAGTCCGACCAGTTCATGCCGAACTGGAACTCCTGCACGATGCCGGTGACGACGCCCATCGCGATGTTGATCAGAAAGAGCTTCCCCCAGAACTTCGTCGCTCTGAGGTACTTCTCGTTCTCGGTGCGTACCCAGGCGGTCTGCAGCCCGGCCGTGAGGGCGGCCAGGGAGATCGTCAGGGGAACGAAGAGAAAGTGGTAGACGGTAGTGATGCCGAACTGCCAACGCGCCAGTGTCTCCGGCGCCAAAGCCAAACCCACGTCGTCAGCTCCTTTCCTTACATCGCCGTGAAAAAGCGGCGGTTTTGCCCCTTTTGTCACGCACACCGTTGGGCAATCGGGACTCACTTGTGAACGCGTTCACATTCACAAGCAATTATGACGCATGGCCGTTCGACACCCGAGACGCGGGGGGTCTTTTTACTCGGACCGGCCGGATCCGGACAACCACGGACCGAGGACCCATGAACGACATCAGCCCCGGGTTCGCACCCGGGGCTGATGAATCACCTTCGATACGGAGGTGCCCGTTTCACGTGAAACGGGCACCTCAGCGGGCGTCGCGCCCGAGGACTCGGAGCTCTACAGCCCCTTGTGGAACTCCCCCGCCACCTTCAGGAAGATGTCGTTCCCCTCGTTCTCCCCGATCGTCACCCGCACGCCCTCACCGGGGAACGGCCGGACCACCACTCCGTGCTCCTCGCAGGTTGCCGCGAAGGCACTCGTGCGCTCCCCCAGCCGTAGCCAGACGAAGTTGGACTGAGTCTCGGCGACGGTCCAGCCCTGGGCGCGCAGGGCATCGACCACCCGCGTCCGCTCACACACCAGCGAGCCGACCCGGCCGAGCAACTCGTCCTCGGCACGCAACGAGGCGATGGCCGCCTCCTGAGCGAGCTGGCTCACCCCGAACGGCACCGCCGTCTTGCGCAGCGCCTCGGCCACCGGCTCATGGGCAACGGCGAAGCCGACCCGCAGCCCCGCGAGGCCGTACGCCTTCGAGAAGGTCCGCAGGATGCAGACGTTCGGCCGGTCGCGGTACAGCTCGATCCCGTCCGGCACCTCGGGGTCACGGACGAACTCCCGGTATGCCTCGTCCACCACCACCAGGACGTCGCCCGGCACCCGGTCGAGGAACCGCTCCAGCTCGTCCCGCCGTACAACCGTGCCCGTAGGGTTGTTCGGGTTGCACACGAAGATCAGGCGCGTCCGGTCGGTGATCGCGTCGGCCATCGCGTCCAGGTCGTGCACCTCGCCCGGGGTGAGCGGCACCTGTACCGACCGGGCACCGCTGACCTGCGTGACGATCGGGTAGGCCTCGAAGGACCGCCAGGCGTAGATGACCTCGTCGCCGGGTCCGCTGGTGACCTGCAGCAGTTGCTGGGCCACGCCTACGGCACCCGTACCGGTGGCCAGGTGGCTGAGCGGGACGGCGAAGCGCTCCGACAGCTCGTCCATCAGCCCGGTGCACGCCATGTCCGGGTAGCGGTTGAAGGACGAGGCCGCCGCGGTCACGGACTCCATCACGCCCGGCAGCGGGGGATACGGGTTCTCGTTCGAGGAGAGCTTGTAGGCGGCCGAACCGCCCTGCACGGCGGGCCTGCCCGGCTTGTAGGTGGGGATACCGTCCAGCTCGGCGCGCAACTTGGGGCTCGTCTCGCTCACCACAGTCCTCCTCGCGACCACCGGCTGCTCGTCAGCGCCGGCATCCAATACTGCTTACCTTATGAGGATTCGGCCTTCCTGCGTACAGGTGCGACCGGGCGAGATTTGGCGGAGGGAGCAAACCCCACGAACCCCACCGGCATCACGGGCAACACGACAGGAAGGCGCATGAAACGGGGGCGCGCCGCACATATATCTACGCGCCGGTGGCTTGCGCCCTGGCGCGCGTCCCTCATGCAGGTGAGTTGAGACCTCTTCGAAACATCGGACACTTGGCAGGCCCATGCGCGCCGACAAGTCACGTCTTGCCATAGGACCGGTCAATTGGCTTGCATTCCAAGGAACTTACCCCTAGATGACCTTGCAGAAACGTGCCTGTCAACGCGTGCATATGCGTCCGCACTACCCCACCGCATGAGCCCTACTATCGGCTCGCCATGACAGCAGCAGGGAAGCACCAGGTGAGCCGCGCGGAAACCTCACGTCGAGGCAGCCGGCCGGGTCGGGCGGGCATCAGGGACGTGGCCGCCGCCGCCGGAGTCTCCATCACGACCGTCTCCGATGCCTTGAACGGCAAGGGCAGGCTCCCGGACGCCACCCGCCGCCATGTCCGCGAGGTCGCGGACCGGTTGGGCTACCGCCCGTCGGCCGCGGCGCGCACGCTCCGCACGGGCAAGTCCGGTCTGATCGGTCTGACCGTGACGACCTACGGGGATGAACCTTTCACCTTCACCGAGTTCGCCTACTTCGCCGAGATGGCCCGGGCGGCCACCTCCGCCGCGCTGGCCCGCGGCTACGCGCTGGTGATCCTGCCCGCGACCTCGCGCCACGACGTGTGGTCCAACGTCGCCCTGGACGGCACCGTCGTCATCGACCCCTCCGACCAGGACCCGGTGGTCAGCGAGCTGGTCCGGCAGGGCTTACCGGTCGTCTCCGACGGCCGCCCGGCGGGTCCGATCCCGGTCACCGCCTGGGTCGACAACGACCATGAGGCCGCCGTCCTCGGCATCCTCGACCACCTCGCCGACGCGGGCGCCCGTCGCATCGGCCTGCTCACCGGGACGACGACGGACACCTACACCCACCTGTCGACCACCGCCTACCTGCACTGGTGCGAACGCGTCGGCCAGGACCCGGTGTACGAGGCCTACCCTGCACACGACCCCTGCGCGGGCGCGGTCGCCGCGGACCGGCTGCTGGCCCGCCCGGACCGCCCCGACGCCGTCTACGGGCTGTTCGACCCCAACGGCACGGATCTCCTCGCCGCCGCCCGCCGCTACGGTCTGCGGGTCCCCGAGGACCTGCTCCTGGTGTGCTGCAGCGAATCCGTGGTGTACGCCAACACCGAGCCGCCCGTCACCACGCTCTCCCTGAAGCCACGCCGCATCGGCACGGCAGTGGTTCAGCTGCTCATCGACGCCATCGAAGGGGTCGAGTCGGAGCAACCGGTCGAGCAGGTGATACCGACCGAACTGATCGTGCGCACCTCGTCCCAGCGGCGCCCGCCGCGCACGACGGTCAGTCCGCCACGGGTCCCGGAAGAGAGCTGAGCGCTGCGCCGGAAGGCCGTCGTGCGTCAGCGTTCTCCGGCGGCGACATCACGGCCGGTCGCTCCCCGAGTCCCGGCTTCGCTCGAACGGGGGCACTACCCGTGACGCCGTTCCGTGCCGGGCCAACGTTGTCCGCGGAGCGCCGCCGGGCCGGGCGGGCGGCGAAACCCGCCCCGGCCCGGGCGGTGACAGCAGTGACCAAATCGGGGCGAAAGCCACGATGAAGGGGAGTCCTGCGCCGATTCACCACCCCTGGGTCATCACATGGCGCGATCCGCATTCCTATGATGGGCCCACGACACCGTGACCGCTGCGACCAGGCAGTCCGACGCGGTGCAGATGCGGCGTGATGGTGGAGGGGTCGGATGACTCAGGGGGCCGGTCGGGGACCCGAAGCGGAGCGGGCCGAGACGTTGCGCGACTTCCGGGTGCCCGCGTACGTCAACGAGACCGGTCCGTACGCCCACAGCACCGACCCCGGCGGCACGGCTCCGCCCGCCGAGGAGGGCTACCCGGAGGGATACACGCCCACCGAACGCGACCTGCCCGTCATCGGCCCCGGCGACACGCTCCAGATGCCGGTGGAACCGGTGGCCGCCCCGGCCGCGCCGCACCCGGCCGCCCCCGGCCCGCTGTACGTCGTCGGCGATGTGCACGGCTATTTCGACGAACTGCTCGCCGCCCTGCGCCAGCAAGGCCTGATCGACGCCGACGGCAACTGGTGCGCGGGCAACACACGTCTGTGGTTCCTCGGCGACTTCACCGATCGCGGCCCCGACGGCATCGGCGTCATCGACCTCGTGATGCGGCTGTCCGCCGAGGCCGCAGCGGCCGGCGGCTACTGCAAGGCCCTCATGGGCAACCACGAACTGCTCCTGCTGGGCGCCAAGCGGTTCGGCGACACACCGGTCAACTCCGGCGCGGGCACCGCCACCTTCCAGGCCGCCTGGCTGCTCAACGGGGGCCAGAAGACCGACATGGACCGGCTCCAGGACCACCATCTGCAGTGGATGGCCCGCCTCGACGCCGTCGAGGAGGTCGACGGCTATCTGCTCGTGCACTCCGACACCACCGCCTACCTCGACTACGGCGACTCGATCGAGGCCGTCAACGACACCGTCCGTGAGACGCTCACCCGCAATGACGCGGACGAATGCTGGGATCTGTTCCGCAAGTTCACCAAGCGTTTCTCCTTCCGCGACGAGGGCGGCGCCGACGCCGTGCGCTCCCTGCTCGACACCTACGGCGGCACCCGGATCGTGCACGGCCACAGCCCGATTCCCTACCTGCTCGGGGAAGTCGGCTCCGAGGACGGCGAGGAAGCTGCCGGGCCCGTGGTCGACGGTCCGCACGTCTACGCCGACGGGCTCGCCATCGCGATGGACGGCGGAGTGACCATGGCCGGAAAGCTGCTGGTCCGGCAACTTCCCCTGGATAGCTGAGCATCCGCGGGGCAGACGCGACGCCACGACGTCCGCGCAGGCCGGGCACCAATTTCCGGCAACCCCTGTCACCGCGTACCGTCACGGCTCTACCATCGGCTTATCCGTAGCAGGCTCCCCTCCGTTTCTGCCCGACGGCTCGCCGGCGTGCGAGCCCCAAGCCCTACGGAGCATCGGGGGATGCACATGAACAGCGTTCCGCAGCACCTGCTGAGCGAGGACCGCCAGGATTTCGAGCGGATCCTCGATGAGGCGCTGCGCTCCGCACCACACCGTCCTGACCTGGCCGCTGTCGGACAGCGGCTGAACCTCGAACAGCTGCGCACGATGGCACTGAACGCCACCGCACTCATCACGGCGTCCGCGGCGACCGAGTACCAGCACTACGTGAAGGCCCGCGAGGAACTGCGCCAACCGGTCCAGTCCACCCCGTCGTCGTCCGCCCGTGCGTCCGCTCCCGCGGATCCGGGCGCGGGAGCGATAGGGCTCGCCACCACTCTCGGCGAGGCTGCCGAGACCACCGGCGCGGGCGCCATCGCCGTCGTCGCGGTCCTGGCACCCGTTCTCGCCGGAACCGCCGCGGCGATATTCCTGCTCGTCGGCTACATCCTGAAGATGCTCACGCCCGAGCCGGCGTTCGCCCGGACCATGCTCACTGCGGGTTGGGTGTTCGGCACGGTGGCCGCGGCCGCGATCCTCGTGGCCGCCGTCGGGCTGTTGCTCACCGCCTTGCGCAACCGCCCCTCGGGAGAGACCGCGACCTGCACCGCGGCGAACACGGAGGTCCGCCGGGCCCGGGAAGCCTGGCAGGAAGCCCTGCTGGAACGGGGCGTCCTCCCCTTCCTGCTGGAATCGCTGGCAGAGCCCGGCGCGGTGGCGACCCACCGTACGTACCCGCCGACACCGACCGGCCGCATGCCACGCCTCGGCTACGGCCGGCCGGGCTTCAGCAGCCCCGAGGACACCTCCGCACCGGGCTCGCGCCCGAGTTTCAGCAGCCCGGACTACTCAAGCCCGGACTTCGGCGGCCCGGACCACCAGCCGGAGTGAGTCCGGCTTGCGCCCCCGCGGGGGCGCAAGCCGGGCACCCCGGTGGCACCGCTCGATCACCGGGACTCCGAGGCCCAGGACGTAGTTTTCCGGCCACATTCCAGCGGCCGGGACGGCGTCCTACGGCGCATGGCTCGCACGGGCACCGGCTCGCGGCGCTCCCCCGTCCCGCGGTCCGGTTTCCCCCGTGCGCTGTGGTGAACTCCGTACCCAGGTGCGTCAGTCGGCGATCGGCAGATACACCCGGTTGCCGCTCGCCGCGAACTCCTTCGATTTCTGGAGCATCCCTTCGGCGATCTCCTCCGGCGAGGCCCCGTCGGCCGAATCGCCCCCGAAGCGTTCCGTGATCGCGCGACTGATCTTCATAGAGCAGAATTTCGGGCCACACATGGAGCAGAAGTGGGCCGTCTTGGCGGGCTCGGCCGGGAGTGTCTCGTCGTGGAACTCCCGTGCCGTGTCCGGGTCCAGGGCGAGGTTGAACTGGTCCTCCCACCGGAACTCGAACCGGGCGTCGGACAGCGCGTCGTCCCACTCCTGGGCACCCGGGTGTCCCTTGGCGAGGTCGGCCGCGTGAGCTGCGATCTTGTAGGTGATGACGCCGGTCTTGACGTCGTCTCGGTTGGGCAGGCCCAGGTGTTCCTTGGGCGTGACGTAGCAGAGCATCGCCGTGCCCCACCAGGCGATCATCGCGGCTCCGATGCCGGAGGTGATGTGATCGTAGGCCGGAGCGACGTCCGTGGTCAGCGGGCCGAGCGTATAGAACGGAGCTTCATCGCAGATCTCCTGCTGCAGGTCGATGTTCTCCTTGATCTTGTGCATCGGGACATGTCCCGGGCCCTCGATCATCGTCTGTACATGGAAACGCTGGGCGATCCGGTTGAGTTCCCCGAGCGTGCGCAGTTCCGCGAACTGCGCCTCGTCGTTGGCGTCCGCGATCGAACCGGGGCGCAGGCCGTCGCCGAGCGAGTACGTGACGTCGTAGGCGGCGAGGATCTCGCACAGTTCCTCGAAGTTCTCGTAGAGGAAGGACTCTTTGTGGTGCGCAAGGCACCAGGCGGCCATGATCGAGCCGCCGCGCGAGACGATGCCGGTCTTGCGGTTCGCGGTCAGCGGCACGTACGGCAGCCGGACGCCCGCGTGGACCGTCATGTAGTCCACGCCCTGCTCGGCCTGCTCGATGACCGTGTCCTTGTAGATCTCCCAGGTCAGGTCCTCGGCCTTGCCGTCGACCTTCTCCAACGCCTGGTAGAGCGGCACCGTGCCGATGGGGACGGGGGAGTTGCGCAGCACCCACTCGCGGGTGGTGTGGATGTTGCGGCCGGTGGACAGGTCCATGACCGTGTCGGCGCCCCAGCGGGTCGCCCAGGTCATCTTCTCGACCTCCTCCTCGATGGAGGAGGTCACCGCCGAGTTGCCGATGTTGGCGTTGACCTTGACCAGGAACCGTTTGCCGATGATCATCGGCTCGATCTCCGGGTGGTTGACGTTGGCCGGCAGGACGGCCCGTCCCGCAGCGATCTCCTCGCGGACCACTTCGGGAGAAACGTTCTCCCTGATCGCCGCGAACTCCATTTCCGGAGTGATCTCGCCGCGTCGCGCATAAGCGAGTTGCGTGACCGCTGCGACGCCGGCACGGCTCCGGCGCGGCTGCCGGGGGCGGCCGGGGAAGACGGCGTCCAGGTTGCGCAGCCCGCCGCGCGGCGAGGTGTGCTTGATTCCGTCGTCCTCAGGACGGACGGGACGGCCCGCGTACTCCTCCGTGTCCCCGCGCGCGACGATCCAACTCTCCCGCAGCAGCGGCAGGCCTCTGCGGACGTCGGTCTCGACGAGCGGATCGGTGTACGGCCCCGAGGTGTCGTACAGCGTGACCGACTCCCCATTGGTGAGATGCACCTGACGGACCGGCACGTGCAGGTCGGAGCGTGAGCCCTCGACATACGCCTTGTGCCACCCGATGGACTTCCCCGTCGTCGTGCCCTCGGCGCCATCGGATCCGTTGGCGGCTCCGATCGTCGCGTGCTGCGTGGAGACAGGCGTGCGTTCGTCCTTGTTGGTCATGAGACCTACTCCCTACGCCGGCATTACCCGGTAACAGGTTCAGCGGTCGACGCAGCGGCTTCCGTTCATCGGTGCTTCGTGCGAAACGTCGGTCGTTCCACGTGAAACATCGCGAATACGGAGGTCAGCGCCCTCTCAGCCCGGTGCTCCGAGCTCCCGCGTGTGCAAAGGTGCCTCCACGCTAGCGTCAATTCGGGCGCGGTGAACAGAGGGCCCCTGTCGTTCTTGCGATGATCGGTCGGTGACCACGATGCAGCAGCCCCCGTACCCCCCGCCCGAGCCGCAGCGCGGACGCGGTTCCGAGCAGGGCAGCGGACACGGCCACGGGTCCGGTGCGGGCCACGGCCACGGTCCGGGTCACGAACACGGGCCGGGAGCCGGCCAGGGGTCCGGCCAGAGCCCCGGTGAGAGCCCCGGGCATGGCCATGCGCACGGTCACAGCCACAGTCACGGGCCCGCCGCGCCCGTCTCCAAGCATCTGCGCAAGGTCATCGCGGCCGTCCTCATCCCCTTCACGGCGGCGGTCGTCGTCGGGCTCGTGGTGCTCTGGCCCGGCGGAGCCCCGCCGCACGAACGCACCGGGGTCGGCTTCGACCGGCAGACGCACCAGGCCACGGTCACCCAGGTCGTCGCGGTGAACTGCAAGTCGGTGAACGCCTCGGGGGACATCCCGACCGGCGACACCTCCACCGCCGAGGGCAGCTCGGCACAGCAGCAAACCACCGGTACCTGCAAGAAGGCCACCATCCGGGTCGACACCGGCAAGGACAAGGGCCGTACGTTCACGGAGATCGTGCAGCCGGACCAGTCACGGCAACTGCACCAGGGCGAGAAGGTGATCGTCGCCTACGAGCCGTCGGCTCCGAAGGACCTTCAGTACTCGGTCACCGATGTGAACCGGAAGTTCCCGCTGGCGCTGCTCGCCGGCATCTTCGCGCTCGCCGTCGTGGTGGTGGGCCGGCTGCGGGGCGTGATGGCGCTCGTCGCCCTGGCCATCAGCTTCCTGGTGCTGACCCTCTTCATCCTGCCCGCTGTCCTACAGGGCTCGAATCCGCTGGTCGTGGCCGTGATCGGTTCGAGTGCGATCATGTTGATCGCCCTGTACATCTGCCACGGCCTGTCGGCCCGGACCTCGGTGGCGGTGCTCGGCACGCTGGTCTCGCTCCTGTTGATCGGCGTCCTCGGCTCCGGGTTCATCGGCTGGGCGGCGCTGACGGGCAACACGGACGACAACACCGGCCTGATCCACGGCCTGTACCCGTCGATCGACATGAGCGGTCTGCTCCTGGCCGGTGTCATCATCGGTTCTCTGGGCGTGCTGGACGATGTGACCGTGACGCAGACGTCGGCTGTCTGGGAACTGCACGAGGCCAATCCCTCGATGGGCTGGCGCGGGCTGTACCGGGCGGGCATCCGCATCGGCCGTGACCACATCGCGTCCGTCGTCAACACGCTCGTCCTCGCCTACGCCGGCGCCGCCCTGCCGCTGCTGCTGCTTTTCTCCATCGCGCAGAGCAGCGTCGGCACGGTCGCCAACAGCGAGTTGGTGGCGGAGGAGATCGTCCGCACGCTGGTGGGCTCCATCGGTCTGGTCGCTTCGGTGCCGGTCACCACGGCACTGGCGGCACTGGTCGTGTCGGCCGACCGGCCGGGGCAGGAAGCACCGGCGCCCGTGGAAGCGGCAGTCCCGGCGGGCGCGGCAGCGCGCGGCGGAAGGGGCAGGCGCCGCAAGCGGTGAGGCGCCGCCCCGGGCGGAACGGTCCAAGAGGAAGCGTTCCTGCACAATCCGCCACTGGCGCGGCCCGGCGCCCCCGCCGACCACGCCTCAGCCGGCGCTCTGCTCCTCGGCCAGGATGCGGTCCAGGGCCTCTTCGAGGTGGGCGTCGAAGTCCGCGAGCGCGCCTTCCTGGCCCAGCGGCACCAGCTTGTCCGTGCGGTCCAGGAACGCCACCAGCGGCGGTGCCGAGGAGCGGAAGACCGCCTGGTCGCCACCGACCTGGAGCCGGATCAGCACCTCGCCCAGAGCTTCGGAATCGTTGGGTGCGATGTGCACGTCACCGTCCCCGCACGGCCGGCCCACCCCGTCGATCAGCAGCTCCCGTCCGAAAGCCCAGGTCACCGGGGCGTCCCCGGGCAGGTGGAAGGTCAGCCGCACGGCATAGGGATCACAGGTCTCGTACCGCAACTCCACCGGAATGCGGAAGGCGAGCTCCTCGGACACGAGAAAGCTCATCATGACCTCTGCCTGTACGGACTCACGCATTGCCTATCCCGTCGTGTCATGCGGACTGGCCTGGAATGACCCATTGGCACTGATGGCATCTTGCTGAACGTACACGACAGATCACAAGGAGTGAGTTTTCAGATACTGATAGAGATCGCGAGTGTCCCAAGATGACGTGCGACTTCCGCCTGCAGGAGTTCCACCGCGGGCAGCAGCCGGTCCGCCTGGTGGAAGGGGACCGAGATGGCCATGGTGGCGGCCGTGGTGCCGATCGTGATCGGGATGGCTGCGCAGACCGTGCCCAGCGCGTACTCCTGCCGCTCCGCCACCGGCGCCATCCGGCGCACTCGCTCCAGGCGCCGCAAGAGGCTGTGGTCGTCACGCACGGTGTACGGAGTGATGGACTGCACCGGATGGCGGTCGAGATGGTCGCGCCGGGCCGCCTCGTCAAGCTGCGACAGCAAGCACTGCCCGATCGCGTGAGCGTGCCCGGTCTCGCGGAAGTCCGCCCACTCCTCGACCGCCGGGTTGCCCGGACTGTCCGAGACGCACATGACCTCGATCTCACCCTCGCGGTACGCGGCGTAGTACACAGGCACGCCGATGGAATCGCGCCACTGCGCAAGCGTGGAGGCCACCGTGCTGCGACGTTTCTGCCCAGCGCCGCTGCTGCTCAGCCGCACCGCCGCCTCGCCGAGGAAGAACAGTCCCTTGTCGCGCCGTAGATAGCCCTCGTGCACGAGGGTGCGCAGCAGGTGGTACGCAGTGGGGAGCGCCAGTCCGGTCTCGCGGGCCAGTTGCTTGGCCGGGGCACCGTACTCGTGCCCGGCGGCACACTCCAGCAGGCGCATGGCGCGCTGCACGGAGCCGATGAGGGTCGCGGAGTGCGGCTGCTCGGGGACCGACACGGCGGGCGGCCTCGGTGCAGGGGGCGGCGCGTCGGAGGGCGGCGGCGCGAAAAGCGGGTGCGTTTCCGCAGGTGCGGTATCAACCGTGGCCAAAGGTTACTCCCGAAGCGCGAGAGGCAACCCCGTGCGGAGGAGACACGGGTGGGGGGCCTGCACCGCTCGGGAGGGCTGGACCCCGCGTGGAGTTCCGGACTCTAACCGTCGGCCGCCGTTCTCGGACGGCCTGCCCGGAAACTTCCCTCGCCCGAGGGATCCGGTGACTCCTGTTTCTGCCACCGGTCTCCCGCTGTGCTCACCAGTCGCTGCGCGACGAGGAACTGGACGTGAATTTCCGCACGATGTAGATGAGTCCGCCGACCAGCGCCACGAAGATCAGCGCCTTGAAGAGGAGGCCGATCACGAAGGCGACCACGGTCGCGATCAGGCCGCCGAACACGACCAGGGCGATGACCGGCACCGCGATCCACTTCACCCACCACGGCAGTCCCGTGAAGATCCCTCGCATTGCCCTCGTCCTTCTCTGCGTTCTTAACGTTGCCGAAGGTGCCGCCGGTTGACGACACCTGCCGGGCGGTTCCCGATGCGACACCTGTCGACGGTCCCCGTGTCCTGCTCTCGATGCTAGAGCCGCGAGGTGCCCCCGCGGGCGCCTCGCACCCCTTGCGCTCCCCTGACCGTTCCCCTAGGGAATCCCGGGACCCGAGGTCACGCCTCAGGCGGAGAGAACACCACCAGGACCCGCAGATCCTCGCTGATGTGGTGGAACTTGTGGGCGACCCCGGCCGGCACGTACACCACGCTGCCGCGCGCGACCTGTGTGGTCTCCATGCCGACGGTGATCGAGGCGCGGCCGCTGACGACGAAGTACACCTCGTCCTGGCGGTGGGGCTGCTGCGGGTCCGCGTCTCCCGCGTCGAGCGCGTACAGGCCGACCGACATATTCCGTTCACGTAGAAACTGCAGGTAAGCACCCTCGTTGGCGGCGCGTTCCGCCTCCAGTTCGTCCAGCCGGAATGCCTTCATCGTTCTTGCCGCCCTCGCCCCACTGCTCGTCTCCGGTCCCGTCTGCCACGATCAGACACATGAAGAATTTCGTAGTCAAGACGATCGCCAATGCCGGTGCGCTGGCCGTCGCCGTGTGGTTGCTCGACAAGATCACCCTGACAGGTGACAGCACGGCCAAGAAGATCGGCACCCTGGTCGTCGTCGCCCTGGTCTTCGGCTTGGTGAATTTCCTGGTCAAGCCGATCGTCCAGCTCCTCACCTTCCCCCTGTTCATCCTGACGCTCGGCCTGATAACGCTGGTGGTCAACGCGCTGATGCTGCTGCTGACCTCCTGGCTGTGCGACAAGCTCCACCTGAGCTTCCACGTGCAGGGTTTCTGGACCGCCGTCCTCGGCGGCCTGATCATCTCGATCGTCTCCTGGGCGCTGCACCTCGTCCTGCCCGACGGCAAGGACTGAGCCCGCGATGCCCTACCGCGTCTGCTTCGTCTGCACGGGCAACATCTGCCGCTCCCCCATGGCCGAGTCCGTCTTCCGTGCCCGCACTGCGGAGGCGCACCTGCAGGCCCTGGTCGAGGTCGACAGCGCCGGCACCGGCGGCTGGCACGAGGGCGACAGCGCCGATTCGCGTGCCGTCGCCGTCCTGGAGGAGCACGGCTATGACATCGACCACACGGCCCGGCAGTTCCAGCCGTCCTGGTTCGCCCGGCTCGACCTCGTGATCGCCCTCGACTCCGACCACCTCAAGGCCCTGCGCCGCCTGGCTCCCACGGAGGAGGACGCGCGCAAAGTGCGGCTGCTGCGCTCCTACGACCCCGCCGCCGGGGACGACCTCGACGTACCCGACCCCTACTACGGCGGGCTGGACGACTTCACCGAGTGCCTTGAAATGGTGGAGGCGGCGAGCACGGGGCTGCTCGCCGCCGTACGCGACCGTCTGGAGGAACGGGCCGAATGAGCGACACCCCCGAGAACGACGGCCGGTCCGGCGACGGCACACGCGCCGTCCGGGCCGGACTGCCCGAGCCGGTCAAGAACGAACCGACATTGCCCGGACCGGTCTTCGCTGCCCATTTCCATCTGCCGGGCGAGGTGACGGGCCCGTACTCCTACGGCCGCGACGACAACCCGACCTGGACCCTGCTGGAGCGCGCCATCGGGGAGCTGGAAGCGCCCGGCCAGGACGGTGCGGAGACACTGGTGTTCGCCTCCGGCATGGCGGCCATCTCGTCGGTGATCTTCTCCCAGCTGCGCGCCGGGGACGCGGTCGTCCTGCCCTCCGACGGCTACCAGGCGCTGCCGCTGGTACGCGCCCAGCTGGAGACGTACGGCATCGAGGTACGCAGCGCGCCGACGGCCGGCGACGCCCAGCTCGACGTGCTGGACGGCGCGAAGCTGCTGTGGATCGAGACGCCGTCCAACCCCGGGCTCGACGTGTGCGACATCCGCCGCCTGGTCGGAGCGGCACACGCGCGTGGCGCGCTCGTCGCGGTCGACAACACCCTCGCCACGCCCCTCGGGCAGCGCCCGCTGGAGCTGGGCGCGGACTTCTCGGTGGCCAGCGGCACCAAGCAGCTCGCCGGTCACGGAGACGTCCTCCTGGGCTACGTCGTGGGGCGTGACGGCGAGGCCATGGCCGCCGTACGCCGCTGGCGCAAGATCGTCGGGGCGATCCCGGGGCCCATGGAGGCATGGCTCGTCCATCGGTCCATCGCCACGCTCCAGCTGCGCGTGGACCGGCAGGACACCACCGCGCTCACGGTGGCGCGGGCCCTGCGGGACCGGCCCGAGGTGGCCGGGCTCCGGTATCCGGGGCTGCCCGACGACCCTGCGCACGAGATCGCCGCGCGGCAGATGCGCCGCTACGGGTCCGTGGTCTCCTTCACGCTGCCCACGCGCGCGCGTGCCGAGCGTTTCCTCGCGTCGCTGCGGCTCGTCGAGGATGCGACGAGTTTCGGCGGGGTCCGCTCCACCGCCGAACGCCGTGGGCGCTGGGGAGGGGACGCCGTTCCTGAGGGCTTCGTCCGGCTGTCGGTGGGCGCCGAGGATCCCGAGGACCTGGTGGCCGATCTGCTCCGGGCTTTGGACGAGTCCGCGAGGTGACCGGACGAGGGGGCCGGCTCGGGTTTCCGTCGGGCACGACGGGCGGTCCGAGCCTCCCCCCTCGTGGCTCGGGCCGCCCCGGTTCCGCGCGAAGAACCGCGCGAACAAGGCTAGTTGACTCTGTGTCAGTGTCCAATCACAGTAGCGACAGAGGCCTATCGACTTATTTATAGTTGGGCTCTGCCTGGGGGGCGAGGAAAGGGGCAGGGGAAAGGGGAAGACGTGCCATGGATCTGGCCTTGCTGCGCACCTTCGTGACCGTGCACCGGGCCGGCTCCTTCACCCGCGCCGCCGCACTGCTGGGTCTGTCGCAGCCGGCGGTCACCTCCCAGATCCGGACCCTGGAGCGACAACTGGGCCGGCCGCTGTTCCTGCGGCAGGCCCGCGGGGTGACCCCGACGTCCATCGGCGACGAACTCGCGCACAAGGCCGCCCCGCATCTCGACGCGCTGGTGGAGATAACCGAGACCGGCCTCGACGACGAGTCCTCCCTGCGCACGCTGCATCTCGCCGGTCCGCCCGAGTTCACCGCCGAACGGGCCCTTCCCGCGCTCACGGAACTCGCCGGCGACGAGGGCCAGGGCTTTGCGCTCCGCGCCTCCTTCGGGAACGCCGAGGAGATCCTGGAGGGGCTGGCCGCCGGACACCACGACCTGGCCATCGGCACGGCCCGGCCACGCGGTGCCCTGCTCACGGCGACCCCGCTCTGCGACGAGGAGCATGTGCTGGTCGCCGCCCCGCGCTGGGCGGGGGAGATCGACACCGGGCAACTGCGCAGCAAGGGGGCGCCCACCCTGGAGAATCTGCCCGTCGTCGAGGTCCATGAGTCGCTGCCCTTCGTCTCCCGTTACTGGGCCTCGGTGTTCGACTGCCGCCCGGCCGCCGCGGGCACCGTGATCGTTCCCGATCTCCGGGCAGTCCTCGCGTGTGCGACGGCGGGCGCGGGCCTGGCCGTCCTGCCTCGTTATCTGTGCGCTCCCGCCCTCGATCGCGGCGAGGTGGTCGCACTGCACGAGCCCGCCGTACCCCCGCTGCGGACGTACTTCCTGGTGGTACGCACCGGCACCCTTGCCATGCCGCACATCGCGCGAGCGCGCGAGTGGCTCCAGCGAGCGGCCGCGGACTGGGGCTGAGCGGTCCGTGGGCCGGGTCACGCCGTGCGGTCGTGCCGTATCGCTTTGCAATGTTTCACGTGGAACCAGCCGGGCCACATTCCCTCCATGACCGTCCGACCCGTGGTCAAGCGCACCGCCCGTGCCGTTCTCCTGGATGGCGACGACCTGATCCTGATCAAGCGCACCAAGCCCGGAGTCGATCCCTACTGGGTCACCCCCGGTGGCGGGGTCGAGCCGAAGGACACGACCGTCGTCGATGCCCTGCACCGTGAGGTGCACGAGGAACTCGGCGCCAAGATCACCGATGTGGTGCCCTGCTTCGTCGACACCGTGGAGCACATCGGTGAGGACGGCGGCGCGACCGGTGTGAAAGTGCAGCACTTCTTCGTCTGCCGACTGGAGTCCATGGATCCGGCCCTGCGTCACGGTCCCGAAGTGGACGAACCCATGGGCGAGTACGAGATCGTGCGGGTGCCGTTCACCCGTGTCGGCATCGCCTCCGTGCATCTCGTACCGCTGTCGCTGCGGCACTTTCTGGACGGCAACATCGAGGGCGTACGCGCTATGCACGCCCCTGATCTCGGCTGACGGTTCGATCTCGACCGGCGGTTCACCCGACGGTGACGAGTTCCTCGACCGAGTCGTGCCATATGCGCTCCGCGGGGATCCCGACGTTCCGCAACATGGTGACCCCGCTGCGGATCATTCCGGGCGGTCCCGACAGGTAGGCGTCGTACTCGTTCCAGGGGCCGAATTCCCGGATGGCCTCGGGAAGCTGAAGATGCGCCTGCCGGTCGATGATCGCCCGGACCGAGAGCCAGGGATGGGCCTGCTGGAGCCGGAGCATCGTGTCGATGTCGTACAGATCGTGATCGGTGCGGGCGCCGTAGAACACCTCGACCGTGCGGCGCTCGCCGTGCTCGGCGACATCTTCGACGAGCGCCTTGATGGGCGCTATGCCGGTGCCGCCGCCGAGGCAGAGCAGACCGCTGTCGGTGGTGTGGTCCACGGTCATCGAGCCGGCCGGCGGACCGAGCCGGATGATGTCGCCGGGGCCGGCACGGTGCACGAGTGCGTTCGAGACCCAGCCCGCGGGAACGGCCTTCACATGGAACATCAGCAGCCCGTCCGAACGGGGCGCGGAGGCGAAGGAGTAGTGCCGCCAGACCCGCGGCCACCACGGAGTCTCCACGCTCGTGTACTGCCCGGCGAGGAACGGATAGGGCTGGTCCGGGCGGACGGTGATGACCGCTACATCGGGCGTCCGGAGGTCATGGCTGACGACCTCCGCCTGCCACCAGGCCGGGGCGCGCAGTTCGTCCAGGGCCGCCGCGTCGATCATCACCTGCGAGATCTTCGTGTACGCCCGCACCCACGCCCCCTCCGTCTCCCCGTCCCACACGGTGGAGGCGTACTTGCTCAGCGCGCCGATAAGGCACTCGCCGACGGCCGGGTATTGCTCCGGCCGGGTGCCGTACTTGCGGTGGCCCCGGCCGAGGTTCTGCAGGTAGTCGACGAGGACGCGGGTGTTGTCGATGTGCTCGGCCGCGGTCAGCAGCGCCTTGAGCAGCCGGTCTCGCTGGGCGTCCATCGCGGCCGGGAACAGCGGCCGCAGATCGGGATGGCGGACGAAGAGAAGCGCGTAGAAGTACGAGGTGACCTTGTCGGCGATGGGAGCGACCTCGGCCATGGTGCGGCGGATGAGGACGGCATCCGGGGAAGCGTCCGGGGGCGGCGGTGCGGAGCGCTGTGAGGGCACCCTCTGTTCGTGCTGCGGTGGCTCGGACGGAGTGCGCGGCGCCTCAGGGGGGCCCGAGGCGGACCCCGGTATTCGCTCCCCGAGGTCCTGGACTCCGGTCGCGGTTGCGGGGGCAGAAGGGGCGGATCCACGCGCGGTACCGGGGGCAGGAACGGCAGGTTCGGTCGCGGTAAAGGGAGCAGGAGCCGCGGGGCCGGTCTCCGCAGTGTGCTGGCGGTTCCCTGCCGCACGTCGGCCCACCGGTCGCAGGACCGCGGGGCGGCGGCCGTCCGGCATCTCCTGATCGCCGTCCGACGGCTCGATCGGCGGCATCTTGCGTGGCGTGAACCAGCTGCCCCCGCCAGAGGTGCCGTTGTCCGCCGACGTGGTGGTCGGAGCGTCCATGGTGTGCCTCGCCTCGAACATCTTTCGGTCGGTCTGCGCACTTCCTCGAACGGAGGTGCCTGCTTTCCCTGCGGACGGCTCGCCCTTCCAGCTTCGGCCCGGCGGCCGGTGAAGCCACCGAAGCTTCCCACTCCGAGCGGTGGTCCGCGCCGCATACCCGGAAATGCGGGTTTTCGATCTCTCCGTCCCGTGAGACGCCCTTACCCTTCGACTCGAACGGGATGGCTGAACTTCACCCCGGACATGAACCGGAGTCGACCATACCGGCAGCCGCCGCCCACACAAGTCCCCCCTTCCTTCCTCACGAATCGAACAACGGGCGAACCATGAATTCCCTCAATTACCGGGCGTGCCACACCAATTCATAGATATCCCACAGATCCCGCCCACCACGACAGCGCAAGCCGTTGGACGTCGGACGCCTCTTCAGGTTTCACGTGAAACACCCCCACCTGTCCACTTGTTGTCCAGATAGCCATGGCGTGGCCAAAAGAACGTGCGTCTACTCGAAACAGGTGGACGTCGGGGGTGCCATTCGGACAGCCTGACCTGCGTGCCAACTCCTTCCCTCGTCTCTTTGCCCATCCGCCGCCTGACGCCTCGTGATCTCAGCGCCTGCGCCGACTTGTCAGAGAATCGGGGGTGGCCACGCGAGGAACACAAGTGGGGCTTCCTCCTGACAGCAGGCAGGGGTTACGGCATCGACGACCCCGACGGTGGTCTCATCGCCGCGTGCGTCGTCACGCGGTACGGCCCGCAGGACCGCCCAGACCTGGCTGCCATCGGTATGGTCCTCGTCGCCGAACGGCATGCCCGCCAAGGCGTGGGGCGTCACCTGATGATGCATGTCGTGTCCACGTTGGAGGCCACCCCGCTGACGCTGTACGCGACGCCGTACGGGCGCCCGCTGTACGAGGAGTTGGGCTTCAAGGTCACCGGCCGTGCGGAGATGGTGCGCGGGCAGTTCAGTCCTCAGGAGCCGGAATCTCCGGTGTCGACCCGTGCGGCCGCCGCCGAGGACCTCAGCTCGATCATCCGACTGGACGAGGAGGTGTTCGGCGCAGATCGCACCCCCCTCATCACCCGACTGCCCGCCTTTGCCGACCAGTTGTGCGTGGCCGAGGACAACGGCCGGATCACCGGGTACGCGGCGGCCTGGCCCAATATGGACACACAGGTCGTCGGACCACTGATCGCCCGCGACACCGAGACCGCGAAGGCCCTGATCTCCGCCCTCGCCGCCCGCACCGACAGACCTCTGCGCACCGACATCGACGTACAGCACGAGGAGTTGCTGGCGTGGGCGAGGAAGTGCGGGCTGGCGTCCGTGTCCACCAATGCCGTGATGGTGTACGGCTGCACGGAGTTGCCCGGCGACTGGACCCGCAGGTTCGCACCGCTGACGGTAGCGGCAGGCTGAGGAACGGTCTCGGAGGCCGGGGCAGTCCGACTCCCGCATCTGGGGGACCAGACTGCCGACGACTGCCCGCCCGGCGAGGCCGAGGGCCGCGACGATACCGAAGACCAACCGCCAGCCGACGGGCCGCTCGCTGAGCATGCCACCGGGACACCGACAACATCGACGTTCACCCCGGGCTGAACGCCATCGCAATGGCCCCGGCATCCTCGTTCGTGACGGCCGACTCCGCGGCGGCTACAGTCCAGCCCTCCAAATTAATTGCACGCGCGGACTATATGCAATCGCGGTCTATTGCGAATTTGCTCTACCCTGGTCTCAGCCGGTTCCAGGACGGAGGAAAACGCCCATGACAGCGACCGACCCCTCACTCACCGCCCTCGCCCAGGGCTGGTGCGCTCTCTCCTTGCTGCACGGAAGGATCGAGGCGCGTATCGAGCGTGCCCTGCAGACCGGCCACGGCCTGAGCGTGCGCGAGTACTCCCTGCTCGACGTGCTCAGCCGGCAGCACGACGGCGACGGCGGCCATCTCCAGATGAAGCAGGTCGCCGACGCGGTCGTCCTCAGCCAGAGCGCCACCACCCGACTGGTCACACGGCTTGAGGACCGCGGACTGCTGGAGCGCTACCTGTGCCCGACAGATCGCCGCGGCATCTACACAAACGTCACCGAGGCGGGACTCGCTCTCCTCACGGAAGCGCGGCCCACCAACGACGCGGCCCTGCGCGAGGCCCTCGACGAGGCGGCCACCAACCCCGAGCTGGCCCCACTCGTACGGGTCGTCGAGTCACTGAACGTGCCCACGTAGGCTGCAAGCATGGGAGATCTTGAAATACGCGCCGCCGTCGCCGACGACGTCCCCGCCATCGTCGCCATGCTCGCCGACGACCCGCTGGGCGCGCAGCGGGAATCCCCCGACGATCTCACCCCGTACCTGGCCGCCATGGACCGGCTCACCACTGACCCGAACCAGCTGTTGGTCGTCGCCGTACTCAAGGGCCGCACCGTCGGCACGCTCCAGCTCACCTTCATTCCCGGACTCTCGCGACGTGGTGCCACCAGGGCGCTCGTCGAGGGCGTGCACATCCACGCCGACGAGCGCGGCAACGGCCTGGGCACACAGCTCATCGAGTGGGCGATCGAGGAATCCCGACGGCAGAACTGCCAGTTGGTCCAGCTGACCTCCGACCGCAGCCGCACCGGTGCACACCGCTTCTACGAGCGGCTCGGGTTCGCCGCCTCCCACACGGGCTTCAAGCTTCAGCTCTGAGCCCCCGTGTGGCCTGTTTCACGTGAAACAGGCCACCTCCGCTGCCGCATGGCCCGCAGCACCCGGACCGCACCGGCCCCGGCGCCCTGTCGCCGGCTAGCGGATTCCCCGCCATCCCTCGGAGTCCACTCCTCCGGGCACGGAAGCGCCCTCGTCGTACGGCTGCCGCGTGAACACGAACGACCCGAGGTCGAGATGGCTCAACGACCCGTCCGGACGCCGTACGGCCCGTAGAAGCTCTCCGTGGTAGTAGCCCTCCAGCCCGGTCCAGGTGCCGTCGCCATTGGCCCGCAAACGCGAACTGCGGCCGTTGCCGGAGAGCGGCCCCAGGGCGACGAGCCCGTCGGCCGTCACCCGCAGGCCAAAGGCATGGGTGCCCCAGTACCACTGGCCCGCCAGCTCCAGCACGGACGGATCGACCTCGTGCAGCGGCCGCCATGGCTCGGGGATCCTCGGCTCCGCCTCGGCCACGATCCGGACGAGATCGGCGCCCACCGCGCCGAGCAAGGGACCGGAGGTGCAGTTGGCCAGCACCACGGCGGCCACATCGTCCGCCACGCTGATCGTGAGGTTGGCCAGAAAGCCGGGAAGCGAACCGGAGTGGCCCACCAGCAGCCGGCCGTGGCGGTGCTGGATCTGCATACCGAGTCCGTAGGTGCTCCCGTCCACCACATCGGCCGCCTCGGCCGGCGCCGCGGGCGTCCGCATCTCGCGCACGCTGTCCGCGCTCAGGACCCGCTCGTCCCCCTGGGCCAGGAAGACGGCGAACCGGGCCAGGTCGCCGGTGGTGGACCACAGCTGACCGGCCGGGGCCATCCGCCCGAGATCCTCGACCGGCTCCGGCAGGAGCGCGTCGGCCCAGGGGTGGACGGCCCATCCGCCCGCATGTGGGGCCCGGGGCCGCCCACTGGTGCGGTCGAGCCCCAGAGGTTCGAGCACTTCCCGGCGGAGCGCTTCCTCCCAGGGCACGCCACGCACCTCCTCCACGAGCGCACCCAGCAACGTGTAGCCGGGGTTCGAGTAGTGGTGCCGCCGACCGACCGGATGTACCAGGGGCTTTTCACCCAGCACATCGCTCAGTCCGGGGCGCAGCGCACCGGGGGTCCGTTCCCACCACGGAGCCGGTGACTCGGCGGCCAACCCGCCCGTGTGCGCGAGCAGTTCGGCGATGGTGGCCTCCCCCGCCCCGGTGCCCGGCAGGTGCTTCTCCAGCGGATCGCCGAGATCCAGCAGGCCCTCGTCGCGCAGCCGCATCACGAGAACGGCCGTGAACGTCTTCGTGATCGACCCGATCCGGTACTGCACATACGCATCCGGATCATGCCCGTCCACCGAGGACCGGGACCCGTGCCACACGGTCCGCCCGCCCCGCACGACCGCGGCAGCCAGCGAAGGCGCCCGTCCTTCGGCCTGCGCCACGGCGATCCGGTGCAGCAACGCCCGCTGCGTGGCGGGGAGCAGTTCTTCTGGAGATGTCGTCATGCCCCCAGTCCATCCGCTGGAGCCGACCACGTCGACTGCATTTCTTTCGTTTCACCAGCGGCCGGCTCGTCGGCGGGCGAGACGCTCACGACGGCACTCGGCGCCTCCGCCGAGTCCGACCGTCCGGATCAGCAGGCCACCGGCCTTCGCCATGCGGCCATCCCGACCCGCGCACACGCCGCGAGCTGCCCTCCGCCATCCCCGTGGAGTACGTCCCCCGCACGCCCACGGCCAGGGCCGCCCTGCTCATCTCTGAGTATGGCTCCACGCCTCCCGGTCAGGTCTGCGCCATGTCCACGAACCGCGAGTAGTGGCCCTGGAAGGCGACCGTGATCGTCGCCGTGGGGCCGTTTCGGTGCTTGGCGACGATCAGGTCCGCCTCGCCCGCGCGGGGTGACTCCTTCTCGTACGCGTCCTCACGGTGCAGCAGGATGACCATGTCGGCGTCCTGCTCGATGGAGCCCGACTCACGAAGGTCGGAGACCATCGGCTTCTTGTCGGTGCGCTGCTCGGGGCCTCGGTTGAGCTGGGAGAGCGCGATGACGGGCAGCTCCAGTTCCTTGGCGAGGAGCTTGAGGTTCCGGGACATGTCCGAGACCTCCTGCTGGCGGCTCTCGGCACGTTTGGATCCGCCGGACTGCATCAGTTGGAGGTAGTCGATGACGACCAGCTTGAGGTCGTTGCGCTGCTTCAGCCGACGGCACTTGGCCCGGATCTCCATCATCGACAGGTTCGGCGAATCGTCGATGTAGAGCGGGGCGGCCGAGACGTCCGGCATGCGGCGGGCCAGCCGGGTCCAGTCCTCGTCGGTCATCGTCCCGGACCGCATGTGGTGCAGGGCGACACGCGCTTCGGCGGACAGCAGACGCATCGCGATCTCGTTGCGGCCCATTTCGAGCGAGAAGATCACACTGGGCAGGTTGTTCTTGATCGAGGCGGCCCGGGCGAAGTCCAGCGCCAGTGTCGACTTACCCATGGCGGGACGCGCCGCGATGACGACCATCTGCCCCGGGTGCAGACCGTTCGTCAGGGAGTCGAAGTCGGTGAACCCGGTGGGCACCCCCGTCATCTCCCCGCTGCGCGAACCGATCGCCTCGATCTCGTCGAGTGCGCCCTCCATGATCTCGGCAAGCGGCAGATAGTCCTCGCTGGTCCGCTGCTCGGTGACCGCATAGATCTCGGCCTGGGCCTGGTTGACGATCTCGTCGACGTCGCCGTCGGCCGCGTATCCCATCTGGGTGATGCGGGTACCCGCCTCGACCAGACGACGCAGGACCGCCCGCTCGTGGACGATCTCCGCGTAGTACTCGGCGTTCGCCGCCGTCGGCACCGTCTGGACAAGGGTGTGCAGATAGGACGCACCGCCGACCTTGTTGATCTCGCCGCGTTTGGTGAGTTCCGCGGCGATTGTGATGGGGTCGGCCGGCTCACCCTTCGCATAGACGTCAAGGATCGCCTGGTAGATCGTCTCGTGGGCCGGCTTGTAGAAGTCCTGGCCCTTGAGGACCTCCACGACGTCGGCGATGGCGTCCTTCGACAGCAGCATGCCGCCGAGGACGGACTGCTCGGCGTCAAGGTCCTGTGGCGGTACCCGTTCGAAGGACGAACCGCCGCCGTCCCATCCGCCGCTCTCCCGGCCGCGTTCATGCTGCTCGTCCCGGCTCGGGCCGGCATCCCCGCGACGGCGGGAAGCAGGCAGACGATCACTGGGCCCACTGTCGGCCCACGGGTCGTCCAAGGGCTCGGAAATACTCACCGAGCCACCTCCTCCCGTCCGCCGAGCGGACCTCGCCGTGCCTCTCTTTTGTACGGCACGGCACTGACAACTGAAGACGCCCAATTCCGGTTGTGACAGGTCGGTTTTGTGAGGGTTCCGAGGCCGGTTCTACGGGCGGGCGCCGGACCACGTTAGGCCCCGCGGCACCGTCAGCCAATCTGGTTATCCACAGGCCATGTGGACGACGGCCCCGATGCTGTGGAGAACCTGGCAAAACCTGTGCACGACACGGTGGACAGCCCTGTGAACAAGCCCCCACCCCTTCCACGGAAGCTCGCCTGACCTGCTCCTTTCCCATCCACCGGCTGTGCAGAAGAAAAACTTCCCCAGTCGGACCAAGATCGTGTCGAACAGTGCACGAGAGTACGCTCAGTGACGTTCGCAGTAAGGAGCACTACAGCATTGCATCTCTTACCTGTGGACGATTAGATTAGCGCCCATGCCACAGGCTCCCGCGATACCCAGGGCCCCCCTCCGACGGCACGACCGAGAGATTGTCGCACTGGCCGTCCCGGCCTTCGGCGCACTCGTCGCCGAGCCTCTGTTCGTCATGGCGGACAGCGCGATCGTCGGCCATCTGGGCACGACGCAGTTGGCCGGACTCGGTGTCGCCTCGGCTCTCCTGACGACCGCCGTGAGCGTCTTCGTCTTCCTCGCCTATGCCACCACGGCGGCAGTCGCCCGACGGGTGGGCGCGGGGAATCTCAAGGCGGCCATCCGTCAGGGCATGGACGGCATTTGGCTGGCGCTGCTTCTCGGGATTGCCGTCATCGTCGTCGTCCTGCCAATGGCCCCCGCCATCGTGGACCTCTTCGGCGCCTCGTCCACCGCGGCAGCGTATGCGACGACCTACCTCCGGATCTCCTCGCTGGGCATCCCGGCCATGCTGGTCGTGCTGGCCGCCACCGGTGTCCTGCGTGGACTCCAGGACACACGGACCCCGCTCTACGTCGCTGTGGCGGGCTTCGTCGCCAACGCGGCCCTCAACGTCGGACTCGTCTACGGCGCAGGGCTGGGCATCGCCGGCTCCGCCTGGGGCACGGTCATCGCTCAGTGCGGGATGGCTGCGGTCTATCTCTTCGTGGTCGTCCGCGGCGCCCGTCAGCATGGTGCATCACTCCGGCCCGACGCCACCGGTATCAGAGCCTCCGCACAGGCAGGAGTCCCCTTGCTCGTCCGTACGCTCTCGCTACGGGCGATTCTCATGATCGCCACAGCCGTCGCGGCCCGGCTCGGAGACGCCGACATCGCCGCCCACCAGATCGTTCTGTCGCTCTGGAATTTGCTGGCTTTCGCCCTCGACGCCATAGCGATCGCCGGGCAGGCCATCATCGGCCGCTATCTGGGAGCGGACGATCCACAGGGTGCTCGTGAGGCATGTCGTCGCATGGTGCAGTGGGGCACCGCGGTCGGAGTGGCCCTCGGTCTTCTCGTGGTCGTGGCGCGTCCGGTGTTTCTGCCCCTGTTCACCGGTGACTCCATCGTCCGGAACGCAGCGCTGCCCGCCTTGCTCCTCGTGGCGCTGTCCCAGCCGATCTGCGGAGTGGTCTTCGTACTCGACGGCGTTCTGATGGGCGCGGGAGACGGCCTGTATCTGGCCAGGGCCATGGTGCTCACCCTCGCGGTCTTCACCCCGGTCGCCCTGCTCGTGCCCGTGTTCGGCGGCGGGCTCACCGCTGTCTGGGCGGCCATGACGCTGATGATGACCGTGCGGATGCTGACGCTCTGGCTGCGTTCCCGCTCCGGTCGCTGGATCGTCACGGGCGCCATGCGCTGAGCGTTTCACGTGAAACACCGCGTGCTGCCACGTTTCACGTGAAACGCGCTGCCACCGACGTCGTACGGCCGTGCAGGGTCGAGTGAGATCCCGGCGGAGACGGTGCGGGTGGCGCGGGCCGCTTTTCCGAAGGGGAGTCTGGCGATCCGGGTGCGGGACGAACTTGGACCGAGCCCGCACCGACTCATCGCACGTACTGTCGTCGGCCCGTGAGCTGTGCTGGCTGGAGCAGGCGGCCGAGACATTGCGTGCGGCGCTGAACGCGCTCGCCCAGGCCGCTCCGGACTGGCTGACCGATATCGCGGAGCCGGACTGGTTCCGGCACTATGCCACCAGAACCGAGGACTCCAGATTCCCCGGACCCCGGGTGAAGCGGGAGGAGGTGGGGACACGGATCGGCCGGGACGGACACGCCTGCTGGAAGCGGTCTTCGCCGCTGATGCCCCCGCAGCACTGCGCGCGCTCGACGAGGTGGAGATCCTGCGCCGGGTCTGGGTCCAGCACTTCCACCGGGTGGACGGCGTGGTGACGCGCCGGGGCCCAAAAGACCGGCCACCGGGCGCGATGCGCCTGGTCAGCCCCTATGACCCGGAGGCTCGTGCCGGGGTCAAACGCGACAACACCTCGTCCCAGGCCAAGGGTGCCTTTGGGCTGGACGCGTTCACCATCGACTGGGACCACCAGCAGGTGGCCTGCCCCGACGGTGTCACCGCCACGAGCTGGTATCCCCGCACCGACTCCAAAGGACTGCCCGTCATCCAGGTGCGGTTCCCCGTCAGCCTCTGCGGTCCTTGCC
>NZ_JBIAIE010000025.1:0-109344 GCF_042871185.1 Streptomyces sp. NPDC006012
CCCGGTTACATTCCGAACCCGGAAGCTAAGCCTTACAGCGCCGATGGTACTGCAGGGGGGACCCTGTGGGAGAGTAGGACGCCGCCGAACTAATTGTGAGAGAGACCCCCAATTCTGGTCGTAAGACCTGGAATTGGGGGTCTCTTTTTTGTGTGCCGGAGTGGCGAGGAGGGCCTGAGAGCGGCGAGGACGGACGCCGAAGACGGGTTCCGAATATGGGATGAGTAGGCCGGTGGTCCGGTACTACCGTGGCCTTCATGAGTGTCCAGGTCGGCGATGACTATCTGATCCGGGCCATACGGTCCGATGAATGGGCGACTGTGCGGGCGTTGCGCCTTGAGGCGCTGCGCGATCCCATTGCGCGGCTCGCCTTTCTGGAGACGTACGAGCAGACCGTCGGTCGGCCTGACGTCTTCTGGCAGGAGCGGGCGGCTCAGTCTGCCGAGGGGGCGAGCGGCGCGCGGCAGTTCGTCGCCGTGGCGCCGGACGGGGTGTGGGCCGGCACCCTCACCGTGCTGATGGAAGAGGCCGGCACCACGGACTGGGCCGGAGATGCCGTGGACCGCCTGCAGGGGCATGTCGTCGGGGTGTTCGTGCGGCCTCAGCATCGTGGACGCGGCCTGGTCGAGTCGCTGTTCGCGGTCGGTGTGGACTGGGCGTGGGAGCGCGGAGCCGAACGGGTGCGGCTGTTCGTGCACGAGGACAACGAGCGGGCCCGGGGCGCCTACCGGAAGGCCGGGTTCGTACCCAGCGGGGTCACCACGGAGATGGCCGAGGGCGAAGGGCGGGAGCTGGAGCTGGTCGTCGAGCGTGGGCGAGGGTGACTGGCCGGCTCGGCCTAGACCGGGAGTTCGTGGTGGGGCCAGCGGGCGCGGCCCTGTTCGCGGGAGCGGAGGAGGGCCAGCGTCGGCAGGCCCTGGGCAGTCCCGGTGGCCAGGAGGTCCGGGAGCTGGGGGAGCGGCGCCACGGCCGCGACGTCGTCGAGGACGAGAGTCAGTGGTGGGTCGAGCCGACCGGAGGATGACCGTTCGGCCATGCGCCGGCCGTGCTCGACCACGCTTGAGACGAGGGCCGTCAGGAGCGGCATCGCGCCCGGATCGGTCCTGGGGTCCTCGATGGATTCACCGACCACATAGAGCGTGCCCCCTTCGTTGACGAAGGAATCCAAGGCGAGTGCATCAGTTCTGTTCGGGGTGCACGCCTCGCGGATGTTGACGGTGGAGAGGGCGGCGAGCGCACGGCTCGTCAGTTCCTGGGCCATGTCGCGGCGTTCGGCGTGGGCGGTGAGGGCCGCTTCGAGTTCGCCCGCGGCGCCGGGGGCTGCCTTGGGGTTGGTGCGCAGGATGCGTACCGCGTCCTGGATCTGGGTGCCCTGGGTCCAGCGGTGGACGTGCCGGATGGTGCGGCCGTCGATGGCCGCAGCGTGCAGATAGCTGCGCAGAAGCGTCTCGGCCGCGTCCGCCAGGGCCTGGTCGAGTTTGGCGGCGGGCCTGACGGGGGCGAGCAGGGCGGCGGCCCGTTGCACGGCCGTCTGCTTGTCCTCGCAGCCCGTGGTGGGCGGCCAGTGCAGGCGGGCCGGTGTGTCGCAGCGGTGGGCGGGGTCGTAGAGATGGGTGGGGCCGAGCTTGGCTCTGGCGTCCTTCGTCTCCGACCAGAGGGCCGGGTTGGACGTGACCACGAGAACCGGGCCTTCCGCCTCGCGTACGGTCTGGGCGGCGGTGGCCTGGCGGACCGCGGGTTCGGCGTAGAGCACCGTGCCTTCGGTGCGGGGCTGTTGAAACCCGGTGGTTGCCGTGTTCTCGGCCTCAAGAGGGACTGCGGGTGCGGGGGCGTCCTGGGGGGTCGGTTCGCTGCGGGGTACGGGGACCTCGTGCCGGGTGTCGGGGGCCGGGACGGGCAGTGGTTCCGGTGCCCGTCCCGGCGTGGCGGGCACGGGGGGTGCGGCGGCGGTATGCGTGGTGTGGCGGCGCTGGGCACGGCCCGCCCGCCAGCGGGCCGTGGTGCCGATCACGAAGACGGTGAGGACGAACAGCACCATCAACTGGCCGATGAACAGTCCCCAGAACAGCCCGTACCCGGACAGCTGCTCGGCTGGTGTGCGGGGCCAGGCGGCGGCGAGGTCGCGTGGATGGGCGATGAGCTGCCGCATCGCCAGCGGGGTGCGGGTGAAGCTGACGTCGGCCGGCCAGGAGCCGCGGGCGAACAGGCCCGCCAGGCCCGTGGCCGACCACACCAGCACGGTCATACCGAGGAGGAACGCGAGTATGCCCATCAGCAGGCCGTCGGAGATGCCTCCCTGGCCGTCCCGGCGGCGGTCCGGCTCGTCGCGTCTCATCTCAGTCTCATCTCATGCCACCGTCGATTCGGACGACCCGTCGAGGTCGCCGAGGTGCTGTTCCACGAAGGCCGCCGCCCGCTGCTCCGCCTCCAGTTCGGCGGCGCGCAGCACCTCGTCGTCGGTGAGGTCGCTGGACGACTCGGTCATGGCGCGGTCGGTGAAGACCAGGGGGCGTTCCGTCTCCGTGACCAGGTGTTTGACGACCTGGACGTTGCCGTTGACGTCCCAGACCGCGATGCCCGGGGTGAGGGTCGGGATGATTTCGACGGCCCAGCGGGGCAGGCCGAGGACGCGGCCGGTGGCCCGGGCCTCGTCGGCTTTCTGGGCGTAGATGGTGCGGGTCGAGGCCATCTTCAGGATCGCCGCGGCTTCCTTCGCTGCGGCGCCGTCCACGACGTCGGAGAGGTGGTGGACGACCGCGACGAAGGACAGGCCGAGGCGTCGCCCGAACTTGAGCAGCCGTTGGAAGAGCTGCGCCACGAACGGGCTGTTGATGATGTGCCAGGCCTCCTCGACGAGGAAGATGCGTTTCTTGCGGTCGGGGCGGATCCAGGTGTGCTCCAGCCACACGCCGACGATCGCCATGAGGATCGGCATGGCGATGGAGTTGCGGTCGATGTGGGAGAGGTCGAAGACGATCAGTGGGGCGTCCAGGTCGATGCCGACCGTGGTGGGGCCGTCGAACATGCCGCGCAGGTCGCCGTCGACCAGTCGGTCGATGACCAGGGCCACGTCCAGGCCCCAGGCCCGTACGTCGTCTATGTCGACGTTCATCGCCTCCGCCGACTCCGGTTCGGGGTGGCGGAGCTGTTCCACGATGTCGGACAGGACCGGCTGGCGTTCGACGATCGTCTCGTTGACGTAGGCGTGGGCGACCTTGAGGGCGAAGCCGGAGCGTTCGTCCAGGCCGTGTCCCATCGCGACCTCGATGATCGTGCGGAGCAGGGCGAGCTGGCCGGTCGTGGTGATCGACGGGTCGAGCGGGTTGAGCCGGATACCGTGGTCCAGGGCGGCCATCGGGTCCAGCCGGATCGGCGTTATGCCCAGCTCCTGGGCGATGAGGTTCCATTCGCCGACGCCGTCCTCGCCCTGTGCGTCCAGGACGACGACTTGGCGGTCGCGGAACCGGAGCTGGCGCAGGACGTACGTCTTCTCCAGCGCGGACTTGCCGTTGCCGGACTCGCCGAGGACCAGCCAGTGCGGGGCGGGGAGCTGCTGGCCGTAGAGCTGGAAGGGGTCGTAGATGTAGCCCTTGCCGGAGTACACCTCGCGGCCGATGATGACGCCGGAGTCGCCGAGTCCGGGGGCGGCGGTCGGGAGGTAGACCGCCTGGGCCTGGCCCGTGGACGTGCGCACCGGGAGTCGGGTCGTCTCGACCTTCCCGAACAGGAAGGCCGTGAAGGCGTCCGTGATGACGGACATCGGGTCCCGCATCAGTGCATCAGCCCCTACCTTCGGATTCCGGTGGCGAACGGGAGGGTGTTCACGAAGGCCCGGTGGTGCTCGCGGTCGCACCACTCCAGCTTCAGGTACGACTTGCCGGCCGAGGCCCTTATGGTCCGTTTGTCGCGGGCGAGGGCTTCGGGGGAGCGGGCGGAGACGGTGATGTAGCCGACCAGGTTGACGCCGGCCGCGCCGCTGGCCAGGTCCTCGCCGCGCTGGTCGAGGCGGTTGTGGGCGGCGATGTCGCGCGGGTCGACGGTGCGGTTCATCTTGGCGGCGCGGCTGGCCTCGGCCTCGTCGTTGGTCTTCTCGGTCAGCATCCGCTCGATGGCGATCTCGGTGGGTTCGAGGTCCATGGTGACGGCGACGGTGCGGATGACGTCGGGGGTGTGGACGAGCAGTGGCGCCAGGAAGTTGACGCCGACCGGGGTCATCGGCCACTCCTTGACCCAGGCGGTGGCGTGGCACCAGGGTTCGCGGGTCGCCGATTCGCGGGTCTTGGCCTTGAGGTGGGTGGGCTCCATGGCGTCCAGTTCGGCCGGCCAGGCGTTGCGTTTCGTCATCGCCTGGATGTGGTCGATCGGGTGGTCCGGGTCGTACATGGAGTGGATGAGGGAGGCGAGGCGGCCCTGGCCGAGTGGCTGGCGGACCCGGATGTCGGCCTCTTGGAGCCGGGAGCAGATGTCGGTCAGCTCGCGGGCCATGACGACGGCGAGTCCGGCGTCCCGGTCGAGGCGGCGGCCGGCCTGGGGGCGGGCGGCGCGGGCCATGGCGTGTGCCTCGGCGGCCAGTTCGCGGGAGTAGTGCATGCAGGCGACGAGGTAGGCGCGGTGCTGCTCGCTGCTGGTGGAGACCATGGACTGGAGCTGCTCGTAGGAGCGGGCCAGCCAGGGGAGTGCCTTCTCGTCGCCGCGCTGGGAGACGTCCTTGGCGTGGGCGTCCGGGTCGGCGGGCAGGGTGCGGGCGAGCATCTGCAGCCGGGTGACGAAGCCGTCGCCGTTGGCCACGTGCTTGAGCAGTGTGCCGAAGCGGTCGACGAGGGCTTCCTGGTCCTCTGAGTCGCGCAGTCCGACGCCGGGGCCCTCGATCTCGATGGCGGCGGTGACGGTCTTGCGGTCGGCGTGCAGGAGTACGGCGATCTCGTCGGGCCCGAAGGGTGCGGCGAGCCAGCTGATGCGTCCGATGCCGGGGGGCGGGCCCACCTCGACCTCGCGGCCGTCGAGGCGGGTGCCGGCCTCCATGGCCGCGGAGCGGTAGGCGGTGCCCCGGCGCAGGGAGCGCTTGTAGCTGCGGTTGATCTCGAACCACTTGTAGAAGGTGCGGCGTTTGTACGGCACGTACACGGCCGCGAGCGCGAGCAGGGGGAAGCCCATCAGCAGCACGATCCGCAGGGACAGGACGGGGACCAGGAGTCCGCACATCATGCCCAGGAACGCGCCGAAGATGATGAGCGCGATCTCGCCGGTCTCCCGGTTGCGGCCGATGGCCGCGTTCGGCCGGGCGCGGCCGATGAGATACGTACGGCGGGGCGTGACCGGATGGGACAGGTGGGACTCGGTCGTCAACGCCCTTCACCTCCCGTGCGGTTGTTGCTGTTGCGGGTGTTGCCGGCGTGGGGGGACTTCGCCGGGCTGGGGGAGCGCGGCGCGGGTGCGGCGGAGGGGACAGATCCGCCGCCACCGTTCGGGGTGCGCGTGCTGTGCGCGGCGACTCCGCCGGAGACCGGGTTGGCCGGGCGGGCGGCGGCGCCGGACTGGCCGCCGCCCGCGTTGCTGTCGGCGCGGGCGCTGTGGGTCCTGATGCCCTGGGCGACCAGGTTCGCGGGGGAGCTGATGACGGCGGCGGCCTTGCCCTCGGCGCCTTGCATGATGCGGTTGTTGCGGGAGGCGGCGATCTCGTCGCCGAAGCCGGGGACGAAGCGGTAGATCATCGCGCTGGCGAAGATGGCGAGCAGGATGATGGCGAGTCCGGAGACGACGGCGGAGAACGCGTCCGGGCCGCCGTCCGAGGAGAGGGCGCCGGCCAGGCCGAGCACGATGACGATGACCGGTTTGACGAGGATGACCGCGATCATGACGCCGGCCCAGCGGCGTACGTGGCCCCACAGGTTCTTGTCGACCAGTCCGGCGTAGACGACGGTGCCGAGGAGGGCGCCGACGTAGAGCAGGGCGGCGCGGATGACCAGTTCCAGCCAGAGGATGCCGGCGGCGAGGATGGAGACGAGAGAGACGACGATCAGCATGATCGGGCCGCCGCCGATGTCGTTGCCCTTGTCCAGGGCGCCGGAGAAGGTGCCGAAGAAGGTGTCGGTCTGGTCGCCGGTGGTCTTGGCCAGGACGTCCGTCACGCCGTCGGCGGCCGAGACGATGGTGTAGAGGATCAGCGGGGTGAAGGCGGAGGCCAGCACGGTGAGCCAGAGGAAGCCGACGGCCTCGGACAGGGCGCTGGTGAGCGGGACGCCGCGGACCGCGCGCTTGGCCACGGCCAGGAGCCACAGCAGGAGGGTGAGGATCGTGGACGCGGCGAAGACGACCGCGTACTGCTGGAGGAACTTGGTGTTGGTGAAGTCGACGTTCGCCGTCTCATTCACCGCGTCGCCCAGCTTGTCGATGGTCCAGGAGGCGGCGTCGGCGCAGCCCTTGGCGAGGGAGGCGAGGGGGTCGAGGCTGGAGGTGAGGGGGTTGCTGGAGCCGGATCCGCCGGACTTGTCGCCTTGTTCGCAGTAGTCCTTGGCGGGGCCGCGGATCAGGTCACAGGCGCCGTTCGACGGGCTCGGGTCGGGGCTGGGGGCGGCGACCGCCCGGGCCGACAGCAGCAGCGCGGTGGTCTGTACGGCTCCCAGAACGGCTGTGAGCTTGAGGAAGCGGTGGTTAGCGCGCATACGTGAACCCTCCGTACTCCTCGACCGCCTTCGTCATGTCGTCGGCGGTGGATGCCTTCTGGTCGCGGCCGACCGGGACCGGGCCGTCCTTCTGCTGGAAGTCGGTGACCTTCCAGTCGTCGGCGACCCACTTCAGTTCGTAGGTCGTGGTGTACCAACTCTCGGACACCGGGTTGGTCGAGGCGCCGCCGGACAGGCCGAAGAGGGACGTGTACCAGACTTCGACGGTGGCGGTGTCGGCACCGGACGACGTGACCTTCGTGCCCACCGGGATGATCCGGGAGACGAAGGTCTCGCCGCGTGGGGCGCTGCCGTCCTTGCCGAGGCCGATGTTGGCCAGGAACGACTCATCGGCGTAGGCGCTGTCCAGGCCGGCCTGTCTGCCGGCCGCGATGCCGGGGGCGTAGACGGTGTTGACGATCTCGTGCCGCCGGGCTTTGTCGAACATTTCGGTCGAGCCCAGCGCCACCGCATAGTTGGCCGCCGCGCTCTGTGCTCCCTGTTCGTTGTGGGGGAAGCCCGCGGGGATGCCGGCTGTTTTCGACTGGACCGGGGTGTCGCCTGTCGCCGCGGTCGCGGAGGTGGCCGGTTTGCCGGCGGATTTGTCGGCTGAGTTGTCGGCCGACGAGCCGCCCTTGCCGTCGCCGCGGTTCGCGAAGGCGATGGCGGCGATCAGCAGGACGACGACGCCGACGACCGTGACGAGGCTGCGGGAGGAGGACCGGCCGCCCCGGCGGGCGCCGCTGCCGTAGGGGTCGCGCTCGGGGAGCCGGGTGCGGGTCTGGCCGGTGTCGGCGTAACCGCCGGAGGGATCGTTCTCGTCTCCGGGACTCATACCGCGTACGCCCCCTCGATGTCGTTCAGGAAACCCTTGTTCCGGACCGCGTGGTAATACGACGGTAGCCGTGCCGGCTGCCGTGCGGGCGGGGTGTGGTGAGTCGACATCAGGGGAACGCAACCTCAGCCGGTGGGCACTGCGAGCGGGTGGGGTAGGGGGTACCGGGCACGCCCGGAGCGGACAGAGAGGTGGGGCCGGGGTCGTCCGGTCAGACGGCCATGCCGTACACGATGGTGAACAGGGTGCCGAGTGAGCCGATGATGAAGACTCCCGTCAGGCCGGCGATGATGAGGCCTTTGCCCTGTTCGGCGCTGAAGGTGTCCCGGAGGGCTGTCGCGCCGATGCGCTGCTTGGCTGCGCCCCAGACGGCGATGCCGAGGCAGAGCAGGATGGCGACCGCCATGACCACCTGGATCAACGTCTTCGCCTCGTTGCCCAGGCTGCCGAAGGGGCCCCAGTCCGGAGCGATCCCGCCGATGATGGTGTTGATGTCTCCCTTGTCGGCCGCAAAAAACACGTAAGTCACCGCCCCTGGTGGGTTGTTCCGCTGTCCCCTGCGGTGTGCAGAGGTCAGACCTCATTGTCGCTGACGAAGACGCTGTCGCATGTCGACTTGGCGTCATTGGTTGGCGGGTTCCGTACGTATACCCCGTACGGTCACTCTGTGTATCACGGCAGGTCACGCCGGGCAATGAGGCCTGAGCGGAACCTGTCGTGTGGTTCCCTCGTTGACCCCTCTTACGACCTGGCACGTTTGGTGACGGCTGGTCGGGTGAGACGTCGTCACGATGTTCTCACGCGTGGGGACATGGGAGGGGGCCGGGCGGGACGCGGGCGGGCATGCCGGAGGGCCCCGGCGGATGCCGGGGCCCCGGGGTGCCGCTGGGTTCAGCCGGTGAAGGCCGAGACGCCCTGCGGGGTGCCCACGCCGGTCGGGCCGTCGTACCCGGCCCGGGCGGTGCACAGGTAGCTGGTGGTGCAGGAGCCGTTGCTGCCGCTCGTCACGTCGTTGAGGGCCGAGGTGCCGGCCTTCGCGTACGGGAAGGAGGCGGGGGAACTGCCGCTGGAGGGGGTGCCGGCGAGGGCGTAGACGCCGGCGATGATCGGCGCCGAGGCGCTGGTGCCGCCGAACGTGTACCAGCCGGCGGTGATGCCGTAGGAGTCGTAGACCGAGACGCCGGTCGCCGGGTCGGCCACCGCGGAGACGTCCGAGATCGTGCGCTTGGCGCAGCCGGTGTCGGTCTGCCAGCTCGGTTTGGCGTCGTAGGCGGAGCAGCCGGAGCCGGTGCCCTCGGTACTGCTGGTCTGCCAGACGGTCTCGGTCCAGCCCCGGGTGGTGGAGGACTTCGAGAGGGCGGTGCCGCCGACGGACGTCACGTACCGGGAGGCGGCGGGGTATTCGGCGCCGTAGCCGCTGTCGCCCGCGCTGACGGTGATGGCGACGCCGGGGTGGTTGAAGTACGAGGAGTCGTACGACGTGTCGGCGGCGGATTCGCTGCCGCCGTAGCTGTTCGACACGTACTTCGCGCCCAGGGTGACGGCGCGGTTCACGGCGGTGCCGAGGTTGGCCATGGTCGGGGTGCTGGCCTCGACGAGCAGGATCTTGCAGTTCGGGCAGATGGCGGAGGCCATGTCGAGGTCGAGGGAGATCTCCTCGGCCCAGCCGGCGTCGGCGGACGGGAGCGAGGTCGTCGAGCCGGTCTGGCTGACCTTCTTGAAGCAGCCGTTGGCGGTGGTGCAGGCGGTCAGGCCGTAGTTCGAGCGGTACTTGGCGAGGTCGGCCTCGGCGTTCGGGTCGTCGTACGCGTCGACGATCGCGATGGTCTCGCCCGCGCCGTTGGCGGCGGCGGAGGTCAGGCCGTAGGCCGCCTGGAGGTCGGAGGGGCCGTAGCCGGACGGGGCGGAGGCGTCGACGGCCTGGGGGGTGACGCCGTCCGCCGCTGCCTCGGCCCGCTGGAAGGCGGTGCTGCCGCCGGTGACCCGGAGTGCCTTGCAGGCCATCCGGCCCTTCGCGGGGGTGGCGCAGGCGTTCGTCCAGGTGACCTTCGCCTGCGGTGCGGTGGTCGCGGCGTCGGCGTGGGCGGCGGTGCCTAATCCGGCCAGGACGAGTGCGGCGGTGGCGGCGACCGCGGAGCCCATGCGGTGCCATCTGCCCGGTGCCGCGGCTCTGTTGCCGGGGGTCGTGCGCGGGTGGGTCGTACGCATCGTGCAGCCTCCTGATGCTTCGGTGTGGGGATCGAGCAGGAGCGGTACGTGCGGGTGCGGTGCCGTCGGGTGAGGCGCTGACGGCGGCGGCGGTCCGGTACGACCCTGTCCTTGTTGAGTACGCGACAACAGCGGACGGTCGGAATTCTGACTTCCGCGTTACTGAACCGGGGGTGCGCGTTACTTCCCGATGGCGCCCGGATGGGGCGCGGGTGGTTGCGGCTTTGCGCAACTCACAGGGTGGGTGGGGGAGTTGCGGCGACCGAGGGTCGATCGCCCGTCGTGGGTTCCGGCGTGGCCCGTGCCTCAGGCGGGACTCCAGCGTCGCCTCACCCAGGCGGGTTCCCGGGTCCGCGCCCTCGCGGCCCACCCCGGGTACGCCGCCACCAATCTGCAGAGCCACACGGGGAACCGGTTCGTCCACACGTTCCTGCTGGTCGGCAACCGGTTCTTCGCCCAGGACGACAGGGCCGGCGCCCTCCCGACCCTCTACGCCGCCACCCAGGACCTGCCCGGCGCGAGCTACGTCGGTCCCGGCGGGCTCGCCGAGATGCGGGGAGCGCCGACGCTGGTGGGGCGTTCGAACGCGGCCGGCGATCCGGCCACCGCACAGCGCCTGTGGACGGTGTCGGAGGAGCTGACGGGGGTGGGGTTTCCGCTGCGGGCTGGGGTGTCGGAGGAGTGATCCGGGAGTGATCCGGTGGACGGGTCCGGCGGAGGGAACAGGGGAGTGGGCGGCTCCGGTACGGGGGCGCTGCGTGCGCGTACGGTCCTGAGGCCGGGCCGCGGCCGGGCGGTGAGCGGACGTGGGCCGCGGCTCACAGGAAAAACTGAGCCAAGACAGGTACCGGTTCTCACCTTCGTGGGACAGGGTGGGGCCTGATGAAGCGCGCCCCTGGCACCTCACGCATCTCGGGCACCTCCGGCCCGTCGTCCGTGGCCCTGTTCGGAGCCATGGTGCTGCTTGCTGTCACGTCGGCCTCCGCTGCCGCCGTCGACGCCGGGCCCGGACCCCTCGGCGTGACCGTGACGGCGACCGCGGACGCGGAGCGCGCGCGGGTCGGGGCCCTGTTTCCGGCCGACCGGGTGTCCGGCCTGGCCGGGGGCCATTTCTGCACCGCCGCCGTTGTGCACAGCCCGCAGCGGGACCTGATCGTGACGGCGGCGCACTGTGTGGGCGAGGGCAGGCCCGACCTCGTCTTCGCGCCCGGCTACCGGGACGGCAAGGCGCCGTACGGGCTGTGGAAGGTCGGCAGACGGTACCTGCCGGACCGGTGGGCCCAGGAGCAGGACGAGGACAGCGACGTGGCCTTCGCGGCCGTGGCGCAGCAGGCGGTGGGCGAGGGGAGAGGCAAGGCGGAGGGGGAAGGGAAGGGGACGGGGGAAGGGAAGGGTGCGGGGGAGCGGGTCGAGGATGTCGTGGGGGCGGACCGGCTGGTGACGGGGATGGGGATCGGGGCGACCGCGGTGACCGTCACCGGCTATCCCAATTCCGTCGAGGCGCCGATAAGTTGCTCCAACCGGCCGTCCGCGCAGAGCCGTAACCAGCAGCGCATAGCGTGCCCCGGCTTTACGAGCGGTACGAGCGGCAGCCCCTGGGTCGACGGGGACCACGAGGTCGTCGGCGTCCTCGGCGGGCACGAGGAGGGCGGCTCGACGCCGGACGTCTCCTACAGCGTGGCCCTGGGGACGGAGGTGGCGGAGCTGTACCAGGACGCGGTGCGCGGTCAGTGACGCGGGTCACGGACGCCGTCCCGCGCGGCCCGCGGGCAGCACGGCGCGCTGGTGACCGGTCGGCCGTGCCCCGGACCGGTCGGTCCTGGCGGGGCTTGAGAGTGGGCCAACTGGGGGTATTGGTAGGGGTAGTTCGGTGCACCGCAGGTCGGGGCGGGTGTCGGCCGACAGTGTCTGGTTTGCTGTGACATGACGTCACGGTTGGCGGAAATGGTCATGAACGGCCGCTGTATGGGGGAGTGTTGACCCGTGCGGAAAGTATGGGTGATCGGCGGGGCCGCGGTCGGGCTCGGGCTGAGCTTTGTCATGCTGCTGGTCGTCGGGGTGTACATGGTGGCCGGCAACCTCGCGGGCGGCGTCGGCGCGGGCAGCATCGGGCTGGCCAAGGGCGCCGTGCCCGCCGCCTACCATGCGCTGGTGCAGCGGTGGGGCAACCTGTGCTCCGCCGTCAACCCCGCGCTGCTCGCCGCCCAGCTGTACCAGGAGAGCGGCTGGGACCCGAACGTCGTCAGCGTGGCCGACGCACGCGGTATCGCGCAGTTCATCCCGAGCACCTGGGCCACGCACGGCATCGACGGCAACGGCGACGGCAAGCGCGACATCTGGGATCCGAGCGACGCGATTCCGTCGGCCGCGTCGTACGACTGCGAACTCGCGAAGTACGTCAAGGACGTGCCCGGGAACGTCAGCGACAACATGCTCGCCGCCTACAACGCGGGTGCATACCGGGTCATAGCGGCCGGCGGGGTTCCGGCCATCCGGGAGACCCAGAACTACGTCAAGACGATCCGCACCCTGGAGAAGAGTTTCGCCGCGCCGGTGACCCGGGTCGACCCGTCCCGGCAGGCGGCCGGCGCCATCGCCTACGCGCAGGAGAAGCTCGGCACTCCGTATCTGTGGGGCGGCACCGGCACCGCGGCACAGGGCGGACGGTTCGACTGCTCGGGGCTGACCCAGGCGGCGTACGACAGGGTGGGGATCAAGCTGCCGCGCGTCGCGAACGACCAGTACAACGCCGGTCCGCACCCGGCGCGGGACGAACTGCTCCCGGGCGACCTGGTGTTCTTCTCGAAGGATCCGACCGATTCCCGTGCCATCCACCACGTGGGGATCTACGTGGGCGGCGGTTACATGATCGATGCGCCGAGGACCGGGGCCGTGATCCGGTTCGACCCGATCGACGGGACGGATTATTTCGGCGCCACCAGGGTCACCGCGGATGGCGCGAAAGCACTCCCCACGAACGTGTGAACCGAGCGTGAACCTACCCCCTGAGCTGCGGTGATGAGTCTCTCTTCGATAACGTCTGCGTGATCATTCGGTGGAGTGTGGAACGTATCAACCAGGGCCGTGCGTTCCTGAAGACGTAGTCGGGCGGACCGCGCGTGCGCACATCTACACACCACGGGGGTGGGCAGCGGCGACGCACGTGACGTGCGTCCGCGAGAACGACGAAGGGGCCAGAGCACCATGGCTGTACTTGCCGAATCCGGCTCGAACCCCGACGTCGGCCTGCTCTACGACATCAACGGACTCGCCAAGGACGCGCCCCGGTGGTTCGACCGGATCGTCGAGTTCGTGGGTGAGTACGGGCTGCTGATCGCCATGGTGCTGCTGGTGGTGTGGTGCTGGTGGTCCGTGCGCCGCAGCTCCGGCAGCCAGGACGAGGCCGCCTCGTCGGTCGCCGCCCTGGTGTGGGCGCCGCTCGCGGCCTCTCTCGCGGTCCTGGTGAACGTGCCGATCCGGGGGTTCGTGGAGCGGCCCCGCCCCTTCCTCGATCACCATGGGCTGGACGTCCTGGTCTCCGGCAAGACGGACTACTCGTTCGTGAGCGATCACGCGACGATCACCATGGCGCTCGGGGTCGGGCTGTTCGTGGCCGACCGCAGGTTCGGGATCGCCGGGATCGGGATCGCGCTGCTCGAAGGTTTCAGCAGGATCTACCTGGGGGTGCACTACCCCACCGACGTCGTCGGCGGTTTCGCGCTCGGTACGGCCGTCGTGCTGCTGCTGTCCCCGCCGGCCACAGCCCTGCTCACGCCGGTGACCAAGGCGGTGGCGCGGTCGTTGTGCGCGGGGTGGCTGATCCGGCGCCGCGGGCCGGCGGCCGACCGGGGCGGGGCGGTGGTCCCGGGCGCCCGCAAGCCGGCGCCGTCCGAGGAACGGGACCTCGCGGCCTGACGGACGGGCCGATACGGATACGGCGACTTCGGCGGACGGTGATGGCGGGGACCGCGGTCAGGTGATTGCGGAGCACGTGGCCCCGCAACGCGCAGAGCGCGCCGTCAGGTGACCGCAGCGACCACGGTCGGCTGATCGTGGAGACCACGGTCAGGAGATCGCAGCGACCACGGTCAGGAGATCGTGGTGCGGGTCACCGGGGCCGGAGCCCGGACCGCAGATCCCGCGCCCAGCCGATCACACCGCCTGCGGGTAGCTGAAGAAGCGGTCCGGGTCGTACTGCTTCTTCACCTGGGCCAGC
This sequence comes from Streptomyces sp. NPDC006012, assembly GCF_042871185.1. Lineage (NCBI taxonomy): Bacteria > Bacillati > Actinomycetota > Actinomycetes > Kitasatosporales > Streptomycetaceae > Streptomyces > Streptomyces sp. NPDC006012. Next base: position 13,922 of record NZ_JBIAIE010000025.1, read on the forward strand.
CGGTTCGCGGCATCGCCGTAGTACGCCTTGCGCCAGTCGGTCAGGGTCGGGTCCGTGTAGTTCTGGTAGGCCGCGCCGGAGGCGTACGGCTTCATCGCGTCGTGGGCCCGGTTCAGCCAGGACTGGATCGTGCTGCCCGAGGAGCCCGACGGCCAGGACACGTAGTACTGGGCCAGCATGCGCGAGCGGCGGTGGACGAAGGCTGTCGCGGTGGGGGCGACCCGGTTGACCGCGCCGCCGAGGGCCGTGAAGGCGATGCTGCCCGGGCCGCCGCGCGCGCCCTGGACCTGGTTCAGGAGTGTCTGTATGCCGGCCGAGGAGAGCGAGCGGTCGAAGAAGTCCGAGCGGGCGGCGTACGTGTCGCGGCCCAGGGCGCCCTGCGGGGAGCGGCCGGGGGCGGAGCCGGGCAGATGGCACTGGGCATCGCTGGAGAAGGAGGAGCAGCCCGCGTAGATCTCCATCGCCTGCTCGTAGCCGCGGCGGTGCAGGGACACCCTGGACGCGTCGGCGCCCACCTGGGTGGCGAGGCGGTCCAGGGCGTTCTGGAGTTCGCCGTACGTGCCCAGGGAGAAGGCGGACAGGGACACGGTGAGGGCGCCGTTCGTGGCGCGGTCGAGGTGCAGGGCCGACCAGATCTCGTCGGGCTGGTCGGGGCCCCACTCCTGCCAGGCCCGGAACAGGGCGGCGGCCTTGGACCACGGCCAGGTCAGATAGCCGGAGACGGCCTGGGGCGCGGGGTGGGTGGCGAAGTGCAGTTCGGTGACGACGCCGAAGTTGCCGTTGCCGGCGCCGCGCAGGGCCCAGAAGAGGTCCTTGTTGGTCCGGGCGTCGGCGGTGACCTGCTTGCCGTCGGCCGTGATCAGGGTGGCCGCGGTCAGGCTGTCGCAGGTCAGGCCGTAGGCGCGGGAGACCACTCCGTGGCCGCCGCCGAGGGTCAGGCCGGAGACGCCGACCGTGGGGCACGAACCCGCCGGTATCGTCACCCCCTTGGCGGTCAGGCCGCGGTAGACGTCGATCAGTTTGGCGCCGGCGCCGACGACCGCCTGGCCGCCGCTGACCCGTATCCGGTTCAGTTCGGAGACATCGATGATGAGGCGCCCGTTGCCGGACGACCAGCCCGCGTAGGAGTGGCCGCCGTTGCGTATCGCCACCTTCAGGCCGCGTGCCCTGGCGTAGGCGAGGGACGTCCGGATGTCGTCCGCGTGGGAGACGTAGGCCACCGCGGCGGGCTTCAGCGCGTCGTAGCGGGTGTTGTAGAGGAGGCGGGCCGTGTTCCAGGACGCGTCCCCGGGGCGTATGAGGGGGCCGTCGAGGTCGCGGGCGAAGGCGGTCCAGTCGGCGGGCGGTGTTGCGCTGGTGGTCTTCACCGGGGTGAGGGAGGATGTGGAGCCGAGGGGCGTGGGTGACGCGCTCGTCGTCGAACCGGCTGCCGGGGTCCCGGCACCGGTGCACCCTGCCACCCCTATGGCCGTCGCCACCGCGGCCGCGCTGTGTGAAATGAACGTACGCCGTTCCATGCCCTTGCCCTTCATCGGCTTTCGTGGAACGAGACGGTGTGCCGACTCGCGCAGTTCCACAACCGTCGCAAACGTATGCATGCACGGTACTCGTCCGGTCATGTCCTTGCGTGTGCCACCTTGTACCGATATGGCGTTGGGACCCCGATGTGCCCTCCCCGTAAGCATTCCGTGACCTTACCGGGCTGATGGCAGGGGTTCACCCTCCATTCACTTATGGCCATCGGCGGCTTCACCTGTTCTGCCTAATTTCGGCCGTACCCGGTGCGGAGTGCGGCAAGAGGCGCAAGCGCACCACGACGACCTCGCACGCCGCCGACGGTGGCGGCTCCTCGGAAGGAACTCCCGAAAGTGAAGCTTCAGCGCAAGAACCGGCTGCGCGCCATTTCCCTCGGTGCTGTCGCCGTCTCCGGCGCCCTGGCCCTGACGGCGTGCGGCTCCGACGACACCGCCGGCGGCTCCAGCGGCAACGCGTCCTCCTCGGCATCGGCCAACGCCAGCTCCATCAAGTGTGACGACGCCAAGGGCCAGCTGCTGTCGGACGGCTCGTCGGCGCAGAAGAACGCGATCGACGCCTGGGTCGCCGCGTTCTCGCAGGCGTGCGGCGTGCAGATCAACTACAAGGCGGGCGGCTCCGGCGCCGGTGTCACCTCCTTCAACCAGGGGCAGCTCGCCTTCGCCGGCTCTGACTCCGCGCTGAAGCCCGAAGAGGTCACGGCCTCCAAGAAGGTCTGCTCCGGCGGCCAGGGCATCGACCTGCCGATGGTCGGCGGCCCGATCGCGATCGGCTACAACCTGGACGGCGTGGACAACCTGGTCCTGGACGCCCCGACCATCGCCAAGATCTTCGACGGCAAGATCAAGACGTGGGACGACGCGGCCATCAAGAAGCTGAACCCCAAGGCGAAGCTTCCCAGCCAGAAGATCCAGGCGTTCCACCGCTCGGACGAGTCCGGCACCACCGACAACTTCACCAAGTACCTGAAGGCCGCCGCCCCGGCGGACTGGAAGTACTCCGGTGGCAAGGCGTGGCAGGCCCCGGGTGGCCAGGCCGCCGCCCAGTCCTCGGGTGTGGCCGCCGGTGTCAAGCAGACCCCCGGTTCCATCGGCTACTTCGAGCTGTCCTTCGTCGCCGACGGCATGAAGGCCGTCAGCGTCGACACGGGTGCCAGCGCGCCGGTCACCGCGAGCAGCGAGGCCGCCTCCAAGGCGATCGCCGACGCCAAGGTCGTGGGCACGGGCCAGGACCTGTCGCTCGAACTGAACTACAAGACCAAGGCCGAGGGCGCGTACCCGATCACCCTGGTCACCTACGAGATCGCCTGCGACAAGGGCAACAAGGCGGACTCCCTGCCCGCCACCAAGGCGTTCCTGAACTACATCGCCTCGGAGGACGGCCAGGGCAAGCTCGCGGGCCTCGGCTACGCCCCGATCCCCGCCGAGATCATCTCCAAGGTCCGCACCACCATCGCGGGCCTCAGCTGATCTGAGTGTGCGGCCTGGCCCCGGATCCGCTCCAGGGCCGGGCCGCACCGTCCGGTGCACCGCCGCCATGAGCTGCACAGCGCATACGGCTTCGTCCAGTCGTATCCCGCGTGCGGTTCCGCAGACCGGAGAATCCGATGGACATAGAGACGAAAAACACCACAGACGCCCCTCCCCCCACCCCTCAGCCGGCCTCGGGCGCGCAGCAGCGCGGAGCCCGTGGCGCCACCCGACCCGGTGACCGGATCTTCCTCGGTCTCTCCCGCGGGTCGGGCATCCTGCTGCTGGTGATCATGGCCGCCATCGCGGTCTTCCTCGCCTTCCGGGCGACCCTCGCCATCAGCAAGGACCACGGCAACTTCCTGACCACCTTCGAGTGGAACACCGGGCTCCAGCCGCCGAGCTTCGGCATCGCCGTCCTGGCCTACGGCACGGTGATCTCCTCGATCATCGCCATGCTCCTCGCCGTCCCGGTCGCGGTCGCCATCGCGCTGTTCCTCACCCACTACGCCCCGCGCAGGATGAGGGGCCCGATCGCCTACGTGATCGACCTGCTCGCCGCCGTGCCGTCGATCGTCTACGGCCTGTGGGGCGCGCTGATCCTCGTACCGCACATGAACGGCCTCTTCGGCTGGCTGAACGACTACTTGGGCTGGACCGGCCTCTTCTCCTGGGACGAGGGCGCTCCGCGTTCGATGCTCACGGTCGGCATCCTGCTCGCGATCATGATCCTGCCGATCATCACCAACGTGAGCCGCGAGGTCTTCCGCCAGGTCCCGCAGATGCACGAGGAGGCGGCCCTCGCCCTCGGCGCCACGCGCTGGGAGGTCATCCGCATGGCCGTCATCCCCTTCGGCCGCTCCGGTGTGATCTCCGCCTCGATGCTCGGCCTCGGCCGTGCGCTCGGTGAGACGATCGCCGTCGCGACGGTGCTCTCGCCGGACTTCCTGATCCACGGCAGCCTGCTCAACCCGGGCGGCGGCACCTTCGCCCAGAACATCGCCAGCAAGTTCGGCGAGGCGGACGAGTTCGGCCGTGACGCGCTGATCGCCTCCGGTCTGGTCCTGTTCGTCATCACCCTGCTGGTCAACGGCGCAGCTCGCGTGATCATCGCGCGCCGTGCGGAGTACTCGGGGGCCAACGCATGAGCAACGCAGCCATCGCCGAAAACCGCGCAGGCTCGCTGCGCGGTGCCACCCTGCCGAAGTGGTCGCCGTGGGCGATCGCCGCCGGTTCGATCGTCGTGGCCATCGCCGTCAGCCTGGCCGCCGGCTTCGAGAGCAAGATCCAGTGGGGTCTGCTCTCCGGACTGATCTTCTTGATCGCCACCTACGTCATCGCCATGCGCGTCGAGGGCCGCCGCCAGGCCAAGGACCGCATCGCGACCGGCCTGGTCTGGGTCGCCTTCCTGGTCGCCCTCGTGCCGCTGGTCTCCCTGGTGTGGACGACCATCTCGCGCGGCGTGAAGGTCCTCGACGTCTACTTCCTGAGCCACTCGATGGGCATCGTCGCCGACTCCCAGCCGGGCGGCGGCATCTACCACGCCATCATCGGCAGCCTCGAACAGGTCGGCCTCGCGACGGTCATCGCCGCGCCCGTCGGTGTCCTCACCGCGATCTACCTGGTCGAGTACGGCCGTGGCAAGCTCTCCCGGGCCATCACCTTCTTCGTCGACGTGATGACCGGTATCCCGTCCATCGTGGCGGGCCTGTTCATCCTCAGCCTCATGCTGATCTTCGACATGCAGCCCTTCGGCTTCGCCGGCTCGCTGGCCCTGGCCATCCTGATGATGCCGGTGGTCGTGCGCTCCACCGAGGAGATGCTGAAGCTCGTCCCGAACGAGCTGCGCGAGGCGTCCCTCGCGCTCGGCGTCCCGAAGTGGCGCACCATCCTGAAGGTGGTCCTGCCGACCTCCATCGGCGGCATCACGACCGGCGTCATGCTGGCCATCGCCCGTATCGCGGGTGAGACCGCGCCCGTGCTGCTGCTGGTGTTCGGCAACCGGTTCATCAACAACAACCCGTTCGAGGGTGCGCAGCAGTCGCTGCCGCTGTACATCTACCAGCAGTACGCGCAGAGCGCCGGCGCGAACGCGGCCTACGACCGGGCCTGGGCGGCTTCGCTCACGCTGATCGCCTTCGTGATGATCCTCAACCTCGTGGCCCGCGGCATCGCCCGCTGGAAGGCCCCGAAGTCCGGTCGCTAAGGCGACATCTCCGGCTCCGCCGAGTGGGGCCATACAGCGACCAGATTCCCCCTCGAAAGAAGCAGTGATCTTCATGGCGAAGCGTATCGACGTCAGCGGCCTCAGCGCCTACTACGGCTCGTTCCGGGCCATCGAGGACATCTCGATGACCATCGAGCCCCGCACCGTCACCGCCTTCATCGGTCCCTCCGGCTGCGGCAAGTCCACCTTCCTGCGCACCCTCAACCGGATGCACGAGGTGACGCCGGGCGGCCGGGTCGAGGGCAAGGTCATGCTCGACGACGAGAACCTGTACGGCACCGGGGTCGACCCGGTGGCCGTGCGGCGCGAGGTCGGCATGGTCTTCCAGCGCCCGAACCCGTTCCCGACGATGTCCGTGTACGACAACGTCGCGGCGGGCCTGAAGCTCAACGGCAGCTACAAGAAGAGCGAGCTGAACGACATCGTCGAGAAGTCGCTCAAGGGCGCGAACCTCTGGAACGAGGTGAAGGACCGCCTGAACAAGCCGGGCTCGGGTCTCTCCGGTGGCCAGCAGCAGCGTCTGTGCATCGCCCGCGCCATCGCGGTGGAGCCGAAGGTGCTGCTCATGGACGAGCCCTGCTCGGCCCTCGACCCCATCTCGACCCTCGCGATCGAGGACCTGATCGGTGAGCTGAAGGACCGCTTCACGATCGTCATCGTGACGCACAACATGCAGCAGGCGGCGCGGGTCTCCGACCGTACGGCGTTCTTCAACCTCGCCGCGGTCGGACAGCCGGGCAAGCTGATCGAGATCGACGAGACGGAGCGTATCTTCTCCAACCCGTCGGTGCAGGCGACGGAGGACTACATCTCCGGCCGCTTCGGCTAGGCCGACGCCGGTCACAAACCCCTCGCGGTGCTGCATGGCGGTGCCACCGCGAGGACGAAAAGGGCCCGCCCCCGGCTTCCGGGGGCGGGCCCCTTCGCTGTTCCCGGGCGGTGCCTCCCGGGGTGACGGGTCCTGGCGCCTGGCGGCGCCGGCCGCGTGGGCGGTGCCCCAGGGGCTGCGCCGCGTGGGCCGCGGGGCAAAGGCGGGCAAGGGCTGCGCCGCGTGGGCTGCGGGGGAGGGGCAGGGGCTCCCCTTCGCTGTTCCCGGTGGACTTCGACGTTCCCGGTGGGCGCCTACAGGAAGGCCAGGTCCACGATTCCGAACACCGCCGCCGCGACCAGCGCGGCCGCCGGCATCGTGATGAACCAGCCGAGGACGATGTTCTTGGCGACGCGCCACCGGACCGCGTTGACGCGCTTGGTCGCGCCGACGCCCATGACGGCCGCGGTGATCACATGGGTCGTGGAGATGGGCGCCTTGAACAGGAAGGCCGTGGTGAACATGATCGACGCGCCGGTCGTCTCGGCCGCGAAGCCCTGCGGCGGGTCCAGCTCTATGATCTTGCGGCCCAGGGTGCGCATGATGCGCCAGCCGCCCGCGTAGGTGCCGAGCGACAGCATCAGGGCGGACGCGAGCTGGACCCAGACCGGAATCGGGTCGCCGTAGCTCTGGTGGCCGGAGATCACCAGGGCCATCACCACGACGCCCATGGTCTTCTGGGCGTCCTGGAGGCCGTGGCCGAGCGCCATGCCGGCCGCCGACACGGCCTGCGCTATCCGGAAACCGCGCTTGGCCTTGTGCGGACTGGTCCGGCGGAAGATCCACATGATGGCCGTCATCAGCAGATAGCCGACGAGCAGGCCGACCACCGGTGAGACGAACATCGGGATGATGACCTTGTCGACCACGCCGTCCCAGATCACCGTGGTGCCGCCCGCCAGCGCCGCCCCCACCAGACCGCCGAACAGGGCGTGGGAGGACGAGGACGGCAGCCCCAGGTACCAGGTGACCAGGTTCCACACGATGGCCCCGAGCAGCGCGGCGAAGAGAATGCCCATGCCCGTCGAGCCCCGGGGCGTCTGGATCAGGCCCTCGCTGACGGTCTTGGCGACCCCGCTGCCCAGGAAGGCACCGGCCAGATTCGTCACGGCCGCCATCGCCAGCGCGGCCCGCGGGGTCAGCGCCCGGGTCGAGACCGAGGTGGCGATCGCGTTGGCGGAGTCGTGGAATCCGTTCGTATACGTGAAGAACAGCGCGACCGCGATGGTCACGACCAGGGCAAAGGTGTCCATCGACGCCTCAGGACTCCTTGACGGCGATGGTCTCCACCGTGTTGGCCACGTGCTCGAAGGCGTCCGCCGCCTCTTCCAGCACATCCACGATCTGCTTGAGCTTCAGGACCTCGATCGCGTCGTACTTCCCGTTGAAGAGGTGCGCGAGAAGTCTTCGGTGGATCTGGTCCGCCTGGTTCTCCAGGCGGTTCACCTCGATCCAGTACTCGGTGAGGTTGTCCATGGTGCGCAGGTTCGGCATCGCCTCGGCCGTCAGCTCCGCCGCCCGGGCCAGCACCTCGATCTGCTGCTCGACGCCCTTCGGCAGTTCCTCGACGTTGTAGAGGACGACCAGGTCGACGGCCTCCTCCATGAAGTCCATGATGTCGTCGAGGGACGACGCGAGGGCGTAGATGTCCTCGCGGTCGAAGGGCGTGATGAACGAGGAGTTCAGCTGGTGGAAGATCGCGTGCGTGGCGTCGTCACCGGCGTGTTCCGCGGCCCGCATACGCTCTGCGATCTCCACCCGGGCGGATGTGTCCGCCCCGAGCAGTTCCATCAGGAGTTTCGAGCCCGTGACGATGTTGTCCGCGGATGCGGCGAACATGTCGTAGAAGCTCGTCTCCCTGGGGGTCAGACGAAAACGCACGTGGGTTCCTCAGGATGCAATGGTTGCGGTCAGGCTGATGCTAAGCACATCATCCGGCCACGGCTAGGCCGATCTCAGTGTCGCCCATCAGGCGTGATGATCAGCACGTGGGCACCCGGGGCCCTGTACCCGGCAAAATTCGTTACGATATACCCGTCAGGGGTATTTGTCTGGAGGACGCGATGACGACCACCGAGGCCGGCGCGACGGTGCCCTCCGAGAGCCCGCTCGGGGACGGCGGCGAGCACGCGACGCACCACGGCTACCACAAGCAGAAGGACGAGCACCTCAAGCGGCTGCGCCGGATCGAGGGGCAGATCCGCGGGTTGCAGCGCATGGTCGACGAGGACGTCTACTGCATCGACATACTCACGCAGGTGTCCGCCTCCACCAAGGCCCTGCAGTCCTTCGCGCTTCAGTTGCTGGAGGAGCACCTGCGGCACTGCGTCGCCACGGCGGCCGTCCAGGGCGGCAGCGAGATCGACGCGAAGGTGGAGGAGGCGACGAAGGCGATCGGGCGCCTGCTGCGCACCTGAGCCGGTGTTCCCGGGTGCGGGGCCCGGCCCGGGACCGCCCGGCCGGGGTCCCTCAGAAGGACCCCAGGGTCTCGCGTTCCTCGGCCACCCGCAGGACCTCGTCGATGCTCGCCAGACTGAGCCGGTCCTCGGCGGCCGACGCCGCGATGATCAGGTCGCCGCACAGGTCGATCTCGGCGAGGGCCACGTGGTCCTGAACCGTCGTACCGCCGCCCGGAGCCACCTGCGTCACCTCGTCTCTGCCGTCACCGGCTTCCTAGGGTAGGCAGTGGTCTACCCATCGCGCATGGCACGGACGGGCTAGTTCGCGAGGCCGGGCGGCTGCCGCTAGGACCGGTCTCCGGGCTGGTTCTCCGCGATCCGGCCCGCGTAGATGTCCTGCGGGCGCGGCAGCCGTACGTCGGTGTCGGTGCCGAAGTCGGACAGCAGCGTCGTCGAGGTGACCGCGACGGCCGTTCCCTGCTGTCCGTTGACGAAGCTGAACCGCTGCCGCAGCTTGCGGATCCGGCCCTGGCCGTCGAGGTAGGCGTCGAAGGGGACCTCGGCGGTGGCGAACCCCTTCGCCGCCGCGGCCAGCGCCGCCCGGTTGCCCGCCGAGGCGGCCCGGGCCGCCGCGGCGAGGTCGGCGGTGCCCCGGTAGTGCCGCACCGGGATGCCGTCCACCTCGGTCCGGCCCACGAGCCGCGCCGTGTGCGTGCCGCGCAGCAGTTCGGCGGCGGCGTACGGGTCGGTCGCGCCGCCCGTCACCAGGTTGCCGTCGGAGAGGGTCGCGGTGTCGACCCGCACCCACTTGTCGGCGGGCACCCCGGCGCCCCGGTTCTTCATGTACAGCGCGCCCGGCGCGAGGAGTTCGGTGATCGGCCGGTGCTCGGTGGTCCCCGTCGGGTCCTGCGGCAGCATGACCGTGAGCTGCCCGAGCTGCCGCCGGTAGTCGAAGACGCCGGTGCCGCTGATGGTGACGCGGGTGCCGCCGGTGGCCATCTCCATCGACGTGCCGGCCAGGGAACTGCCCGTGTCGCGCAGGGTGTCGGCGGCGCGGTGCAGGGTGGCCACCGGGTCGGCCGCGCCGTGCGCGTCCTCGGCGGCGGCGCCGCCGACGGCGCACCCCGTGGCACCCGCGCCCGGGGCCACCAGCATGACCATCGCGGCGACCGTGCCGCGCGCCTTCCTGCGCTGTCGCCGATCCATCGCCTGCCTACCCCCGGTACGTCCGTCACGGGCCCCCTGTCGTTCCGGTTAACGACGGGTAGGGGGTGCCGTCACGCGGACCGGCGCGCGGGGAGGAGTGTCCTGGGCAGGGCCGGGCAGGCGAGGCGGGGCAGTTCGCCGGGGTGGGCAGGCAGGCGGTGCGGGCGGTCAGTCCGTCGGGCGCCGGTGGTCGAACTGCTGCACGAGGGTGTCGACGAGGTCCCGGTCGCGGGGCTGGGTGAGGCGGGCGCGGGCCGCGGCGGGGGCCAGCCACAGGATGCGGTCCACTTCCTGGTTCGGCACGAAGCAGCCCGCCGCGGCCTCGGCCGCCCAGTACCGCACCTGTTTCGGACGGCCGCCCGCCAGATAGTGCAGGGTGGGGAGTTCGTCACCAGGGGCGGCGGCATAGCCGGTCTCCTCCGCCACCTCGCGCAACGCGCCGGACAGCGCCTCCTCGCCGCGCTTCAGCTTGCCCTTCGGATGGGACCAGTCGTCGTACTTCGGCCGGTGGACGAGGCAGACCTCCACCTCGCCGTCGATCGGGGAGCGGCGCCACAGGACGCAGCCGGCCGCCTGAACGGTGGTGTCATTCGTGCTGGTCACCGGTTTGTGCCCTCCTGGTCCGGGTGCTCCTGGTCCCTGTGCTCCTTCGGTTTCCGGATCGTTGGCGGCGGCGGCGGTCGGCTCGGCGGGTCAGGGTGCGCTGACCGTCTGCTTCTGCCAGGACTGCTGGAACTCGAACCGCGCGGCCTCCACCTCGTGCCGCTGGTCGGCGTGGAGCACGCCGAGCGCGTACGCCGTCGCGGGTGCGATCCGCGGGGTGCGTGCGGCCTGCGCCGCCGCGCCGGCCGCCTCCGAGGCGTCCCGGTGCCGGTCCAGTGCCCGGCCGGCCGCGAGCAGCCGCGGGTCGGCCGACGGCGTGCCGAGCCCGCCGCCGATCAGCGCCTCGCGGGCGTAGCGGTGCAGCCGCAGCAGCAGCCGTACCTGGTGCCAGGGGCCGTCCTGCGGGTGCGGGGCGGGATCCGGGGACAGCCCGTGCACCAGGGCCTCCGCGTTGTACGGGTGCCCGGCGGTGATCAGGGGCAGCGCGGCGATGGCGTCCATCAGCCGCTCCTCGGCGGCCCCGGCCGGCGGCCGCAGGTCGGCGTCCAGGCCGGCCGGGGTGAGCGGCACCTCGCTGGCCAGTACGGCGACCTTGTCGGCCACCGCGTGGAAGCGGGAGGAGCCGAGCGCCTGGAGGGCCGTGGAGTGGGCCCGGGTCCGGGCCAGGGTGAGCTGGCGGTCGAGCAGCGCGCCCGCCTTGGCCGCGCCGACCGTGAGGTTGCCGCGCTCCTGCGCGGACGGGCCCGGACCGGCGGTGGCACCGGCACCCACCTGCTGGGCCGGGAACGGCGACGAGCCGGACAGCCGGTGCAGCGCGAGCAGCAGCCGCTCCAGACGCGCCTCGTAGGCGTGCTCAAGCCCCAGCGTGCCGGAGAGCCAGGCCAGTTCGGGGCGCATCTCCTCCGACCAGCCGGCGTCGAGGAGCGGGCGGAAGGTGTGCAGGCTGCCGCTGATGCGGCGGGCCGAACGGCGCAGCGCGCGTGCCGCGTCGACGGACTCCTCCGCGCCGCCGGACGTACCGGTCTCCCGGTGCATCCGCAGCGCGCGCAGGAACTCCGTGGCCTGGGCGCGCAGATAGACCGCGAGGGCGTCTCCCGTCACCACCCCGGCCGTGGATTCCGTCGGGTCAAGGTGTTGCTGTGCCACGCCGGCGCCTCCGGGCGTCTATGAGCATCTCCTGGATGTTGCGCAGGGGCTGTCCGTCCGCGTCGGTCGCGTGCCGGGTCCACTCGCCGTCGGGACCCAGATGCCAGGAGGAAGTGGTGTCGGACATGCCGGTTTCGAGCAGCCTGTTGAGGGTCGCCCGGTGGGCCGGGTCGGTGACCCTGACCAGTGCCTCGATCCGGCGGTCGAGGTTGCGGTGCATCATGTCGGCGCTGCCGATCCACACTTCGGGTTCGCCGGCGTTGCCGAAGACGAACACCCGGGAGTGTTCGAGGAAGCGGCCGAGGACGGAACGGACCCGGATGTTCTCCGAGAGACCCGCCACACCCGGCCGGAGCGCGCAGATGCCGCGCACCCAGACGTCCACCGGCACGCCCGCCTGGGACGCGCGGTAGAGGGAGTCGATGACGGCTTCGTCCACCACCGAGTTGACCTTGATGCGGATGAGGGCGGAACGGCCCGCACGGTGGTGCTGGACCTCCTTGTCGATCCGCGATATCAGCCCGTCCCGCAGGGACTTGGGCGCGACCAGCAGCCGGCGGTAGGTCTCGCGGCGTGAGTAGCCGGAGAGCCGGTTGAACAGGTCGGACAGGTCGGCGCCGACCTGCGGGTCCGCGGTCAGCAGTCCCAGGTCCTCGTAGAGCCGGGCCGTCTTGGGGTGGTAGTTGCCCGTGCCGACGTGGCTGTAACGGCGGAGGGTGTCGCCCTCCTGGCGCACCACGAGGGACAGCTTGCAGTGGGTCTTCAGACCGACCAGGCCGTACACGACGTGGCAGCCGGCCTCCTCCAGCTTGCGCGCCCACTTGATGTTGGCGTGCTCGTCGAAGCGGGCCTTGATCTCGACCAGGACGAGGACCTGCTTGCCGGACTCGGCGGCGTCGATGAGCGCGTCGACTATCGGGGAGTCGCCGGAGGTCCGGTACAGGGTCTGCTTGATGGCGAGGACGGCGGGGTCCTCGGCGGCCTGCTGGAGGAATGCCTGCACCGAGGTCGAGAACGAGTCGTACGGGTGGTGCAGCAGAACGTCCCGGCTGCGCAGCGCGGCGAAGATGTCCGGCTCGGAGGCCGATTCGACCTCGGCGAGGTCGCGGTGGGTGCCGGCGACGAACTTGGGGTACTTCAGCTCGGGGCGGTCGAGGCTGTGGATGCGGAAGAGGCCGGTGAGGTCCAGTGGGCCGGGCAGCGGGTAGACCTCGGCCTCGCTGATCTTCAGTTCGCGCACCAGCAGGTCGAGCACCTCGCGGTCGATGGACTCCTCGACCTCCAGCCGCACCGGCGGCCCGAAGCGGCGCCGCATGAGTTCCTTCTCCAGGGCCTGGAGCAGGTTCTCGGCGTCGTCCTCCTCGACCTCCAGGTCCTCGTTGCGGGTCACCCGGAAGGCGTGGTGCTCCAGCACCTCCATGCCCGGGAACAACTCTTCGAGGTGGGCGGCGATGACGTCCTCCAGCGGGACGTACCGGCCGGGAGCGGCCTCCAGGAAGCGGGAGAGCAGCGGCGGCACCTTCACCCGGGCGAAGTGCCGGTGGCCGCTGACCGGGTTGCGCACCACCACGGCCAGGTTCAGGGACAGGCCGGAGATATAGGGGAAGGGGTGGGCCGGGTCGACCGCCAGGGGGGTCAGGACCGGGAAGATCTGGTGCCGGAACAGAGTGAAGAGGCGGGCCTGCTCCTTCTCGGTCAGCTCGCTCCAGCGGACCAGGTGGATGCCCTCCTCCGCGAGGGCGGGTGCGACGTCCTCGTGGTAGCAGGCGGCGTGCCGGGCCATCAGCTCACGGGAGCGGGCCCAGATCATCTCCAGCACTTCGCGGGGCTGGAGGCCGGAGGCGGAGCGGGTGGCGACGCCCGCGGCGATACGGCGTTTCAGTCCGGCGACCCGGACCATGAAGAACTCGTCCAGGTTGCTGGCGAAGATCGCCAGGAAGTTCGCCCGCTCCAGCAGGGGCGTGTTCGGGTCCTCGGCGAGTTCGAGGACCCGCTCGTTGAACGCGAGCCAGCTGCGCTCCCGGTCGAGGAAACGGCCCTGGGGCAACGGGGGCCCGTCCGTCTGCGACTCCTCGTAGGCGTCGAGGTCGGCATCGAGATCGGGTTCCAGGTCCGAGACCGCTGCCGCGGCGACGGGCGAGCGGTGCGCGGCTATGGAGCCCACGGACGGCTGCGGGTGCTGGACCGGTGCCTGGGTGTCTGACTGGCTCATGACCCCATTGTTCCGCGCGACCAGGGAAAAGGGCGCGTCGGAACGTGCGGGGGGTAGTCTCACGGCCCCGTTCCCCGCGGACCTCTCGGGAGGCGGTGAAGGCTCTGGCACGGCGGTCGGCATTGACTGAGGGTCGCAAGTCCGTCTGAATCAATGGTTACGGAGACATGACGTGCGGGATAGCGGGGGGCGGCTCCCCGGCGTCCTGACCGTCCGGTGGAGCGTGTGACGGCGAGGGCGGGCGGGGCCGTACTGCGGACACGGGGCCGACACCGTACCCCGGGTACGGGTGCCGGCCGCCGGGAACCGAGTGCGGGTGTGGCTGCCGGGCGGCTGTCAGGTGCCGGGCCCGAGCACGGGGGTGGCTCTGCTGCGGCCGTGCAGGTGACGGTCCCGTACGTGCCCGCCGCTGCGGCGGAACGTACGGGACCGTCGGTGGGCCGCGGCTCAGGCAGTGCGGCGGCGCAGCACCGCGTAGGCGGCCGTGGTCGCGACGGCGGCCAGGGCCAGCACGAGCGCGCTGGTGGTCAGCTGGAGCGGCCAGTAGTGCGAGACCGGGTGGTACTGGCTGTAGAAGCCGACCGCGCCGAGCTTCTCGGCCGCCGTGCCGCAGTCGGCGGGCGAGAGCGCGTAGCACACGGGCTGGGGGACGTGCCCGCCGTTCGCGGTGACCAGGCCCTGGCCGACCTGGATCGTGGAGTAGTGCTGTCCGTACCCCTGTCCGAGGGCGGTCACCTGGGTGACGGCCGGCCACAGGTGCGGCATCAGCAGCCGCGCCAGGGTCCACACGCCGGCCGTCAGCCCGAGACCGAGCATCAGCGCGGGCAGGGCGCGGCGCACGACCACGCCCGCGAGGGCGCCGGCGGCGAGTCCGGCCAGGGCGAGGGCCACGGTCAGGACACCGTTGGTCTCGAAGGTCCACAGGTCGAACCACGACTTGGCGGAGTCGATACGGCCGCGGCCGGGACCGGGCGCGCGCCGGGTCGGTGCCAAGCACGGTGAGGGAGCCCTCGGTGGCGGTGAGCAGTCCGGCGGTCAGGGACAGCAGGGTGGACTTGCCCGCGCCGTTGGGTCCGACGACGGCGCAGACCCGCCCCGGAGGCAGCCGGAACGCGCAGTCGCGCAGCGCCCAGCCCCCTCGCCGGCCGAAGCGCTTGCCCAGCGCGACCGCCTCTATGGCCGCTGTGGTGTGGGTCGTCATGACGGTGCTCCCTGGAAGTGCTGCTCGGTGCCCGGCCGGCCGGGCCTTTCGCCGTGCGGTGCGGCGGGCTGGTCGGCGGGGTCCTCGGTGTGCCGCTCGGTGTGGTCTTCGGTGTGCGGCTCGGTGGGCCGGGCGGTGCGGTCTGCGGTGTCCTGCTCGGCGGGCCGGCCGACGGCCGGGTCTCCGGTGTGCTGCCTGTCTGCTCCGGCGTGCTGCCCGAAGTGGTCTTCGAGTACGGCGGTGAAGAGTGCGGCGATGTCGTCCCGGTCGAGACCGGCCTGCCGGGCCCGCGCCGCCCACGCCTCCAGCTCGGTGCGCAGGGGGGACTCGGCCGGGGCGGAGCCCAGCGTGCGCCGGACGAAGGTGCCGAGCCCGCGACGCGCCTCGACGAGTCCTTCGCGTTCCAGCTCGCGGTATGCCTTGAGGACCGTGTTGGGGTTGATGGCGGTGGCCTCGACGACCTCACGGGCCGTGGGCAACTGGTCGCCGGGCCGCAGCACGCCCAGCCGGAGGGCCTGCTTGGTCTGCTGGACGATCTGCACGTAGGTGGCCACGCCGCTGTGCCGGGCGGACGGTGCCCAGCGGCGCGGAGCGGAACCTGCTCGGGGAATGGCCGGACGGCCTCGCGGAAAGGGGGCGGTGCCCGGGTTGCCGGTGGATCTGAACCAGGAGTGGGAGCGCCACGTAGTACTGGCATGGCCAAGGACCGGAAACATGGATCAGACTCCACGCGGAGACGACGTGAAGGGACCGTAGGAACCTCAGAGCAGCGACACTTAACCGCAGAGGAGCAGGTGCAGCGGCAGATCGAACAGGCATGGAATTTCCAGCGGCAGGCCATGGCTCAGGAACCGGCTGCCAATTTGGCTCAGGACCCGGTCAATTGGTACGGCCTGGAATCCCAAGGGCAGCAGCCTGCTAGAACCGCAGCGGAGCAGGTGCAGTGGCAGCTCCAACAGGCACAGAATTTCCAGATGCAGGCTCCGGCTCAGAGCCCGGCTTACAGCCAGACGGATTACCTTGCCGCCCAGGCTGAATTTTGGGCAGAAGAGCCCGGCCAGGGGTCGTGGCAGCAGGCGCAGCAGGCTCCGTCCCAGTACCCGCAGACGACGTCAGGATTCGGCATGCAGTCGAATTCACCTGGCGCCTATTTGAACGGAGGATTTTACCAGTCTTCGGTTCGGGGTAGCGTGGTTTCCTCGGTTTCCCCCAGCGGCACGCGATTCCCGCCTTCCCCGATGTCAAGGCACAGCTCGGCGCAGTGGAATGCGCCGCAACCGGCGGTGAGGCAAAGATCCCATAAATAGAAATGACAGAGCCGCCAGGCGTGACGCACCGGTACCCGAAGACACACCGGACGGCTACCCGTACGGGGACGTGCGGGTTTGCGGGTCCTCACACCGTCGTGTGTGTCACGTCTCCGTGCGGTACATCAGGTCGGTCTCGTACGTCGTGAACCCCAGCCGTTCGTAGACCGCCACCGCCGCCGTGTTGTCGGCGTCGACGTACAGCATCGCCGTGGGCAGTCCCTGCGCGGCCAGATGGCGCAGACCGATCGCCGTCAGAGCCCTGCCCAAGCCGCCGCCCTGGGCGCCGGGTGCCACTCCGAGGACGTACACCTCGCCCAACTGCTCCTCCGCGTGCACCTTGGTCCAGTGGAAGCCGGCCAGCTTCCCGGCCCGCTCGGCGAGGAAGAAGCCGGCCGGGTCGAACCAGGGCTCGGCCAGGCGGGCGTCGAGGTCGCGCTGGGTCAGCGAGCCCTGTTCCGGGTGGTGCGCGAAGGCCGCCGCGTTCACCGCGAGCCAGGCCGCGTCGTCCTGCCCCGGGACGAACGTACGCACCGTCACACCCTCCGGCAGCGGTGCCTCGGGCAGTTGCAGCCCGGTCAGCGGCCGGCGCATCTGGCGCAGTTCGCGGAACAGGCTGAGGCCCAGCACCTGGGCGAGGTGCCGGGCGGCGGCGTGCCCGCCGTGCGCCCAGACCCGAAGCCGCTTCCCGGACCCGGCGAGCAGCGCCGAGCCGAGCGCCCGGCCGTGCCCGTGGCCCCGGTGCGAGGGGTGCACCACCAGTTCGGCGGCGGGCGCCTCCACCGGATCGGTGTCCTCCAACTGGGCGTAGCCGACGAGTTCCCCGTCCAGGGTCAGCAGCAGATGCGAGACGCCTCCGCGCGCTCCGCCGCGCAACTGCAGCCGGCCCTGCTCGGACACCGCCTGCTGCCCGTCGATGCGGGCGGCGGCCGCGAGCAGGTCCAGGACGGCCTCGGCCTGGTCCGGGGAGAGCGCGGAATAGGTCTCGATGGAGCGGGAGGGGAAGGCCGGTGTGGCGCCGTCGCTGGTCATGCGTACGAGGGTAAAGGGCGGCCACCGGAAATACAGGGCGGCCACGGGAAAGCGGCGACACGGCCGAACGTAAAGAGGGAGGCAAAGGTAAACCAGGATGTAACCATGAACCCTCTGTCGCGCTACGCGCGTTGACCCTAGGCTGCGGCGCACCGGACCCGCTCGGCACGGTCGAGCCGCAGTCGAGTCGTAGCGGAGTCGTAGTCGAGCCGCAGTCGAACCACAGGGGGGCACATGCCGACCGCATCCCATCCGAGCCGCCGCGGCAGCCGCCGTGCGCGGGCCGTCCTCGCGACCGCCGTAGGTCTCGCCACGGCGGTGGCCCTGGCCGCCGCGCTGCCCGCCCAGGCGCAGGGCGACCGGGGCGGGCACGGCCACCCCGGCGGCCACGGCGGCCCGGGCCGATACCAGGACGTCCAACTCCTCTCCTTCAACGACCTGCACGGCAACCTGGAGCCGCCGTCCGGTTCCTCCGGCCGGGTCACCGAGCAACAGCCGGACGGCACCACGAAGACGGTCGACGCGGGCGGCGTCGAGTACCTGGCCACCCATCTGCGCCAGGCCCGCGCGGGCCACCCGTACTCCGTCACCGCGGCCGGCGGCGACATGGTCGGCGCCTCCCCGCTGATCTCCGGCCTGTTCCACGACGAGCCGACCATCGAGGCGCTCAACGGCCTCGACCTGGACGTCACCTCGGTGGGCAACCACGAGTTCGACGAGGGCCCCGCGGAACTGGCCCGGCTGCAGAACGGCGGCTGCCACCCGACGGACGGCTGCTACGGCAACGAGCAGTTCCAGGGCGCGGACTTCCCCTACCTCGCGGCCAACGTGCTGAACGAGAAGACGGGCAGGCCGATCCTCAAGCCGTACTGGGTCTGGAAGAAGAAGGGGGTCAGGATCGGCTTCATCGGAGTCACCCTGGAGAACACGCCGGGCATCGTCTCCGCGGAGGGCGTCAAGGGCCTCGCGTTCAAGGACGAGGTCGAGACGATCGACAAGTACGCCAGGGAACTCCAGCGCCAGGGCGTCCAGTCGATCGTGGCCCTGGTCCACGAGGGCGGCTTCCCCGCCTCGTCGAGCTACAACTACGACTGCGACGCCCCGGGCGCAGGCGCAGGCATCTCCGGGCCGATCGTCGACATCGCGAAGAACGTCACCCCCGCGGTCGACGCGCTGGTGACCGGCCACACCCACAACGCCTACGTCTGCACGATCGACGACCCGGCGGGCAGGCCGCGGATGGTCACCTCGGCCGCCTCCTACGGCCGCCTGTTCACGGACACCACCCTGACCTACGACCGTCTCACCGGCGACATCGCCCGTACGGCGGTGAAGTCGGCGAACCGCGTGGTCACCCGCACGGTGCCCAGGGCGCCCGACATGACGCGGCTGATCTCGGAGTGGAACACGCTGGCCGCGCCCATCGGCAACCGCGCGATCGGCCACATCTCCGGCGACGTGCCCCCCACCGGCACCGAGTCCCCGATGGGCGACCTGATCGCCGACGCGCAACTCGCCCACGGCCGTGAGCTGGACCCGAAGACCTCGCTCGCGCTGATGAACCCGGGCGGCGTGCGGGCCGGGCTGACGTACGCGGCGTCGGGCGCCGAGGGCGACGGCGTGGTCACCTACGCCGAGGGCTTCACCGTCCAGCCGTTCGCCAACACGGTGAACCTCCAGGACTTCACCGGCGCCCAGCTGATCCAGGTGCTGAAGGAGCAGGTGAGCGGCGCGAACGCGGCGGCGCCGAAGATCCTCCAGCCGTCGGCCGGGCTGACGTACACGCTCGATCTGACCAAGTCGGGCGCGGACCGGGTGGTGACCGACTCGATCCGGCTGAACGGCGCCGCGATCGACCCGGCCGCCACCTACCGGGTCGCGACCAACAGCTTCCTCGCGGGCGGCGGCGACGGCTTCAGCACGCTGGGCCAGGGGACCGGGGACCTGGTGGGCACGGACGATCTGACCGCCCTGGCGGACTATCTGACGGCCAACTCGTCGGCCGGCAGCCCGATCACGCCCCCCGCGGCGGACCGGATCACCATCGTGCGGTGAGCCTCAGGCGGTGGACGGTGACTGGTGAACGGTGAGCAGCCGGTCGGTGTCGGCATCGCTCGGAGGAGTCTTGGCGTGCTCGATGCGGGATGACTTACTTTCGCTCCACCCGCACCGGACAGCCAAGGCAGTGGTCATGATCGGTGTCCGGGTCGATCCCGACGAACCGTAGAGCCATGTCAGCCTCATTCCGGGAGCGGTGTGCTTGAACTTGCACAACTATCGTCTCGTTGCGGCATGAGCCGTCAAGACCGCCTGTGACGAATACACGTGCAAGTTCATGCAAGACCGTTGAGCGGGCCGCGCTCCAGGTCGTTGACTGCTCATCCGATGGAAGCGATGCAGGGGGTTGAACGTGAGCGAAGCGAAGACCTACCCGAGCGATCCGGTGGAACTCCCTTTGCGATGGGGCGTGCGCGGGCGGTGCTCAGGTGTCAGATCACGAAGAACCCGCGTGGGATGACCTTGCGCAACCGGCCTTCCGCCACCAGCACGGCGACAGCGCGGACGGCCGTGGACTGGCTGATGTCGTACTCGGCAGCGATGGCCACCGTGCCGGGGAATCTGTCGCCTGACTTCCACTCGCCCGCGTCAAGGCGTCGGCGCAGGTCGTCGCCCACCTGTGAGGCAAAGGGAATCGAACGATCAAGCTCCATGTAGTCAGAGTGCGGGCTATTCCGCTGGTCCGCTATCGCACTAGTCCACTAGTTAGCCAGTCTCGACAGCGCAACTGAAAACGCCCCCGAGGCGGCCGGGCAAGGGCCGATCCTCAGGGGCTGACCGAACGTGGAGGTTCGGCTGTGCGAAGCGTACTTGGCGTATTCCTGCGCTGGTTCTGTGGTCTGTTGCTTCCCGCCCAAGGCAGTCACCGGGCGGAAGCTGTCGCCTCCGAGCCGGTAGCCGTGCCGTTGGCCGTCCGCCGTACACCCAAGGAATCCGGCCCGCTGAACGGCGCGGAGGTGGCGCTCATCCGCCCCTACCTCGTTGCTTGGGAGCGCGAGGAATAACGGCGTAGGCAGAGGGAACGCCGACGGGCGGCGGTACTCGCGACCATGGGCCAGGACTACGCCGGGGGTGCCGCATGAGCGAGCCGACCCGCTACCAGCAGAAGTCCGTGGAACTGCCGATTGACCCGTGGCTGCTGGAGGGAACGCCAGTCAATGGCTGTGGCGTCTGCATAGCTCTGGCTCGGCAGCGAAAGGAAGCACTGGAGCGGGGGGAGGGCGCAAAGGCGTTCGAGGCGGCAGCGGAAATCCGTCAGCATCCGCATGGCCGCAGGGTCTGACGGTCCCCGCCGCGCCGGCCGTCGCCCTTTCGATCCCGGACCGCCGACGCTGCTGGAGTTCCTTCACTCCCTCTCGGATGTCTGCGGGACATGCGCCGGAAGCCGTGCCGTCTGGTGCCCGGCATGCTGTGGCTTCGCCGGTTGCGCGACATGTTCTTGGTCGTTCCAAGTTGCCTGCCCTGAATGCGCCGATGGCGACCTGGAACCGGCTCAGTGGTGAGACTCCCGTCCCTCCCGTGACTGCGGCGGCGCAGCTTGGTGGGGGGCGGGCGCAGCCCCTTCGGTCGTCTGAGTGCCGGTCGGCGGCCGGAGGTGCGCCCGATGAAAACCGAGCGAAAAGAGTATGGACCGCATGAGCACGAGAAGCACCGTCCGGGCCGCAAGGGCAGTCGTCAAGCGGAACGACAGTCGGACGGTGCAGTCCGGTGAGACCGGACAGGAAGCGCTGAGCGCCCGACACATCATTCGGCACATGTCCGGAGAGGAGAAGGACGAGCTGAAGGAAGTCAGGAAGGGCAGGTGTTGGCGCGCATGACCTCATGCGCTCAGCGACCCAGTGCCCCAAGACCGGCCTCGTTCTCGCGTCTCCCCCCGTGGCGCGCGGACGGGGCCTCCAGTATGCGCCAGCCGGGCAGGCATCCCGCCTCCAAGCCCTCGCGGACCTGGGTAAATGGGTTCCCCGTGCCCCTCGGAGGCACGGTCACATCCCCTCCGGCGGTGGCGTAGGGGCGCCCGGCAGGCGGAGGGTGGCCACCGTGCCGCCGCCCTGCGCCGGGGTCAGGGACACCTCGCCGCCCGCCTGCTGGACCGTGCGGGCCACGATCGACAGGCCGAGGCCGGAACCCGGCAGGGCCCGCGCGCTCTGCGAGCGCCAGAAACGGTCGAAGACGTGCGGCAGTTCCTCGGCGGGGATGCCCGGACCGCGGTCCCGGACGGTGAGCACGCCCCTGTCCAGCGCCACGTCGATCGCGCCGCCCTCCGGACTGAACTTCACCGCGTTGTCGAGGATGTTGACGATCGCCCGCTCCAGCGCGGACGGCTCGGCGCGTACGTACCACGGCGCCAGACCGGCCGTGATGGTCAGCTCGGGGCCGCGCAGCCGGGCGCGGCGCAGCGCCGTGTTCACGGTGTCGTGGAACGCGATCACCTGGACGCGTTCACCGCGCTGGCCCTCCGAGCGGGACAGCTCCTGGAGGTCGCCGATCAGCGACGCCAGTTCGGACATCTGCGCCGTCACGGACGCCATCAGCGCCTTGCGGTCGGCCGGCGGGAGCGGCCGGCCGGTCTCCTCGCTGCGGCTGAGCAGTTCCACGTTCGTACGCAGCGAGGTGAGCGGCGTCCTGAGTTCGTGCCCCGCGTCCGCGATCAGCTGCTGCTGCAACTCGCGGGAGCTGGCCAGCGCGGACGTCATCGAGTTGAACGACCGGGACAGCCGCGCGATCTCGTCGGTGCTGTCCTCGGCCACCGGGATCCGGATGCTCAGGTCCTCGGTCCGGGCGACGTGTTCCACCACCTCGGTGAGCTTGTCGACCGGGCGCAGCCCGGCCCGGGCCACCGCGAGACCCGCGGCGCCGGCCCCGACGACCCCTATCCCCGAGACGAGCAGCAGGACGAGCGCCAGGTCCTTGAGGGTGGCCTCGGTGCCCGCCAGGGAGACGCCCACCATGATCGCCGCGTCGGTGTTGGTCGGGGTGATGGTCACGGGCATGGTCAGCACCCGTACCCGCTTTCCGGCCACGTCCGTGCCGTTGTGGAAGAGGCCCCGGTCGCTGGCCGCGTTCTTGATCAGGTCCTCGTCGGCCGGGGTGACCTTGATCTGGTCCTTCGAGCTCTCGAAGAGGCAGACGGTTCCGTCGGAGGTGACCAGCTGCGAGTAGGTGTTGCGGTAGCCGCTGACGGTGGTCTGCGGCGTCCCCACGCAGTTGCTGAGCGTGTTCCGGATGTCGTCGGGGTGCGGGGGACGGCCGATTAGCATCGCCGTGACGGCCTGCTTCAGGTCGCTGTCGGTCTGCTCGTACAGCTTCCCCTGCACGATGAACCAGCAGGTCACCGAGACGGCCGCGACCCCGAACGCCACCGCCGCCGCCACCAGCAGCGACAGCTGCGAGCGGATCGGCAGGGCCCGGAACCGGCGCAGCAGGCGTTTCACTCGGCCCCGCCCTGGCGCAGTACGTATCCCACGCCGCGGACGGTGTGGACGAGCCGCGGTTCGCCGCCGGCCTCGGTCTTGCGGCGCAGGTACATGACGTACACGTCCAGCGAGTTCGACGACGGCTCGAAGTCGAAGCCCCACACCGCCTTCAGGATCTGCTCACGGGTGAGCACCTGGCGCGGATGGGCCATGAACATCTCCAGCAGTGTGAACTCCGTACGGGTCAGCTCCACCTGCCGGGCACCGCGCGTGACCTCGCGGGTCGCCAGGTCCATGCGCAGGTCGCCGAAGGTGAGGGCTTCGTCGTCCGCCCCGGCGCCCATCACCGCCTCCGCGTACGAGCTGCGCCGCAGCAGCGCCCGGATCCGGGCGAACAGCTCGTCCAGCTCGAACGGCTTGACCAGGTAGTCGTCGGCGCCGGCGTCCAGGCCGGTGACCCGGTCACCGACGGTGTCGCGGGCGGTCAGCATCAGTATCGGTGTGGTGTCGCCGGTGCCGCGGATGCGGCGGGCGGCCGTGAGACCGTCCATGCGGGGCATCTGGACGTCCAGGACGACGAGGTCGGGCCGGTACGCGGTCGCCTTCTGCAGGGCGTCCGCGCCGTCGACCGCGACCTCGGTGTCGTATCCCTCGAAGGCCAGGCTGCGCTGCAGCGCTTCGCGTACGGCGGGCTCGTCGTCGACGATCAGGATGCGCTGCGGGTCACGGTCGCCATCGGCAGAGCTCATCGTCGGTTCCTCGGGGTGCTGTGGGGTGGGGCCGGCTGTCCTTCAGCCTCGCATGTTTCCGGGCCGGCGGGCAGGCACGGGCCACCGTGCCGGGGCGGGGTCAGCCGTGCACGGCGGAGAGCCGCCGCAGCGGGACCTTGTGCCGGTGCGGGCGGGCGGCGGGCAGCCGCAGGCCCATCAGTTCGGGGGTGGCGACCACGGTGGCCGGGGCGGGCGGCCGGGGCGCGTTGAGTTCGTACGCGACCTCAAGGGCCACGGTGGTGCGGGCCGGGCCGGAGTCCGTCGTCGGGTGCGAGACCTGCGCGATCGTCCTGATCATGGCGTGCTCCTTGCTTCTGGTGCTCTCCTGAGCTTCTGGTGCTGTCTTGCGTGTGCTTGCTCTCTTGGCTGTGCTTGCTCTTTTGGCTGTGTCGTGTGCTGGGTCGTCGTGCTTCGCCCCGGCCGGTCTCGCCGGTCTCCGCGTGCTCAGTCGGTGGCGCCGGAGCGCAGCTTGGACAGGTCGGACTTGACGGTGTCGATGGGGATCGCGAAGCCGAGGCCGACGCTGCCCGCGTCCGTCGCCGTGGAGTCGGCGGCCGAGTACATCGCGGAGTTGATGCCGACGACGTTGCCGCCGGCGTCGATCAGCGCGCCGCCGGAGTTGCCCGGGTTGAGGGACGCGTCGGTCTGGAGGGCCTTGTAGGTGGTGGTCGAGGAGCCCGTGTCGCCGTTGAACTGCCGGCCGCCGAACTGGAAGGGCCACTCGCCGCCCCGGCCCTGGCCCGGGCCTTGGCCCGGCCCCTGGTTCTGGTCCGTGGAGACGGTGACGTCACGGTTCAGGGCGGAGACGATGCCGCTGGTGACGGTGCCGGTCAGGCCCTCGGGGGAGCCGATCGCCACCACTGTGTCGCCGACCTGGACCGCGGAGGAGTTGCCGAGGGCGGCGGGCTTCAGCCCGGACGCGCCCTGGAGTTTGATCAGGGCGAGGTCCTTGGAGCTGTCGGTGCCGACGACGTCGGCCGTGTACTCCTTGCCGTCGCTGCTGCGGACCTTGACCGACGAGGCTCCGGCGATGACGTGGTTGTTGGTGACGATCTCGCCGCTTGCGGAGATGACCACGCCGGAGCCGGTGGACGAACCGCCCGGGAGCGACGCGTTCACCTCGACCACGCTCGGGCCGGCCGCGGCCGCGATGGCGGCGACGTCGCCCCGCTTGCCGGCCGGCACCACGTTGGTGGTGGGGCCGCCGGCCGTGGTGGTGTCCTTGCCGGTCAGCTCCTGGAAGGCGTAGGCCGTTCCGCCGCCCACGGCCGCGGCCACGATCGCCACGGCGGCCAGCAGCCCGACGGGGCCGCGGGCGCGCTTCTTGTGCGCGGTGGGTGCGGTGGGCGCGGTGTGCGGGGTGGATCCGTCGCCGTACGAGACGGCCGGGAGAGGGGTGGTTCCGACGCCGTACCCGGCATCACCACTCTGACCGGTGTCGGCGCCGAATGCGACGGTCGGGAGGGGGGTGGTTCCGCCACTGTACCTGGCGTCACCACTCTGACCGGTGTCGGTGTCGAACGCGTTGCCCGGCGTCGCGGTCTGCCCGTCCGGCCGCACCGTGCTGCCCGGCCACACGGTGGTGCCCGGCTCGACGGGGAGCGGCTCGGTGGGCTGAGGGGCCGACGGAGGCGGCCACGCCGGGTTCACCGCGGAGGAGCGGGGGGCGGAGGCGGCAGGCTGCTGCTGGGGGTACGTGCCCTGGGGGGAGTCGTCCGAGGAGTCGTCCTGGGGGTTCTCGTACGCGCCGCTGCGGCGGAAGCTCTCGGTCATGTCTAGAGCTTGTCCCGCGACCATGAGAGCTTCCTGAGTGCTCCCTGAGAAGCCCGGCAGAACCTCGTTCGCCCGATATGAAGGCGGTTCTCCCAGCTCGGCCGCGCCCTCTCAGAAATCTCTCAGAGGCGCCTGAAAAAGCTCATGCGCAGCCGCAGGAGCGGCGCAGCACCAGCCGGGACGGGAAGGTCTTCAACCGCTCCCGGCGCGAGCCCGCCACCCGCAGGCTGTCGTCGAGGACCAGGTCCACGGCGGCCCGCGCCATCGCCGACCGGTCCGAGGCGACCGTCGTCAGCGGCGGGTCGGCCAGCGCCGCTTCCTTGATGTCGTCGAAGCCGGCCACCGCCAGCTCGCCCGGCACGTCCAGGCGCAGCTCGCGCGCGGCCCGCAGCACGCCGATCGCCTGGTCGTCGGTGGAGCAGAAGATCGCGGGCGGCCGGTCGGGGCCGGAGAGGATCTCCAGCGCGATCCGGTAGGCGTCGTAGCGGTTGTACGGCGCCTCGAAGAGGCGGCCCTCGGTCGGGATGCCGGCCTCGTCCAGGGCCCGCCGCCAGCCTTCGACGTGGTCGGAGACCGGGTCGCCGACCGCGGGTGTCTCGGCGGTGCCGCCCATGCAGGCGACGTACTCGTAGCCGTGCTCCAGCAGGTGGCGCACCGCGAGCTGGGCGCCGCCCAGGTCGTCGCAGACGACGGCGACGTCGTCGATCGCCTCGGGCCGCTCGTGCAGCAGCACCACCCGGGCGTCCCAGGCGTCGATCTCGGCGGCGGCGAGGTCGTTGAGCGCGTGGGAGACGAGGATCAGCCCCGAGACCCGCATCCCGAGGAACGCCCGCAGGTAGTGGACCTCGCGCTCGCCGACGTAGTCGGAGTTGCCGACGAGGACCATCTTGCCGCGCTCGGACGCGGCCTGTTCGACCGCGTGGGCCATCTCCCCGAAGAAGGGCTGGCGTGCGTCCGGCACGATCAGACCTATCAGGTCGGTGCGCCGTGAGGCCATGGCCTGGGCGACCCGGTCGGGGCGGTACCCCAGTTCCTTGATCGCCGCGAGGACACGCTCGCGCGTTGCCGGGGCGACCGGCCGGGGTCCGTTGTTGATCACGTAGCTGACCACGGCGGTCGAGGTCCCCGCCAGCCGCGCCACGTCGTCCCGAGTCACCTTGGCCACGCGCGGAGTCTACGCGGAGAGATCCACTCTGGGCAGGGACCGTCGGGCCTCCCTGTGCGGAAGCAATGCCCTCAGGCGCCGCGGCTATGCCTCGGCCCGGACCTCGATCCCGTCGAGGACGGTCGATGCGTCCGCATCCTCCGGCTTTGGCCGGGCCGCCTTGGCCTTGGCCTCGTCCGGGGCGCGCTCGCCCTTCTCAGGTGTAACGAATCGATAACCGACGTTCCGGACGGTTCCGATCAGCGACTCGTGCTCCGGGCCGAGCTTGGCGCGCAGCCGCCGTACGTGCACGTCGACGGTCCGGGTGCCGCCGAAGTAGTCGTAGCCCCAGACCTCCTGGAGCAGCTGGGCCCGGGTGAAGACGCGGCCCGGGTGCTGCGCGAGGTACTTCAGCAGCTCGAACTCCTTGAAGGTCAGGTCGAGGACCCGGCCCTTGAGCTTGGCGGCGTAGGTCGCCTCGTCGACCGACAGGTCGCCGTTGCGGATCTCCATCGGGGAGTCGTCGTTGACGAGTTGCTGGCGGCCCATGGCCAGCCGGAGCCGGGCCTCGACCTCGGCGGGTCCGGCCGTGTCCAGCAGGACGTCGTCGATGCCCCAGTCGGCGGTGACGGCGGCGAGGCCGCCCTCGGTGACGACGAGGACGAGCGGACAGCCGGGCCCGGTGGAGCGCAGCAGCTGGCACAGGCTGCGGACCTGGGGGAGGTCGCGTCGCCCGTCGACCAGGATGACGTCGGCACCGGGGGTGTCGACGAGGGCGGGTCCCTCCGCCGGGGCCACGCGCACGTTGTGCAGCAGCAGGCCGAGAGCGGGGAGCACCTCCGCCGACGGCTGGAGGGCGTTGGTCAGGAGCAGCAGAGAACTCATACGTCTGGTTCCTCCTCGGTCCTTGCGAGGACGTGGGCGGTACGGATCTGCTCTGCGATCCCGGGGGCCCCGTACACCTGCGGTTTCCCGCCTCGTATACAACGCTTCCGAAAGCACAAAAGGACCCGGGGGCGTCGATGCCCGAGTCCTCTGCCAGCAGAATAGCCGACATGAGCAACGGCCCGGCAGGTCATGTGGCGCGATCCACCGTCCGTCCGCACTCCGAAACGAGCAGACGCCCATCTATACGGACGTTTCTGCACACGGTTGACGGCGTTGCGATCGATTCCGTATACAACCCGGGAACGGTCGTATACGACTCCTCGCCGCCACCCTCCCGTGACCTGGTGTTCGTCGTCGCACACGGCTTCACCGGCGACGTGGACCGGCCGCACGTGCGCCGGGTGGCGGCGGCTCTGACCCGCCACGGCGCGGTCGTCACCTTCTCCTTCCGCGGCCACGGGGCGTCCGGCGGCCGGTCCACGGTCGGCGACCGGGAGGTACTGGACCTGGCGGCCGCGGTGGCGTGGGCCCGCGGCTTCGGGCACCCGCGCGTGATCACGGTCGGCTTCTCCATGGGCGGCTCGGTGGTGCTGCGGCACGCGGCGCTGCACCCGGGCGCCGACGCCGTGGTCTCGGTGAGCGCCCCGGCCCGCTGGTACTACCGGGGCACCGCGCCCATGCGCCGCGTGCACTGGCTGGTGACCCGTCCCGCGGGCCGGCTGGTCGGCCGCTACGGCTTCGGCACCCGTATCCACCACCGCGACTGGGACCCGGTCCCGCTGTCCCCGGTGCGGGCGGCGGCCCGGATCGCGCCGACCCCGCTGCTGATCGTGCACGGTGACCAGGACGGCTACTTCCCGCTCGACCACCCCCGGACGCTGGCCGCCGCCGCCGGTGACCACGGCGAACTGTGGCTGGAACCCGGCATGGGCCACGCCGAGCACGCGGCGGACGACACCCTGCTGGCCCGCATCGGGGACTGGGCCACCTCCCGGGCGGGCTAGCCTGGCGTGTCGAGAATGACGCATGGATGTACGCATGGATGACCGGCGTACCGGCATACCGGCGTACGCACGGACTTGAGGACGAGATGGCAAAGGTCACGGTGCGCTATTGGGCCGCCGCGAAGGCCGCGGCCGGGGTCGCCGAGGAGACCTTCGACGCGGGCACCCTCGCGCAGGCGCTGGACGCGGTGCGCGAGCGACACCCCGGCGAACTGACGCGCGTCCTGCAGCGATGCTCGTTCCTCGTCGACGGTGATCCCGTGGGCACCCGCGGGCATGAGACGGTACGGCTGGCCGAGGGCGGCACGGTCGAGGTGCTCCCGCCGTTCGCAGGAGGGTGAGCGATGACCAATCAGCCGTACGACGGCGGGTCCTACGACGGGTACAACCCCTACAGGCAGCCGCCGCCCCAGGGCCACCAATCGCCTCAAGGCCGGCAACAGGCTCCCCATCAGGCGCAGCCGCAGCCTCAGCACCAGCCGCAGGCGTGGCCGGGGCAGCCGGGCCATGGCCAGGCCGGGTACGGCCCCGGCGGGTACGCACAGCCCGGATACGAGCAGCCCGGATCCGGGCAGTCGTATCCGGACCGGCCCTTCCCCGACCAGTCCCTCCCCGACCAGTCCTATCCGGACCAGCCGGGGTACGAACAGTCGGGGTACGACCGCTCCGGGTTCGACGCGCACCAGACCCAGCAGTGGCAGGGGCAGACCTGGGAGACGCAGGTCCATGAGCCGCTCCCGTCGGCGGCGGCCGCCGAGGAGACCGCGTACCTGCCGACGTACGGCCACCCCGTAGGCCCCGCCCCCGCCGCGCCCCAGGCACACCCGGCACCGCAGGCCCAGCAGCCCACCCCGGCCGCGGCTCCGATCCCGGACGCGGCCCCGGACGCCGCGGCCGGTTCCAGGTACGGCCCCGCCACCGTCTCCGGCAACGCCCGCGTCACCGACGCCCAGCGGGCCCGCATGGAGGGCCGCTCCCCGATCATCGAGCCCGGCATGCAGCCCGCGGCGCTCACCGCGCTGCTCGGCCTGCTGATCGCGGGTGCGGCGGCGATCGGCTCGTACGCCCTGGTCGTACCCCTGGTCGTCCTCCAGGCCGTGACCGCGGCGGGCTGGTTCCGGCTGAACGGCATGTGGCCCGCCCGGCAGGGCATCGCCCTCGCCTTCGCCGGGGCGCTCACCGCGGACCTGGCGCTGCTGGCGGCGGGCCGCGAGCACGCGCCCGCGGCCATCCTCGGCCCGCTGGGCGTGTGGGTCCTGCTCGCCCTGGTGCTGCAACTGCGCTCGCACGCCGATCCGGACGAGCGGATGTACGGGCTGATGGCGACGGTCGTCGCCACCGCCCTCTCGGTCGTCGCGACGGGCTACCTGGGCGCCGACCCGCACGCCGTCTCGGTCGGCGCCGTCGCGGTCGCCGTGGCGGTCCTCGCCCGCGCGCTCCCGCTGCCCACCCCGGTCTCCGTGGTCGTCGCGCTGCTCGCCGCGACGGGCGCGGGCATCGCGGTCGGCGGGATGACCGGGCTCGGCGCGAAGGGCGCCCTGGTCGGTCTCGCGGCGGCCGGCTGCGCGCTGGTCGGGCACCGGGCCGCCAGCTACGACTATCCGTCCCGCTTCGTGCACTTCACGGCGGGCGTCGCGCTCCCGCTGTCGGCCGCGGCGCCCGCGGTGTGGGTCCTGGGCCAGGCCCTTGGCTGACCGGCGGGGCCCGGACGATTGCCTACGTCACAGGTGATCGACAAAAATTCGGGGCCCGCCCCACCCGGCGTTACGGTGGCTGCGTCGGTACTGCCTAGGTGGGGGAGCGCATGCGCGCGCTGCGAATACTTCTGATCGTCGTTGTGATCTTCGGTGTGCTGTTCGTGATCGTCGACCGCGTCGCGGTCTACTTCGCGGAGAGCGAGGCGGCCGACAAGTTCAAGACCACCGAGAACCTGTCCGCCACCCCGGACGTGTCCATCAACGGCTTTCCCTTCCTCACCCAGGTGGCCGGCGGCTCGCTGGACGACGTGCAGGTCGGGATCAAGGACTACCAGGCGCCCACCGGCACGAGCGGCCAGACGGTCGTCATCCACGACCTGAAGGCGGACATGAAGGACGTCGGGTTCTCCGGCTCCTTCAGCTCCGCCACCGCGAGGACCGCCGAGGGCACCGCGACCATCTCCTACGACGAGCTGCTGAAGGCCGCCAAGTCCGGCACCGCGCAGGTCGCGCCCGGCGTCACCGCCCGGGTCGTCGGCCTCTCGGACGGCGGCAACGGCAAGATCAAGGTCGAGGTGGAGGCCACCGTCCTCGGCAAGCAGCTGCCCGACCCGGTCGCGGTGCTCAGCACGGTCACCGTCGAGAACGACTCGGTGCAGGTGCACGCCGACTCGGTGCCCAAGTTCGGCAGCGTCGACATCGCCGACGACAGCGTCCGGCAGATCACCGACTTCCAGCAGGCCGTCGACCAGCTGCCCGCCGGTATCAAGCTGGACAAGGTGCAGGCGGCGCCCGACGGAGTCGAGATCACTGTGCGGGGTTCGAACGTCAAGCTGGCCGGGTAGGACGGGACACGCGCCGCGAGACGGCCGGCTCCGGTGCGGCCGGAGGACGTCCGGAGACAGTCCGACAGACGAGACGAGCGCGTCCGAACCTCAGATGCCCCGCGTGCCGCGCACGGTCCCGTGCCCGGCCGCGGCCGTTCGGGTGGTCACGTGATCCCGTATGGCGGACGATCGCATCTCAGCATGCGGTATGCCGGTGACATGCCCGGCTCTCCGTCCTTACGATCGAGGTCATGCAGTGCCAGACAAGCGTCCCCCAGTCCCGGGGGCAGGCGGACCTCACGAAGCGGCGGGCAGTAGACCTGTGCCGCGTGGCCGCCATGCTCTGTCGCCTTTTCTGATCGGAAGCCCCGCTTCCGCGTTCTCCATCCGCCCTGATCAGGGCATCCGTGCGCGCTCCCCGAGGAGCCCGCGCCACACGCACTCGCACGCCCGCCGTAACTGCCCCGGAGGAGAGACAGCATGAGCCGCAGCGACGTCCTGGTCGATGCCGACTGGTTGCAGGAACACCTGGACGACGCGGACATCGTCGTCGTCGAGGTCGACGAGGACACGACCGCGTACGAGAAGAACCACATCAGGAACGCGGTCCGGATCGACTGGACGAAGGACCTCCAGGACCCGGTCCGGCGTGACTTCATCGACCAGACCGGTTTCGAGAAGCTGCTGTCGAAGAAGGGCATCGCCAACAACACGCTGGTGATCCTCTACGGCGGCAACAACAACTGGTTCGCGTCGTACGCCTACTGGTACTTCAAGCTCTACGGCCACGAGAACGTCAAGCTCCTCGACGGTGGGCGCAAGAAGTGGGAGCTGGACGCCCGCGAGCTGGTCGACGGCTCCGAGGTGCCCGAGCGCGCCGCGACCGACTACCGGGCCAAGGCCCAGGACACGTCCATCCGTGCGTTCCGCGACGACGTGGTGGCGGCCATCGGCTCGTACAACCTGGTCGACGTCCGTTCCCCCGACGAGTTCTCCGGCAAGCTGCTCGCCCCGGCGCACCTGCCGCAGGAGCAGTCGCAGCGTCCCGGCCACGTGCCGTCCGCCCGGAACATCCCGTGGTCGAAGAACGCCAACGACGACGGCACCTTCAAGTCGGACGACGAGCTGACGGAGCTGTACGCCGCGGAGGACGTGGACCTGGCCAAGGACACGATCGCCTACTGCCGTATCGGTGAGCGTTCCGCGCTGACCTGGTTCGTGCTGCACGAGCTGCTGGGCGTGCAGAACGTCAAGAACTACGACGGTTCCTGGACCGAGTACGGCTCCCTGGTCGGCGTGCCGATCGAACTCGGCTCCGGCAAGTGAGCGACCCGACCGCCCGTTCAGCAACCCCTGACCTCTGAATCTCTGACCTCTGACCTCTGGAGAAGCAGCATGTGTGGAGCGAAGGCCGGCGGCCCGGACGCCTCGACGATCAAGCCCGGTGAGACCACGATCCAGGGCCAGGTGACCCGCGACGGCGAGCCGGTCACGGGCTACGTCCGGCTCCTGGACTCGACCGGCGAGTTCACCGCGGAGGTCCCGACCTCCGCCACCGGGCAGTTCCGCTTCTACGCGGCCGAGGGCACCTGGACCGTCCGCGCCCTCGTGCCCGGAGCCACCGCCGACCGCACGGTGGTCGCCCAGCACGGCGGTCTCGCGGAGGTCGCGATCGCGGTCTGAGCAGGCAGCGCGACGCGGCAGCGTCACGGTGCAGCCATGGAGTAGCTCTACGGAGTGGTGCCACGGAGCAGCAGTACGGAACGGCCGGAGGGCCGCGCCCACGGTCGGACGCCTGGGGCGCGGCCCTCCGGCCGTTGCGGACCTACTCTGTTGTTATGTACGCACGGCGGCGTCACCTGTACTTCGCCATGATGGGCGTCTGCATCGCGCTTTTCGTCCTGGCCTGGGCGGTCGTACGCATCTGGTCGGTGCCCGCGGCCGTCGCCATGTGCGTGGTGGCCATGGTCATCCCGCCGGTCGCGGCGATGGTCGCCAACCGGCGGGGTCCCGGGGACCGCTGGTGGGACGATCCCTCGGGCGACGCGCAGTCCGACGAGTGGTGGGACGAACTGGACGGCAAGAAGCGGCACTAGCCTCCCGGTCTCGCCCCTGACCGCGACCCCGACCCCCGACCCGGACCCAGTAGATCTCAGTAGATCTCAGTAGACGAGAGCCTGGGTCTCGTCGCCCAGCGCCTC
This sequence comes from Streptomyces sp. NPDC006012, assembly GCF_042871185.1. Classification (NCBI taxonomy): domain Bacteria; kingdom Bacillati; phylum Actinomycetota; class Actinomycetes; order Kitasatosporales; family Streptomycetaceae; genus Streptomyces; species Streptomyces sp. NPDC006012. Next base: position 46,900 of record NZ_JBIAIE010000025.1, read on the forward strand.
CTGCACGAAGACCTGCGCGCCCGCGATCCGTACGCCCTCGATGACGTCCTTCTCGGAGATCTCGCGGCGGGCGGCGCACTGGGTGCACACGGTCACCCGGCCGGCGGCGAGCACCGACTCCAGCAGATCGGGCAGCGGGGCGGCGTGCGGCAGCTCGAACTCCGCGGCCCGGCCCGGCAGCGCGAACCACGAGGACTCGCCCGTCAGCCACAGGGAGACCTCGACCCCGCTGGCCACGGCCACGGCCGCGACCGTGAACGCCTGTGAGCAGCGCTCGGGGGCATCGGCCCCTGCCGTCACCTTGATCACGAGCTTTTTTGCCATGCCCGAATCGTAATCAACTTCCTTACAACGCTGCGTGATTCCCGTGGGTCTTCTGTGCGCGCGATGTGGAAGACGCGCTTCACGTTCTGTTGGGGGATGCCATGGAAGGTCCGGAAAGACCGGACGAGGCGGCATCGGCCGCCGAAGCGGTCGAGTCGACCGCACCCAGCCTGCCCGGGACGCCCGGGCTGCCCGATCCGGCAGGTCCGGCAGGTCCTGTCGGGCCCACTGCTCCTGTCGGTCCGGCCGATGCTGTCGGGCCTGCTGCTCCTGTCGGTCCGGCTGATGCTGTCGGGCCTGCTGCTCCTGCCGGCTTGCCCGGCCCGGCCCGCCCGCGGCGGCGCGGCCGTACGGCCGCGTTGATCGCGGCCGCCGCCGTGCTCGGCGTCGTCGCCGGCACCTGCACCGGCTATCTCATCCAGGCGGACCGCAAGCCCACCAGGCTGCCCTCGCTCTCCCAGCCCGTGGTCAAGCAGGCCAAGGGCGAGGTCGAACCGCTGTCGGCGGCGCAGGACCGCCGGGTCAAGACCGACGGCGACCTGCGCAAACTGCTGCTCTCGCGGCCCGCGGGGACGAACGACGGATTCCTGGAGGGGGTCGACGACGGCTGGCTGGACCAGGCCGCGTACTCAAACTGGTACACGTATCCGGCCGGTCAGTTCGAATACCTCACAGAAAATCAGTTCCGTCGCGCGGTCGGTACGTCATGGCGGGTGGGGGACACGTACGAGGTCGAGATCGTCCTCGCCCAGTACCGCCAGGACCACGACCTGGCGGCGTCCGACGCGACCCACGAAGACCGCTACTGGGCCGAGAAGAAGGCCGGCACCCACAGCTGGCCGGTGCCCGGTACCGGCTACGGGCAGGTGTACGTGCACGACAAGCCCTACCGGGAGTCGGGCTATGTCCCGGTGTACTCGGCCGAGGCGCACGCCTGGCGAGGCGACATCTCCGTGGAGATCTTCGTCTACGACGCCAAGCCGGTCTCCAAGAAGATGATCATGGACTTGGCCGAGCGGCAGATGAGGAAGCTGTGAGCGAGAAGCCTGAGATTCCCGAGGGATCCGAGGGTTCTGAGGTCTCCGAGGTCTCTGAGGCCATTGAGCCGACCATGGCCGCTGCGACCTCCGTGATTCCCGAGGCCCCTGCGACCTCGGCAACCCCCGAGAAGCCCGCAAGCTCTGAGAACCCCGAGAAGCCTGAGAAGCCCGCCCGCAAGATCCGTCCCCGCCGTATCGCCGCCATCGCCGCGTCCGCGCTTCTGGCCTGCGCCCTGATCGGCGGTGTCGGCTACACCACTGTGACCGTGCAGGACGCCGACCGTGATCCCGGCAAGCCCACGTGGACGTTCCCGCCGAGGGGCGCCGACGACGCGAAGGAGAGCGGGAAGGACGACCAGAAGAAGGACCACGAGGGCAAGAAATCCGCGTCCGGGCTGAGCGGCATGTTCGTGCCCTTCAGCTCCTACGGCTTCACCATGGGGCCGGACCTCGGGAAATTCGGCGTGGACGCGGAGTTCAACGGCGCGCAGGCCACCGAACTTCGCAAGCAGTCCCTGAAGGAACTGCCGAGTTCCTCGCGCCGGGAGCTGGAGAAGCTGATCGACGAGCAGCACATCCAGGGCATGGCGATGCGCAGCTACCTCGTCCCGGCGGGGTCCTTCTCCAACGACGGGTCCGTCACGCTCTCCGTCACGTTGCTGCGGCTGAAGGACAGCGGCTCCGTACGGCGGATGGTGTCGAACCTCACCAGGTTCATCGACACCGGGGACCTCTTCCGCAAGGGCCCGGAGGTCAAGGGGCACAAGGGCACCCGCTGCTATCTGACGCCCAAGGGCGAAAAGGACGAGCTGGGTACGGCGTTCTGCGCCGGGTACGTGGGAGACGTGCTGGTCACCGTGGCCGCGGACGGACCGGAACCGATCGGAGCGGGCGTCCCCACGAAGTTCTTCACCGAGCAACTCGACCGCATCGACAATCCGGGAATGGCCGTATGACCGAGCAGCCGCAGTCGCAGCCGGCGGACGCCGCAGAGACATCCCTCGTCCCCGATGGCCCCCCGGCAGACCAGTCGGACTCCGCCGGGACCGCCCCCGCACAGTCCGAACCCGCCGGGACCGTCCTGGCACAGGCCGCCTCCGATGGCGCCGCCCCCGTCCCCGGGGAGGCGTCCCCGAGTGCCCCGCCCAAGGACCGCCGCGTCCTGCGTGCCGTCCTGCGCTGGACCGCCGTCGTCGCGGTCTTCGCGGTGGTGGGGACGGGAACGGCGTACGGGATCAGCCGCATGGAACGCACGGACGTACCCGGCCTCGCCACCGAGCAGGACGGGCGCTGGCCGTACCCGGAGATCAGCGACGCCCCGCTGCCGCCCGGCAAGCCGGGTCCGCTCGACCCCGCCAACAAGACCGGCACCCACTACGCGGACCTGCGCAAGCTGCTGCTGCCCGCGCCCGGGGGAGCGAAGGCCGACAAGGCGCTGCGCGGTGCGGACGGCTGGCTGGCGACGAAGGACTTCCTGACGATCTTCGGGACGCGCGAGGACCGGACCAAGGCCGGGCAACGGCTCACCGACTACGGGCTGCGGCACATCGCGGCCCGCGGCTGGACCACCGGGGACGGCACCCGCACCAGCATCTACCTGCTCCAGTTCGACACGGCTCCGGTGGCCGAGGAAGTACTCAGGGACGTCACCGAGTTCGACGCTCCCGTGTACGCCGCCCGGGGCGCCGCCGAGACCATGTACGACGAGGGTTTCCCGTCCGACGCCGACGTCAGCGGGGTCACCCGCCTCGCCTACGACGAGGCGAAGCCGTACGGTGCGGCGCAGGTACGGCAGGCGTATCTGGGCGAGGGAGACATCGTCGGCGTGGTGGTGCAGTCCCGCCCGGGTCGCGCCGCGGCCATTCCGTTCCAGCAGACGGTGGCGCTCCAGAGCCAGCTCCTGGACTGAGGAGTCGCGCCCCGGCGCCCCCTTTCGATGAACTCCTGCGCAGCGTGCGACCGCTGAACCACTCTCCGTATCCGAACGACATCCGGGGGGCGCGATGCCAACGAGGCGAGTGATCACGGGGCGCAGCCAGGAACCGAGGAAGCGGTTCGCGGAGGAGTTGCGGTCACTCCGCACGGCCAGCGGGGAGAGCCTGCGGGACCTGGGCAAGGTGGTCGGCTGGGACCCGTCGGACGGCGGTGAGTGCCTTGAGGTCTCCGACGACCTCCTGGCCGGAGCCGACTGGCGTCGGAGCAGCTACAGCAACCCGGACGGTGGCCAGTGCGTAGAGATCGCCGACCACCTCCCCCTGGTCCCCGTCCGGGACAGCAAGGACCCCGCGCGGGGAACCCTCGTCTTCGCGACAGCCGTATGGGCGGCCTTCGTGGAAGGTGTCAAGAAGGGCTGACGTAAGCTGGGGCCCCGGCTCTGTACGTCCACTTCCGCTCAAGGGGCACCCGTGGAGATCGTCTTCGAAACCTTGCTGGTCCTGGTCTGCGTCGGCGTTCTCGCCTTCGCCGGGCTGGCCGTGAAGAAGCTGTACCAGGGCCAGCGCTGAGCCCGTACCAGAACCGATCCAGGAACCACTGCTCATGATCGAGATTCCGTCGGACCTGCACAAGGACCTCGTCCCCCTGGCCTTCCTGCTCGGCAGCTGGGCCGGGGCGGGCGTGCATGACTTCCCCGGTTCGCAGAAGTGCAATTTCGGCCAGGAGGTCACCTTCGGCCATGACGGCCGGGACTTTCTGGAGTACCACTCCCACACCTGGGTGCTGGACAAGGACGGCAACAAGGTCCGCCCGCTGGAGTCGGAGTCCGGCTTCTGGCGGATCGACGCCGACCGCAAGGTCAAGGTCACGCTGGTCCGCGACGACGGCGTCGTTGAGGTCTGGTACGGCGAGCTGGCCGACCGGAAGCCGCAGATCGACCTGGCCACCGACGCGGTCCTGCGGTCCTCCGGCGCCCCTGCGTACACCGGCGGCAAGCGCCTGTACGGCTATGTGAACAGCGACCTCATGTGGGTCGGCGAGAAGCAGACCCCGGAGGTCGAGCTGCGCCCCTACCTGTCCGCCCACCTGAAGAAGGTCGTCACCCCGGAAGAGGTCGAACGCTGGGCGAAGGCCCTGCCGGACGACATGCCGGACGACGGCATCGCCTTCTTCAAGTAGGTTCCGTTCTTCAACCGAGTCTTGGTCACCCGTTCCACACGATGGTGCAGATGTAGATGCACTCGTGCCGGGGGACAGCGAGAAACTGGATGAATCCCCGGCCGGCGAAGATGGGGAAGTTCCGCAGCCCACCGGGCTTCCCCTCCGGTCGGCTGCCGGCTGTTTCAGCATCAGGGCCGAGCGTGGCCAGTTCCGTGGCGATCCGCTCCACTTCCGCCACCACACCGACCGGGAGTCCTGCGGTCAGGTACTCCTCACTCGGGTTGTAGTCCCACTTCCAGTCGCTCACAGACCTGCCTCCACCTCGGCCGCGGCCTGGATGGACCGGATCTCCGCGATGGCTTCCGTCGGGTCCTCCGCACCTGCGCTGATCACCTCCTCCAGGTGACGCAATCGCGCTGCGCGGGAAGGGTGGCGCTGGACGGCGACGAAGACACCCCAGGTATGGACGAAGGTGCGCAGGGGGGCGAGGGACTGGGCCTGCTGGGCGTTGGTCGTCGCCTCGACGAGGTCCTGCACGAATGCGGGCACGCGGCTCGGTGTCAGCCTCTCCACCGCGGTGCGCAGCGCCTCGGGTGTGAGGGCGGGCATCGGGATCAGGGGCTCAAGGCGCGATTCCGGATACTGAGCGGTCATGGGACTTCCTCCGCATCGAAGGCCGGTGCTGGGGTCGACAGTACCGATCGAGACGCTCGCGCGTCCGAGTACCGCGGTTCCCTCACCGGCGGCCCCGCAAGACGTTGTCCTGTCGTCCGGAGCATGACCGGTCCGGGCCGCCCTAGACTGGACCCGTGGTGAGCACCGACTGGAAGAGTGACCTCAGACAGCGCGGCTACCGGCTGACGCCGCAGCGGCAACTCGTGCTCGAAGCCGTGGATTCCCTTGAGCACGCGACGCCCGACGACATCCTGGTGGAAGTGCGCAAGACGGCGTCCGGAGTCAACATCTCCACCGTCTACCGCACGCTGGAGCTGCTTGAGGAGCTGGGCCTCGTCTCGCACGCCCACCTCGGCCACGGCGCCCCCACCTACCACCTGGCCGACCGGCACCACCACATACACCTGGTGTGCCGGGACTGCCAGAACGTCATCGAGGCGGACGTGTCGGTCGCCGCCGAGTTCACCGCCAAGCTGCGCGCGAACTTCGGCTTCGACACGGACATGAAGCACTTCGCGATCTACGGCCGTTGCCGCGACTGCTCCCTCAAGTGCTCGACCACCGAGACGTAGGCTTGTCCGCATGAAGAGTCCCCTGCTGTCCCTGCCCGGCGCCGTCCCCGCCGAGGGTGTGGACGAAGGTGTCGCCGCCCACTACGGCGACCTGTTCCGCGAACAGCGTGCCCTTGCCGACGGCACCGGATTCGTCGACCTCTCGCACCGCGGCGTGCTGACCGTCTCCGGTCCGGACCGGCTGAGCTGGCTGCACCTCCTGGTCACCCAGCACGTCAGCGAGCTGCCCGTGGGCGAGGCCACCGAGGCGCTGATCCTGTCCGCGCACGGCCACATCGAACACGCCCTGTACCTGGTGGACGACGGCCGGACGGTCTGGGCCCACGTGGAGCCGGGTACCCAGGAGGCGCTGATCGCGTACCTGGAGTCGATGAAGTTCTTCTACCAGGTCGAGGTCGCCGACCGGACCGCCGACTTCGCCGTGGTCCACCTGCCCGCGGGTTCGATCACCGAGGTCCCCGACGGCGTCGTCGTGCGCGAGACGGCGTACGGCCGTGATCTCTTCCTGCCTCGGGCCGACCTGGAGACGTACGCCGAGAAGGCCGGCATGCCCGCTGGGATCCTCGCCCACGAGGCGCTGCGGGTCGAGCGGCACCGCCCCCGCCTCGGCTTCGAGACCGACCACCGCACCATCCCGCACGAGCTGGGCTGGATCGGTTCCGCGGTCCACCTCCAGAAGGGCTGCTACCGCGGCCAGGAAACCGTCGCCCGGGTGCAGAACCTGGGCAAGCCCCCGCGCCGCCTGGTCTTCCTGCACCTCGACGGCAGCGAGGTGCACCTGCCGCCGCCCGGGACCGAGATCCGGCTCGCGGACGAGGACCCCGACGGCCGCAAGATCGGCTTCATCACGACGTCGGCACGCCACCACGAACTGGGCCCGGTCGCCCTCGCCCTGGTCAAGCGGAACGTGCCGGCGGACGCGCGGCTGATGGCCGGGGACACGGCGGCGGCCCAGGAGACCGTCGTCGAGCCGTAGCCCCGGGGCCAGGCGCGCGGGGTGCGGGCAGCGCCCCGGAAGGGGCGCGGGAAACTGCGCGCCCAGCCACGACGGCGCCGCGGGCAAACGCGGCACATCGGCACGTTGGTACAGCGGCTCATACCGCCCAGGACCGGCCGGCCCTGGGCGGCTCGCTCACATCTCCAGCAGGACGGTGAAGGGGCCGTCGTTCGTCAGCGAGACCCGCATCTGCGCGCCGAACCGGCCCGTCGCCACCGTCGCGCCCAGGGCACGGAGCCGGGCGACCACCTCGTCGACCAGCGGTTCGGCGACATCGCCGGGTGCGGCCGCGTTCCAGGTGGGCCGGCGTCCCTTGCGCGCGTCGCCGTACAGGGTGAACTGGCTGATGACCAGCAGCGGGGCGTCGACGTCGCTGCACGACCGCTCGTCCTGCAGCATGCGCAGGGTCCAGAGCTTGCGGGCGAGCTGGGCCGCCTTCTCCTTGGTGTCCTCGTGGGTGACCCCGACCAGGACGCACAGTCCCTCGCCGTCGATCGCCCCGACCGTCTCCCCGTCCACGACGACGCTCGCGCCGTCCACCCTCTGCACCACTGCACGCATGCCGACCATGATGCCGGGTGCCCGGGACCGGTTCGCAGCAGGCCGGGGAAGCCCACGAGAGGGCGGATTTTTCCTCCTTACCCCCCCATCTGGGGCTGTTCGGGGGCACTCGGCCGCATAGCTGCCACTTGGGGTGGCACGATGCTCCCGTACGCCGGTCGAGGGGACGGGTAGAGACACATGAGCACACCGAGTATCGAGCAGCCGCCCGGTGCGATCACGGCCGCCCTCGCGGGCGGGCAGGAGACGCACCGGCCGCCCGTGCAGCGCACCGACAGCCCGACGCTGCACGCCGGTCCACCCGGGGAAGACCTGATCCGGCTGAGCCTGCCCGAGCTGCGCACCTTGCGCAGGGACGCGCAGCGCGACGAGGCGGACCTCAGTTACGTACGGCGGCTGCTCCAGGGGCGGATCGACATCCTGCGCGCCGAGCTGGCCCGGCGCGGTACGGCGTCCGTGGTGGACGCCGAGGACGCCGCCGTGGTCGACCGGCTGCCGGAGATCCTCATCGACGCCCCGGCCCGGCACCGCTCGTCGGCCCGCCATGTCACGGTGGGGACGCCGCACGGCGAGGAGTACCGGCGGGCCGCCGCCGACATGCTCGCCGAGGTCGAGCTGTCCGACCTCCAGGCCCGCACGGACCAGGAACTCCGTACGGCGCTGTGCCGCCTCGTCCGCTACGAGCGGCAGGCCAGCCGACGCCGCCACCACCTCCAGCGCACGGCGGACGACTGCAGCGCGGAGATCGCCCGCCGCTACCGCGAGGGCGAGGCCCAGGTGGACGACCTTCTTCTGTGACGGAAGCGACGTAGTCGAGGTGGCCGGGGATAGTCGAGGCGGCCGGGGGCGGTCCCGGAGCGCCGAACCGAGCCGGGTCGGGCGGGCGGCGGGCAAATTCCCGCGACAGGGCAACGCCCCGCACCTACCGTGACCCCATGACCGATGTCCGCCCTGTCACCGAGTCCGAGCTGCCCGACTGGCACCGCGCCCTGAACACCGGCTTCCTCAACCCGCCCACCCCGACGCCGGAACAGCTGCAGGCCCGCCGCCCCCAGTTCGTACCCGGCCGCCTGCTCGGCGCCTTCGACGGTGACCGCTGTGTGGCGACGTATCGCTCCTTCGCCCAGGAGATCACCGCGGTGGGCGGGGCCGTCCTGCCCTCGGACGGCATCTCCAACGTGACGGTCTCCCCCACGCACCGCCGCCGCGGCCTGCTGACCCGCATGATGAGCCAGGACCTCACGGCGGCGAAGGACCGCGGGGACGTCGTCGCCACGCTCATCGCCGCCGAGTACCCGATCTACGGCCGCTACGGCTTCGGTCCCGCCACCTGGGCCACCGAGTGGACCGTCGACGTACCCCGGGCCGGTCTCGACCCCCGCTGGTCGGGCCCGGCGGACGGCGGCCGGATCGACCTGGTGGACGGGGCGGAGGTCCGCAAGACCGGTCCGGAGCTGCACGACCGGGTGCGCCGCGGCCAGGCCGGCGCGGTCACCCGCGCCGACCTGTGGTGGCAGCTGAGCACGGGTGCCGTGCGCTCCGGGAAGGAGTGGACCGAGCCGTTCTTCGCCGCCTACCGCGCCGCCTCCGGCGAACTGGAGGGCCTGGTCTCGTACCGGGCGGACGACATCTGGCAGGCCAAGCAGCCGCAGAACACCGCCGACGTGAGCTGGCTGCTCGCCTCGACTCCGGCGGCCGAGCGCGCCCTGTGGCACTACCTGTGCTCGATCGACTGGATCACCACGGTCAAGAGCGACTGGCGCGGGCCGGACGACCTGCTCCCGCTGCTGCTGCCGGACCCCCGTGCCGCCCGGATCACCACCCAGGCGGACTGGCTGTGGGTGCGGATCCTGGACGTCGTACGGGCGCTGGAGGCGCGGACGTACGACACCGCCGGCACGCTGGTGCTGGAGGTCGTCGACGGGCAGGGCCTGGCCGGCGGCCGGTTCCGGCTGGATGCCTCGCCGGAGGGCGCGAGCTGCACACCGACCGGTGAGAGCGCGGAACTCGTCCTGGGCATCTCCGAACTGGCCACCCTGTGGCTCGGTGACGAGTCGGCCACGCGGCTCGCGGCGCTGGGCCGGATCGAGGACGTACGAGAGGGCGCCGCCCAGCTGGCCGACGCCCTGCTGCACACGCCCAGGCGACCGTGGTGCCCGGACATCTTCTGACGCTCCTTCCTCCCGGCCGGCCGTGCGGAACCGCCGGATCGCCGGACCGTGAACTGCTGAACTGCTGAACTGCTGAACCGGTGGATCATCCGTAGCGAGCTTGTTCAGTTGTGACTGTGCGGTACGGCTGCTGAGCCGCGGCTGTTGAGTTGTGGCTGTGCGGTCGTGCTGTTCGGTTGTGGCTGTGCGGATGTGACTGTTCGGTTGTCGATATTCGGTTGTGGCTGTGCTCCGGCGGCGGCTCGACACACGGTCGAGTCGGACCGACCAGGCTCCCGGCTCCCCTCCGGAAGGGAACCCAGTCGGCCAACCACCGGGAAGTTTGACCATGTTGCATAAGTTGGCTACCAACTTCACTGTACTTATCTCCGCTTGGAAGCGGCTCATAACCACCTTCCCGTGAACTGCCGGAAGATGGCGGGAAGTTGTAGGGTTTCTGTGTGGACCCGGAACACGCCCCCGCCACTGGGCGGAAGAGGTCACAGCGGCCACAGAAGTCACACCACCAGGTGGCCGACGAGCTGCGCGCCCGGATCAGGTCCGGCGTGCTCCGCCCCGGTGAGCGCATGCCCACGCAGGCCAGACTCGCCGACGAGTTCGGCGTGGAGCGCGGCACCGTGCGCCAGGCGTTGCGCATCCTGCAATCGGAGCATCTGCTCACCAACGTTTCCAAGGGCTCGCCGGCCAATGTCGCCCCCGACCTGGGCCTCGTTCCGGCCCTGGCCGGTCCGGCGGCCCCTCCGCAGCCCACCATGGTGGCCCTCGCGTCCCGGGTGGCCGCCGCCTTCGCGGCTCCGCATGTCGAGATAGACGCACTGTGTCTCACCTCGGTTTCGCTCACGCTCGCGATCGGCGAACCGTTGCGGCAGATCCATGCCGGCCGATGGAAACCGGCCAAGATCGACGTCCGTGTCCTGCTGCCCAGCCGTGACATCGACCTGGCCTTCCCGGTCCCGGTTCAGGCATCGGCCGCGGGCCTGCTGCACCGCCGCTGGCTGTCGCAGCGCAATGCGCAGGGCCAGGTGCTGCAACACAACCTGCTGGCCCTGCGCGCCACGCACGGCATCGACGTGCATGTCTCCTTCCGGGCTCTGCCGTTCACCCCGCCGGTGAAGCTGTACCTGCTCAACGGCGCCGAGGCGCTGTTCGCCTACTACACGCTGTCCCGGCGGGAGCGGGAGATCGAGCACGAGCGACTGGCGATGTACGACTCCGACGGCACCCGCTCGGTGCTGTTCGGCTTCGAGCAGGGGGCCGGGGCGCGCGACACGACGTTCGTCGAGCAGTCACATCTGTGGTTCAACGCGCTGTGGGAGACGATCAGTTCGGAGTTGCAGCTGACGTCATAGGGCGGGACCGGCCACCAGCACGGCGAGCAGCACGGCCCCGGCCGAGCTGACCGCCGGGTTGTCGGCCTTGACGCCTATGGTGAGGAGCAGCAGGCCGACCAGTCCGACGGCCCCGTACTTCCACTGCACGAACTGTTCGAAGCCGACGACGAAGACGGCGGAGATGAGGGCGAGGGCAGGCATGGTGATTCCCCCTTCAGGCTGCCAGGAAGCAAAAAGTCCGCCAACTTGGGAAAGTTGGCAACCAACTTCGCTTATGTTGTCCCCACTTGGCTACTATCCATAAACAACTTCTCTGCAACTCCCCATAGATGGGTGGAAGTTGTACCGTTTGGTCGTGACCCAGGAGAGCGCGGCAGTGAACGACAGCAAGAGGCTCACCCCCCAGGAGATCGCCGACGCCCTGCGGGAGCGGATCCGTGCCGGAGAACTCAGGGCGGGGGACCGCCTGCCCACGCAGGCCGAACTCGCCGAGGAGTTCGGTGTGGAACGCGGCACCGTGCGCCAGGCGCTGCGCGTGCTCCAGGAAAACGGCCTGCTCATCGGCGTCAGCAAGGGCAGCCCGCCGCGCGTCGCCGGACCGGCGCCCGCGGTCGACGAGCCCCAGCCGACCATGGTCGGACTGAGCCCCCGGCTGGCGGAGGCGTTCTCGGTGCCCTGGGTCCGCGTCGACGCGGTCTGCCTCACCGCCGAGACCTTGATGCTGGCGATGAGCGACCCCCTCCGCCAGATCCACGAGGGCCGCATCCGCCCGCAGACGCTCGACGTCCGCATTCTGCTGCCGTCCCGGGACATCAACCTCGCCTTCCCGGTCCCGGTCGAGGGCCGTGGCGCGGACGATCCGGTCCACGAACGCTGGCTGGCGATGCGCAACGCCCAGGGCCAGGTGCTGAAGTACAACCTCCAGGCGCTGCGCTCCACGCACGATGTCGACGTACGCGTCACGTTCCGGGCACTGCCGTTCACCCCGCCGGTGAAGCTGTACCTGCTCAACGGCGCGGAGGCGCTGATCGGCTACTACATGGTCACCCGCCGCGAGGAGTCCACGGACGGCGGCACCCTGGAGATGTACGACACGCTGGGCTCCCAGTCCCTCCTCTTCTCCTTCGAGAAGCGGGCCGGGCAGCGGGACGCCGCGTTCGTGGAGCAATCGCAGAAGTGGTTCGACGCACTCTGGGAAACCATCACATCGGACCTGACACTCTCTTAGTGACTTCTGATTCGACGCAGACAGAACCGGTGACAGCCGAGACCGAAGGCGACCACCTGAGCGACACCCGGGACGAGACCGAAGACGACCACCCGGCCGACATCCGGGACGAGACCGAGGCGCTCCGGGCGCTGATCGCGCGCGCACGCGTCGTGCTCTTTGACTTCGACGGACCGATCTGCCGCCTGTTCGCCGGGCACACGGCGGAGCACGTGGCGGTGGACGTCGTGGACTGGCTGGCAGGGCGGGGACTGCACGGCCTGCTCACGGAGCCCGAACGGCAGTCCCCGGACCCGCAGGTCGTGCTGCGCGCCGTGGACCGCAGGCACCCCGGCAGCGACCTGGTCGCCGAACTGGAGGAGCGGCTGACCCAGGAGGAACTGCGGGCCACGGCCACGGCGATGCCCACCGCGTACGCCGACCCGCTGATCCGCACCTGGACGGCCGTGGGCTCCCGGCTCGCCGTCGCCACCAACAACTCCCCGCGGGTGGTGCGCGCGTACCTGCACGGCCGCGGCCTCACCTCCTGCTTCACCCCGCACATCTACGGCCGTACGCACGACCTCCAGCACCTGAAGCCGGACCCGCACTGCCTCAACCGCGCCCTGAACGCGATGGGCGCGGCACCGTCGTCGTCCCTGATGATCGGCGACACCCCCACGGACCTGATCGCCGCGAACCGCGCCGGGGTCCCGTTCCTGGGCTACGCGCGTAACCACAGCAAGGAAAAGCTGCTGCGGGACGCCGGCGCCACGGCCGTCGTGGACTCGCTGTCGACGGTCCTGGACATGGTCCGCGCTCAGACCTGAACCGTCGGCGGGACGGCGGCAACGGCGGTGACCGGCCCGAGCGCCGACCGAGTGGGCTGAGCGGGCCGCACCGCAGGCCGGGGGGCCGAAATCCGGACGCGGGTGGAGACGTCGTGGCACAAGCGTGCGTTCCGTAGCCGTCCAGTGGGATCCGATTCGACGACGGGACGGCGTCTGCCACGATGCATGCGGGAGCGGGAGTAACGTGCTCCCACTTCTGTACCCTGCGGAAGGGTCCTGGGCGAGAGAAACAGGCAATGCCACCCGATTCAGCTTCCACTGCCCGGCTGCATGCGGCCGAGGCGAGCGGTGACGAGAGTGTGGTCGAGGGCCCGCTCCACGGATATCACCACGAAACTTATGTATTTCCGCTTCCCGGCGTACAGGGGAGCGAGCGGTCGGGGCGGTGGAAATGCCGGGAACCGCGTGCCGGTCTCCTCTGGTTCGACCGGCGCTGCTTCGTCTCGGAGGAACAACTGCTGACGGCCCTGGACGGCCGGATCACCGGAGTTCCGGACATCATCCAGGTCAGCGGGCTGGGCCTCCAGCGGTTCATCGAAGGACGGACCCTCGGAGCCGTCTGCACCTCCGGCACCCGAGTTCCCGACGTCTTCTTCCGGCAGATCGTCACCCTGTTCCGGCAACTGGTCGGCACGGCACCGGAGAATGTCACGGCCGAGCGCCGCTGCAGGCCGGCCGACCGTCCGGAGGACGGAGACACCGACGGCTTTCTGGAGCGGCTCGTCCATTTCACCGAACAATCCGTGTACCGGCGCAATCTGGAGCGGTTCGAGGGTCTTTTCGGGGATCTGGGGGTGACAGCGGAATCGTTCCAGTACCTCCGGAAGCATGTGTCCGGGCTGCGCCGGCGCCCTTTCTGCCTGCTCCATGCCGATCTGCATCGGGAGAATTTCATCGTCGACGGCGAACAGCGGCTGTGGACGATCGACTGGGAACTGGCGATGGTCGGGGATCCGCTCTACGACCTCGCCACCCATCTGCACCTGATGCGCTACCCGGTCCGGCAGTCGCGCACCATGACGGAGCAGTGGTGCGCGACTGCCGAGGCCGTCCGCCCCGGCAGCTCGAACGGCTGGCGGCACGACCTGGGTCTTCTCGTCGACTACAAGAAGGCCCAGTCCGTGTTCACCGATGTGATCCGTACGGCGCTGTCCCTGGACATCGGCCCGGACGCCGACTGGCGGCACCTCGTGCCCGCGGCACTGCGCCTGCGCAGGATCCTGGCGGACGCTGCCGTGCCGTTGGGTCTGGACTCGGTCCCGGGACCGCTGCGGATCGCGGCGGCGCTCATGCGCTGGTGCCAGGGGAACGGGACCGCGGCCCCGGAGGCGTCGCTCTGAGCCGCAGCGGCGTCATGAGTCGGAGTGGCGTTGTCAGTCCGAGCTGTGTTGTGAGTCCGAGCCGTGCTGTGAGTCCGAGCGATGCTGTGGGCTGTCGTCGGCCGGGGCGTCGAGGAGGGGGAGCAGTTGTTCCTCCTCGTAGGACAGGTGGGCTTCCAGTTCCTCCGTGAGCCGTATCACCTCGGTCCGTGCGGCGGCGGGGTCCTGGGTCGAGAGCGCCTGGCGGAGGGCCTCGACCGTCTCGGCGATCCGCTCGTGCTCGCGGCCCAGCCGCTCCAGCGTCGCGGCGAATTCCGGGTGCCGGGCGGCGAGGTGCGGGAACAGGGCGATGTCCTCGCCCCGGTGGTGGTTGTGCAGGCCCTGGCAGAGGGCCAGGCAGTTGATCCGGAGCTGCGCGCCCAGCACGGACCCGTTCCGGTTGTCGAGTTCCGCCCGGATCAGGGCGAGTTCACGCCGGAAGACGTCGTGGATCAGCCGGATCGCCTCGCCGGGCGAACCGGCGTTCACGTCGGGCGGGCCCGCCTTGGCGACCTCGTGCAGTGCGACGACCGGAATCACCCGGTCCGTCCTGGCCTGGTACGCCGCCCAGCCCGGGTCGGCCTCCACCGCCCGCGCGAACGCCTCGTCACGCTCCGCGTCCTGGAGGACGACCGCATCCGCCTCGTACGTGAACACGCCGCTCTCGACGGTCACCCTGGGGTGCGCGAGGAGGTTGCGGTACCAGTCCGGATGGCGTGGTGAGCCGCCCGCCGAGGCGATGACCAGGACCCGGCCGTCACCGTCCGGGAGGTAGCCGACGGGGGTGGTGTGGCGGGCGCCGGTGCGGGCGCCCGTGGTGGTCAGCAGGAGCAGCCGGGCGCCTTCGAAGGGGCCGCTCAGGCGGCCGTGGTGGGCGCGGAACTCATCGATGATCTTTTGGTTGAAATCCAGGGGCACGTCGTTTTCTCTCTTCTTTCTCCGCGATCGAACAGTGTGGTTGCAGAGAAAGAAGTGGGAGGGCCCCTTGCCCTCCCCCGAGCCCCGTCGGCCAGGGGGACCTGCGGCCTCACTCAGAGGCCGGGCACCCAACTCGCTCACGGCCCATGGCCGACCCGGCAGTCATGCCCGGGACGCTACCTTGCCCCGTGCGCCCGACGCCACCACCTTTCCGCCCGCCCACCCGGGCGCACCGCTGCCGCCGCGCGCGGCCCCTGGCCGGCCGTACTCCTGACCATCCGTAATCACTCGCTATCCGTCCGTGGCCAGTTCCCCGCCGGGTCCGTCCGGCCGGTGGGAGCCCGTGGGCGCCCGTGGGTGCCGGTGGGAGCCCGTGGGTGCCGGTGGGAGCCGGTGGAAAAGACCTCGGCGCGGCGATCGTGTTCGGGTGCGGTGGGCGTGGCCTGGCGGGTCGTGTGAACCTGGAGGGGCTTTCACTCGTTGGAAAGATGAGAGGTTTCTGCCTCATCACAACCTGACCCTCGGCAATGCCGGTGGAAGTCGGACTGCAGACGTCGGACTGCAGACGTCGGACTGCAGGGCCGGCCTGTCGGTCATCCAATCTCCTGGCAATCGGTGGCAGGAGAATTCATAGCTGAAAGTTTGAGCACATGTCGGATGAGAATCGTGTGATGGAATTCCTTGAGCGAGTGGTCGCTGACAACGCGGCTGCCTTCGCGGGAGTTTCGACGTCGCTGGGCGTCCGCCTCGGACTGTACGAGGCGATGGCCGGGGCGGGGGCGCTCACCTCGGACGAACTGGCCGAGAAGACAGGACTCGTCGAGCGGTACGTCCGGGAGTGGCTGGCGGCGCAGGTCGCGGGTGCCTACGTACTCCACGACGCCGAGACGAACACGTACGTCCTGCCGGACGAGCACGCGGCCGTACTGGCCGATTCCTCTCTGCCGACGTACGTCGGTGGCGGCTTCACCATGCTGGGGGCCCTCTACAGCGCCGAAGAGGCGCTGGCTGGCGCCTACCGGAACGGTGGCGGAGTGAACTGGCAGGATTACGGTCCGGAACTGGCACAGGGCGTCGCTGACTTCTTCAAGCCTGGCTATGAGGCAGTTCTCGTTCAGGAATGGCTGCCCGCCATGGAGGGCGTGGAGGCCAAACTCCGGCGAGGCGCCTCGGTCGCCGACGTGGGATGCGGCTTCGGTCACTCGACGGTGCTGATGGCCAAGGCGTTTCCGCAGTCCCGCTTTCACGGCTTCGACTTCCACGAGCCCTCCGTGGAAGCGGCCCGAAAACTGGCCGAGGAAGCGGGCGTCGGTGATCGCGTGACCTTCGAGGTCGCCGCCGCGCACGATTTCCCCGGTGGCGGCTACGACCTCGTCACGTTCTTCGACTGCCTCCATGATCTCGGTGATCCCGGTGCGGCGCTCCGGCACACGGAAAGGACCCTCGCGCAGGACGGAAGCTGTCTTGTCGTCGAGCCGAACGCGTCGGCCGAGCCCGGGGAGAACATCAACCCGATCGGCCGCTCCTTCGCCTCCACCTCGGCGGTGCTCTGCCTGCCGGCGGCCATGGCGCAGAACGGCCCGCACGCGCTCGGTAACCATCCTGGTCAGGACGCGCTCGCGACGATCGCCGACGAGGCGGGTCTGCACAACTGGCGGCTCGCCGTCGAGACCCTCACCAACCGCATCTACGACGTCAGGCGGTAGCACCGGACGCCTCGGCAACGGACGGATCGCGGGCGGCATCCAGGTCACCGTGCCGCCTGCGAACGTCCTCGACCGTTCGCCGTTCACCACCGTTGCCGCCTGTGCCTGGTTCGCGTGGCGGGTGGGCCTCAGCTCTTGACGGCCTCCGCGATCCGCAGGGCGGCCTGGGCGGGTGTGAGGTGCGTGGTGTCGATGACCTCGGCCTCGTCGTGCAGCCACCTGCGGGCCGCCTCGGCGTAGGGCTCAAGATGGCGGAGGCGGAACGCGGACGGGCCGAGCACGGTGTCCCCCTCGATGCGCTCGCGGAGGGTGTCCTGCTCGGCGTGGAGCACGAAGTGCCGTACCGGGATGGAATGGCCGGCGAGGCCCGCGCTGATCTCGCGCCAGTACCGCTCGACCAGGACGGTCATGGGCACCACCAGGGTGCCGCCGGCGTAGTCGAGTACGTGGCGGGCCGTCTCGACCACGAGCGGCCGCCACGGCGGCCAGTCCTGGAAGTTGCCCGTCCAGGGCAGCCCCGGCTTGATGTCCATGAGCGTCTCACCGACCTTCTCGGCGTCGAACACCCGCGAATCCGGGATCAGCTCCTGCACGAGCGGACTGGTCGTGGTCTTGCCCGCTCCGTGAGTGCCGTTGAGCCATACGATCATGCCCCCCGACGCTAGCGCGCTGCGGGCCGTGGGGACAGGCACGGCGGAAGTCCGGTACGGCTCCGGCGTTCCCCTCCGTACCTCGCGCCAGGACAAAAGCGCAGGCCGGCGGATGGGGCAGTGGGGCGAAGACCAGGGGACTCGGGACCACCATGCGGCGCAGCGTCCGCCGGCTCCCACTTCGGCAGCCCGTTCGCGAACGGCAAAGCCCGGTAGTGCGCGGCCATTTCGTCGGGTTGTGGCGGACGGACCTGAATCACCATGCCGGGCATTGCACCCGCCACCCCACCGCCCGGCAACCGAATATCTCCGCGCGACCGCGGCCCCGCCGACGATGGATCTTCGGCGATGGATCTTCCGGTGGGCAGAAGATCCGCAGTGCAGCCCTGCTGAGTTCACCCTCGCAGGTTCGGCGGTGCCAGATCCTTGCAGTAGCGGACTTCGGGGACCGCGGTGTCGTTGACCGACCAGTCCGACGAGCGGCCGTCCAGTACGAAGCCGCCCCGCTCGTAGAAGTGGCGTGCCCTTGTGTTGGCGGCGATCACCCACAGCACGAGCCGGTGGAACGAGCGCTCCCGGGCAGCGGCCAGCGTCTGCTGCATCAGCGCTTTCCCGACGCCGGTGCCGAGGCGGTCAGGGGCCGCGTAGAGTGCGAGCAGTTCACCGTCCTGGGGTCTGCGGTCCTTTTCCTTGGAGGGGCCGAGTGCCGCCCAGCCGACCACAACGCCGGCCTCCTCGGCGACGAGGTTCAGGACACCACCGGAGCTGCGTGTGAACAAGTCGCGTCGCATGCGGGCGTCCTCCGCCACCGTGAGTGCGTCGAGGTAGTCCTGCGGCACCATGCCCGGGTAGGCGGCCTGCCAGCCTTTCACTCGTACCGCAGAAACGTCGCAGATGTCTTCTTCCTGCATGGGGCGCACCCGTATCATGCGCCGAGTGTATCGAGGCATGAAAGGTGCGCCCTTGGCTTTTCCCTTTCCCGGGCAGCTGGTTCACGGCGAGCTGCGGATGATGATTTCCCACCAGGAGGAAAGTTCCGCTCCCAGGGGAAGGGCGCGGCTCTCGGGTGAATTGGTGGTGCTTCGCCACGTGGTCACCGCCTGCACCGCGCATCCGGCGATGACCGCCCCGCGTACCTCTCGGCCCGGCTCGGCCACGGGGAAGTTCTTCGGCCAGGCCGACAGGTAAGGCTGCACCAGCCGGGACTGTGCGTACGCCGTGAAGGACCCACCGCGTACGTGCAACAGCGAGGCGAGGTTCATGAACGGGGCCCCGGGTACCGGAGTTCTCGTGCGGATACCTGCAAATCCGTTTTTGCCGGGGTGCGCTGTGTGGCAATTCAATGAGCCATTGACGATGCTGCCGGGAAGCCGACTGCGGCCGAGTGCGTCAAAGGTGGCTTTATGCACAAGTATTGAAGTCAGTTGTTCACGGGCTGGGAGGCACCCAGATCTACGGCCTGGTTATGTTCACGAGTTTTTGACGTCACTGGGGTACTTGCGCGGGTAGCAGCGGGGTGCTCCTGCTGAAAGGGCCCTGGCCGATGCCGAGGTACACGTGATGGTGTGCGCCCTCGGCGGGCTACGGCACCGAATCTGACGGTCGCGACGGCACGTATCAGGTGGTCGCGGCAATTGCTCGGGTGACGGCCGTGATCGCCGGGGTGGGGCGGCCGGGCAGTCGTGCCACGAGAACCCGGCGGATCTCGGGAGGTGCGCCTTCGACGTGCAGCAGGCTCACCCCGGGCGGCAGCACCGGCGAGAGCCGCGAGGGCACCGTTGTCACCCCGAAGCCACCGGCGACCAGCTGAAGCTTGGTCAGCCAGTCGCGTGCGCAGTGGACGATGTCCGGCCGTCCGGGCAGGCCGGGCCAGACGCCGAGCAGTGGCTCGGCGTTCGACGCCGGGGCGGCGATCCACGGGGCGTCGACCAGTTCGTCGACGTGCACCGCGGTGCGGCCGGCGAACTCTCCGGTCGAAGGCACCGCCACGACCAGTTCGGTGTCCGCAATGGTCTCGACGTGCAGGCGCGGCGACTCGCCGTCCAAAGGCCGGTGGGGCGGGCGGGACGTCAGCACGGCGATGTCGATCGAGCCCGCGCGCAGTGCGCGGATCAGGGAGGGCGTGGTGCCCTCGGTAGTCGTGACCGTGATCTGCGGGTCGGTCGCCGCGAGGCGGGTGAGTGAGAGAGGCAGGATGGCCGCGCCCGCGCTCAGGAACAGCCCGAGCCGCACCAGTTCGGTACGCGAAACGGTGCCGGTGAGGTCGCGCTCGGCCGCCGTCAGACAGTCCAGGATCGTGCGAGCGTGCCGCAACAGAGTCAGACCCGCGGGGGTGAGCCGCACTCCGTCGGGGCGGCGTTCGAACAGGGCTGTGCCCGCGCTTCGTTCGAGGGAGGCGGCCTGGCGTGAGACCGCCGACTGGGTGTAGCCGAGCCGGGTGGCTGCTGCGGTGAAGCTGCCGGACTCGGCGATCTGCCGCAGGACCCGTAGGCCCGCGCTGGAGATGTCCATGCGGTGTACGCATACCACATATGCCTGATCGTCGCTTCCCGCATGCCCGCCGGGTTCCTAGTGTCGATCCCGACGAACACGGACGAACACGGAGGTCATCACGTGCGAGCAGCAGTTCTGACGCAGTTCGGTGCGCCGCTCACGGTGCGGGAGGTTCCCGACCCCGAG
Source organism: Streptomyces sp. NPDC006012 (assembly GCF_042871185.1). Taxonomy (NCBI): domain Bacteria; kingdom Bacillati; phylum Actinomycetota; class Actinomycetes; order Kitasatosporales; family Streptomycetaceae; genus Streptomyces; species Streptomyces sp. NPDC006012. Next base: position 67,036 of record NZ_JBIAIE010000025.1, read on the forward strand.
GCCGGCGGCGGCGAGGTGGTGGTCGAGGTCCTCGCCGCCAGCGTGGCGCCCTACGCGGCCGAGGTCTTCAGCGGCGAGCGGAACTACCCCCTGGTCCCTCCCGTCGTTCCTGGGATCGGCGGCGTGGGACGGGTCGTCCACGTGGGCCCGGACGCCACCCGGCTGCGCCCCGGCGACCTGGTGTGGTGCGACTCGACGGTGCGCTCGCGGGACGACGCCCTGACGCCTGACATCACGCTCCAGGGCTGGAGCTCCCGCGGCGAGGGCGGCGCGCGCCTCGCCCGGTACCTGCACGACGGATCGTTCGCCGAGCTCATGCGGATCCCGACGGAGAACGTCTTCCCGCTCCCCGCAGCGGCGGGGGACGACCCGGCCCGCTGGGCCGCGCTCGGCGTGCACGTCATCCCTTATGGCGGGCTGCTGGCCGGCGGGCTCGCAGCCGGTGAGGCGCTGCTCGTCAGCGGGGCCACCGGCAACCTCGGCAGCAGTGCGGTCGCGGTCGCGCTCGCCATGGGGGCGGGCCGTGTGGTCGCCCCGGGCCGCAACCAGGCCGCGCTCGACCTCCTCGCCGACCGGTTCGGTCCGCGGCTGCGCCCGGTCCCGCTCACCGGGGACGAGGCCGGCGACCGCGCGGCGATGTCCGCGGCGGCCGACGGCCCGATCGACATGGTGATCGACCTGCTCCCGCCGAGCGCACCCAGCTCGGCAGCGCGCCTGGCAGCCATGACCGTGCGCGAATACGGCCGCGTCGTCCTCATGGGCGGCGTCGGCATGCTCGGTGGCGACGACCTCGCACTCCCGTACCCATGGATCATGCGCAACTCGATCACCGTGCGAGGCCAGTGGATGTACCCGCGCACAGCGAACGCCGGCATCATCCGGCTCCTCGCCTCGGGCTCCTTGGACCTCGCCCCCGAACGGGTCCGGTCGTTCGGCCTCGACGCCGTCAACGACGCCGTCACGTACGCCGCCGCGCATGGTGGCCCGTTCGACCGCACCACCCTCACCCCACCGGCTCGCTGACAGGACCGACTGATCCACACATGTCAGCGCCACGCCCGCCGCCCTCACGAGGCCGCCGTGCTGCTGCTATTTCTCGTGAACGGCCACGAGCCTCAAGATCACCTGCGGTCACCGGCGAGAGGATCGCCCGCGACAGGGATCCTGACCCCGAAACGAGCGCCCCCGACGCCCACCCGGACCTGACCTGTCCCGGGCTCGGCCCGATCGCAGGTGTCCCCGTGCGCATAGCCGGGCTTTTCGGCGGCGGCCTGCACAGCACCACGCCGGACGGCTGGACCCTGGACGTCGTCAGCCCCGAGTGGCCGCACGACCGCGTCGTCCTCTCCACCGACGGCGGGTCCCGCGAAGGGCCGGCGGGAGGGACGTGGTGGCACGTCTTCCACTCCGAGTACTCAGAACTCCGCGCGGCCGGATTCTCGCCCTCCGGCCTGACCCTCGCAGTCGCCACCAGCAGCGACCTCACTCTCTGGACCCGGCCCGAACTCCACGTCGACGACTGAACATCGCGGACCCGGTGGGGCTGTCGAGGCTCATGGGCTGAGCCTTCTGACCAGTGGTGGCCGGGCAGGCAGGCCGCTGGCGGTGTGCATCTCCCCCTTCTCCGCGCAACTGCCGGCGACGGTGTCGGCGAAGATCCGGGCGAGCGGAGGAAGGGCGTCCCAGCGGCGTACGGCCCAACCGACCGGGAGCGGTGGCAGGTCGGGGATGGGGACAAGACGGAGGAGGCCGGCGTTGCCGGGTACCGGCCAGTCAGGAAGAGCCGGAACGACGGCGTGGCCGAGGCCGAGTTCGGCCAGCAGGACGGCGGTGTCCCAGTCGGCCACGCTGGTGTCGGAGTTGCTTCGGATGCCCAGTTCGGCGAAGGCCGTGTCGAGGCGGGCACCCGAGGTGGAGTTCTGTGGCAGCCGGATGAGGCTGATGCCGGCGAGGTCGGCCACGTCGATACGAGCCCGGTCTGCGAAGGGATCGTCGGCGCGGACGGCCAGCACCCAGGGCAGTTCGACGACGGTGCGCTGCTCGATGCCGCGCACCGGGCTGCCGATGGTGACCCAGGCGAGGTCCAGGTTGTCGGCGACAAGGGCGTCGAAGCAACTCCGGCTGGACGTCTCGGTCTGGAACTCCAGGTTCGTCTTCGGGTAGCGCCGCCGGAAGGCGACGATGGCCTCGGACATGAAGTGTCGTACGGTCGTTCCGCCCGTGGTCACGCGCACAGAGCCGCTGTTGCCGCTGACCAGGTCGCCGAGACGGCGCAGGGCAAGATCCAGACCGGCGATGCCGTCGGCGGCGGCGTCCCACAGGACACGCCCTGCGTGGGTGGGCACGACACCTCTCGCTTGGCGTTCCAGGAGACTCACTCCGGTCTCTCGTTCCAGCCGTTTCACATGCTGGCTCACCGCGGACTGTGTGCAGGCCAGCTCCCGGGCGACGGCACTGAGGCTGCCGGCCCGGCACACGGCCACGAAGACGCGTAGGTCGTCCAAAGTCATAACCCCAAGCCATAGCTTGGGGTTTTCGAGAAATCCATAGGATTGACTGGGGTTGCTGCTTTTCGCGATGATCGGCACAGGGCCCTGGGCGGCAACCCGTCCGGTGCTTTCGCGGGGTCCGGACCCCGGGCGGAGGCGCGGACGGGTGCCGACCCGAGCAACGGAAGGTCACCGCGACAGGGCCGGGGCCGGGACGTCCGTGTCCCGGGCCGAACGCTGTGAGGCCGAGAGGCTGTTCAGCAGGCCCCTCCCGCTCCCCGCCCGCGGGGTGGGTCAGTTCTGCGCGTGGCCGAGCCAGCGGGTCGCCGCCTGCTCGAACGCCTTGAGGTCAGGGGCCTGGTCGTCCGCCCACGCCACGATGCCGTCCGGGCGGATGAACAGGGCGGTGAATCCGAGGTCGTTGCGCGCCGGTCCGGCCGCGTACCGGATCCGGTCCGCCCAGCCCCTTGCCGCGTTCTGCAGCGCGTGGTCGTGGCTGAAGTCGAGGACAACGGCCTGTCCCTGGCGCAGCAGTTCGCCGAGGCGGGTTCCGTCCTGGAAGCGGAAGTCGGGGGTGGTGCGGCCGACGAGGGGCTGCTCGCTGTCCAGGTCGTAGCGGTTGCACAGGCCCGATGTCTGCCGGTACACGTGGGTCACCCCGTCCGGGGTGCTCATCAGGTCGAGGACCAGCTTGCGCAGGGCGGGGGCGCTGGGGCCCGGCTTCATGGTCGCGACCTGGGCGCGTGACCAGTCGAGGACGGCGGCGCCAACGGGGTGGCGCTCGTCGGTGTAGGTGCCGAGCAGGCCCTCGGGCGCGGTGCCGTGCACGGTGGCGGCGAGCTTCCGGCCGAGGTTGACGGCGTCGCCGATGCCGAGGTTGAGGCCCTGGCCGCCGAGCGGGGAATGGATGTGCGCGGCGTCACCGGCGAGGAGGACGCGGCCCTTGCGGTAGCTGGAGACCTGCATGGCACGGTCGGTGAAGCTGGAGGCCTCGGCTGATCTCCACGCCGAGCGTGGCGGCCCGCTGGGCCATCACCGTCGCGACGGCTTCCAGACTCGTCATGAACCCTTCCATCGGGGGGCTGGGCAGTCGGTACGGCAGGCCGGACGCGCACGGGCCGCAAGCCATCAGGCTGCCCAACGAGGGGGAGTCGACCAAGCATCCGTACTCCCTGTCACGAACATCGCCTTCCACAAGGCGCGTTGGCCGCAATCAGGCACTCCTGCCCGGGAAAGGAACAAGGTCAGGGCTGCGCCATCCGGAATTCGAGATACCGGCTGAAGGCTTCGTGGCTGTCGGGGGTGAAGCGCCACTCCAGCAGGGCCGAGCCTAGCTCCGGCTCGGTCAGCCAGCCATGCCAGGCGACCTCATCGGGATCAGGGGTCACGGCGTCCGGCACCACAGCTTCGTGCACGCCGAGCCAGTGAGGGCTCAAGCCGCTGCGGTTGATGAACGTGAACAGCAGGCGCGGCAGCGCACGAATACCCAGCTCTTCGGCCAGCTCCCGCGCGGCGGCCTGTTCATAGGACTCGCCGACATGCACGGCGCCACCGACCGCGACCTCGTAGAGCCCGGGGAAGCGCGACAGCTGCTCGGACCGCCGGTGGACGAGGAGCCGCCCACGCTCATCACGACACACCGTCACGGCGACCCGGTGCAGCCAACCCTCCCGGATGGCCTGTCGGCGGCTGACCACCATCCCCAGCACACGACCTTGATCGTCGACACGCTCCACCAGTTCATCCACGACGCACACCCTGGCAGAGCCCACCGACAACGCCGCTTCCCGGCGACCCGCAGAGGCCGACCCGAGAGCACCTGCACCAGGGGACCGGAGGCGGATGACGACAGATGTCCCGCAAACAGGGCACCTGTCGTGCTCGGCCTCAACCGGCCGCGGCCATGGCGCGACACACTTTTGCAAGCGGGTGCTTGCAATTGTTAGCGGGGGTGGGGCATGGTGGAGGCATGGCATCGCTCAACGTCGGCAATCTCGGTGACTACCTGCGCGAGCAGCGCCGTAACGCGCGGCTCTCGCTCCGGCAGCTCGCCGATGCCGCCGGTGTGTCCAATCCGTACCTGAGTCAGATCGAGCGTGGGCTGCGCAAGCCGAGCGCGGAGGTGTTGCAGCAGGTCGCCAAGGCCCTGCGGATCTCCGCGGAGACGCTGTACGTCCGCGCCGGAATCCTCGACGCCGAACGGGACCGGGACGAGGTCGAGACGCGGGCCGTCATCCTCGCCGATCCCACCCTCGACGAACGGCAGAAGCAGGTGCTGCTGCAGATCTACGAGTCCTTCCGCAAGGAGAACGGATTCCGGGGCGACGGCGGCGGGGCCGATGGCGGCGAGGACGCCGGTCAGGGTACGGAGGACGCGCAGGCGGACGCCGCCGGGCGCGACGGACGGCACGAGCAGGACGACAAGGCCGTGCGTGACCCCAGTACGGACGACGGCAGTGACGCCGACCCGCGACGGTCGGCCGGTTGAGCCGGACCAGGGCACCGGCCGCCCCGCCGCGGGACAACACAACACTCAGCCGAATGTGAATCCGGGAGAACCATCACCATGGCCATCACCGACGATCTGCGCAAGACCCTCAGTGACCCGACCCCGCTCTACTTCGCCGCAGGCACCGCCGACCTGGCCCTTCAGCAGGCCAAGAAGGTGCCCGGTCTGGTGGAGCAGCTGCGCGCGGAGGCTCCGGCCCGTTTCGACGCCGTGCGCAACACCGACCCGAAGGCCGTGCAGGAGAAGGCCGCCGCGCGGGCCAAGGAGGCGCAGGAGACCCTGCAGACCAAGGCCAGGGAGGCACAGGAGAGCTTCCAGACCAAGGTCAACGACTTCTTCGACACCCTCGACGGCGACTTGAAGAAGCTCGGCAGCACGATCGACTCCGACCTGAAGAAGCTCGGCGAGTCCGCCCAGGACCTGGCCCTGCGCAGTGTCGGTGTCGCCGCCGAGTACGCCGTCAAGGCCCGGGAGACCTACGAGAAGGTCGCCGAGCACGGTGAGCAGGCCGTGCGGACCTGGCGTGGCGAGGCCGCCGAGGACATCGAGGACCTGGCCGTCGCCGTCGAGCCGAAGGCGCAGCCGGTCGTGGTCAAGGCGCAGCCGAAGCCGGTCAGGACGGAGCCGAAGCCGGTACGGACCGAGCCGAAGTCGGTCAGGACGGAGCCGAAGCCGGTCAGCACCGAGCCGAAGCCCGTCAGGACGGAGCCGAAGCAGGCCGAGGTCCGGACCGTGCCCGCGCCGGCCAAGAAGCCCGCGGCGAAGAAGGAACCTGCCGCCCGTAAGACTGCCGTCAAGAAGACGACGCCTCCGGCCAAGTAAGGGGCGTTCCCCGCTCGGGCCGGGCACCCTTGGGGTGTCCGGCCCGTTGTACGGGTACGGTTGCCGCGTAGGAGACGGGGAGAGGACGGGCGGTGGCGACATGCTGATGCTGGGCTTCGCGGGTTTTCTGGGACTGCTGAAGATCGTCCTGATGGCCCTCGCCGCGTTCGGGCTGTTCGACGCGGCGTTCCGCCGCGAGGACGCCTTCCGCGCGGCCGACAAGCAGAACAAGGTGTTCTGGCTGATCATCCTGGCCATCGCGCTGGTGGTGAGTTATCTGTTCTCGATCCTCTCGTTCCTGCCGATCATCGGCGTGATCGCGAGCATCGTCTACATCGTGGACGTACGTCCCGCGCTCAAGCAGGTCTCGGGCGGCGGCGGCAGCGGCTGGGGCCGCCGACGTGGCGGAAGCAGCAGCGACGGGCCGTACGGGCCGTACAACGGGGGCCGCTGAGTCATGCGGTGCCTTTGAGTCACACGGTGCCGGCGGGCTGCGCTGAGTGCGGCCCGCCGCGGGCCGCCTCATGGCGGTCATGGTGGGCGGGCGGCCTGTCGCGGGCGGCGGAGAGCCGCTCCCGGCCGCAGGCGGCCGAGGGCAGCCGGGGCACGGGCGGCGGAGAGCCGGGGTGCGGGTGGTAGCGAGCTGGGGCGACGGGGTTTCGCGGGTGACGGGAAGCTGATGTCGGGGGTGTGCGGCGGCGCCCCGGACGGTCGCGCTACGGCACCCGGTCCAGCAGGACCACCGCGACGTCGTCCGTCAGTTCCCCTCCGTTGAGTTTGCGGACCTCGTGGACCGCGGCCCGCAGCAGTTCCTCGCCGCGCAGTCCCTCGGTGAGCTGGCGGCGGACCATCTGCACCATCCCGTCCTCGCCCAGGCGCTCCCCGCCCTTGCCGACACGGCCCTCGATCAGGCCGTCGGTGTAGAGCATCAGGCTCCACTCGCTGCCCAGCTCCACCTGCATACGCGGCCAGCGGGCGCCGGGGAGCAGACCGAGCGCCGGGCCGTTCTCGTCGTACGGGAGCAGCTGGGCCGGGCGGTCCGGGCCGGCGAGCAGCGGGGCCGGGTGGCCGGCCAGGCACAGGCCCGCCCAGTGGCCGTCCGGGGAGATGTCCACCGTGCAGAGGGTCGCGAAGATCTCCTCGTCAGAGCGTTCGTGCTCCAGCACCTGCTGGAGCGTGCCGAGCAGTTCGTCGCCGCACAGACCGGCGAGCGTCAGCGCCCGCCACGCGATCCGCAGCTCCACGCCGAGCGCGGCCTCGTCGGGGCCGTGCCCGCAGACGTCGCCGATCATGGCGTGCACGGTGCCGTCGGGCGTGCGCACGGTGTCGTAGAAGTCACCGCCGAGCAGCGCGCGCGAGCGGCCGGGCCGGTAACGGGCCGCGAAACGCAGCGACGAGCCCTCCAGCAGGGGTGTCGGCAGCAGGCCGCGTTCCAGACGCCGGTTCTCCTGCGCGCGTACGCGGCCCTCGGCCAGCCGCCGCTCGGCCGACTCGGAGCGCTTGCGTTCCACCGCGTACCGGATGGCCCGGCTCAGCAGGCGCCCGTCCAGCTCGTCCCGGAAGAGGTAGTCCTGCGCGCCCACGCGCACCGCTTCGGTGCCGCGCTCGGCGTCGCCGGACGTGGTCAGCGCGAGAACGGCGTGCCGGGGAGCCAGTTCGAGGACGTGTTTGAGCACGGCCAACTCGTCGTCGCCGTCCCTGGGCCGGCCGGGGGCCGGAAGCGCGAGGTCCAGCAGGATGCACTGGACGTCGTCGGTGAGCAGCCGTCCCGCCTCGGTGAGGTTGCGGGCGGTGCGGACGCGGATCGGCTTGCCCGTCGGGTCCAGCAGTTCGGGCACGATCGGTGAGCCGGCCGGATCGTCCTCGATCAGCAGCAGGGTGAGAGAGGGGCCGGCCGTGACCTGGGTGCCGGCCTCCTTCGGAGTGGCCGCTTCCGTTTGGTTGGCCGCTTCCGTGAGGTGGCCGCCGACTGCCGACGCGGCCTGCGCCTGACCACTCTCCACGGCCGGAATGGCTCGCTGCCGCGGTACGGGTACGGGCATCGTGTTGGGTTCCTCCCCTCCCCCCGAGGGCATGGCGGGGCGAGGGACCTCGACCCACCCGACGGGGACCATAGCGGTACTGGCCGCCACAACGGAATGGTGTGAGCCACGTCGCTTCGCCTCAGGCCATTGGCATATGCCGTCTGCTGTACGGCAGTTGGATCCGGCGGCGGTACGCCCGGAATGACAAAACTCACGTCCCATGGGAGTTTGGTCGAACCGGGCACGCCCTGAATCACATGACCTGTGCCATGGCTTGCGTCATGAGTTGTTTCATGTCATGCGTCGCCACCTGCGGTTCTTTAGTGCAATCTGTGAAATAGGTTGCCTAATGTCAGGATTGGTGAAGCCGGGTATTCAGGGTGTCCCCGTGCTCACACCCGCACCCGCGTTCCCGGTCGCGTTCCCGTTCCCGTTCCCGGTCGCGTTCCCGGTCGCGTTCCCGTTCCCGTTCCCGTTCCCGCTCCCGCTCCCGCTCCCGCTCACGCGTCCGGACGTACCACGCCAAGGATCGGCATCGAGCCCGCCCCCGCGATCGTCACCGTCCGGCCGGGGCGGGGGGCGTGGATGATCGCGCCGTCGCCCGCGTATATCCCGACGTGACTGGCGTCGTCGAAATAGATGATCAGGTCGCCGGGGCGCATGTCCTCGGCGTCCACGTGCTTGAGCTGTTTCCACTGCTCCTGCGAGGTGCGCGGGATGGGCCGGCCGGCCGTCGCCCATGCCTGGGAGGTCAGGCCCGAGCAGTCGAACGTGTTCGGGCCCTCCGCGCCCCACACGTACGGCTTGCCGATCTGGGCCGTGGCGAACGCGACGGCCTTCTTGCCCCGGGCGGACGACTTGCCGCCGATCTCCTTGAGGATCCCGGTGTCGAGCCAGGCGGTCTGCGCCTTGTACGCCGCCTCCCGCTCCAGCTCGGCCAGCCGCTCCTTCTCCTTCTTCGCCAGCCGTGACTCCAGCTTCTCGGCGGCCGCGATCTGCTGCTTGATCTTCTTCTGCGCGGCGGCCTTCACCTTGCGGCCCTCCTCCAGTTTCTGCCACTGGGCGGAGGCGTCCCGCGCGTACTGCTCCAAGTCCTGCTGGGTGCGGGTCATTTCGCCGATCAGGCCCTTGGTCGCTCGCTGACCCTGGAGCACCTGTCCCGCGCCGTTCAGGAACTGCTGCGGGTCGTCGCTCAGCATCAGTTGGGCCGCGGGCGGCAGTCCTCCGGTGCGGTACTGCTCGCGGGCCGCGGCGCCCGCGCGGTCCTTCAAGTCGTCCAGCTCGCGCTGCCCCCGGACGATCTTCCGGGCCAACTCGACGATCTCGGCGGACTGCTGCTTCGCCTTCTCCTCGGCCGCGTTGTAGGCGTCGGTGGCGACGGCCGCGTCGTGGTAGAGCCTGTCGAGCTTCTTGCGGACGGCTTCCAGGTCCTTGCCGGGTGGCGGGGCGGGGGACGTCCTGGGGGGCGGTGTCGGTTCGGGACTCGCGAACGCCGTCCCGGGCGCTGTCAGTACGGTCACCGCGCAGACGACGGTCACCGCCGCTGTGACCAGGCCGCGCTTGCCTGTTCTCATACCCCAGCCCCCAAATTGATGCACCGTCAGTAACTTGTGCGCTTGGGGGATCGTGCCATGGAGCGGCGTAAAGCGACAGAGGTGGTACTAGGTGGTAGTTGGCGGGCCCTCCCCCTCTTTCCCACCTGATCGCAACGATCTCCCCGCCTTTGTGACGAACGACTCGCGTAGATCGTTCCCCGCGTCGTGTCCTGTCCGTGTCCGTGTCCGTGCCCATGTCCGTGCCCATGTCCGTGCCCATGTCCGTGGGCCGAGTGCGCGAAGTGCACCGGGCTGACGGCCTGCCACCCGTGTCCGTGCCCGTGCCCGTGCGTGTGCCCGCGCTCAGCGCAGCGGCGCCAACGCCCGCCACGCCAGCGTCACTTCCCCCTGCCGCCAGCGCGCCGCCGAGTCCGTCACCGGCCAGTCGGCCGTCAGGTCCCGTACCGCACGGATCCAGCGCTGCCGGGCGCCGTAGGAGGCGTAGGGCGCGGCGGCCGCCCAGGCGCGGTCGAAGTCGCGCAGGAAGGCGTGCACCGGTTCGCCGGGCACATTGCGGTGGATGAGGGCCTTCGGGAGGCGTTCGGCGAGGTCGGACGGGCGTTGCAGGGAGCCGAGCCGGGTGGCGAAGGTGACCGTCCGCGGGCCCTCGGGGCCGAGCGCCACCCACACGTGGCGGCGCCCGATCTCGTCGCAGGTGCCCTCGACGAGCAGGCCGCCGCGGGAGCCGGCGTCCGCCGGGGCGAGCCGTGCGCACAGCCGCGTCCAGACCTCGGCGACCTCGGCCTCGTCGTACTGGCGCAGCACGTTGGCGGCGCGGATGAGGTGCGGGCGCCGGGGCACCGGGACCTCGAAGCCGCCGTGCCGGAACCGCAGCCCGTCGCGTTCGTACGGCTTGGCCGCGGCGACCCGGTCCGGTTCGATCTCGATGCCGACCACGTGCGTGCGGGGTGCGACGGTGCGCAGCCGGCCGAGCAGTTCGACGGCCGTCCAGGGCGCGGCCCCGTACCCGAGGTCGACGGCCGTCGGGTCGGCGGCCCGCCGCAGTTCGGCGCCGTGCGTGGCGGCGATCCAGCGGTCCATGCGGCGCAGCCGGTTGGGGTTGGTGGTCCCGCGCGTCACCGTTCCCACGATGGGGGTGCCCCGAGGATGGGGGAGGGCGGCTGCGCGGGTCGTCATGCGTACGAGGGTATGCGCGCCGGTGCGGACCCCAGGCCCGCCGGTGTCGCGGGCGGCGCGGACCCCGGGCCCACCCGGTACCTCTCCCCATGGGCCCCCATGGGCATGGCCCCGTATCCCCACGCGCATGGCTCCGTACCCGAGGCCCCTTCCGACCCCTACGCACTCCCCTCTCGAACGGTTGAGCGATCATCGGTAATGATTCGGTAAACCAGCATGTTCAGGAAATGGAGCGGCTCCCTCGGCTGTTGCACTCGCTTGGAGGGCGGACCGCGTTCTCCCATGCGCTTGCCCGCCAGGAGGAGGATCGCCACGTGAGCCAGTACGTCGGCAGGCTCGGGCGGCGCTCACCGGCCGCGCCCCCGCTCCTGAGACTGCACCGCAGGCCCCGACGGGTCGCCATGCTCTCCGTGCACACCTCCCCGCTCCACCAGCCGGGCACCGGCGACGCCGGCGGCATGAACGTCTACATCGTGGAGCTGGCGCAGCGCCTCGCCGCGATCAACATCGAGGTCGAGATATTCACCCGGGCCACCGAGAGCGGCCTGTCGCCGACGGTGCAGCTCGCCCCCGGCGTGCTCGTCCGCCACATCGACGCGGGCCCCTACGAGGGTCTGGCCAAGGAAGACCTGCCGGCCCAGATGTGCGCCTTCACGCACGGGGTGATGCAGGCATGGGCGGGCCACCGCCCCGGCTACTACGACCTGGTCCACTCGCACTACTGGCTCTCCGGCCAGGTCGGCTGGCTGGCCGCCCAGCGCTGGGGCGTGCCCCTCGTGCACGCCATGCACACCATGGCCAAGGTCAAGAACGCCAGCCTGGCCGAGGGCGACACCCCCGAACCCGCCGCCCGCGTCATCGGCGAGTCCCAGATCGTGGCCGCCTCCGACCGGCTGATCGCGAACACCGCCGGGGAGGCGGGCGAGCTGGTACGGCACTACACCGCCGACCCGACGAAGGTCGCCGTGGTCCATCCGGGCGTCAACCTGGAGCGCTTCCTGCCGGCCGACGGCCGGGCCGCCGCCCGGGCCCGCCTGGGCCTGCCGCAGGACGCCCTGATCCCGCTGTTCGCGGGCCGCATACAGCCCCTGAAAGCGCCCGACGTGCTGCTGCGCGCCGTGGCCGTCCTGCTCGACGAGTGTCCCCGGCTGCGCTCGCGGATCGTCGTACCGGTGGTCGGCGGCCCCAGCGGCAGCGGCCTCGACAAGCCCGAGGGGCTGCAGAAACTGGCCGCCCGGCTCGGCGTCGCCGATGTCGTACGGTTCCGCCCGCCGGTGGGCCAGGACCGGCTGGCGGACTGGTTCCGGGCCGCCTCCGTGCTGGTCATGCCGTCCTACAGCGAGTCCTTCGGCCTGGTGGCGATAGAGGCGCAGGCGGCCGGTACGCCCGTGCTCGCGGCCGCGGTCGGCGGGCTCCCGGTGGCGGTGCACGACGGCGTGACCGGCTTCCTGGTCCCCGGCCACGACCCGGCCGACTACGCGCGCGTGCTGCGCCGTTTCGCCGAGAACCCGGAGCTGTCGGCCCGGATGGGCGCAGCCGCGGCCCGGCATGCGCAGTCCTTCGGCTGGGACACGGCCGCCGCCGCCACCGCCGACGCGTACATGGCCGCGGCCCAGGCCCACCGCCGTCGCGTACGCTCCCCCCATGGGTGAGGCTTCACAGCAGCAGCAACGTGCGGCGCAGGTCATCGAAGGCGCGCTCAAGGACGCGGAGCTGGAGTGGGAGAGCCCGGAGCCCGGCGGGTACGTGGTCCGACTGCCCGGCACCCGCAAGCTCTCGACGACGGTCTCCCTGATCGTGGGCCGCCACTCCCTCTCGCTGAACGCGTTCGTGATCCGCCACCCCGACGAGAACGAGGCGGCCGTCCACCGCTGGCTCCTGGAGCGCAACCTCAAGCTGTACGGCGTGAGTTACGCTGTCGATCCGCTCGGCGACGTCTACGTCACCGCCCGGCTGCCGCTGCCCTCCGTCACCGCCGAGGAGACGGACCGGCTGCTCGGCCAGGTCCTGGAGGCCGCGGACGGCGGTTTCAACACCCTCCTGGAACTCGGTTTCGCGTCGGCGATCCGCAAGGAGTACGCCTGGCGCATGGCGCGCGGCGAATCGACCCGGAACCTGGACGCGTTCAGTCACCTGACCCAGCGTCCGGCGGACTGACGGCGCCACCCTTTCCCGCTTCTCACCACTTTCCTTCCCGCTTCCCCACCACCTTCCTTTCTGCTTCCCTACTTCCCTTTCTGCTTGCCTTGGGCTTCCCCCGCCGGGGTCCCGGCCCCCGCGGGCACCCAGTTGCACGGCATCAACGTCGAGGGACCGTCCTCGTACAACGTCTGGTCGCGCGGCGACATGCGCATGGGCACCTTCGACAGCCACCGCAGGCTGCCCTTCGCCGACGTGCGCACCGACATCACCGTGAACAACAACGGCCGGCACGGCGGCGACGCCATCGCGGGCCCGCTGTTCGGCGCCCGCTTCACCCACTGGAACATCCGCGTCACCAACGGCCGCGCCGGCCTCATGAAGATCGACGGCCTGGCCCCGTACTCCGCCACCGTCGGCCTCGGCACCGTCACCGAGTCCGACCGGATCGACGTCCCCGACTTCACCGGAGACCTGCACTCCCGGCTGGAGCTGTACGGCACCACGGACGCCGTCCGCCCGCGCAACCTGTACGACGCTCAGCGCGCGCTCGGCCGGTAGCGCCCCGGGGTACGTCCACCAGCCGCAAGCTCCTCAAGGGCGCGCACCCGCACCCGTGAGCCGCGCCGGGCCCGGGCCCGGTCGCCGCCCCGGTCAGGCCGCGCGGACCCCGGGCTCCTGGCCGGCGGGGGCGGGCGCGGGCGGCGTGGGCCGCTCGGGCGGCAGGCGCCGCATCAGCAGCCCGTACCCGAGCGCCGCCACCGTACCCACGACGGCGCACATCGCCCACAGCCACCGGGCGCCGAAACGGTCGATGACCAGGCCGGACATCAAGGGGGCGACCAGCGCGGCGACGGACCAGGACAGGGTGTACATGCCCTGGTAGCGACCGCGCCCGTGCACCGGCGAGAGCCGCACCACCAGGCCCGTCTGGGTGGGCGCGTTCACGATCTCGGCGAGCGTCCACACGCACACGGTGAGCGCGAACACGCCGACCGAACCGGCGAACGCGGTGAGCCCGAAGCCGTACCCGGTCACCAGCGAGGAGACCACGAGGAGCCACCTCGGGTCCCGGTGCTCGATGAACCGGGTCACGGGGATCTGCAGGGCGACGATCAGCGCGCCGTTGACGGCGATCGCCATGCCGTAGTCGGCGGGCGAGAACCCGGCCGCCCCCATCGCCACCGGCAGCCCGACCGAGCCCTGCTGGAAGACGACCGCGACGAGGAAGGACAGCCCGACCACGGCCATGAACCGCCCGTCGCGCAGCACGCTCCGCAGACTCACGCCGTCCCCGGCGGCCGGCACGGCGTCCTTGCCGTCCGCGCCGTCCGCGGCCCGGTCCGGCCGCGACTCGGGCAGCTTGACGAAGATGACGACCGCGCAGAGAGCCGTCATGCCCCCCTCGATCAGGAAGCCGGCCAGGTAGCTGACCTCGGCGATGAAGCCCGCCGCCATGGAGGAGACGGCGAAGCCGAGGTTGACCGCCCAGTAGTTCAATGAGAACGCCCTTACCCGGTCCTCGGGCCGGACGATGTCCGCCATCATCGCCTGCACCGCGGGCCGCGAGGCGGTGGCGGCCATACCGACGAGGAAGGCGACGGCGGCGATGGCGACGGGATGGTGCATGAACCCGAGCAGCGCCACCGAGCCGGCGGTGGCCGACTGGGCGATCAGCAGCGTCGGCCGCCGCCCCAGCCGGTCGGTCATCACGCCCCCGCCGAGCGCCGAGACGACCCCGCCCAGCCCGTGCAGCGAGGCGACGAGGCCCGCGTAGGCCGCGCTGTACCCCTGGTTCACGGTCAGATAGAGCGCCATGTAGGTGGCGACGAAGCTGCCGAGCCGGTTGACGAGGGTGCTGGTCCACAGCCACCAGAAGGCGCGCGGCAGCCCGGAGACGGACTCCCGGGCGGCACGTCTGAACGATGCGACGGACATGGACGGCCCCCCCCGGATGCCGGCACTTCGTGTAAGTACCCCAAGCACTGCGCATAACTTACGAGGCGACGTCCGGTGGCGGCCACTCGATTAGCAGATGCCGTCAACCGTCCGGCTTCCGGGCGCTTCGGCGACCGTTCGAATGCGTCGATTACGCTCTGGGGCATGGCCGACGCACCGTACAAGCTGATCCTGCTCCGTCACGGCGAGAGCGAGTGGAACGCGAAGAACCTGTTCACCGGCTGGGTGGACGTCAACCTCAACGAGAAGGGCGAGAAGGAGGCGGTCCGCGGCGGCGAGCTGCTGAAGGACGCCGACCTTCTTCCCGACGTGGTCCACACCTCCCTCCAGAAGCGCGCGATCCGCACCGCGCAGCTCGCACTGGAGGCCGCCGACCGCCACTGGATCCCGGTCCACCGCTCCTGGCGCCTGAACGAGCGCCACTACGGCGCCCTCCAGGGCAAGGACAAGGCCGCCACCCTCGCCGAGTTCGGCGAGGAGCAGTTCATGCTGTGGCGCCGCTCGTACGACACCCCGCCGCCCCCGCTGGCGGACGGCACGGAGTTCTCCCAGTCGGACGACCCCCGCTACGCCTCCATCCCGCCGGAGCTGCGCCCGCGCACGGAGTGCCTGAAGGACGTCGTCGTCCGCATGCTCCCCTACTGGTACGACGGCATCGTCCCCGACCTGCTGGCCGGCCGCACGGTCCTGGTCGCCGCCCACGGCAACAGCCTGCGCGCTCTGGTCAAGCACCTCGACGGCATCTCGGACGAGGACATCGCGGGCCTGAACATCCCCACGGGCATCCCCCTGGCCTACGAACTCGACGCCGACTTCAAGCCCCTCAACCCGGGCGGCACGTACCTCGACCCGGAGGCAGCGGCGGCGGCCATCGAGGCGGTCAAGAATCAGGGGAAGAAGAAGTAACGCGACACTAGCAAGCCCCCGACCTGCTGTTTCTTGGCAGGGCGGGGGCTTTTTGGTGGGGCTGGGCCGTCTCTGGGCCGCCAGGTGCTTCGGCTGGTCGTCAGATGCGTCGGCGCGAGCGGCGGATGCGGATGTCGAAGACGATCAACAGCGCCACGGGGTCGGCGATTTCGGCGGGAACGTCGGTCCAGAGGGCGTACCCCGCCACCGCCACTCCCAGCAGTGAGAACGGCAGATCTCGAGGCCAGACGTCGATGGTCAATCCGAATCGTGGCATGCTTGTGTTCTCCATCGCCTTGAGGAGCCGATCGCAGGTTTTCCGAGCATGGATGGAGATGGGGCCGTCTCCGGTGCAACGGGGGCGGCCTTTCCAATCCGTGAAGAGAACTTAACCACGGATCATCTGGCGCTCCAAATTCGTGACATGCCCCGACGGGGTATCGATCGATAATCGCGTGGCCAGTCGGTTGAGGTGCTCTTTCGGAGCTTTCGGGGTTCTATCCAGACCTTTCAGGTGAAGGCGTCTTGCTTTCGCATTGCTTGTCGCATTGCTTGTCGCATTGCATTCACCTTGCCTATCGCCTTGCCTATCGCATTGCCTATCGCATTGCCTATCGCATTGCTTGTCGGATGGCGGCCACAGCCTTGCGGGTGCGCTCCTGACTCGACGGCATGAGGTGCGCGTACACGCGGAGCGTCAAGCCTGGGTCCGAGTGGCCCAGGTACTCGGCCAGGGCCTTGATGTTCTCCCCGGCGTCCAGGAGCACCGAGGCGTAGAAGTGTCGGAGAGCGTGCATGCCGTTCTCGCGCGACTCCACGTACGACCCGCCCGGCTCTCGCTCGGGGATCACACCGGCCGAGGCCAGTGCCCGCTTCCATACCTCCTCGTTGAGCGACGTACGCCAGACGTGCCCACCCCGAGGCCCGGTGAAGATCAGTTGCTTGGTCACCGGAGGTCCATCGGCCACCTTCCACGGCAAGGTGATCTCGACCGGCGGGTACTGCTTCATGTGCGCCCGGAGTGCGTCGGCGACCGGACCAGGCAGCGGAACGCCCCGCAGCTTGCCCCTCCTGGGCGGAGCGAACACGGCTTTGCTTCGGCTCAGTTTGAGCTGCTGGACCACATGCAGCGTCTCTGACTCGAAGTCGACCGTGTCACGGCTACGCCAAGGATCTCGCCCTGTCGCAAGCCGCAGGCAACTCGGGGAACTCAGCGACGTCTATGGCTTCCTGGAGGAAGTACGGCTCCGTCCGGGCATGTGGGTACGCCACCAGTCCTTGCAGCACCTCGACTCCATGCTCACCGGCTACCGAGTTGCCCTCGGGGCGGCTCGCTCCGCTCCCCGCGCGCGGCCGGGCCCCCGGCCGGGCCTGCGCTCCTGTCTCCGTCCGGCTCCAGCCCCGGCCGGCGCCCGTGCCGCGCGCACAGCAGTCAGCCGCCTGAAGCCGAAGAAGTGGGTACGTCGCAGCTGGGGCGGTCGACTCCGGGAGCGGCCCAATGCTGAGGTGGTGGGTATCAGTTCCACAGCCGCTCAACCACGGCACGAAGCCTCCCGCGCCTGGCGAGTGCTCGAACGTCAGCACACAGAAGCGTGCGTCGCCACAACCAGGCATGGTGACGGGTCCTTCCTGCGATGTCACCACTGCACGCAGCTGCTACCGCGCCAACCACCGGGATGCCCACGATCATCAATAGCATCGGCAGGATGCCGCCCTCCATGCTGACCACGACCTCGCCGAGGAAGAGCGTCCCGGCAACAACTCCCGCCAGAAGCCCGCGAAGCAGCCAGTGAGAGGTCAGCCAGCCGGGCGCAACCGTCAATGTCGCGCCGAGCAGCAGACCCAGCACCGCACCCACGAACTGGCTGCCGCCAACGAGGATCACTCCGGAGACGAGAGTCGAAGGCACGTCGTGCCAGTGCCCCAGCATCAACGCAGCCATCACGCCAGCCGTCCACACGGCGCCCCAGCCCAGCGCGCAGACCCATCCGACAACCAGGCCGAACCGCAGACCGCGCATCACTACGCCACGCTTCACCGATCCCCCCTCGCGCCGCAGCTTACGTCCGCAGACGCAAGCGCTCGCAGCAGGGTGCGGCCACTGCGCCACAAGCGCACCAGATAGAGCGGGGAACAACGGGCTCACGTGAAAGCGCCCAATGCCTCGCCGCCACGGTTCCGCCGTCGCGAGTTGCTCTCACCGACGTGACCGGGCAACGTGGCTGGGGTCCGGTGGTGGGCGCCCTGACACGCGCGCGCCTGCTTGGTCGACGCACCCGCCATCGTGGCTAACTGTCGTCGGCTGAGGGACAGAACTCCAAGACCGAGTTCCTGCCAGGTTCTCCGAAGCGAACAGGTCTTGCCATTCGCGTGCCAGATCCTGCGGGGAACCACGGGGATGAAGTTTCCCCGTGGTCTGGGACCTGGGTGACGTGTGCTGCTCAGACAAGGGAGACGGCGACCAGGGCGACGGCGGAGCCGCCGAAGACCACGGTGTTGCGCAGGTAGGTCTGGGCGCGCACCCAGCGGGGGAAAGCGGCCTCGGCGGCCTGGAGGAAGGGGGCGACCTCGACGCGGGCCAGTTCCGGGTCGCCCTTGCGGCGGAAGGCGGCCTCCACGGACTTCACCGCGGTGAGGTTGCTGTAGACGATCGCCGCATTCATCAACAGGACCAGTGCGGAGAAGATCCAGGTCAGCAGCTGGGCCAGATCGGAGCCGGCGAAGTTCAGGGCGGCGGTGACGGCCATCACCGCGGCGACGGCCGCCGGAGCCGCGGTCTCGTGGCCGCCGGCGTCGAACCGGAGCTTGTTCTCCTCCAGCACCTCCGGACGGACGGTCTGGCGGCGGAGTTCGGCCACGGCGGCGGCCTTTGCGGCGGGACCGAAGCGGTGCCGGACCACCGGGATGCTGACGAAGGCGGCGGCGACGAGCAACTGCATGATGGCGGCGAGGGCGTTCATGGGACTCTCCTTCGACTTGAACTAAGTTCAACCGGCTGTCGAGAAGGACGGTAGACCGCTACTTGAGCGCTGTGCAAGTCCCTGCTTGAACTTTGTGCAAGAGGCTGCGTACCGTGAGGTCATGCCCCGCGACACGCTTACCCGTGACCAGATCGTCCGCACTGCCATCGAGCTCCTGGACGCCGACGGCCTCGAAGGTCTGAACATGCGCGCCCTGGGCAAACGGCTCGACTCCGCCGCCACGGCCGTGTACTGGCATGTGAAGAACAAGGACAATCTCGTTCTGCTCGCCACCGACCAGGTGTGGGGCGAGCTCAAGCTGCCCGATCTGGACGCGGTCGACTGTCGCACCGCGGCCTCCGCCATGGCCACGGACCTGTACGGGATGTTCGTCCGGCACCCCTGGCTGGTGCAGGTCTTCGCCGCACACGTCGTCTACGGCGAGGGCAAGGCCCGCCACGACGACCACAGCCTGGCCGTCTATGAGGCCGCCGGCTTCACCGGCGCCCAGGCCGACCAGGCCGCGGCCACGGTCTTCACCTACGTCCTCGGCAACGCGGCCGGCATCGCCGCGACCGCCTCGCTCACCCGCAAGCTCAACGAGGACGGCACCCCTGCCGCAGAACAGTTCCACGAGGCCATGGCCAAGGCGCGGGACATCGCCCTGCGGTACCCGCGCCTGCGCGCCCGGCTGGAGACCCAGGCGGCGGCCGAATACGCGGCCGCCCCTGACGAGACCTTCGAGTTCGGCCTCCACGCCCTGCTCGACGGCCTGGCGCCCCGGGGACAGCGGAAGTAGCCCGGAGCACGACCAAGCCCCCCGCCTGCGGAAGCGAATGCTCCGCCGGAAGGGGGCTTTGCGTCGTGCTGGTTACGTCGTTCGTACGGGACGGGAGCGAACCGCGGCCCGGTCCGTTCAGCCCTTCTGAACCGGCGGGCAGTAGCCGGTGTCCTCGCCGATGGAGTTGATCTCGGCGTTGGAGCGGGAGTCTCCGGCGTAGTCGAGCTGGTTGGTGCACTTCGCGGGCTGGGGGCTGCCGGTCGGGGTGCCGTCCGCCGACTCCGGCGCCGGGCAGTCGCCGGTGTCCTGGCCGATGGAGTTGATCTCGGCGTTGGACCGGGGGTCATCGGCGTAGTCGAGCTGGTTGGTGCACTTCGCGGGCTCGCCCTCCGGCGTGCTGTCCGTGGACGGCGCGCTGTCGGCTTCCGGCGTCGGGCAGGTGCCGGTCTGCTCGCCGATGGAGTTGATTTCGGCGTTGGGCCTCGGGTCTCCCGCGTAGTCGAGCTGGTCCGTGCACTTCGTCCCGGACTCGTTGGCAGAGCCCGACGTCGTGCCGGTGGAGCCCTGGCCGCTCTTGTCGGTGGACTTGCCCGGCTGCGCGGTGCTCGTGGCGACGGACGAACCGGTGGCGGACGACGAGGCGGTGACTCCGCTGCCGTTGCATGCCGTGAGCGACAGGCTGGCGGCGATGGCGGCAAGGGCGAGCACCGAGATCTTCCGACCACGCATGGTTATCTCCTCTGTAAGGCTTCCTGCTCCGGGCTTTCCGACCGTTGTGATGGCCCGATGGTCAGGTGAGTTTGGAGGAAGGGAGCGTTAAGACACGCTCGTTACATGCGTTACAGCACTGAGGGATCCTGTCGTGCGGTGCGGACATCTCGTACGTCACCGGGTCGGCGGAGTTCGCGGATGAGCGATACCGCTGCGAACAGGACGCTCCCTCGTGCGGCAGCTCGCGGTGCGGAGCCTCGCGGTGCGGAAACTCTCCATGCGGAAGCTCTACGTGCGGAAGGCAGAGCGGCATGCGGGCGGCGGGAAGCGGCAAGCGGCAAGCGGGAAGCGGTAAGCGGAACCGAGAAGCGGGCGGCGGCGGGCGGGTCCCGACGTGCGGTCCCGTCGTGCGGAAGGGCCCCGGTGGCATGTCTCACCGAGGCCCTTCGCGCTGACGGCGACCGAACGACGCTCCGCTGCGGCCGGTCGGCCGCGGGGTGCGACGGCGGCTGCCGTCAGCCGCACTGGCAGGGGTTGCCCGACTGGCAGCCGCAGCCGCAGCCCGAGCCGCAACCGCACGCGCCGAAAAGCGGGAGGTTCCTGATCTCGGCGGGCTGGTCGGTCTCGCGCTCCTGAGTGGGATCGGGCGTGGTGCTGGGCGATTCGGCCATGGGTACCTCCTGGGGGCCTGGCGGCTGGAGCGTCGTGCCTTTGCCCATTCCATGCCCGTTTCCTCGGGCGCATCAACGGCGCACGGAGGCGCCCGTGTGCCCTGGGCGGAAACGTCCGAGCGCCCCGCCGGGCACGGGCCCGGCCCCGGGGGTCAGGGGCCCTCGACCCCCGTCACCGGCTGGATCTCCGCCTGCAACTCGTCCGCGTGCTCGCCCGTCACGAGGAACACCACCCGCTTGGCGACGGCCACCGCGTGGTCGGCGTACCGCTCGTAGTAGCGGCCCAGCAGGGTGACGTCCACGGCGGTCTCTATGCCGTGCTTCCAGCGGTCGTCCATCAGGTGCTGGAAGAGGGTGCGGTGCAGGAGGTCCATGTCGTCGTCGTCCTGCTCCAGCTGGAGCGCCAGGTCGATGTCCTTGGTGACGATGACCTCGGCCGCCTTCGCCATCAGCCGCTGCGCGAGCTGGCCCATCTCCAGGATCGTGGCGTGCAGGTCCTGCGGGATCGCGCGCGCCGGGAAGCGCAGCCGGGTGAGCTTGGCCACGTGCTGGGCCAGGTCGCCGGAGCGCTCCAGGTCGGCGGACATGCGCAGCGACGTGACGACGACCCGGAGGTCGGTGGCCACCGGCTGCTGCCGGGCCAGCAGCGCTATGGCCCGCGCTTCGAGGTCGTGGTGGAGTTCGTCGACCTTCTGGTCGGCCTCGATCACGTTCTCGGCCAGCTTCAGGTCGGAGTCGAGGATCGCCGTCGTGGCGCGTCCGATAGCCGACCCGACGAGCCGGGCCATCTCGACCAGTCCGTCTACGATCGAGTCAAGTTCCTCGTGGTACGCGTCCCGCATCAGGGGCTCCCTCTCCTACGTATCCTTCGGGTCCGGGCCGGGGCCCGTCGTGAAACCGGTCATGGAACCGGTCAGGAAACCGGTCATGAAAACCAGCGGTGCCGAACCCCACGTTCCCACGTTCCGGCCTGTACCCGTCGCTTTCTTCCACCCCAAATGAACCAATACTGGCTCCAAGGTGAACTCTGGGCGACGAGTGTCGGAGGTCGCACTCCGACGGCTGTGGTCATGTCGTACCCCATGCCTAACCTGGGTGCATGGACGTGAACGCGGCGGTCGCCGCAGCAGCAGCGATCGCCGGGGTGCTCACCGGCGTGATCGCCATGCTGGCGTTCCGCTGGAGCGAACGGGAGCAGAAGCGCCCGACACGGACCTCGCTGCACACGGACCCGGTGCTTCCGCCGGGCGTGGACACCGTCCTGTCCGTGCTCCGCTCCTCCGCCGTCGTCCTCGACGAGGCGGACGCCGTCGTCAAGGCCAGCTCGGCGGCGTACGCCCTGGGCCTGGTGCGCGGCGGCAAGCTGTCCATCGAACCCATGCGCCAGATGGCCCGCGACACCCGGCGCGACGGTGAGATACGCCAGGTCGAACTGGATCTTCCGCGGCGCGGCAGCGGCCGGGGCGAGGCCCTGGCCGTCTCCGCCCGGGTGGCCCCGCTCGGGTCGCGGCTGGTGCTGCTGCTCGTCGAGGACCTCACCGAGGCCCGCCGCATCGAGGCGGTACGGCGCGACTTCGTCGCCAACGTCAGCCATGAGCTGAAGACCCCGGTCGGCGCGCTCTCCCTGCTGTCGGAGGCCGTCATGGACGCCTCGGACGACCCGGAGGCCGTGCAGCGCTTCGCGGGCCGCATGCAGATCGAGGCGACGCGGCTGACCAACCTGGTGCAGGAGCTGATCGACCTGTCCCGGGTGCAGAACGACGACCCGCTGGAGGACGCCGAGCCGGTCCGGGTCGACGAACTGGTCGCCGAGGCCATCGACCGCTGCCGCCACCAGGCCGGCACCAAGCAGATCACCATGGCCGCGGGCGGCACCGCCGACCTGCACGTCTGGGGGAATCGAGGGCAGCTCGCCGCCGCCCTCGGCAACCTCGTCGAGAACGCCGTCAACTACTCCCCGGCCCGCACCCGCGTGGGCATAGCCGCCCGCCGGATCAGCGGATCGGGCGGCGACATGATCGAACTCGCCGTGACCGACCAGGGCATCGGCATCTCCGACAAGGACAAGGAGCGCATCTTCGAGCGCTTCTACCGCGTCGACCCGGCCCGCTCCCGGGCCACCGGTGGTACCGGCCTGGGTCTCGCGATCGTCAAGCACGTGGTCGCCTCGCACGGCGGGGAGGTCACGGTGTGGAGCGCCGAAGGCCAGGGCTCCACGTTCACTCTGAGGCTGCCGGAGGCGGGCGTCGCCCGCGACCGTGCTCTGCTCCACCCCGACCTCGACGAAGAGGACGGGCAGTCCCCAACCCCCGACCCGACCGCGTACGAAACGCTTTCCGCCCCGGAGGTCCTTCCGTGACCCGAGTGCTCGTCGTCGAGGACGAGGAGTCCTTCTCCGACGCCCTGTCGTACATGCTCCGCAAGGAGGGCTTCGAGGTCGCCGTCGCGGCCACCGGCCCCGACGGACTCGACGAGTTCGAGCGCAACGGCGCCGATCTCGTCCTCCTCGACCTGATGCTGCCGGGCCTGCCCGGCACGGAGGTCTGCCGCCAGCTGCGCGGCCGCTCCAACGTCCCGGTGATCATGGTGACCGCCAAGGACAGTGAGATCGACAAAGTTGTCGGGCTGGAAATAGGAGCCGATGACTACGTCACCAAGCCGTTCTCCTCGCGTGAGCTGGTCGCCCGGATCCGCGCCGTGCTGCGCCGCCGCGGTGAGCCGGAGGAGGTCACTCCGGCGGCCCTGGAGGCCGGCCCGGTCCGGATGGACGTCGACCGCCACGTGGTCACCGTCTCGGGCTCCAAGGTCGACCTGCCGCTCAAGGAGTTCGACCTGCTGGAGATGCTGCTGCGCAACGCCGGGCGGGTGCTGACCCGGATGCAGCTCATCGACCGGGTCTGGGGCGCCGACTACGTGGGCGACACCAAGACCCTGGACGTCCACGTCAAGCGGCTGCGCGCCAAGATCGAACCCGACCCGGGGGCGCCGCGCTACCTGGTGACGGTCCGCGGCCTGGGCTACAAGTTCGAGCCGTAAACCGCGAGCAGTAAACCGCGAGGCGTGGACCGCGGTGCACCGCGCCGGAACGCGAGCCGTGCACCGCGCCGGACCGTGATGGCTCACGTCGAGCCGTGGTGAACCACGCCGATCCGTGAGCCGTACCGGATGCATCCGATGTACGTGATGCACCTGACGCACCTGCCGCACACGCGGCGAAGGGCGGCGCCCCGAGTGGCGCCGCCCTTCGCCGTACGGCGTTTCGCCGTGCCGCGTCCGCTCAGTTGGCGGACGGCGTGACCGACCCGGAGGTCGGGTTCTTCGGGGTGGCGTCGCCCGACGCGGTCTCCCCGGCCGTGGCCGACGGGGCGGTGGAGTGCTTGTCGTCGGACGGCTTGCCGGTGCTGCTCGCGGTGGCACCCGCGGCCGGCGACGCCGTGGCCGACGGCGACGGGATCGTGCTCGGGCCCCACGAGGCGAAGTAGCGCTCGGCGGGCACGACGAGGGCGCGCAGGCTCACATCACCGGTCTTGCTGAAGGTGAAGGTGACCTTCTGGGCGTTGCCGTCCAGGATCGCTTCGCGGCTGCTGGGCAGCACGGCGGAGGCGTTGCCCTTACCGCCGAGGATCAGCGAGCCGTGCGCCGGAATGGTCAGCGACTGGCCCTTGGCCGGGGTGAGCTGGGCGCTCTTGTTGAGGCCGGCGACGGCGATCGACTGGAGGGTCTGGTCGGTGGCGCCGTTGTTGAAGAGGGTCGCGGCGACCACCGCCGGGCCCGTGGACTGCAGGTCGGGCTGGGTCACGACGATCGCGTTCTGCACCTTGATGTCGCCGACCTTCACCCCCGCGTTGTCCGGCCTGATCTCCAGGGTCTGCGAGTTGTTGCCGGCGCCGCAGGCGGTGAGCAGGGCGATCGGGAACACGATGGCGGAGGCGGCGAGGGCGCCGCGTCGAAGGCTGCTGCTCACGGCGGCGGCAACTCCTTGAACGCAGGGAGGGCGACTCCCTGATAAAGCCGCCCTAAGTATTTGTCAGCGCGCCCAGGTTACCGAGCCGTTCCGTCGCGCCCGCACCCGACCCTCCCCAAGCGGTCCCGCGTCCCTCCCACAGGGTGTGTCACAGCGCCGTACAAGTGACCCGTGAGTCACTTTCGCTCGGTACTCGTCCGGCATTCACATAACCGGCCGCGCAAATTTTCCGTGAAGGAATGCAGGAGTACTCCGGATATAGATCACGTACCCCTCCGCCGGGCACCTGTGATCAATTCTGGATTCGTCTCGTACCGGGTCGAGAGGCCGAACGGAGTAGCGGAAGTCGCACGCCCGGAACCGGACAAATGGGTATGTTCATCCACTTGGAGGGGCGTCCTGGGGCGTGTGACGTACGCGTTTCGCATTGCCCGCAGAGGTGCTCCGACCTGCGAATACCTGCTTCCGATGGCCCCGTGAAGCACGTCCCTGTCGCAGTTGTCAAGCCCCGAGATATGCCCTGACCTGCGAAAACGCCATTCAGAAGACGCCGTATCCGTGTTACCCTGGATAGCCACGGAAGGGGTACCTGTCACATGACGTTCAAGGTTGGCGACACCGTGGTCTATCCCCATCACGGGGCCGCGCTGATCGAGGCCATCGAAACTCGTCAGATCAAAGGCGTGGACAAGACCTA
The DNA here is from genome assembly GCF_042871185.1 of Streptomyces sp. NPDC006012. NCBI lineage: Bacteria > Bacillati > Actinomycetota > Actinomycetes > Kitasatosporales > Streptomycetaceae > Streptomyces > Streptomyces sp. NPDC006012. The sequence continues at coordinate 92,400 of NZ_JBIAIE010000025.1, forward strand.
CTTGGTGCTGAAGGTCGCCCAGGGTGACCTGACGGTGCGTGTGCCAGCGGACAATGCTGAGTTCGTGGGTGTGCGTGATGTGGTCGGTCAGGACGGGCTGGACCGGGTCTTCGAGGTGCTGCGCGCGCCGTATGCCGAGGAGCCCACGAACTGGTCGCGTCGATACAAGGCAAATCTGGAGAAGCTCGCCTCCGGCGATGTCATCAAGGTCGCGGAAGTCGTGCGCGACCTGTGGCGTCGCGAGCGCGAGCGCGGACTGTCCGCCGGTGAGAAGCGCATGCTCGCCAAGGCCCGCCAGATCCTGGTGAGCGAGCTGGCTCTCGCGGAGAACACCAACGAGGACAAGGCTGAAACCCTGCTCGACGAGGTCCTCGCGTCCTGACCCCAGGCAGGCGACGCCCGCCCAGTTCAGCACGGTGAATGCCGCGGTGCCCGATGACGGTCTCCCGTCGCCGGGCGCTGCGGCATGTCCGTCCCCGGATGCGGATTTCCCACGGAGCGGACGGGGCATCCGAGATCGGTGCGGACGTCCCGGGATGTCCCTGAATGGGATGTCCCTGAATGCCGCGAACCCACCGCACGATGCGGACCCGCCGTACGACTCTGAGCCCCGAGCTGCGACTCGGAACCCCCGAGCTGCGACTCCGGACCCCGAGCGGAAATCCCCCCGGCAACCCCGGGAAAAGCCCCGACACACACCCCCGGGAACCCCGGATACTTGATGTGCCGGGCCCGGGCAGCAGGCTCGACCGGTGTCACGGAAGGGTCCGGTCAAGGCGTCGCGCCCGGCACTCGTCCAGGCCATACCCACGTAGGCCGAGCACACAAACCTGACAGGAACCGATGTCTGACGTTTCGCGTCCTTCCCCCGCGCCGTCCCCGGTCGCCGCGGTGATTCCGGCCGCCGGCAAGGGCGTACGCCTCGGCCCCGGCGCTCCCAAGGCGCTCCGCACGCTGAACGGCACCCCCATGCTCATCCACGCGGCCCGCGCGCTCGCGGCATCCCGCGCCGTCTCCCTCGTGGTCGTGGTGGCCCCGCCGGACGGCGCCGCCGAGGTCAAGTCGCTGCTCGACGCGCACGGCCTGCCCGGCGGCGGCATCCCCGGCGGCAGCGGGGAGAGGACGGACTTCCTGGTCGTCCCCGGCGGGGACTCCCGCCAGGAGTCCGTACGGCTCGGGCTCGACGCCCTGCCGCCCGAGTACGGCGTGGTCCTCGTGCACGACGCGGCCCGCCCGCTGGTGCCGGTGGACACCGTGGACGCGGTGATCGAGGCGGTACGGGACGGAGCCCACGCCGTCGTGCCCGCGCTGCCCCTCGCCGACACCGTCAAGGAGGTCGAGCCCGCCGCCGAGCCGGGAGCGCCCGAGCCGGTGGTGGCCACGCCCGCGCGGGCCCGGCTGCGGGCGGTGCAGACGCCGCAGGGCTTCGACCGCCGGACGCTGGTACGGGCCCACGAGACCGTCACCGGCGAGGTGACCGACGACGCGAGCATGGTGGAGCAGCTCGGCGAGCGGGTCGTCGTGGTTCCCGGCCACGAGGAGGCGTTCAAGGTCACCCGCCCGCTGGACCTGGTGCTCGCCGAGGCGGTCCTCGCCCGCAGGAGGCTCAACGATGGCTTCTGACCATGACCCGACGGTTTCCGGGCCGGCGGTGCCGCTGCCCCAGGTCGGCATCGGCACCGACATCCACGCCTTCGAGGAGGGCCGCGAGCTGTGGTGCGCGGGCCTGAAGTGGGAGGGCGAGGGCCCGGGGCTGGCCGGCCACTCCGACGCGGACGTCGTCGCCCACGCCGCGTGCAACGCGCTGTTCTCCGCCGCCGGCCTCGGTGACCTGGGGCAGCACTTCGGCACCGGGCGCCCCGAGTGGTCCGGCGCCTCCGGGGTCACCCTGCTGACCGAGGCGGCCCGTATCGTGCGCGCCGCCGGTTTCCGCATCGGCAATGTCGCGGTGCAGGTCGTCGGGGCCCGCCCCAAGATCGGCAAGCGCCGCGACGAGGCCCAGAAGATCCTCTCGGACGCGACCGGGGCCCCGGTCACGGTCTCCGGTGCGACCACCGACGGCCTGGGCTTCCCGGGCCGGGACGAGGGACTGATGGCCATCGCCACGGCCCTGGTCGCGCGGGTGGACTGAGGGCGTGCCAGGGCGCGGGCGGAGTCGTCGCGGATGACCGCCTGCCGGTGGGCGTCCGCACCCCGGCGGACGTCCCCGCACCGGCGGGTTCCGGCCCGCGCGTCCGGCTCCGCGCGGGCGGCCCGGCGGCGCTCGTCCGCTCCCCGCCGGCCGGTCCGGGACGAGGTCACGAATGCATGCCCTTTGGGCGGAACGGGCGCGAGGCACTGGCCCGCGCCCACTACCCTGGAGTGGTGACCATTCGCCTGTACGACACCAGCGCTCGGCAGATCCGTGACTTCACCCCGCTCAAGCCGGGTTGTGTCTCGATCTACCTGTGCGGCGCCACCGTGCAGGCCGCACCCCACATCGGGCACATCCGCTCGAACCTCAACTTCGACATCATGCGCCGCTGGTTCCGGTACCGCGGCTACGAGGTGACGTTCGTCAGGAACGTCACCGACATCGACGACAAGATCATCGCCAAGGCGCACGACCAGGGCCGGCCCTGGTGGGCGATCGGGTACGAGAACGAGCGCGCCTTCAACGACGGCTATGACGCCCTCGGATGCCTCCCGCCGACCTACGAGCCGCGCGCCACCGGCCACGTGCCCGAGATGGTCGAGATGATGCAGCGCCTCATCGAGCGCGGGCACGCCTACGCGGCGGACGGCAACGTCTACTTCGACGTACGGTCCTTCCCGCAGTACCTGGAGCTGTCCCGGCAGGAGTTGGACAACCTCCAGCAGCCGGCCGGCACGGGCGAGACCGGCAAGCGGGACGCGCGGGACTTCGCCATGTGGAAGGCCGCCAAGCCCGGCGAGCCGACCTGGCCGACGCCGTGGGGGCCCGGGCGTCCGGGCTGGCACCTGGAGTGCTCCGCCATGGCGCACAAGTACCTGGGCAGTGCCTTCGACATCCACGGCGGCGGGCTCGACCTGATCTTCCCGCACCACGAGAACGAGATCGCCCAGGCCAAGGCGTACGGCGACGACTTCGCCCAGTACTGGGTGCACAACGCCTGGGTGACCATGGCCGGCGAGAAGATGGCCAAGTCGCTCGGCAACTCGGTGCTCGTCTCCGAGATGGTCAGGCAGTGGCGGCCGATCGTGCTGCGCTACTACCTCGGCACCCCGCACTACCGCTCGATGATCGAGTACAGCGAGGAGTCGCTGCGCGAGGCCGAGTCGGCGTTCGCGCGGATCGAGGGCTTCGTGCAGCGGGTGGTCGAGAAGGCCGGGGGAGTCGTCGAGCCCGCGGCCGAGGTGCCGCCCGCCTTCGCCGAGGCGATGGACGACGACTTCGGCGTCCCGCAGGCACTCGCGGTCGTGCACACCACCGTCCGGCAGGGCAACTCCGCCCTCGCCGCCGATGACAAGGAGGCGGCCGTGGCCCGGCTCGCCGAGGTGCGGGCCATGCTCGGCGTCCTCGGCCTCGACCCGCTGGGCGCACACTGGGCCGGCGAGGGCGGCGACCGCGGCGAGGATCTGCACGGCGTGGTCGACAGCCTCGTACGGCTCGTCCTCGACCAGCGCGAGTCCGCCCGCGCCCGCAAGGACTGGGCCACCGCGGACGCCATCCGCGACCAGCTGAACCAGACCGGCCTGGTCATCGAGGACAGCCCGCAGGGCCCGCGCTGGAGCCTCGCTCCACGCTGAGGTCCGCCCGGCGTCCCGGGACCGGTGACGGAGCCGCCCCGGGGCCCGGTCGGTGCCTGCCCGCCCCGGGCGGGCACACTGCACCAGACAAACAGGCAACCAGACAGACAGACGTACATACACACATTCGTGCGACGCTTTACACGTACGACGCTTCAACAGACGGGTAGTGGGTCATGGCCGCGAACAACCGCCGCATGTCCGGCAAGAAGGGCGCGCAGGTCGGCAGTGGCGGCCAGCGGCGCCGGGGCCTGGAGGGCAAGGGGCCGACCCCGGCCGCTGAGATGCGCAAGGGGCACGCCAAGCAGCGCGCCGCCGCGGCGAAGTCCCGGCGCGCGCAGGGCCGTCCGCAGCAGCGCCGGGGCGGCGGCAGGACCTCGTCCGAACTGGTCGTCGGCCGCAACCCGGTCGTCGAGGCGCTGCGCGAGGGCGTGCCCGCCACCACCCTCTACGTCCAGCAGTTCATCGACAACGACGAGCGGGTCCGCGAGGCGCTGCAACTCGCCGCCGAGCGCGGCGGCATCAACCTCATGGAGGCCCCGCGGCCCGAGCTGGACCGGATGACGAACGGCCTCAACCACCAGGGCCTGGTCCTCCAGGTCCCGCCGTACGAGTACGCGCATCCGGAGGACCTGGCCCAGGCCGCGTACGACGAGGGCGAGGACCCGCTGATCGTCGCCCTCGACGGGGTGACCGACCCGCGCAACCTCGGTGCCGTCGTCCGCTCCGTCTCCGCCTTCGGCGGGCACGGCGTCGTGGTTCCCGAGCGCCGCGCGGCCGGCATGACCGCGGGAGCCTGGAAGACGTCCGCCGGTACGGCCGCCCGTACGCCCGTCGCCCGCGCCACCAACCTGACCCGCGCCCTGGAGGCGTACAAGAAGGCCGGGATGGTGGTCGTCGGTCTCGCCGCCGACGGGGACGTCGAGCTGGGCGACCTGGCGGCCCTGGAGAGCCCGGTCGTGATCGTCGTCGGCAGCGAGGGCAAGGGCCTGTCCCGGCTGGTCGGCGATACCTGTGACTTCCGGGTCCGGATCCCGATGCCGGGCGGCGCCGAGTCGCTGAACGCGGGTGTGGCGGCCGGCATCGTGCTGTACGAGACGGCTCGCCGCCGGGCCTGAACGCTCGTGCGTCAGTCCACCCACACGGGTTAATTCCGGTGCCATTCCGTCGTCCTGGACAAGCTTGACGCGGTCCGGACAGATCCGACGGGTCGTGACAGTGTCCAAACCCGATGTCACTCGGTTAGATGAGTGTGGACACCAGAACACCCCGCACACCCACGGGGGACCGCTCGTCGGGATTCGACGACGCTCCCGCGCTGAGCATGGTGAAGGTGCCGAGCGATCCGGCGCAGGTCATCGTCAATCACGCGAGCTTCCGCGTGCAGCTGGGCGCATCGACACGGCGTAGCCAATCCCCGCGTCCGGCGGGGCAGTTGGGCGCCCAGGATCCCGCCCGCGGCCCGGCCGCGCCGCGGCGCCGCCCTGTCGTCTGGAGCGGCCGGCTGGCCCCCGACGACACCGGCGGCCACCGGCTGCTCCAGGCGGTGCGGGGCGGCAGCGTCCGGCACGCCGACGAGCCGTCCTTCGACGCCGGAGCGGCCACCCAGGTCATCCCGCGGATCGACACCGACTACCCCGGCCACACCGGTTACGACGGCCACACCGGTCACGACGGTTACGGGGGCTTCGACCCGACCCGGACCGCGGAGACGCCGGTCGTCGGCCACCAGCGCACGTCGCCCGGCGCCGGCGAGACCAGACTCCTGCCGCACATGCGGACCGTTGGCAGTGCCTACGACGAACCCGGCTACGCCGACGCGGAGTTCGACGAGTTCGAGGACTTCGACGAGCCGGCCGGCACCGGCGGCGAGGCCGCGGGCAAGCGCTACGGCGACGACCCGGCACGGCACGCCTACTACCCGGGCCGCCGGATGAACCTCGGCGTCGTGCTGCTCCCGCTGCGCGTCTTCCTCGGCTTCATCTCCGTCTACGCCGGCATGGGCAAGCTCTGCGACCCCGTCTACTTCGACGGCGGCAAGCGCGGCTCGATGGTGAAGTGGCTCAACACCCTGCACCCCTGGGACGTCGCCGAGCCGCTGCGCCAGTTCGCCCTCCAGCACCCGGTCGGCTCCGGGCTCGTCATCGCCTTCCTCCAGGTCGTCGTGGGCGTCCTCACGATCCTGGGCTGCTGGCAGCGGGTCGCCGCGGTGGTCGGCGCCGGGCTCTCGGCCGCGCTCATCGTCACCGTCAGCTGGAAGACCGTACCCGCCTACGACGCGCCCGACATCATCTACCTGGCTGCCTGGTCGCCGCTGGTCATCGCCGGTGCGCCCGTCTACTCGGTCGACGGAAGGCTGGCCGGCCGGGCCTGGCGCATCCTCGGGCCCCGCTCCGACATCTGGGAGCTGCGCCGCCACGTGCTGCGCCGGGGCGCCCTCGTCACCGTCGTCACCGTGGGGCTCACCCTGCTCGTCGGCTCCCTGCTCGGCGGGGCCGTGCGCGACTCCAGCCGGGTGGTCGTGCCCGGACCGGGCGAGGCACCGCGCAACAACGTGCCCGGTGCGCCGCTGCCCGACGAGGGACCCGGCCGACGGCAGTCGGCCAGCCCGTCGGCGTCCAGCGCGCCGAGCGGCGGTGCCACGGCGGGTGCCGGACCGTCCGGTGCGGCGACGACCCCGGGTGCGGCCCGTTCCTCCGGCGCCGCCGTGGGCGGTGCGCCGAGCCAGACCCAGGGCATCGTGGGCCGGCCGCCGGCACAGCCGCACTCCCCGGTCGGCCAGGCCCCCGCCACCACCGCGGGCCCCACCGCCGGCGGTACGCAGACCGGTGGCTCGGGCGGTTCGACCGGCGGGTCGGGCGGTACGGGCAGCACGGCCGGCTCGGGCAGCTCGGACGGCGGCGGCTCGTCCGGCTCGGGCCAGTCCGGCGGCGGACACCTGGTGGGCGGCCTGTTGGGCTGACATCCGCCCGTCGCGCCTGTCACGGGCGTACGACAGAGGCGTACGCGACACGGCCGTACGACATGGACGTACGACACGGGCGTACGACAGGGGTCCGGCACCTTCAGTGGTGCCGGACCCCTTTGACGTGCTGTGCGCGCTCCGGTGGCGGGATGACCCGGTGGCGGGACGATCTGCCGGACGACTGCCGGGCGACGACAGACGGCAGACGACCGACCACTGACGGACGACGGCCGCCGGGCTGACCGCCCGGCACTGACCACCGGGCAATGACCGGCGGACGATGGCTCTGCTGGACGACGATCCGGCCGCCCCCGCTCGTCGAACCGCCGCGGGGACCGGCCGGTGGATGATCCGTGCTCGCCGTCAGTGGCGGCCCAGCGCCTTGAGTTCCTTCGCCGCCTCCGTCAGGTCCTTCGCGGTGTCGATGGCACGCCAGTACGCGCCGTGCGGGATCGGGTAGCCGGCCAGGCGGTGTTCGCGGGCCAGATGCGGGAACGTGGTGCGCTCGTGGTCGCCGCGCTCGGGCAGCAGTCCGGAGAACTCCGCCGAGAAGACGTAGACACCCGCGTTGATCTCGAAGGTCGACGGCGGGGCCTCGATGAAGTCGGTGACATGGCCGAAGCCGTCCGTCTGGACGGCGCCCCAGGGGATGCGCGGCCGGGCCAGGGCCAGGGTGGCGACGGCGTCGCGCTCGGTGTGGAAGTCCGCCATCTCGCGCAGCGAGAAACGGGTCCAGATGTCGCCGTTGGTGGCGTACCAGGACCGGTCCGGGTGGGGGAGGTGGGCCGCGGCGTACTTCAGTCCGCCGCCGCGGCCGAGCGGTTCGCTCTCCACGACGGTGTTGACCCGCACCGGCAGGTCCGCCGTGTCCAGCCACTTCTCCAGGACCTCGGCGAGGTGGCCGCAGGAGACCACCACGTCCGTGACGCCCTCCTCGGCGAGCCAGGTGAGCTGGTGGCCGATGATCGGGGTGCCCGTGCCGGGGATCTCGACCATCGGCTTGGGCCGGTCGTCGGTGTACGGGCGCAGCCGGGAACCCTGGCCACCGGCCAGGATGACGGCTTGAGTGGGGCGCGACACGGCGTTCGGATCGGTCATGCCCGAACTGTACGTGGCGTGCCCCACCGGGATGGCCGGTCGCAACGGGCTTCTTGGACGGCCGTTACCGACTTCCCAACGTCCGCTTGTCCGGGCATGGCCGGACGGTGACGAGCGTCCGGCCATGCCCGTCGAGCGACGGCTGCCGAGGCGCTGCCGCTCGGCGGGCGGCCGGTGCCGCGGCTCAGCTGTGTGCGGTCAGCACGCCGGAGGCGAAGGAGGTGTCGCAGACGGGGCGCGCGTACGACTGTGCGCGCGAGGCGCCGTAGATGCGGACGGCCGCCTGGCCGAGGGCGCGGGCGATGGAGGTGCAGTGCTTGGCCAGTGACGGGCGGCCGTTGACGGCCTGCTGGAGGTGGGTGAGGACCGCGCCCGGGTTCTTCTCCTGCAGTTCGGCCATCAACCGGTCGCGCAGTACGTCCTGCGGCGTGCGCGGGACGGCCCGCACGGAGCCGCTCGCGGAGGTGACGTCCGACGCGGTGAGCACCGAGTTCGCGGGGTTCCCCGACCAGTTGACTCGGGTGACCGCGAGGGTCCCGGAAAGCACCAGGACGACGGGCAGGACTAGGGCGAGGGTGCGGCCGATGCGCCGGGCGGGGCCCCGGTGACCGCGTCGCGTCTGTTGGGTGGTGGAGTGCTTCACGCGTGTGAGAGTAGCGCCCAGTGATGATTTGGCGACATTTGGTCACCGGTTCGGGGGACGGGGAAGTGGCTTTTTCCGGGTGGGGTGTTGACGCACACTGCTCGAAATGCGGGTGTTTAGTGTGGTATTTGTCCACAGCGAGAAGGGCCCCGCGGCAACCCGCGGGGCCCTTCTTCGTCAACCTGGGTGAATTGCCGGGGATTATTCCGGCGGCTGCCGTCAGTCGGAGAGACGCTCACCGGTGGAGGTCGAGAACACGTGGGTCTCGCCCGGCCGCGGCACGACGTGCACCGTCGAGCCCTTCTCCGGGACGGAGCGGCTGTTGACGCGCACGACGAGGTCCCTGCGGTCGCTGCCGACCTCGACGGTGCCGTAGATGTAGCCGTCGGCGCCGGTCTCCTCGACCACGTTCACCGAGACCGCGAGGCCCGCCGGGGCGTCCGCGCTGTCCTTGGCCAGGGACGCGCTGGCGCCACCGTTGTGCTCGACGACGTCGAAGTGCTCGGGGCGGACGCCGACCGTGACCGTCTTGTCACCCTTGTCGGCAGCGGCCTTCAGCGCCTCGCGGTTGACCGGGACCACGCTGTTGCCGAACTTCACGCCGCCGTCGGTGATCGGCACCTCGACCAGGTTCATGGCGGGGGAGCCGATGAAGCCCGCGACGAACAGGTTGGCCGGGCGGTCGTACATGTTCCGCGGCGAGTCGACCTGCTGGAGCAGACCGTCCTTGAGCACGGCCACGCGGTCGCCCATCGTCATGGCCTCGACCTGGTCGTGGGTGACGTAGACGGTGGTGATGCCCAGACGGCGCTGGAGGGACGCGATCTGCGTACGGGTGGAGACGCGGAGCTTGGCGTCGAGGTTCGACAGCGGCTCGTCCATGAGGAACACCTGGGGCTCACGCACGATGGCACGGCCCATGGCGACACGCTGGCGCTGACCGCCGGAGAGCGCCTTCGGCTTGCGGTCCAGGTACTCGGTGAGGTCGAGGATCTTCGCAGCCTCTTCGACCTTCTTGCGGATCTCCGCCTTGTTGACGCCGGCGATCTTGAGCGCGAAGCCCATGTTGTCGGCGACCGTCATGTGCGGGTAGAGCGCGTAGTTCTGGAACACCATGGCGATGTCCCGGTCCTTCGGCGGCAGGTGGGTGACGTCGCGGTCACCGATGCGGATGGCGCCGCCGTTGACGTCCTCCAGGCCGGCGAGCATGCGCAGGGAGGTGGACTTGCCGCAGCCGGACGGACCGACCAGAACGAGGAATTCGCCGTCCTCGATCGCGATCTCCAGCGAGTCGACGGCGGGCTTCTCGGACCCCGGGTAGATCCGGGTCGCTTTGTCGAACGTGACAGTGGCCATGGCGCGTAGGCCCCCTTCTACCGGCAGGAACGTGCCGGACGATCCGAGTAGGAAGGTGGATGGTGTAGTCCACCGGAGTGAACTGAGTCAGGACGGTACCTGGCGTTTCCCTGATCTGTCAGTACCTGCGGGACTGTGAACTTCGCGGAAATTTTCGACAGGGCGCCTCAGGAAGGTGGGTACACTGCTCTGGCGCGCATGCGTACGCCTCCTTAGCTCAGCTGGTCAGAGCGCCGCTCTTGTAAAGCGAAGGTCGTCGGTTCGAATCCGACAGGGGGCTCCACGTGTGACCAGCGTCATTACCCCGGCGATCATGGATCGCGGAGGCATCGGCGGCAGGTCCGGGCGGCAGCCGCGCTCACCGGCATCCGCGGCCTGGACGAATCGGCGCAGCGAGGCTGCGGGTCCTGCGGCCCGTGACTTCGGCGCGACGAGAAGGGCCGCCCTCGCAGGTGCGGGATCTTCGGGTTCTGAGGCCGTCTGGATCCGGTGCGACGTAGTTCGTACCCTGCAGGCATGGAGTGGGGGACTCTCTCAGTTGCCGCAGTAGGTGCGCTGTTCGGGATCGGGGCGACGGTCATCACCGATTCCCTCCGCTCGCGGCGGGAGAGGGAGCAGCGGTGGGCCGATGCGAAGCGGCTCGTATACGTGCGTTTTCTGACGGCATTGGCCCAGGCGCACAGCCGTATGGTGATGGCGTCCGCGCGGGGAGCAGCCGGAGAAGCGCGACGTCACGCGGTTCATGACGCCTTTCACAACGACCCGCAGCACTCCGAGGCCAAGTCCGTGCTCAGGGAGCTGGGACTGGTCGCTCCTGATCACGTCTACCGGGTCGCGCTGCCGCTGTACGAGCAACTGCGGTTGCTCCGCGACGTGCTTGCCTCGGAAGAGGTGGCCTTGGAGACCCCCGAGTACCGGCAGGTCGTGGTTCCGTTTTTCCAGACGATGGAGACGCTTCAGCGGCTCATGCGGGACGATTTACAGCCCTCGACCGGGTGGGGGAGGCGGTCGAGCGGGGTCCGGACGCCTGCTCCTGGCACAGCCGGCCGTTGAAATGGTTTGGTCTGTGTTCCGTCTTCGTTCCGTCGTGTGGGCTTACGAGAAGGGGCCCGCACCCCTGGCGGGCCCCTTGGGGTGTTTCCGCGGGCTGTGGCGGGTCCGACCTGTCATGGATCCGGATCCCAGGTGGACGCGCCCTGAGTGTTCAGCCCGCTACGCAGGTGCTTCCGGAGGCGGGGTTGAGGAATGCCGTCGCGTTGTGACATTCCTGAAGCCGTCCCGTAAAGGGTCCACGAGTTGGTGAGGGGCGGTTTCTCCTGTCGGGACCGAAGATTATTCACGAAGATTATTTACGGGAACTCGAACCTCCATCCACCTCCCGGACCGGCACGCCGAAGAAGACGGCTTCTCCGCGGTCAGGACCGGCCCAGCAACACCGATCCGAAAAGCAGAAACGCCCGTAGTGCACGGATGCGCCCGGAGCCGCGCCCAGCGCGGATTCAGCGATGTGTTCAGCCGGCGATCCGCTGCGGATCGAGCACCACGGGCAGCTCCGCGAGTCCGCGGAACGCCGGGAAGGGCACGGTCAGCCAGCGTGCCTCGTGCGGGGGCACGGCCAGCGTGATCTCGGGGTACCGGCGGAACAGCGTGGTGAGCGCGATGTGCATCTCCAGGCGGGCCAGCGGCGCTCCGACGCAGTAGTGGGGTCCGTGTCCGAACGCCAGGTGGGGCTGGGCTCCGGTCCGCGTGACGTCGAGCCGGTCGGGTTCGGCGTACGCCTCGGGGTCGCGGCCCGTGGACGTGAGGGCGATCTGGACGAGGGCGCCCTTGGGGATCATCACACCGCGCATCGGGATGTCCTCGGTGGCGTGGCGGAAAGTGGAGCTCTCCACCGATCCCTCGTACCGCAGCAGTTCCTCGATGGCCGGCTTCAGGGACTCGGGGCTCGCGAGGGCCGCCTGGCGCTGGTCCGGCTTCGAGAGCAGGTGGTACACGGCATTGCCGATGAGGTACGCGGTGGTCTTGTGGCCGGCGAAGAACAGCACCCACGCCGTCGAGACCAGCTCGTGGTCCGTCAGCGCGCCGTCCTGGTCCTGGGCCGCGATGAGCGCGCTCATCAGGTCGTCGCCGGGCGTGCTGCGCTTGCGCGCCACGAGGTCGACCAGGAGGTCGCGCAGCTTCCCCTCGGCCTCCTCCAGCGCCTTCTTCGCCTCCGGGCCGAATCCGGTCTTGGCCACGGTCACCGCCCACTGGTGGGCGCGTTCGCGCTCGTTCTCCGGCACGCCGAGGAGTTCGCAGATGACCTGGAGCGGCAGCGGGAACGCGAAGTTGGGGAGCAGGTCGACGGACGCGTCGGTCGGGCAGCGCTCCAGCAGTTCCTCGGTGACCTGCTGGATGCGGGGGCGCAGCGACTCCACCCGGCGCGGTGTGAAGGCGCCCTGCACGATCCGCCGGAGCCGGGTGTGCTTGGGCGGGTCGGAGAACAGCATGTTGTCGTCGAGCGCGATGGAGGAGTCGCCGAAGATGCGCTGGTACGCGTCGAGGGCGCCGTACATGTCCTTGCTCAGCCGCGGGTCGGCCAGCGCGGCGCGCGCGTCGTCGTAACGGGTGATCAGGTAGGTCTGCACGCCGTGCGGCGGCTGGAGCGGGCACACCGGGGCGGTCTCCCTCAACTCCGCGTACACGGGGTGCGGGTTGGCGCGGAAGTCGGGGGTGCACCGGGAGGCGGCGGCCGCGGGGTCCGCGGATCCGGGTTCGGTCTGCAGGGGGGTTCGCGTCATGGCCTCGACGGTTCCCGGCGGGTGCCCGCCAGCAAACGTCCTTAGGCCGTCCGGGGCGGCGCGGGAGAGCGGCGTCGCGATCGGCGGAACAGAAGGTGCGGGGCCCGTGGAGCGGGCGAAGAGTTGATGCCGGTTGGACACCCCGAACCGCCCGTTCCTGCGGTCCCGGGGCGTTCGGCTTCGGACTACATCGGACTACAGACGATGGCGACAGACGATTGGGGATCAGTCGATGAGCAGACGAGCCGTGGAATCCGTACCGGTTCTGGTGGTGGGCGGCTCCTTGGTGGGCCTGTCCACGTCAGTGTTTCTCGGTCGCCTCGGCGTGGAGCACCTTCTCGTCGAGCGTCATGCCGCGACGTCCACCCACCCGCGCGGCCGTGGGAACAACCTGCGCACCATGGAGCTGTTCAGGACCGCGGGCGTCGAGCAGGACATCCGCGCCGCGGCGGGCGCCCTGGGGGGCAACGACGGCGTTCTCCAGGTGAGCACGCTCTCCGGCGGTGACCGCCGGTGGATCGTCAAGGCGATCGACACGGGGCCGTCCCTGTCGCAGATCACCTCGGCCGGCTGGTGCCTGTGCAGTCAGAACGATCTTGAGCCGGTCCTGCTGCGCCACGCCCGCTCCCTCGGCGGCGACATCCGCTTCCACACCGAACTGGTCTCCTTCACCCAGGACGCCGAAGGGGTGCACGCGGAGGTACGGGACCGGGACAGCGGCGAGACGCGCATCGTGCACGCCCAGTACCTGGTGGCCGCCGACGGGCCGCGCAGCCCGGTGCGCGAGCGGCTCGGCATCACCCAGACGGGACCGGGCCCGCTGTTCCACAACGTGAGCATCACGTTCCGCAGCAAGAAGCTGCAGGACGTCGTCGGCGACCGGCACTTCGTCGTCTGCTACGTCACCGACCCGGCCGGCGAGGGCGCCCTGCTGCCGGTGGACAACCGTGAGCGGTGGGTCTTCCACGCCCCCTGGGCCCCGGAACGCGGCGAGACGCTGGACGACTTCACCGACGAGCGCATCGTCGCCCACATCCGCGCCGCGGCGGGCGTCCCCGACCTCGACGTCGAGGTCACCGGCAAGGCGCCCTGGCACGCGGCGGACCGGGTGGCCGACAGCTACGGCGAGAGCCGGGTCTTCCTGGCCGGTGACTCGGCGCATGAGATGCCCCCCACCGGGGCCTTCGGCTCCAACACCGGTATCCAGGACGCCCACAACCTCGCCTGGAAGCTCGCGGCCGTCCTGCGCGGCTGGGCCGGAGCGGGGCTGCTCGACACGTATCAGACGGAACGCCGGCCGGTCGCGCTCGCGACCACCGCCCGCGCCCTGTTCCAGGCGGGCGAGGAAGAACACCCGGGCTACACCCCCCAGAAGCGCAAGGACGATCCGGCCGACGCGCTGACGGTGGCCCTGTGCTACCGCTACCCGTCGGGCGCCGTCGTCGGCGCCGACCCGGACGCCGCGATCGTGCCCGCCGAGTTCGAGCTGGGCGGCGCTCCCGGGAGCCGGGCCCCCCACCTGTGGGTGACCACCCGGGACGGCCGCCGGATCTCCACCCTGGACCTCTGCGAACGGTCCTTCGTCGTCCTCACCGGTTCAGAAGGCGAGGCATGGCGCACCGCGGCCCGCGGCGTCACCGCACGCCTGGGCATTCCGGTGGAGGGCTACGTCGTCGGCGCGGGGCAGGACCTGGTCCCCCAGGACGGGGCCGCCTGGGCCGCGCTGCACGGCACGGCGGAGTCCGGTGCCGTCCTGGTCCGCCCCGACGGCTTCGTGGCCTGGCGGTCGCCCAGGCTCGTACCGGACCCGGAACGGGCTCTCACGGACACGCTGATGACGGTGCTGCGCCGCGAGACGGCACCGAACGCCACGGCTGAGCCGCGTCGGACGACCGCGACGCAGGAGCCACTGGCGACGACATCCGACGGGCGCCTCTGAGCGCCTCCCCTTGAACCCCGCTTCGGAACGAAGGAAGAACCCGCTGTGATATCAACTGCTCCGGCCGACGACGACGCCCGTACCTCCCGCGTGGACGTCCACCACCACTTCACCGCGCCCGCCTGGCTCGACTGGGCCGAGACGCAGGGCCTGGTCCGGCGTGAGCGGCTGCCCTGGTGGACGCGCTGGGACCTCGACTCCGCGCTCGCCCTCATGGACCGTACGGGGATCCGCACCACCGTCATGACCGTGGCCATGCTCGGCCGCATCCAGGAGCGCGGCAAACGCGAGGAGAGCGCACGGGTCGCGCTGGACGCGGCGGCGGAAGTCACCGCGAGCCACCCCACCCGCTTCACCTTCTTCACGCCGGTCTTCCTCGACGACCTGGATCTGTCGAGCTGGTCGCTGAAGTACGGTCTCGACGACCTCGGCGCCGTCGGGGTGAGCACCCGCACCAGCGCGGGCGGTGTCTATCTCGGCGACCCCTCCCACGACCGCCTCCTCGGCGAGCTGAACGACCGCGGCGCGGTCATCAGCACGCACCCGATGGACGTACCCTCGGGCAGCGCCGACGGGGCGGGCGTGCCGGGCCTGCCGCCGTTCATGTGTGACTTCCTCATGGACACGACCCGCGCGGCGATCAACCTCATCCTCAACGGCACCCTGGACCGCTACCCCGACCTCACCTTCGTGCTGCCGCACGGCGGCGGCTTCCTCCCCTACATGGCCACCCGCCTGGAGCTCCTCAGCGACCATCTCACGCCCGAGATCGAACCGTCCCGGATACGCGACTACCTGCACCGCTTCTACTACGACACCGCGGGCCCCATGTCCCCGTGCTCGACCCCCACCCTCATGGCCACGGTCGACCCCGGCCGGATCCTCTACGGCACCGACTGGCCGCCCACCTCCGCCCACGTCGTCTCCGACGTCGCGGCACCGGCCCTGGACAACGACCCGGCCATCACCGGCCACCAGCTCCGAGGCATCAACCGGGACAACGCGCTGCGTCTGATACCGGCGCTCGCCCGGGACCGGGCCGGTCGGGCCTGAGCCGGCGCGGGGGTATGTGTCACGTGGGCCTGCGGGCGTGGTGGACGAGCCGGCGGACCGCTGCCGCGAGCGCGAGGCCGGTGCCCTCGGCAGGTGGGCGTCCGTGCGGTCGAGGCGTACGGCACTCCCGCGGGTTCCCGGCTGCGCTCGGACACGGGGCACCCCTGACGGTGCTCCTTGGCGGGCAGGCGTGGTCTGCCGGGCTTCTAGTGTTTCTTCTTCTTGGGTTGGTGGTGCCGGGCCGGGCGCGGCGGCGGCCGGTGTGCGGGATCCGGGTATGTGGTGGTCGGCTGAGGAGGTGCTGTCCAGCCGGGCGGGAATGGCTGGTACTGCATGGCGGCGGCGCCGGGGCCTGCCGGGACGGGGTAGGTATGGCCGTCGGTCCATGACGGCATGGTGCCGGTTGGCAGGCTGCTGCCGACATGCGACGGGCCGGGCTCGCCGTTGTAGTACACCGTGTTCCAGTCGCCTGTGACCGGGTACTCGCTCACAGGCTGCTGGAAGGAGAGGTGGAGCGGCATCCCCTGCGGGAGTACGGGCAGGGTTTCCGCCGGCTCGAAGCCGGAAACCGGCATTGCTCCTGTCGGCATCGATACCGACTGTTCCGGATACCAGTTCTGGTTCTGCCAGTCCCATACCTGCGCGTCGGTATGGATGGCGGGGTGTGCCGGCCAGGTGTGTGCCGCTGTCGTGGGCGGTGAGCAGGCAGGGGCGGGTACCGGGGGTTGCTGTGAGGGCGGCAGAGCTGACACGCCAGAAATTGCCGCCTTTTTTCGATTGCCTTCCCGCTTCACCCTCTTCGGGTCGACGTGGTAACCGCCGCCCTTGCGTGGCAGCAGCGGAATCCCTGCATCCCTCAGTACCTTCTCCTCCGCGGGACTCGCCCGTTTATCAGGTTTGAGGAGGTCCTGCAGTCGCAGCCGGATCTTCTGTTCCCACTTGGGCACGCCTTTCTTGCGGAGCTCCGGCAGAATGCCGTGCTCGACCAGGGCAGGGAATCCTGGTGCCAGGCCGTACAACTTCGCGATGTCGAAGGCGCGTTCGGCTCCGGCCTGTGCAGAGTCTTCATCAGCCTCCCGCTCCACCTGCGGGTCGATGTGGTAACCGCCGTCTACGCGTGGCAGCAGCGGAATCCCTGCATCCCTCAGTACCTTCTCCTCCGCGGGACTCGCCCGGTATTCAGGCTTGAGGAGGTTGTACATCCGCTGCCGAGCCTGCCGTTCGTCCTCGGGTGAGCCTTTCCTACGCTTTTTCGGTAGTTGGCCGTGTTGGACCAGAGGGGGAGCGCCGTTCTGTGAGGTGTACAGGGCCCTGATTCTGGCTGCGGAGGGGTCGTCGGTTTC